>JBNKZU010000034.1:0-93388 GCA_050301795.1 Thiohalomonadaceae bacterium | reverse complement strand
TTCTGTCATTGCGCCAGCCAGGATTAATGCAGTTCGATAGCTTTTGTTCTTTAGGTTAAATAAATAATCTTGATAAAAACTGTTTAGAAGCTCTCTAAATTCATCTTCCTTTTTATGAACTGTTTCTTTTGGAATAGTTTTAGAAAATGATTTCATTGGGGCGGGGACTGGTATCTGTTTTATCACCTTAATTGGTATTCTAAGAAAGACTGAGCCTGCTGCGCACTCCATTAATTGCTTATTTACTACGTCACTATTTAGATACCAATGTAGGTAGTTAGAGGTTATACCAAGAGTTTCAGCTTTGTCATTTAAGGCAAGTGGCGTGCTAAAACCCTTATGTGGTGTGTCTTTATCTAGAATCTTTAAACGTAATTGCGCATCGCCTGACGCCATAATTACCAAGGTTCCTTTTGGTATTATTTCACCTCGTTTAATAGGTGACGTTAGATAGGATAAATTTTTGACAATACATCCAGAAAATGACTTATCAATAAACTTCTGTATTTCTTTGAATACCACTATCTTTCCTCTGGAATGCTCTCAATTGTTCTTGAGGGCTAACCGTTCGAATAGAAGGAAACTCGCTGATCCAGATATTCATGCATAGTTCCCTCCTATCCGTGAAATAAAAGTGAGATTTTTCGAAGGATTTGTAACAACAATCCCTGTCAAATATCAGTAGTAACAATAACTTACCATCATGGTTTCATCATTACCATAGTCATGAATTTCTGATATCCAATTTCATAATACAGGCATAGTTTCTCGCTATCCGTTGCTAAGATAATCAGGGTCAGAGAGTGTTTTTCTAATATTAGAAACAATTGCTCTCTAACCCGATTTATTTCTATGCAGGTTTTACCTTAAACACACCTACCTCCACTGAGCTGACTCTCACCTGTTGTCCCGCTTTAATAGTGTCCACGCCAGCATCCGTGTCGATCACCACCTTCCAGGTTACTCCTGAGTAGTTGGTGGAGCCTGGATTAGCGGTGGTAATCTCGGTCTCTACAACAAAGGTATGGCCTACGAGATCGCTGCTGTTATCTTTCTGGATGGGCTGGTCGCCCTGGAGCTTTTTTAAGGGCTTCCACAACAGTGCGGTAATGATGCCGCTACTGATACCGGTGCAGGCGATTCCGGCAATCCATGTTTCTGGAATGACGCCAACACCCATTAACAGGCCAGTGGTGAGCGCCCCCAGGCCAGCAAACAGAAACACGCCAGCAGCGAATCCGGTGAAAACCTCAATTGCTAACATCACAAAGCCGATCGCGAACCAGAACTGTGGTTGGTGGCTTACAATATATTCACTGATCACGGCTACTCTCCTGCACTAGGCGTTATCGGTTTTGCCGCTATTGAGGGTATTGATGATGGTCATCGCCTCGGCAACGATATTGGCTGCATTACTATTGCTTTCAGGAAGGAGCACCACGGTAGACTCTTTGGCGATTGCCTGTTTTGCCGCGATGGCCTTATCGGCCAGATCAAGCTGGATTGCCTTCTGTCCTTCGGATGTATTGGCGACCTTACCTACGGTATCAAGCGCTTTTGCTTTGGCATCGGCAACCGCAAGGATGGCCTGAGCCTCACCCTCGGCGCGCAGGATCTGCTCCGCCTTGTCGGCCTCTGCTGATAATACCTGTGCCTGCTTTGCCCCCTCAGCAATATTGATTGCCGACTGGCGATTGCCCTCTGACTCAAGGATGGTGGCGCGCTTCTCGCGCTCGGCCTTCATCTGCCGCTCCATCGCATCGAGAATGGTGCGTGGTGGTTCGATATCCTTTATCTCATAGCGCAGTACCTGCACGCCCCACGGCTCGGAGGCGAGATTGATGGCGTTGACGATATTGGTGTTGAGGCTTTCACGCTCCTCAAAGGTTTTATCGAGG
Organism: Thiohalomonadaceae bacterium; assembly: GCA_050301795.1. Taxonomy (GTDB): domain Bacteria; phylum Pseudomonadota; class Gammaproteobacteria; order Thiohalomonadales; family Thiohalomonadaceae; genus JBNKZU01. Next base: position 91,490 of record JBNKZU010000034.1, on the reverse strand, counting down.
TCGATCTTGCCGATCTCGCTACGCATCGTGGTTTGCGCCAACTGGGTGACCGCGTAGACGTAGTTATCAACACCGTATGAGGCCTTGTAGGCATCGAGCACCTTCAGATAGAGCACCCCATCAACAACCAGTGAAATATTATCCTTGGTAATCGCTGCCTGGCTTGGAACATCATAGGCGTGCTCCTTGAGTGACTGGTCATAAGTCACCTTGTCGATAAACGGAACCAGCAGGTTCAGACCCGCGATCATAGTTTTGTTGTATTTGCCGAAGCGCTCGACAACGAAGGCGCGGTTTTGGGGAACAAATTTGATGGAGGATTTAACCAGTATGATGATTAATACGGCTAATCCTGTCCAGAAGTTAAAAACCAAATCCAGTATCTCTCTGATATACATCACTCATCCTCTTTGTTGAATTGTTTTCCTAGAATAGCAGAGCGGCTACTGAAATATAGTATCTAATAGCCGGTTATTTCTGCCATTGTGCTTAGCATAACTCATTGTGGAGCTTGATGGAGGTTAAGAAGAGTCGTTCACTTCGTTCGCAATGACTGGTTTATCAAACTTAATCAGATTTGCCTTAACATGAAAACCAGAGGTTTTTTAGTGACGAATATCAGCAGATACAGCAATATTAATCGGCATCATCGCTGGTTATGATACCCTTCGCCTCGTTTTAAACCGCAATAGACAACAAGCCCATTATCATGTCTCCACTTATTACGCTTCTTCTGGTAACCATTTGCTCGTTACTACTCTTTCCAGTGATATTACATTGGGTTTACCGTGCACCACGCATTGTTGAAAAATCGACCCCTGAACAGCGGGGAATGCCATATACAGAGCACTATCTTCATGGTGTTAATGGTAAACGGCTGTTTACATGGCATATCTCTTCGCGTCACAGTAAAAGTACGCTGGTGATCGTTCATGGCTGGGGTGCCAATGCCGAGATGATGTTGCCGCTTGCGGAGCCTTTTCATAACGCCGGAATGGATCTATTGCTCTATGACGCTCGTAACCATGGTCGCAGTGATGGTGACAGCTTCTCCTCTCTACCCCGTTTTGCGGAGGATCTCGAAACCGCTATCGATTGGATCAAACAGCATACGCCGGGTCACAAGGTTATTGTGCTTGGGCACTCCATCGGCGCGGCGGCCTCGATTCTGACCGCGTCACGTCGGCACGATATCGATCTTGTGATAGGTCTCTCCGGTTTTGCTCATCCAAATCTGGTCATGAACCGTCATCTGGACAGACCGTGGATCCCACGTTTTATGCGTACCCTCATCATGAGCTATATCCAGAAGGTGATTGGATATAGCTTTGAAGATATTGCACCGATGAATCGAATACGGGAGGTTCAATGTCCGGTTCTGCTCGCCCATGGAACTGATGATCGGGTTGTTCCGATTGGTGATATGCACCTGATTGAGTCAAATACAGAAGGTCAACCAAAAATAGAGATGATAGCCGTTGATGGGGCAAAACATGACTCTATTGAACACTTCGAGCAACAATCGGGAAAAATAATTGAATTTATTAAAAAGAGTCTTCCCGGTGCATAGTCACCACCATAAGCATTAACATCCCTGTTCAGGTGCTGAATACCCTATTGGATCGGGATGTAGATCTCGGTCTTGAGGTTTTCCGGTTTGGTTCTTCTGGGGTCTTTGTTCAGGTAGATCTCAAAACAGGGGTCATCTCTTAATTGATAGCCCGACTCAGGCAGCCACTCATTAAAGATGAAAGCGTAGGTCTCACGAAAGTTCTGGTACGGCCCCTTATGCAGAAATTTTGCATATCTACCGCCAGAAATGGTCATCTTTTTGAGATGAGTCTCGTTTGAAATATCGACATCAATATCAACACCAGCGTCGTATCGAATTCTGCTTGGTTCGGTGATATCAGGATCATCATGTGAAATGCCAAACATGCGAGTATCCTTGCTCATCAGTTTGTTCGAGTAGGCATACTTCATAACATTGCCCCATGCTTCAGAAGCCGCTTGGTCATAGTTTCCGTATGCCCTTGAGCTGATTACCTCTGTTTCATTAAATTCAATTATTTCCGGTTTCATATCAATACTCCTGTTCTGGATTAATTTGACTCTGTTTGTATCAACAGAAACCATCTGTTTTCGAACTTGACTTGGTGAGTATGAAAACTGCTTTTTAAACGCCTTATTAAAGGATGCTTGATTCTCATATCTGCATTTATAGGCAATCTCAGTGATCGATTCATCTGAGTACAATAAATGCTTAATGGAGCGCTCTAACAAGAGTCGTTTACGAAAGGCATAAACACCCTCACCAGAGAATGAATAAAACAGGCGATGAAAATGAAACCTTGAGTAACAAGCGATCGCTGCCAATTGATTACAATCAATCTCCGAATCGAGGTTATGTTCAATAAACTCAATAACACGGTTCATTCTTTCATGGTGGGTTTTCTTACTCATCATTAGCTCTATACAAATGGTTCACCAGAATAGTAAGTGAAATGTGGTGCTGATTACTTTTCCAAAATTGCTGGATTTAATCATTGTATAGTTGAGGCGCAATCAATGAAATGTTGTCATTAGGAATGAAGCACATAGCTGCCCTTAAAGATAACGCAGACCTCGCTATCGCAAATGATTTTTGATTCTAGCGTGATTCTGGCAATGCCTTTGCGGTTGAAAATCTTTATTAAGCGTTCGTATTGTTCGGCGCTATCGAAAGTAGCTGTGGCAGTGATCTGAGAGGTGACTGGTTTAATAAACTTTGTATGGCTCTCTTGAATAACAATATGTCCCTTTAAGTGATGTTTTTCCATCAGTAAATAGAGCAATCCCCAGCCGGATAGTACCGCAACAGAATAGAGGCTACCCCCAAATGCGGTGCATTTATGGTTAAGATTATTCTCAAGAGGAGCACTCAGGGTTAAGTAATTCTCACCGCTTTCAACGACCTGGATACCAATGTCATTGGTCAGGGGTATTTCTGAGTTTAAGACTGTCTGTAATCGGTTAATCATATCTGCGCTATTATGTCGCAGTTACGCCTAAATGTTTATCTTTTTGGAAATGAGCAAGCGCGGTCATCTGCAAGCAAATAGATTCAATAGCTCAAATCTGAGGGTAAACAGACCAGACGCTGAGAGTCCAGTCTGTTTTTTTTACCATATCAGAGTCACATCTCACTATTTTTGTGCGAGTAAATCATTTAACAGATGCATCTGTTTACGGAGGTCTCCGCCAATCAGATCCTGAACAGATTGATCATTCGATTGAACAGTAATGCCAACACTCGATAAACGCTCAATCATCTGTTCAGGTGTCACCTCAGCGACGATAGCCAATGTTGTTAAAGGTGTTGAGGACAATGATTTTATTGGTGATACAAATGGTGGCTCACCACTAACACCGCCAACCGGAAGAAAGCTTAACGTGAGTAACAGAGCAAACCCGCCCATAATCACCTGTCCTTTCAGGGATGAAAAATAGCGTTTAAATCCATTGAAATGGAATGTCACATGAAGCACAGCACCTATCACCATAACCCAGCTTAACCACTCGTGAGCAGCTTTATTGATCCCGGAATCAAGATGGAAAAACATCAATATTCCTGTAATCGCTGAAAGTAAAAATGCCCCTGCAGTAATTGGAGTTGCCCATTCTCTTTTGATTTTCATCGTAGTGCCCTTAATCAGTAAAGTGGTTTAATAATGTGTTCGTAATAAACAAAAGCTTCAGGACTATTAAAAGAGATTTGTGTATCACTACGATGTCAAAAAGAGAGTTTTTTGTAACAAAATGTGTCAAGTGAAAACCGTCCATACACTCTGTTAAAGATTTCAGGGGTCAGACTCGCCGTAGGCGAATCCGACCCCTTATTAAGGTGATTGATTTTTGAATAGATAATCCCGGAATTTTCTAACTATGGCCGAATCAGCTTTAGGAATAAGCTCACAGGTATGAAATTGAACAGTGGCGACAACATTACAACCATGTCAGGCCACATAGCTTATTGGGATATTTATCGCCTGTTATGTGTTATTCGATCCATAGCCAATCGATTAAAGGTGGCTCTGTTCCACTCTTGAATGTGACATTAATTAAGACATCGTCTTCCGTGCCAGAATATTTCGCAGAAAAGAGAAACATTGGGTTCTTGCCTCTCTGAAGAGAAGCCAAAAAGCACTTCGATTGCAGAGTACCAAGCTGTGGTGCTATTTCATGATGTGCTTTCATGAAACCTTCCTCAGTAATCTTCCTGGCTAAATCACTAGTTATTACAGATACAAATTCTTGGTAGTTTCCGACCCTGTGTGCATGCAGGGCTCGATCTATAACAGGCATGAGTAGCTGAAGTGCTTCCTTATCTGTTTCACCAAATGTTCCAAAATAATTCATGCTTTTTCACTCTAATGTGGACACGAGCGCCTTGTTGGGCGGCACGACCCGAGTATAAAACATAGCAATTATTTCTTCGCTGACGCTGTATGCCTCATGTTCATGTAGATACCACCGGCAGCAAGCTCAGCCAACATTTGGGAAAGCCTCTTTTCTTTAGTCTCTTGTCTCTTCGCTTTGTTTATCCAGCCGATGTAGTCGTTCTGCTGATATGCCGGACGATCCTTGTACGCTTCCATCAGACCACGCTCATTCAGTGCTTTCGCGACAAATTCCGGCACCGGATGCTTTGCACGTTTTAATCCAGAGAAATCAGTTTTCATGTTTTCCTCCATGCATTGCCGCCCAACGGCTAAGCTGCGGGGCGCGAGCCGTATCGTCCCACACGAGCGTATTGATAGCGCAATTTCTACAAACTAAATTCTGAAATTCTTTCAACCACATACTCCCTTATGGATTGTTCGACGTTACACGCTTCTTGCTTGAACCTTTCTAGCACCGACTCTTTATCAAATGCTCCGTCAGGAACATAGATGGGAGTCATTTTATATTCCATTGGCTCTGATTCACCATCATCGACTTTATGATGTTTATAGCCAACTCCTTCAGACCAGCAAAACGCCCTTTCACTATCGGGTTTACCATAACAGAGTTCAAAACCGATAATTTCTTCGTTTTCACTAAACCATACGATTAAGTCGAAGTATGGACTCATGAACCAGCGACGCATTGGCTCTCCTTTGTACTGAGTCACATGTTTGGCTTCTCTCAACATTTTCGCGCTAACGTTCGCGTCGAGAGGCATCTCCTTCTCAAACACGCTTGTTAGATTTTTATTTGCAGTTGTACTCATACATACACGCCTGACCACCTTTAGTTGCTAACTCATGTAAAGGTGAATTGAAGTTAGCCATGTGGACAAAACCAATTCGCTCGTAAAAACTACTCGCCCCTAGCTTATTCGTTTCTACGATCACTGAATTTACCCCAGAATCGATACATGACCTTTTAAAGCCTGACCACAGCTTTTTGCCAACCCCTTTTCCCTGATATTCCTTACTCACCACAAAAAGAACTATTTCACTTCTTCCTTTATCAACAACTTCAAGCCGATTCTTTTGATGGCTACTAATTGCATCTATCAACTTCTTTTTCTCGGACTTATCGTCTTTTAGTCGCATCAATTTCCACAGCACACCTAGACCAAAGAGAATATTCCTTCCGGGGTTACGAGATTTTTCATTCAAGCCAAATAAAAAGCCAACAATTACACCGTTATCTTCAACCACTATTTTGTAGTTACTGCTAACACAAGATCCTTTTGTGTAAATAAGTTTTGCAAATTTTGATAATTCAATTGATGAAAATATTTTATCAAATCCCCAGGCTTTATTGACAAGTTCCTCACACTCCTCGTAGTCAGAGTCTTCGTATTCTCTAAATATCTCGTTCATTATCTAACCCTGCAAAAAAGAAACTAAAGTATCTGACAAAAATCTAACGTCCAAGATCACTGGAGCAATACGAGCGAACTACGAGCATTGCATCCATGTGAATTTTGATTGTTAGAAGGTGTCCTGCCATTTTCTTGAGCCTTCTCGTTTACTTATTACTTCGCTAACAACGTGCATTGCTTCAGCATTTACACTGGAACTCCAAGTAAAAGTTACTTTATCGTCCCCATGAAAAACTTCAAAATTAATACCTAGATCTGTGAGCCTGGATGAGATTTCATTAGCATCTTGTGTTTGAACAGATGCACCTTTTTTTGAACTATCTATAGAACCAAAAATTGCTTTATGTGCAGCTTTTACTTTGTCGCTTTGTTCAATGGGATAAAAGATCTGACCATCAGAAGCGATTCGATAATTTACATTTTTATCATCAAGAATTCGAATGAATCGGGTATTAGTATCAGGATCATGAATCTTTACACTTTGTTCAATGCCACTACTCTTATTACATGAAATCAATAATGTTAAGCCAATTGATAGAAAAAGCACTCGTAAATTCATCATTATGTCCCTCTCGAACACGCTTGTTATGCGTTTTATTTATATTCACTTTCTAAGTGCTGACACTATTTCATTTTCTTATTTTTCACTGAATATAAAATACATTATTATTGGTATTAAAAGTAATGCTGGTTCTGTTGCCAACGCTACTCCAATTATGGCTACATTGGCAGCAGTAACTACAGAATTGGCGTTGTTGTTTTTATTGTCTATTTCATCTGTGTCGTCATTTTTCGAAGGTACCGCTTGAGAATATGATGATTCTTGATAAGCTTTAGCATTACTACTTGTGGTGCTACAAGCTACCGTTGCTATAAGGAAAGGAAAAGCTAGTATAAAACCGAGAAATCTAAATTTTTTTAGAGGCAACGTTCTGCATAATTCTCCTCCTTAGGCAAGGTTTTAGAATGAGATAGGCTTTTTAGTGCATAACGCCAGGTTAGGGTGCATTGATACATTTTTCAAATGTCTATACATCTACCACCTATTATGCCCACTTCAACTAGATTCGGTTTTTCGAAATTAGGCTGACGTCTGTAATACTCAAAGTAGCCGTTTTTATCTCGCCAAAAAAAATCTCCGTTTTCTATTTCACAATAGTATTCTGATTGACATTGAAGAGGCAGAGGAGCATTTAACCCAACTTCTTTAACAACCCAGTTTCCCGATGTATTTGTTACCATCCATTGCATTTTAGACACATCAGCAGTGAATGACTTAACTCGCCCACTATCTGAATAAGTAATACCTGCAGCAGCCTCACCGGTACACAAATAGGACTTCGCATATGTATTCGAAGAGAAAATTATTGCGATTAATAGTAGTAGTTTGTACATAGCTTATTAAACCCTAACGCTCAAGCCGTCACACACGAGCGCATTGTTATGTGTTTTTAATTGCACTGATTACTTTTTCCATTATTACTTTTTGAACTTCAGGATGAAACTCTTCGTATAGTGTGTTTGAGCGTACGTTATTTTTTTCTTGTGGCTTAGGGATAGTAAATTTTTCAGCATTTATCCATTTTATACGCCTTCCTGCGCTAACAAGGCCATTGGTGTCACTTTGTTCAGTTAATAGAACGTGATCGGAAACGAAGCCAATGCCTTTTACATGAATATCTTTACTGCTTGCTGGACATGATTTGATATAAACAATATCGCCAACTTTCAACGAAGCCATATATTGAAATAGTTCTGGTGCTTTTTCTTTATCCCAGCCAGGCCCTGCTATTGAATTTTGGATGAAGTCATCACTTACATCCTCATCGTAGTATGCACCAATTCCAAATATTGCCATTTTATCCCCCTGAATACGTTTTACACATAACGCCCGGCTCACCAGCGCCCAAGCCGGAGAGTTTTTTGTGGTATAGTGAGCGCAGCGAAACCCACAAAAAGCGCGTAGATTTGGGCGTCTGCGTGCAGCAGTTTGTTAGCGTTTCGCTGCGTTATACCAACTCGTATTACAGTGTAAAAAGTGACCTAGATGTCTTTTTTTAAGATAAATATCCTAAAAAACATCAAAGACTTTATCACATGATTGACGCTATGCACCTCTCTAAACAACAGAAGCATTTTTCTCATAAATTCGATAAAGTATAGTGAATGGCACTTCTCCCTATTCATCCCCTCCTTACTTGGATAAAACGTAATGAGTTGACTCGAAGCCTTATATTCAAATTTATAGTGGGCAATAGCATTTCTTAGCTTATTGTCCATTGCTTGCGGATCAATTTTATAAAAAGAGTCATCTATTGCACTAAATTTTCTTCCAAGATCGACGTTGGCATAATTATTTAGTGAAGAAAAGTCCCTAATCAAATCTCCTTTTTTGTTCAGCCTCACTGATGGATCAAATAGATCAGCATCCCCTCGCTTAATAAGGTTATTTAGGCCTGCGAGCAACACTAGCTGGCGAGAATAAACCTCCGCAAGATCTTTGTATAGATTATTACAGTCGTTAAAATCTCTAGCTGACACCCTGGCCGGAATATCTCCAAGTTTTGCCGGCTCAACATAATCGTAATAAAGAGCTGGTCTCAAAGGAAGATCTAACTCAATAATCTTTGGGTAGAGGGATATGCAGTCATGATGCAAATTTTTTAAAAATTGATTCGCAGCTATAGCGTCTGAAAAATCTATAAACTTATCTGTATAGGTCGAATATAGTTCACTAAGAATATTTGGAATTTCCTCTGACAGCTCTTTATTATGTTCATGAACTGTAAACGGCGAAGACATGATCGATGTAGCGGAGTAAAGAGCAGCAATGATATCCTGCTTCTTTTCTGATTTAAGATTTACACCGGGTATGTGGCGACAGACTTTTTTAAAAGATTTTGTGTCTCCTCGCTTGTACTGTGTGACGAGTCTGTCAAGATCACGGCTTTTATTGTGTAGCATATTCAGAACCGCAAGTCGCTGCGCCAAATGCCCTATTGATTCTGTGCCCAACTCGGCAACCGCTTTCATGTAAGCTGTGTTTCCGATTTTGTATGCGCCGAATGAAACAGGGAAATCTAAGTGAAGATCTACAAAAGGGTTTTCTCCCGTAAAAGGCCCCTTAAATTTAATAATATCGGTGGCCCCCTGCAAACCGCCATCGTCGGCACCGATTGTAAAGCTAATGATTTCTTCACAATTAGGGCATGAAAACTGGAAAGGCTGAACGTCTCTGTTTGACATTCCAATACGACAGTCAATTAACGTTTCGCAAGTATTGCACTTAAAACGTTTACAGATGTTCATCACCTTGCCTCGCATACTGAAATGTTCGAAAAACTTCCGCCAACAACACTAACATCTAAGCATTTATGTTTCGTGCAAAGCATGAAACATAAATGTCTGTTGGACTGAGCCGCCCATCGGGTTGCCCGTCACTATCTATAGGAAATTGTTTTTGAAACATTAAGAGTTGGTAAGGAGTTTGGACAGCTCCTTTGTCATTAGTTGCTAAAAACAGCATCCTGTTATCTTTGTGTCCCTGCATTTTCTGTCTGCCTCCATGCTATTTTCTTTGTTTAAAACCTGATTGTGTCACCCAGGCCGTGTTGGTCTCCAGACCTTAACGCCTGTACCGGTTTTAAGTCAATAGGCTATACAATCGTTATTATCGTCAGCCATACTCTATGCGTTTCGGTATCTCGCCGATGATGATGCACTTGCCTTGATGACACACCGGACAGGGATAACCGATGAAAGTGTGTTCCTCTTTATCGGCTAACTCTAACTCTTCCTGTGACTGATTTAATATCTCTCTTATTTGCGCTAAGCGTCTGGCTCTTATCGGATTGGAAAGAAACCCATAGTGCCTGATTCTCATGAGTCCCTTAGGTAACACATGCTGTAGATACCTTCGGATAAACTCATCACTACTTAAGGACATCACCTTGTGCCTGTTGTGGTCTTGATAGTCCTTGTATCGAAAGCGTATCTGCCCATTATTTGCATCAATTATCCGCTGATTACTAATAGCCGTTCGGTGGGTATATCGGGATAGATATTGCACTGGTTTAATTGGTATCATTCAGGGGTTGGTCTCACCGTAGGAGAATCCGGCTCCTGAACGAGGAGATATGAGCGCACAGCAGTGAAGGTTATGGTGTTCTCAAAAAAAAGCCCGCTTTCGCGGGCTTCTCATATTCAGCAGTTCTAAAATTAAGCTTTTCGCTTATTTTCCAGAATGTCGTGAATGATTGGTGCGAGGATTAGCTCCATTGCGTATCCCATTTTTCCGCCTGGAACCACGATGGTGTTGCGGCGTGACATGAATGAGTTTGGAATCATGTTTAGCAGGTATGGGAAGTCGATGCCGAATTTCTTTGGATCACGGAAGCGGATAACCACAAAGCTCTCATCCGGTGTTGGAATATCGCGTGCGATGAATGGGTTTGAGGTATCTACGGTGGCTACACGCTGGAAGTTGATATCGGTACTTGAGAACTGTGGTGTAATGTAGTTCACATAGTCCGGCATACGACGCAGAATGGTGTCGACAATGACATCTGCGCTATAACCACGCTGTGCGTTGTCACGGAAGATCTTCTGAATCCACTCAAGGTTTACCACTGGCACAACACCGATGCCAAGATCGACCTGGCTTGCGACGTTTACGCTATCTGTTTTGACCAAACCATGCAGACCTTCATAGAAGAGCAGATCGGTCTCTTCGGTAATCTCTTCCCAAGGTGTGAATTGGCCAGCGGTGTAGCTGGTTCCGCCCAAGCGCTTGTTATGGAATACCGCTTCTTCATCACTGTGGATGTAGTAGCGACGTTTACAAACGCCTGTTTCACCGTAGGATTTGAAGGTCTCTTCGATTTTATCGAAGTGATTAGCTTCAGGACCGAAGTGGCTGAAAAAGTTGTTGCCGTCAGCATCATGCTTGGCTGTTGCTTCTTTGAACTGTGCACGATCAAGGCTATGGAAACTGTCGCCTTCCATAACAAGTGGTGTGATCTTCTCGCGGAAGAAGATGTGCTCAAAAGCATTTTTTACCGTTGTGGTACCAGCTCCTGATGAGCCTGTTACCGCAATAACTGGGTGTTTAACCGACATGAGGTGCTCCCTAAAGGTTGAGTTGTCTCATTATTGAAAAATTTAAGTTTGAGTATTGTACCTGAAATAAATGTGTTGGCTATTGCCAGATTTATATTGGTCTATTGCTTGAATTTATCTGGCGTTTTGCTCACGAGCAACGGCTCGGTAACCGATATCCTTCCGGTATTGCATACCATCCCAGTCGATCTTCTGCACCAGCTCGTATGCCTTGCTCTGTGCCTCGGCCACACTGCTTCCAAGTGCAGTTGCACACAGCACTCGACCACCGGAGGTAACCACATCACTGTTTTGGTTTGCTGTTCCGGCATGGAACACCTTTGCGTCTGCGCTGTCAGCGCCAGTTAGACCGTGAATAACATCACCTTTGGGGTAATCTCCCGGATAACCTTTTGCTGCAAGCACAACCCCAAGTGCGGGACGGCTATCCCATTGCGCCTGTGCCTGATCAAGCCGACCATCCAGGGCGATATTGCATAGTTCAACGAGATCCGAGTTCAGGCGCATCATAATAGGCTGGGTTTCAGGGTCTCCAAACCTGCAGTTGTATTCGATCACTTTTGGTGTGCCATCTTCGGTAATCATCAGTCCGGCATAAAGGAATCCGGTGTATGGATTGCCTTCTTTAGCCATACCTTCAACTGTGGGTTCAATCACTTCATTCATAATGCGCTGGTAGACGCTATCGGTCACGACTGGGGCAGGGGAGTAGGCACCCATGCCACCCGTGTTAGGGCCGGTGTCACCCTCACCAATGCGTTTGTGATCCTGACTGGTTGCCATAGGAAGAATGTTTTTGCCATCTACCATCACAATAAAGCTGGCCTCTTCACCTTCCAGGAACTCTTCGATCACAACGCGATGTCCTGCGCTACCAAAGGCGTTTCCTGCGAGCATATCCTTTACTGCGGCCTCGGCTTCGACTTGTGTCATGGCAACGATCACGCCTTTGCCAGCAGCAAGGCCATCGGCCTTAATTACAATCGGTGCCCCTTTTTGTTTGAGATAGGCGAGTGCAGCATCAACATCTTCAAAGTTGGCATAATCAGCCGTCGGGATGTTGTGGCGTGCCAGAAAATCTTTGGTGAATGATTTGGAGCCTTCGAGTTGCGCTGCCCCTTGTTTAGGGCCAAAGCAACGTAATCCTTCGGCTTCAAACGCATCAACCACGCCGATAACCAGTGGCGCCTCAGGACCGACGATGGTGAGGTCGATCTGACTCTCTTTTGCAAAGGTGATGAGTTCGTCAATCGCTTCAACCCCGATATTGACGTTTTCAATCTTTGGCTCAAGCGCTGTGCCGGCATTTCCGGGAGCTACATAGATGTGTGTTACAGCCGGTGACTGGGCTGCTTTCCATGCCAGGGCGTGTTCACGACCGCCACTTCCGATAATCAATACCTTCATCTTTTTACCTTCTTTTGTCGGTTGGATTGGTGATTATTGATCCACCATGTTATTCATAATGGCGGAGTAGTGCATGGCACTTCCACCCTACGATGACTAAAAATAATTCTGGTCGCTATTTGGGCGCGTTGTTGTTCATGACATAACGTGCAGAATGGTAGTAGCCGTAGGCGATCTCCTCCATTCGTTTTGCGATCTCTGGTTGTTGTTCCAGGACATTCTTGCGCGGCGAGTCGGTTCCGAGTTTAAACAGCCGCTTCTCTGCCCCCGATTCACGCATTCTAAAATAGTATTCTTTGCCAATCACGCCAATCTGCGGATTACTGCTATGGGTAATGGTGAAGGCGTAGCGCTCATTGTCAAAATCGGGATTAAAGAGATCTCGTCCGAATGTTGTGTTGGTATGTGGATGGTTGGTGATGCTGGCGAGTGTTGTCAGGACATCGACCTCGGTCGCTACTTTGTTAATCCGTTTCGGTTGTTTGAATAACTCAGGAGCGTAGATTACAAACGGTACTCTATGGCTGCCAATGCCAAGCTGGGTCTCTTGCGGTAGTGAATGCTTACCGGCATCGTGATTAATGCCATGATCGCCAAAGAAAACAAAGATGGTGTTGTCAAAATATCCGGCATTTTTCACCTCTTGCATAAAGTGACCAATGCTGTGATCCATAAACCGATAGGAGTTGTACTCCTCTACTGATTCGAAGCCGTGTTCGGTAACATCAATGCTTGGGTTCTTTTTAACAAAACTGGCACTATCTTCCGGGATGGTGTAGGGGCGATGGTTGCCAGAGGTCTGGATCACGGCAAAGAATGGTTTGCTCTGTGTTTTTAGAACCTGATGTGCCTCACGGAAGAGATCGAGATCGGAGATCCCCCAAACATCAATTCGCGGTGATTGGTAGCTGCCCTCTTCATAGATCTGTAACCCTGGAATGTTTCGAGAGAGCAGAGCGCGAATGTTACGCCAACTGGCACTGCCGCCGAGGAAGTAGTATTTCTCGTAATCACCAAATGCATTAATCAGCATGTGTTGATCGACAATCGTTGGATTGCGTGATGAGGTATCTCCAAGCTGGACATCAGGAATACCCGTGGTAAAGGCAAAAACTGAACGTGCGGTACCGGTATGTGGTGTGAAAAAGTTTGGGAAGTAGTATCCGTTGTTGGCAATCGCATCAAAGTTTGGGGTGGTATTCAGGATATTGCCGGAGATACTCGCTTTGTAGCTCGCAAAGGATTCCAGAATCACCACAATGACATTCGGTTTGGTTTTAGTGAGCGATGAGGGTATGACCTCGCGACTGAAATTAAGACTCTGTTGATCCACCTCAGAGACACCGAGATATTTGGCGATAGTGGTGTAGCTCTTTTCGACCTTTTTCTGATCATACGCCATACCGCCATTTAAATAGGTATCGCTGAAATAGAGCACCGGGTTCAGTGCAACCTGCGAGGCGAAGGCGTGGGTACCAAAAAAGGCGTCGCTCCAACGTAGTGGATACCACGACAGCTTGCCGTAGATACCAAAGATAAACAGAAATACAAGCGCGGTACTTACAAAAAACTGACGTAAAAGGACTCTGTATTCATATCGAAGATGTTGATATTTTTCGAGGACGACTTGAAGTTTATTCGATAACGATAACAGTGTTTCAAGTAAGTAACTCGGATGTGGATTGAATTTTACGCCGGCATAGTAGTTCAGTAACCAGCCGAAGCCACGATAAGCCAGTAGCGTTGCCAGTGCACCGCTGAATGTGATGGCGATAACCGGATAGGACTGCCATACCATTTGTGCCGAAATTAGCGGATTCTCGGCAAAGCGAAGCACCGTCGAATCAACCCGGATATTGAGATAGGCGTAGTGGCCAAAATCGAGCATGTAGAAGATAACAACGAGGGTAGTGACCACAGTAAGGTAGATTTGCCAGAACGGTTGTCCATATCTACGAAAGGGAGAGATCCACGGCAGCCAACCAATCATCAGAATAGGCGTTAACATTAAGAGCGCAAGGCGTAGGTCAAATTTAAGACCGATATAGAGCGCTTGCGCTGCTGTGGCAAAACCGAGAGGATCAGCCGGATTGTTGTATACCGTTAAAAATCCAAGGCGCAACACAAAAAAGAAAGTGGTCAGAATCAGTGCTGCTGATGCCAAAAATCGGAAAAGTGGCGCGATAGATATCATTGGGATTTAAATATTTTCTCTTGTCGATGTGGATGCCCTTAACAAACCATAGCCACCCGCGTTAAAGTCGGGCATTGTACCATAGAGATATTGAATAGTTGGTTTGTGAACACGATGCAGCATATTAAAAAAGTTCTGAAAATTACAGGTCAATCATTACTGATCCTTTTGTTGGTTCTTGGTGTTGGTCGTAGTATTCAGATCTCGATTGAGAGTCAATTCACGGGTGATCGAGCACCCTATCTACAGATGATGGGTTCAGATCAGGTCACAATACGCTGGAATAGTCATCAGGCGACTATCGGACGTGTGATTTATGGCGAAGATCCAACGAAACTTAAGCCAATAGCAGAACAACAGGCGGTAAAAGAACACACCATTACCTTAAAAGGATTGAAGGCAGATCGGCGATACTTCTATCAAGTCGAAGGCTATACGCTTTCAAGTTTTCACACGGCACCAAAAACAAAAAGCACTCGACCGTTAAGATTCTGGGTGCAGGGTGATCCCGGCTACTACCGAGAGGCCGCCGCAGTGGTTAAATCCAGTGCATTAGCGTGGATGACATCACATCCTCGTGGTGATCTGCCATTGATGGATCTGTGGCTTACCACCGGCGATAACGCCTATAAATCCGGCAAGGCTAAAGAGTTTCAGGAGGCGTTGTTTGATGCCTATCCTAAACTCCTTGCATCTACACCATACATTCCGGCTTATGGAAATCACGATGCGCGACGCAAGGCGTTTGAGAATAGCTTTACCTTTCCAACGCAAGGAGAGTTAGGAGGCATACCATCCCAAACATGGCGTTACTATAGCTTCAATTATGGTAACGCCCATCTGATATTTCTGGATAGTGAGTTTAGTGACATCAATGCTGAGAGCGAGATGGTGAAGTGGCTTGATGCTGATCTGGAAGCGACAACACAAACATGGAAGATTGTCGTGATTCATCATCCTCCCTACAGCAAAGGCTCTCACGACTCTGATCAATGGAGAGACAGCATGGGACGAATGTTCAGGGTAAGGGAGTCTGTGGTGCCGGTTCTTGATAAATATGGTGTTGATTTGGTTCTTAACGGACATAGCCATGTTTATGAGCGCTCCCATCTAATCGGATGTCACTATGGTGTGTCAAAAACCTTCAAATCGAACATGGTGCTTGATTCTGAATCGCCCTATCTCAAAGGAGATGGCACAGGAGCAGTTTATGCAGTTGTCGGCGCCTCTGCCAAGCTCGATAACGGTAAGCTTAATCATCCGGCAATGCCGATTGCGTATAAAGAGAATGGCTCTTTGGTTATCGATATCGATGGTAATGAACTACAGGGAACCTATATCTCAAAAGAGGGGATGACGTTGGATCAGTTTGTGATTGAAAAGGTGTCGGAATCAAAAACGACTCCGACACCATGTGTTTCGGACTAATGGCGGAAGTGACGCATTCCGGTAAACACCATTGCCATGCCATGCTCATTCGCAGCGGCAATAACTTCCTCATCACGCATTGAACCGCCTGGTTGAATGACCGCAGTGATACCAGCAGATGCAGCATTATCGATGCCGTCACGGAAGGGGAAAAAGGCGTCGGAGGCCATGACTGATCCTGGAACCTCAAGACCCGCATGTTCTGCCTTTATACCGGCAATGCGCGCTGAATTGACACGACTCATCTGTCCTGCTCCAACACCTATGGTCATGCCATCTTTACCATAGACTATCGCATTGGATTTAACGTATTTAGCAACTCTCCAGGTAAAGAAGAGATCTGCAAGTTCCTGCTCGGTTGGTTGGCGCTCGGTAACAATCTTTAATTCATCAGCGCGAACCATACCCATATCGCGATCCTGAACCAGCAGACCACCGTTCACACGTTTAAAGTCGAAGCTATTGCACTCTTGTGCTGACCAATCACCACAGGTTAGTACCCGTACATTCTTCTTTTCTGCGACAACCTCAAGTGCCTCATCAGAGACGACCGGAGCAATGATGACCTCTACAAATTGGCGATCAATGATCGCTTTTGCGGTGGCTGCATCCAATTCGCGGTTAAAGGCGATAATGCCTCCGAATGCAGATTCCGGGTCGGTTGAGTAGGCGCGATTATAAGCCTCAAGCAAGGTGTGCCCCTTTGCTACACCGCAAGGGTTTGCATGTTTGACGATGACGCATGTTGGCTGCTCGTTATACTGCTTTACACACTCCAACGCTGCGTCGGTATCCCCAATATTGTTGTATGAGAGCTCTTTGCCCTGTAGTTGGCGTGAGGTCGCAATCGTGCCAATCTCGGGTGCTTGTTCAATATAAAACGCGGCATTTTGATGCGGGTTTTCACCGTATCGCATCTCCTGTGTTTTATTGAACTGTAGATTGATGGTGCGAGGAAAGCGGGTCTTTGATCCGCTTTCGTCAATTGCGCCAAGATAGTTTGCGATAGCGCCATCATAGTTCGCAGTATGCTCAAAGGTTTTAACCGCCAGGTCAAATCGGGTCGCATCGCTAATAGCGCCACCATTGGCATCCATTTCGTTGAGTACACGCTGGTAGTCCATGCTATCGACAACGACGGTAACAGAAGCATGATTCTTTGCCGCTGCACGCAGCATGGTTGGGCCACCGATATCGATATTCTCAATCGCCGTTGCTAGATCACAGTCTGGATTGGCAACGGTCTGTTCAAATGGATAGAGATTCACCACAATCAGGTCAATCGCTCCGATCCCATGCTGCTGCATGATGGCATCATCAGTGCCGCGACGACCAAGAATTCCGCCATGAATCTTTGGATGTAGTGTCTTGACGCGACCATCCATCATCTCCGGGAAGCCGGTATAGTCGGAAACCTCAATGACGTTAACACCTTGTTCAGCCAGTAGTTTTGCTGTACCACCAGTGGAGAGGATTTCGATATCTTTTTCAGAAAGGGTCTTTGCAAAGTCAACGATACCGGTTTTATCCGATACGCTGATGAGCGCGCGCTGGATCTTGCTCATGAGTAGAGTTCCTGTCGATTAGTTATTCGTTTGCGATCACTCAAGGTGATACTGTTTTAATTTTTTTCTTAATGTTCCGCGACTGATACCAAGAATGGTTGCGGTTTTGGTTTGATTACCGCTGGTATGGAGAAGAACACGTTCGAGCAGTGGTTTTTCGACCTCTTCCAAAAGTAGCTGATAGAGGTTTGATGGTTCATGTCCATCTAGGTTTGAAAAATAGTTATCAAGGGCGTGTTTTACGCTACCGTTTAATGTGATTGACTTGTCCAGTGTTGTTGTCATGCTGCTTGATTATCCCCCTCAATCAAACTTCCAAAAAACTCATTAACCATATCTAATTGTTGTTCCATGGTTTCAACACGGTTGACAGCATCTCTAAATGCGCCGCCATTGCGTTGCCCTTTGCTGTACCAGCTTATATGTTTTCTGGCCATACGGATTCCTGTGTATTCACCATAAAATTGATAAAGATTGTGCAAATGGGCGTAGAGAATATCATGGATCTCCTGATAGGTGGGTTCTGGTAGATAAGATCCGGTCGTTAAGTAGTGTTTGATCTCTCTAAAGATCCAGGGTCGGCCTTGAGCTGCCCGACCAATCATCACCGCATCGGCTCCGGTATATTCCAGAACATACTTGGCTTTTTCAGGTGTCGTGATATCGCCATTGGCAATTAATGGGATTGATAGTGCGCTTTTAATCTCGGCAATCGTATCGTATTCGGCGTTTCCTCTGTAGGCGTCTGCGCGGGTGCGGCCATGTACAGCGAGGGCTTGAACGCCCTCGGCTTCAGCAATTTTTGCGATGTTCAGGCCATTACGATTCTGGCTATCCCATCCCGTGCGAATCTTTAGCGTAACCGGAATCGAAGGGATGGCCTTAACGACGGCGTTCAGGATTGCAGCTACAATCTTCTCATCACGCATCAATGCGGATCCGGCAGAAACATTGCACACCTTTTTCGCCGGACAACCCATATTGATATCAATGATCTGTGCGCCATTTTCAACATTAAATAGCGCCGCTTCTGCCATAAGATTGGGATCCGCTCCCATGATCTGAACGGAACGAGGCTCAGTTTCACCAACATGATTGGCACGGCGTTTAGTTTTTTCACTGCCCCATAATAATGAGTTAGATGAGACCATCTCGGATACAGCCATACCAGCACCCATATCTCGACAAAGCTGTCGAAATGGTCGATCGGTAACACCTGCCATTGGTGCCAGGATCAGATTATTGGGTAGTTCGTATGAACCAATCTTCATCATGAAATTTTGTGCAAAATTTGTACAGAAACGGGAGGGCGATCATAACCCATAAAAGACACTGAAAAAAAGTGGATTTATGATGATATCGGGTGAAAAAGGATATTATTTTTCAGGATTGCACTTAGAAGTATATCGCACAGGGCAAAACTATCTCGCGGCAACAAACTTGAACTCAAATCCTATTGCTTGTTCACCAGGGTCAACAATCTCGATTAAAACCGGGGCTTCGGTATTTGCTTCGATCACTCGATTAGGCACCCCTGGCGGCAGGTATTCTGCTGCTCTAAATTGCCTTGAGGCCACAACCTTTTGATTGATATCGGTCATCTGAAGCTCAACTAAGGGGTAACGCTGTGCAAAAGTAGCGTTGTTAACCAATGTGCCGGTGATGATTAACCCTCGATTATCTTTGGGGTGGGTTCCGATTTTATGTTCAACGATTTGAAAACGACTGATGTCGGAGATTAGTGGAATCTCACAACCGCGAATGGCACACAGTTGTTTCAGAATTGGTCGCAACTCAATATTTTGCGACAGTTGTACTCGTTGCAATAGCAGATATTGACCAACTGCTGTCGCAGCGAGCAACAAAACCCCAAAGGTCCATAATAATGATGTTTTTGGCTTTTGTGCCTTTGAGGATACCGGTTCAATGATCTGATAACGACTCTCGTCACGACTTTCTGCATGGGACTTGGGATCGGAATAGAGATCAGAGGGATCAAGTTGCTGTGCAATAGCATCAAAATGTGTCTCGCATTCACCACACTCAACAATACCATCGGCAATCGACAGACTTTTCTGATCAACTTTAAAGATCGATTCACATTGTGGGCAGCGGGTTAGCATCTTCTTTATCTAATCAATGAAAGATACGATTCTAGGGGGGATAGCGAATAGGTGCAAAAGAGTTTTCTGTTATTGATGAGTTTATTCATTAACAACAAAGATTAGCCACCATCAGGGATGACATAGAAGAGTACCGAGAAGAAGTGAAAACTCGATCCGGCAAGTACAAATAGATGCCATATTGCGTGGTGATGATAGAGGCGTTTCCATACATAAAAGATAACGCCAAGCGAATAGCAGAGTCCACCAGCAAGCAGGAGGATCAGCCCACCTGGTGCAACATGATTTAGCATCGGCTGGATCGCAATCACTACTAACCAGCCTAATGAGAGATAGAGCGTCAACGAGAGACGACGATTAGGTTTTCTGCTGTAGATCTCAACCACAATTCCGATTGCTGCAATACTCCAAACCAGTGCAAATAGCAGCCAACCCCAATCTGCACGAAGATTGACTAGGGTGAAAGGGGTATAGGTTCCGGCTATCAATAGAAAGATCGCTGCATGGTCGATCTGTTGTAGCACCTTTTTGGCCTGAGGTTGCCAGATGGCGTGATAGAGTGTTGAGGCTGTATAGAGCAGGATCATGGTCGTGCCATAGATGCTGACGCTGACAATATGCCAAACATCGCCATAAACCGAGGCATAAGCGACCAGAACCGCCAAGCCTGCAATACTTAAAACAGCACCAATTCCATGAGAGACAGCATTGGCGATCTCTTCAGCAATCGAATAGGGTTTTGATTCGGCGTTCATCTTTATGACCTCTCACGAGCAGGATCACAGAATAGGTTGAAATACTCTGTAGTGCAAACGGTGACGATTTAGCGCTTGATGCCGTGTAGACGAACCCAGCCATCAAGTGAAACGGGTTGATCCATCTCAAACCACTGTTGATAGGCCTCTAAAACCTCATTCGCCTGCTCTTCAAGTATGCCAGAGAGGACGATATCTCCACCCTGCAAGGTTAATGCCGCAAGCCTTGGTGATAGTTCGACTAAAGGCCCTGCCAGGATATTGGCTAGTAGCAACGGGGCAGGGGCATCCTTATAGGCATTGGGTAGGAATGTGCTGAGTCGGTGATCGATAGTGTTGCGACTACCATTGTCGAGTGTCGCTTCAAGTGCCTGAGGATCGGTATCAATACAATCGATATGAGTTGCCCCTAAAAGTGCGGCAGCGATGGCCAATATTCCTGAGCCACAACCATAATCGATCACCTTTGTGGAGCCTTGGTAGTTTTGATCCAGCCACTCAAGACATAAACGGGTTGTTGGATGAGTTCCGGTGCCAAATGCGAGACCTGGATCCAAGTGGATATTAACGCCATCAGGATCGGGAGCCTGATGCCAACTGGGAACAATCCATAACCGCTTTCCAAATTGCATCGGCTTAAACCCATCCATCCAGGCACGCTCCCAAACCTGCTCCTCAAGCGTTTGTACCTGAAATTCAGGCAGTTGTTTAGGTGCCCATGCATGGGTTAAGGCTTTAATCAATTCAGGGACGTCGGTCTCATCACTGTAGAGGCCGACAACCAGTGTATGATTCCATACAGGTGTGGTATTGAGTTCAGGCTCGTAGATCGGATCATCAACCGCATCCTTGAGTGTAACTGCGGCACAGTGATACTCGGTTAGTAGATCGGAGAGCGCCTCAGCCTCATATTTATTTGAAGGGAATGTGATCTGTATCCAGCCCATACGCATTTATCCAAAAGAAGAGGGGCACATCAAGATATGCCCCTGTTCAAATATTTATTCCAGTATTTAGATGCTTAGCAGTTTCTCAAGATAGTGAATATTTACACTGCCTTTTTTGAAACCTTCATCCTGCATCAATCGACGATGAAGTGGAATATTGGTTTTAATGCCTTCTATGACGGTTTCATCAAGTGCCGAAAACATTCTGACAACAGCGGTTTCACGATTTTCGCCATGAGTAATAAGCTTTCCAATCATGGAATCATAATGAGGTGGTACGTAGTAGCCATTGTAGATATGAGAATCGACACGAACACCTAAACCACCAGGCATGTGCACACGATCAATCTTGCCGGGTGAGGGCATAAAGGTTTCAGGATCTTCAGCATTAATCCGGCACTCGATTGCATGGCCGCGAACTTCAATATCTTCCTGTTTGTATGCCAATGGTAGACCTGCTGCAATCCGGATCTGTTCTCGAACAATATCAACACCAGTGATCATCTCCGTCACTGGGTGTTCAACTTGAACACGAGTGTTCATCTCAATAAAGTAGAACTCGCCATCTTCGTATAGAAACTCGAAGGTTCCTGCACCACGATAGCCGATATCGATACATGCCTGGGCACATCGATTACCGATCTCTGCACGCAGTTCCGGTGAGATTCCGGGTGCAGGTGCCTCTTCGATTACCTTCTGATGACGACGCTGCATTGAGCAGTCACGCTCGCCAAGGTGGATCGCGTTGCCATGAGTGTCTGAAAGCACCTGAATCTCGATATGACGAGGGTTTTCAAGAAACTTCTCCATATAAACCGTGTCATTACCGAAGAAAGAGCCCGCCTCTGATTTGGTTAATGAGATTGAGTTGAGCAAGTTTGATTCGCTATGAACCACGCGCATACCACGACCACCGCCACCGCCAGCGGCTTTAATAATGATGGGATAGCCGATTTCAGCAGCGAGTTTGATGTTGGTCGCATCGTCGTCACCCAATGGTCCATCGGAGCCGGGAACGCACGGAACCCCTGCCTTTTTCATCGATTCAATCGCAGAGACCTTATCGCCCATAAGGCGAATGGTTTCAGATTTAGGACCGATAAAGGTAAACCCGCTCTGCTCAACACGTTCTGCAAAGTCAGCATTCTCAGAAAGGAAACCATATCCGGGGTGAATCGCCATTGCATCAGTGACTTCTGCGGCACTGATGAGCGATGGAATATTCAAGTAACTGTTTGTTGACGGCGGCGGACCGATACATACCGATTCATCCGCAAGTAATACGTGTTTTAGATCTCTGTCGGCTGTGGAGTGAACAGCGACAGTTTTTATGCCAAGCTCGCGACAGGCGCGTAGCACGCGTAATGCAATTTCACCCCGGTTGGCTATGACGATTTTCTCGAACATAGTAGATATCCTGGTTATGTGTTTTATTCGATGACAAACAGCGGTTGACCAAATTCAACAGGGTCACCATTGTCGACCAGAATAGCTGAGATCTTGCCGGATTTATCGGCTTCGATCTGATTCATAATCTTCATTGCTTCAATAATGCACAATGTGTCACCTGCATTTACTGAGCTACCTACCTCAACAAATGGTTTTGAGCTAGGGGAGGATGAACGATAGAACGTGCCAACAATAGGAGAGGTGACTTGATGTCCTGTTGGGCTTGCACTATCGGTTTTTGCTTCAGCGGCTGCGGCTTCAGCGACAGGCGGTGCGGCGACTGGTGCCATCTGTGGCTGAGGAGCAGCATAAATCGGGGCGGCTGCCTGACTGTTACGGCTAATGCGAACTGATTCTTCACCTTCGTGAATCTCAATCTCTGCAATACCTGACTCTTCAAGCAGTTCGATAAGTTTTTTTACCTTTCGTATATCCATTATTTCATGACCTGTTGTGTTAATGTTTTATATTTGTTTGTTAATCTTCAAGTTTGCGCAATATTGCGCTTAGTGCAAGTTCATAACCGATGGCTCCCAGGCCACTGATTACGCCACTTGAAATATCAGAAAAATAGGAGTGTTTGCGGAACGGCTCCCGTGCATGAACATTTGATAGATGCACCTCAATGAATGGAATCTTTACCGCTGCAAGCGCATCCCGAATTGACACGCTGGTATGGGTAAATGCAGCGGGGTTGATGATAATCCAATCAACTTCCTCATCCATTGCCTGGTGAATACGCTCAACAAGAAGTGATTCATTGTTTGTTTGGAAGGTATCAAAGCTGTGGCCACTCTCATGAGTAATGATCTTGAGTCGGGCATTGATCGACTCAAGCGTATGGTTGCCGTAGTGATCTGGTTCACGTTGACCAAGAAGGTTTAGATTGGGGCCGTTTAATACCAGTATTTTTGCCATTTGACTGAAATTCCAGGGTTATTTGGTAAGATTTGACAAAAAAGCCAGAAATTAACAGCTATTTCACTTCAAATCACACCAAAATTCAGCATGTATCGATTTGGTGCATTGTCCTATATCGTTTTTGTGATGTCTATATGCAGATGGTGGCAAATTCGTGAAAATGTTCACGTATGCCTCTAAAAAGTGGCTAAATGTTCTGAATCTGTTGGCTTGGACACAATCTAGTATTGTTTATGGTGATTTTGAGTATTTATTGTGCTAATGCAGCATCGACCTGATTTTTAAAGCGATCCGCCTCCATATACCCGACCACTCGGTAAGATCTGCGTTCGTTTCCATCCGTTCCGAAGAAGAGAATTGCAGGAGGGCCGATGAGACCAAATGTTTTTAACAGTGCTTGATCTAACTCATCATTGTCGGTGACGTCAGCTTGCAGTGTTACGACATTGTTGAGTGAGTTGATTACTCCGGGGTGTGAGAAGGTGTATTTTTCAAACTCTTTACAGGAAATACACCAGTCAGCATAGAAATCGAGCATCACTGCTTTGCCGTCTGCATTTGCATCGGCAATGGCTTGATTCAGATCATCAATGCCTTTAATCCGTTTAAAAGCGAGATGATTTGGGGTAGAGGTATCTCCTGCGATCATCTGTAATCGAGATCCTTTCAGTGGTTCGAGAGGATCACTGTTTCCCATTGCGGCTCCAGCGAGAATCATTGCGCCTTGAAGCAGCAGGATAACCCCGAGGCCTTTCCAGAGTCTTTTCCAACCAGAAGCGCCTTCAGCAATCGGTTCAAGTGTTCCCATATAGATTGCCGATGTGATCAATAACGTCGCCCACATAAGCATTGTAACCGTCGCTGGCAGAATACGTTCTAACATCCAGATCGCCACAGCAATGAGCATGACTCCGAAAACAGCCTTAACCGTATCCATCCATCCTCCTGCACGAGGAAGCAGTTTTCCGGCTGAGGTTCCGATGAGTAGCAGTGGTGCTCCCATTCCCAGACTTAAAGAAAACAGCGCGATACCACCAAGTACAGCATCTCCTGTTTGGCCGATATAGATCAGTGCTCCCATTAGTGGTGGAGCGACACAAGGCCCGACAATCAATGCAGAGAGCAGTCCCATAATGCCCACGCCAATTAGAGAGCCGCTTTTCTGATGATTACTAATGGTAGTGATCTTGCTTTGTAATGCGCTCGGCAACTGTAGTTCATAAAACCCAAACATCGACAGTGCAAGCAGCACAAAAATAGCGCTAAAGATAGAGAGAATGACGGGATCTTGAAATGCCGCTTGAAGATTAGCGCCAAATAATCCGGCAATAATACCTGCAACGGTATAGGTCAAGGCCATCGCCAGTACGTAAACCAGTGATAGTGTAAATGCCCGACGAGTGGTTAACCCCTCGCCTTGACCAACGATAATACTGGAGAGGATTGGAATCATCGGGAACACGCACGGTGTAAAGGCCAGCAGCAAGCCAAGACCGAAGAATAGGGCAATGGTGGCAAATGTACTGCCGCTGGCAAGAGAGGCTGCTAGGCTATCCTGCTCAGAAACAGGTGCGCTCGTTGAAGTTGTGACTCGATTGTTGTTTGTCGGTGAGTTATCACTAACCGTTCCAGCCGCAGGTAGCGTGACATCAGTCTGCTTCTTTATGGGTGGATAACAGATACCAGCTTCGGCACAGCCTTGATAACCCACCTTCAAGGTTAAGGCGCTCTCATCGGTTGTGCTTCGTTCGACCGGTATCTTGATCTCAACTAGGTTGTGAAAAACCTCAATATCTCCAAAGAACTCATCACTCTTCTCTTCGCCCTTGGGAATTATTGGGGTGCCGAGTGTAGCCGCAGCGCCATCAGCGAGCGAGAATGTGAACTTGCTTTTGTAGAGATAGTGTTTCGGTTCGATCTCCCAGCGTGCAATGATGGTGTTGGCATCCTGTGCGATTGCACTGAACTTGAAGGCGACATCGGGATCTAAAATCTGATACTCATCATCTGCGGCGCCAAAAAGATTATCTAAAGCGCTACGACTATTGCTGGCCTGGGGGCTGTTTACAGGAACTGATAATTCAGCACGTTGACGAATTGGAGGATAGCAAACCCCGATATCAGCACACCCTTGAGAGGTGGTCTCTAATAATAGGGCTGTTATGTTTGAGTTGTTCTCGATAGGAATATCAACAGAGAGATGGTTTCGGTAGATCTCAACCTCTCCAAAATACTCATCATTCTTAATCTTTCCTTTAGTAAATTGTGGTTCACCAAGTGTGATGCCATCGGTGAGACTCTTAAAACGAAACTTGCTGCGGTATAGATAGTAGCCATCAGCAATACGCCATTTCGCACGTATCATGTTGGCATCGACTGCCGATACTGTAAGCACAAAGGCCTCTTCCGGCTGTAACAGCTCTTCGTCTGCGAACACTGCTGAAAAAGGGAGTATCAATAGTGCTATCAGAGAAATGATGACTCGTTTTAGTTTCATATTCTTCTATTTAACCTGTGTGCTCTTTAATCCAATCCAGATAGGCCGGAAGTCCATTGGTGATTGGGACTGCAATCAGTTCTGGAAGTTCATAAGGATGGTTGTCAGTGATAAATGCCTTAATGGCGTCAAATTTTGCGTTATGTGACTTTAAAATTAACTGAAATTCCTGTGATTCTTCGATCTCCCCTCTCCATTTATAGATCGAGGTCACATTCGGGATAATCGATACACATGCTGCCAGATCCTTATCAACGAGGTCATTAGCAAGCGCTCTCGCACTTTGAATATCTGCGCAAGTTGTAAATAGTAGTTGGTAATCCATAAGCAGAGTCTAGTGAATTATCCTATTTGGTTGTATTAGGGCCTGTTTATCTTTCATATTCACCACTGTTGCAGCGACAAAATGCGTCAATGACCAACGGAAATGCACTTGGGTGCAAGGCACGAAGAGCAATAAGTAACGCAGACTGGCGCGCAACCCAAGGGGACGGGACGATTTTTCCGCCCAATGGCGTTATCAGTCGTTTATTTGGAATAGCCAAATTACACTCCTTCTGCCTTATTGTACGATAAAATCGTCTCCGGCAGTGTCGAAGATAAAAGACCAACAGGCCCTAGTAGTTACCCCAAGCCATAAACCTGATTTGTGGTTATACTAAGGTTCTTTCAAACCACAGACCAGAGTAACCGTGTTTAAACCGCTACTGTTTATATTTCTGACGATACCGATTATCGAAATCTACCTACTGATTACTGTGGGCGGATTTATTGGTGTTTGGCCTACGGTAGGTTTGGTGATTCTTACCGCGATTATCGGTGTTTCGCTCTTGCGCGCTCAAGGATTAAGCACCCTGCAAAAGGCGCAGGAGAACATCGCAAAAGGTGAGATGCCGGCTTTAGAGATGCTTGAAGGGATTGTCCTTCTCATCTGTGGAGCGTTACTGCTTACTCCAGGTTTCTTTACTGACACCATCGGCTTTTTAGCATTGGTACCACAATTACGCCAAACGATTCTTATAAAACTGATGAGTAAAACAGTGATTAAACCGAATGCCTACTATGGTACAGGCGCCTACCAAAAGGATGCCTCACGTCAAAATCCGAATACCATTGAGGGTGAATATACCCGCGAGGATTAATACTTAAGGGTTAGTTTTCTGGTCAATTAGCGCAATTACCACATTTTCTGAAAAATCGTCACTTCCACGGGTTGACTCTTTTCGTATCGCCACTATTATTAGCACTCTCATAAGGTGAGTGCTAAAAACCACCATGAATCTCGCGGTAATACCGCACATTTAAAATCGATAGATCTTTTTTAGGAGAGAGTTGAACTATGAATATTCGTCCACTGCATGATCGTGTCCTTGTACGTCGCAAGGAGGAAGAGACAGTTAGCGCTGGCGGAATCGTGCTTCCAGGATCAGCTTCAGAAAAGCCCAATCAAGGTGAAGTACTTGCCGCAGGCAACGGTCAAATCCTTTCGAGCGGCGAAGTTCGTCCCATGGATATTAAAGTTGGTGACGTT
The DNA here is from genome assembly GCA_050301795.1 of Thiohalomonadaceae bacterium. GTDB lineage: Bacteria > Pseudomonadota > Gammaproteobacteria > Thiohalomonadales > Thiohalomonadaceae > JBNKZU01. Next base: position 63,701 of record JBNKZU010000034.1, on the reverse strand, counting down.
GTTCTTTTTGGTCAATATGCAGGCACTACTGTCAAAGTTGACGGTGAAGAGCTGCTGATGATGCGCGAAGAGGACATTATGGCGGTCGTTGAGTAATCCGACCCTTCATAAAACTAATCTAACAACAGAATTCTTTAAGAGGAAAAGTAAGAAATGAGTGCAAAAGAGGTCAAATTTTCTGATGACGCCCGCCATTTAATGGTCAATGGCGTTAATATCCTTGCCAATGCGGTTAAGGTTACTCTCGGCCCTAAAGGTCGTAATGTCGTGCTGGAGAAAGCATTTGGTGCACCAACCATTACTAAAGATGGTGTTTCGGTAGCTAAAGAGATCGAGCTTGATAATAAGTTCGAGAACATGGGCGCACAGATGGTTAAAGAGGTTTCATCAAAAACCTCTGATGTTGCTGGTGACGGTACAACAACCGCGACAGTTTTGGCTCAATCCATTGTGAATGAGGGCATGAAAGCGGTAGCTGCTGGCATGAACCCTATGGATCTCAAACGTGGTATCGACAAAGCAGTTGCTGCGGCTGTTGGCTCACTGAAAGATCTGTCAACTCCATGTACTGATAGTCATTCGATTGCACAGGTTGCGACCATCTCTGCAAACTCAGACTCTTCAATCGGGCAGATAATTGCTGAAGCGATGGAGAGAGTTGGTAAAGAGGGTGTAATTACCGTTGAGGATGGTTCTGGCTTTGATAACGAGCTTGATGTGGTCGAAGGTATGCAGTTTGATCGTGGCTATCTTTCACCATACTTCGTCAACAATCAGCAAAATATGTCTGCTGAATTAGATTCGCCTTTCATCCTGTTGTTCGATAAGAAGATCTCAAACATTCGTGAGCTTCTTGGTCTGCTTGAAGGCGTAGCAAAAGCGGGTAAACCTTTACTGATTATTGCAGAAGATGTCGAAGGTGAGGCTCTGGCTACACTGGTTGTTAACTCAATTCGTGGCATTGTGAAGGTTGCTGCTGTTAAGGCGCCAGGCTTTGGGGATCGCCGTAAAGCGATGCTCCAGGATATTGCAATTCTGACCGGTGGTCAGGTGATCTCTGAAGAGGTCGGTCTCTCTCTTGAGAAGGCAACCTTGGATGATCTCGGAACCGCGAAAAAGGTTGTGATCACTAAAGAGAACACAACCATTGTCGATGGTGCTGGCAATCATGAAGAGATTCAGTCACGTGTGGCTCAAATTCGTGCCCAGATCGAAGAGACAACCTCAGACTATGACCGTGAGAAGCTTCAAGAGCGTGTCGCCAAGCTTGCCGGTGGTGTTGCCGTCATTAAAGTTGGCGCTGCTACAGAAGTTGAAATGAAAGAGAAGAAAGACCGCATTGATGATGCGCTGCACGCAACCCGTGCCGCTGTTCAGGAGGGTGTGGTTCCCGGTGGTGGTGTTGCTCTGATTCGTGCTCTTAAAGCTGTCGAAACGGTTAAAGGTGATAATCACGATCAAGATATCGGCATCAATATTGCGCGTCGTGCAATGGAAGAGCCACTACGTCAAATCGTTAAGAATGCTGGTGAAGAGGCCTCTGTTATCTCTAACAATGTTAAAGCTGGTGAGGGTAACTACGGCTTTAACGCAGCCAACAGCACTTATGGCGATATGATTGAGATGGGAATACTTGACCCGACAAAGGTTACCCGCTCAGCGCTGCAAAACGCCTCCTCTATTGCTGGTCTGATGTTAACCACAGAAGCGATGGTTGCTGAACTACCTAAAAATGATGCTCCAATGGGTGGTGACATGGGCGGCATGGGTGGAATGGGTGGCATGGGCGGAATGGGCGGCATGATGTAGTCCCGCTTTTTCTGTACCAACCCAGTAAAACAAAAAGACCCCGCTCAATTGAGCGGGGTCTTTTTTTTGTGATCTATTTTCTTCGCGTGACTCGGCGATCAATATCCGCAGTCGGTTTGTTGAGCTTACTCATCGAGATGAGTTGAGCAATGATGCTCTTGTCGTGAATCACTTCATAGTAACGGCGTTTTTCAACATTAGGTGCGGTTGATGGGTTATGACTGGGATCGTAGATTTGTACTGGTGCAGAGCGCACGATAACGGTATGCATTGTGCCATAGGTATCGGGAAACTTGCTGGCAAGGAGAATACTATCCTTGAATGCAGGAATGGGGTTCTTAATCTGCCTGAAATTTAACTCTCGTTTGAGCTTCTCAAAGGCGATATCTTCAATCAGAATTCCATTGAGGTTATAGATCATCTCTTTTTCTGCTTTAGCACCTATGGAGCGTGCATTTTCAGAAGGTTCATACATTGCGACATGGAACGTGTCATCAATATCGGTTAACCAATTTTTAATCGCCCACGCGCAGGAGGAGAGACGATCCGCGCGATTGATTGCAGGAGATATGGTAATTTTACTCTCCTCATCATAAAGGAACCTTGGTGGATTGTTCTGAAAGGCGATGCCAATTCCTAATTCAAGTATCGGTAATTTATATTTTTCAAGAAGCTTGTTCTGCTTTTCAACGATACGGAGCATGTCGGCAGCAAGTCCACATGCCTGGCTTACACATAGCTTGTTGCTGTGGGGGTTATTGTTCTCGTTAAAGATCAATATCATCGCATCGCCTTCAATAAATACCTTTTCGGCATTATATTGCGCCAGGATTTCGTTGATCGGTTCAAAGAAATTACGACTAAAATGGGTCGCAGGGTTTAGTTTTTTCCGTGTAAGCTCTTCAGTAATGCGTGTCGATCCACGAAGATCAGCCTTAAGAATAGCGTGGCGAACAAGTTCATAATCTTGTGACTCGCCAATCTCATCCTCAGATAAAAACTCATAGAGTGTATGGTTGGAGCGAGAGGTAAGAATATCCTTCTCTGAGGTATAGAACTGTAGCTTGTTAATCGCTTGCTGAACTCGATTCAGTAAATGCAGATCTCGACGATAACGGGAAAAATCTTTAACCACTCTTAGCAAAAATGGTGAAAGATCCTCTTTCATTCGTTGACTAACATCATTAAGAGCTTCAGCAGTAAAACCCATCTCCAATAACATTTTACGATGACTACCAGTCGATATTGGTAGTAACCGCGCACCGCTATTTGGGAAAAGTTTTGTTAGCATCTGGTTAATAAAACTCTGATCATAGTTTCTTTTTCCAGATCTGATCTGATCCATCACATAGTAGACAAGCATCAAGTCATGGATGAGGTTTGCCTTTTCGAACTCATTGTGAAGTTGTGCTAACTGGTAACGCTGAAAGCGAAGATGGCGTCGGAATAGCCGGGCTTTATTCGACTCTCCTTTTTCTTTTGCATGGTAGAGCTTGGTGTTACTCCAATTGAGATCCAATAGAGTTGTAATGTTGTGTGGTGCCATTAAGACAGAGGGTTGATACAAGAGTTTCTGAAAACTCAACCCTGTCTGATCTTGTTCGTTAAGCGGCTGTTCGATCTCATCCTCAGCATTTGGAAGTGATTGAATATTCTGTAGAAGCGCTTTTGCAATCGTTTTATCGATAGAGGTAAAGCTATTAATCTGCTCGTTAAAATGGTTTAAGAGCAGGTAATGATGGCATAACACATAATCGTCTAAATGTGATGACGCATAGAGTAAAGGTATTTTAAAAGTATCAGATAGCAGATGATCCACCATGCCAAAAAGTGCGCTTCGCAAATGTTTTAATCGGTCATTTTCTACAGTTGTGAATTGACTAAAAATCTCTTTAGCGACGTTGTTTCGAGTATTGCTGGAGTTTGAAAGAAGAAAAGCTGTTGATTTAGAGCCACTTTGTGCGTATTCAGGTTTTTTGTAGATTGGGTTGTGCTTTATCTCATAATTGTAATAATCAAACGCAGCAGTGATCTCTTCTTGAACCAGCTTAATCACTGCGACATAGAGTATCTCAAATTTTGTAACATCCTTATCCTCTTTAAACCTTTTTAAAGCTGGATCAATGAGTTTGAAGTAGTGCTCTCTCAGGTTTTTTAAGGTGTATGAGTACGGAGAGGATGACTTTTTAGTACTGGCGCTATTGATAACATTATTAATCGCGTCATTGGCGACGGCTCTGACAGCACCTCTGAAACCAGGGCTGATATAGACATCAATATGAACATTATCGATTCCTATAATTGCTTCAGAGAGATCGATATCCCCAACGGTTGAACCTTCTAACGGGATAACAGAGCTCTTAGGAATAAGGTGACGTTGTAAAAGGTCGACGAGCAGAAGTACTAATCCAATAATAATCGCAAGCTCAGAGATACTTATTGAGATTGAAATAAAAGTATCAATGACGATCATATTGATCACTTGACCATGCAGGAATAGATCGATGAATTGGGCGATGATTCCACCAACAGCCAACTGCAGACCAATCGTGGTTAGAGTGAAGGCATTAATAAACCCGGCGCTGGTACGCTGAAGGAATAGAATAATGGCCAATACACCGCTAAAAAGGATAATGCTACTGGTACTAAAACCGATACTGAAAAAGCTATTTTTTAGATGTAACTGTGTATCTGATAGCGAGAAGTTCAAGCCATCCATTATTATGTAAATGCCCTCTGACCAAGGGCTGTATGCCAGCAAAAGTTTGCTTATAAAATCAAGCGCTACAATAACTGGTGGGATCCACGAATATCTCATCAATAAATGTTCTCTGTTTCCCCAAATTATTTAGTTTAGATGGTTATTATTAAGTGGTTATTATTGCGTATAAATGTAACAGATGTTGAGCGGCTTATCTTCGATCAAATGGTCTATTTTGTGACCATCAGACCGAAAATTATCAATAGCGCAATTTAACCGGACTCAAGTTGCGTGAAAAACTGAGTTTCGACTAATCTTGATGAGTTTAAAAGCATTTACCGATTATTCAATAGGCAGATGAGTCGATATCCTTGGGCTACAACACTTAATGACACTGATTGGGGCAGTGAATCCCTGTTTTTGGGAACATAAGCGATCAGCATCACATAACGCTATTGCAAATGCCTATCTGTGGTACGATTTACGACTCTTGAGATTCATCAGAAATCGGTTAAAAAGTGTGGAATTAATTCAGAAGATTAAACAAAAAAAAGCGGTGGTCGGCGTTGTTGGGCTTGGCTATGTCGGTTTGCCTCTCGTCTTGAGGTTTGTGAGTGAAAAATTCCAGGTCATTGGATTTGATATTGATGAGCAAAAGATTGCGATGCTCGAGCAGGGAACAAGCTATTTAGATCATATTGACGATCAAGCCATATCGATCCTAGGGGATGGGCAATTCTCAGCAACAACCGATTTTGCAAGAATCACTCAATGTGATGCGATCATTATCTGTGTGCCAACACCGCTGGATCAACATCGTGATCCTGATTTGAGCTATGTCATCAATACCACCGAGACAATCACGCCCTTTTTGAGAAAGGATCAGCTATTTGTTCTTGAAAGTACCACCTGGCCTGGGACGACTGAAGAGGAGTTAATGCCGAGAATTGAGTCAACAGGGTTTAAGGTTGGCACCGATTGTTATCTCGCATTTTCACCTGAACGAGAAGATCCCGGTAATCAGGGTTATACCACTCGCACTATTCCAAAGGTTGTCGGTGGTATAACCGGCAATTGTCTTGAAATTGCTGCAACTCTCTATGAGCAGGTGATCGACAAGGTGGTGCGAGTGAGTTCAACTCAAACAGCAGAGATGACAAAGTTACTCGAAAACATCCATCGAGCTGTCAATATTGGGCTAGTCAATGAGATGAAGATGGTTGCCGATAAAATGGGTATCGATATCCATGAGGTGATTCAAGCTGCTGCTACCAAACCTTTTGGGTTTGTTCCCTATTATCCCGGACCTGGATTGGGCGGCCACTGTATTCCAATTGATCCCTTCTATTTAACCTGGAAAGCTCGTGAATATGGGATGAATACCCGTTTTATCGAACTCGCAGGTGAGATTAATCACCAAATGCCTCATTGGGTAGTCGAAAAGATCAATGATGGACTCAATGATCACCAAAAGTCGATTAATGGCAGTCGTATCCTTATTCTTGGGATAGCCTATAAAAAGAACATCAATGACAGTCGAGAGTCACCCGGAGCGGAGATTATGGCAATTCTGGAGACCAAGGGTGCAGATGTCAGCTTTAGTGACCCGCATATACCAACATTCCCAAATAAGCGTAAATACGACTATGACATGGAGAGTGTTGAGCTAAGCGCGCAAACACTTAAGTGTTTTGATTGTGTTGTTCTCGTTACCGATCATGACCGATTTGATTATTCACTAATCGCAGAAAATGCGGCATTAATCATTGATACACGAGCAAAGTATTCGATCGATACACCAAATGTCGTTAGAGCCTGATTGGATTGGTGGTTAAAGATACTTAAGGAATCGGTGATCTGTTTTAAGATATGGCGAGAATGTTATTCTCAATGAACTCGACACGATCCCTTCCTTTCTTCTTCGCGATATAGAGTGCCTCATCAGCACGATGATAGAGCTCATAAAAGGTCTCGTTGTTCACGAACGATGCCATGCCGATACTAATCGTGACACGCACTACGCTGTTTCCATATTCAGAAAACGATAGATCTCGTATTTTTGTATTAATACGTTGTGCAAGCTGCTTCGCCTGAATGGTATCGGTATCAGGCAGGAGAACGACAAACTCCTCACCGCCGATTCGGGCACAGATATCATTAATTCTTAACTGATCCTCTAAAAATTTGGCAATCTTGAAAAGTACTTTATCCCCAAAGGGATGGCCATAGGTATCGTTGATGTTCTTAAAGTGATCCAGATCAAGAAGGAATAGAGTGACCGGGTTATCGTGTCGTTGTGATCGTGCCAGTTCCTGCTCTGCTTCATTGATGAAACCACGGCGATTCAGTAACTGAGTTAACGGATCTGTTGTCGCGATGGTTTCGAGATTCTGTTCGCTGCGTAGTGAATTCCACTCGGTAATGAGAAGGCAGGCGAGTGTTCCACTAAACATCGTAAAGATGGTTGTGATTCCAAATAGTCGTTTTATCGATTGATCGATTGTTTCAACGGGAAGAGAAGGGGAGATCAACTGTTGCTCGACAAGAATAAACACCGCTAAATGCGAGAGCGTAAAAAAGATAACCCAGCCGAATCTTTTGTACCCGAACAGTACGATTGGGAGATAAGCAAACATCAATAGGTGGTAGTGAAGGTAGAAGCTGGTTCCAACATAGATTGCAATATTCACAAACATCGTAATGAGCGTTGTCATCATCAGTACGATTGGGGATAGATGGAAGTAGCCTTTTTGATTCAGTATCGGGATGGTCATAAACCCGATCAAGGCAATCAGATTGACAACGATAGCGTTAAGCATGATCTCTGAGCCAGCTAAGGCATAGAGTGAACCAAAATAGGCGTAACCGGTAAAGATTAAAAGATTAGCAATATTGACATTGAGCAGGAGTCGGCGTTCATAAGGATTTTGAACCTTATCAAGTCCTGAATGAATGATGTTTCTAAAAAATCTTAGTATATTCAATTAGTTAACCTAAAAGAGTCCAAGTCCATCTCGTACCACGGCAAATTATAACACTATAAATTATGCGTGTATTAACTTTTTGTTATTCAGTTCACATTTTCGTCAGTAGGTAAAAGTCAGTTGGAAAAAAGCCGTATAGCCATAGATAAGTTACGCTATTTTTTCTATTCTGTAGACTCTATCCCTAAAACCAGAGAGAAGCCCACTCAATCCTATGCTGACTATCATTTCTCCAGCAAAAACACTTGATTATCAAACACCTTTAACAACGACGAACCACACCACTCCTGAACTACTCGATCAGTCGAGGATTTTGGTAGAGCGTGCACGCCGTCTATCCGCCTTGGATATCGCAGAGCTAATGAATGTGAGCATGAAGATTGCACAACTCAATCATGAAAGGTTTGGTCAGTGGCGGACTCCATTTACACTGGAAAACTCACGGCAAGCGCTATTCGCATTTAAAGGCGAGGTCTATAGTGGTTTGGATGCGGCAACGCTTAATGAGCAACAGCTTGAATTTGCACAATCGAACATGCGAGTGCTATCGGGATTGTACGGAGTGCTCAGACCTTTAGATCTGATGCAGCCCTATCGTTTAGAGATGGGACGAAAGATCGATACGGATTACGGAAAAAACCTATATGAGTTCTGGGGTGCAAAAATTACCGAGGCGCTCAATAAGCAGATGAGAGCAATCAACACCAGATATCTCGTCAATTTGGCTTCAAATGAGTACTTTAAGGCCGTTCATGCGGATCTGTTGGATGGAGAAATAATTACTCCTGAGTTTAAAGACTGGAAGGGTGGTCAGTACAAGGTCATCGGTGTCTATGCAAAAAAGGCGCGCGGAAAGCTGTGTCGTTTTATTATTCAAAACAAGTTAGCCGAGCCAGAATCGCTAAAGCTATTTTCAGTTGATGGCTATCAATTTAATCCAGAACAGAGTAGTGATAATCGTATTGTCTTTACTCGTAACCATACATAACAACAGGAGTTATTAATGCTAGCGCGACTAAAAGCACTATCTGTTTCAATAGGATACTGGGTGATAGTGGCCTCAGTCGGTTTGCTCATGCTCGGTGTCGCAATCTATTATCAATATGGTCTTGAGTTTGGCCCCTGTGTGTTGTGTATCCATGCACGAATTCTGGTTCTGGCATCGGTTGTTGTTGCGTTATCGGTATTGGTGTTAAGGCATATCGTTGTTCAGCGTCTTGGACATCTTCTTTGTCTTGGGATATTTGTCTGGTTGAGTGAGCGTGCCTGGATCCTCTTTGGAACCGAGCGTGGAACGATCTTCGCCGCTTGCGGTATGAGTTCAGGACTACCTTCATGGTTTGCGCTTGATGTTTGGTTCCCGACGTTATTCGAAGTATGGGAGTCATGCGGGTACACACCTGAACTATTATTTGGAGTTACAATGGCTGAGGCGCTAATCGTCTACGCCCCATTAATGGCGCTCATTTCACTAATGATGTTTGTATTATCACTGTTATCGCATCCGAAGCCGTTACAATCAGAGTTCAGACTTTTTAAGTAGAGGGTAGAGCTATGTCACAATTTCCTACAGGTACGATTAACTTCCTGAAAACCCTTAAAAAGAATAACAACCGTGACTGGTTTAATGAGCATAAGGATGATTACGAAGCCATGGTCAGAGCGCCTGCACTGGCGTTTATTGAGTCGATGGGTTCAGAGTTAAAACAGATATCACCGCACTTCAACGCAATCGCAAAAAAGGTTGGCGGTTCGCTAATGCGTGTTTATAGGGATACCCGTTTTTCAAATGATAAAACCCCATATAAAACCAATATTGGTATTCAATTTCGACATGAGTTGGGAAAAGATGTCCATGCCCCCGGTTTTTACCTGCATATTGAGCCGGATGAGTGTTTTATTGGGGTCGGGTTATGGCGACCAGATGCCAAAAGTCTGGCGATGATTCGTAACTTTATAATGGATAACCCTAGCGCATGGAAGGATGCAAAAAACTACAAGCCATTTAACACCAGTTATCAACTTGTAGGCGAGAGCCTAAAGCGACCACCACGCGGATATCCTTCAGATCATGAGCTGATCGAAGATCTTAAGCGAAAGGATTTTATCGCAATGAAATCGTTCTCCCCTTCAATGATTACGCAGAGCGATTTTATCCAATTTGTGAAAAAGAGCTTCGAAGATTCCGATCCATTCATGCACTACCTTTGTGATGCGGTTGATGTGCAGTACAGAGAATAGCCCTCCGTTTAACCTTTACTATAGGTTTCCCTGAGTTCACGGCGCAGTATTTTACCCACATTGGTTTTGGGTAGCTCATCGACAAACACATACTGTTTAGGGCGTTTGTATGCGGTCAACTTATCTTTAATATGCTCGTTTAGCTCATCCTCGGTCAAACTCTGATCTTTTTTAACAATCACAGCACAAATGGTTTCATTCGATTTTTCGTGCGGGATGCCGATCACGCCAACTTCCATTACCTTCGGATGCTCAGCGATCACCTCTTCCACTTCGTTAGGGTAGACATTAAACCCTGAGACAAGAATCATATCTTTAAGTCTATCGACGATGGCGACAAAACCCTCTTCGTTCATGATTGCAATATCACCCGAGTGGAACCATCCGTTTTCATCAATAGCTTTTGCAGTTTCATCAGGGCGTTGCCAGTACTCCCGCATCACTTGTGGACCACGGATACAAATCTCGCCTCTCTCGCCAAGAGGAACCTCCTGATTATCCTCATCGCGAATACTGATCTCGGTTGACGAGATTGGAAGCCCGATAAACCCGTTATAACCTTCAATATCCAATGGATTAATGACAGCCGCAGGTGCAGTCTCAGTCAATCCGTAGGCTTCTAACAGTGTAGAGTTAGTGAGTTTTTGCCACGCCTCAGCGACAGGGCGCTGCACAGCCATTCCTCCACCAAGTGATAACTTCAGGGCTGAGAAATCCACCTTTTCAATACCTGGTGCGTTGAGTAATGCGTTAAAGAGTGTGTTCACGCCGGTAATGTAGGAGAAAGGCGCTTTAGAGAGCTCTTTAATAAATGCCGGTAGATCTCGCGGATTAGTGATGAGTAGGTTCTTGGCTCCTAGCTTCATTGCAAACAGTGCATTCGCTGTTAACGCGAATATATGATAGAGCGGAAGCGCTGTTACCACTGTCTCTTCTCCAGGAATGAGCTCAGCGGCAACCCAAGTGTGTGCCTGAAGCAGGTTAGCGACCATATTCCCATGGGTTAACACCGCACCCTTTGCAACCCCGGTCGTGCCGCCTGTGTATTGCAAAAAGGCAATATCATCATTGGTCACGTCGGCATCATGGTGGTCATAATTTTTGCCTTGTGAGAGGGCAGAATTAAACCACACCGCATTGGGCAGATTATAATCAGGAACCATCTTTTTGATATGTTTCACCACAAAATTAACAATCACCGATTTTGGGAAACCGACAAGATCGCCAATAGATGTCAGAACAACATTCTTAATGGGTGTCTCTTCAATGACCTTTTCAAGGGTATTTGCGAAATTGTCGAGGAGTACAATGGTTGTTGCGCCGGAATCAACAAGCTGGTGCTTCAGCTCCCTGGCGGTATATAACGGATTGGTGTTCACGACCGTCAGTCCAGCACGTAATGCCCCAAACAACGCAATTGGGTATTGGAGAAGGTTAGGCATCATAATCGCGATGCGATCACCTTTTTTCATTCCGAGTTCATGGGTGAGATAGGCTGCGAATTGAGCGGTTAGATGGTCGGTATCATCATAACTAAGTGTTTTGCCCAGATTTAAGTAAGCGGGTTTCTCGCGAAACTCGTCAATTGAACGGTTAAAAAGATCAACTAATGATCGATATTCATTAATATCAATCTCTTTGCGTACATAGGATGGATACCTTTTCAGCCATATCTTTTCCATCTTCCCCCCCCTTATAGCTATATGGTTATTGATTTATATTATTAGCATTTAGTGCTTTTTCATAGCGATGAATGATTGTAGCCACTGGTTCTATCGCCTCAATTCCTGAGACACTCTTTCCTGCCATCCAGAAATCCAGTTTGCCGCTTATGTCCTGAGATGATTTCTTTAGCTGAAAAACAGAGCGTGTCGTATAAAACATTCTCATCCAATGTCGAGTTCTTTTGCTCTTGAGTAACCAGCGCGCAATTGGCCCCGGCTTAATTCCTACTTTGTCGATATATGGTGTTTTTATGATTGACACAGGAACACCTGTAATCCTTTCGCTTAACACAATATCAGATTCGTTAGCATCAATAATGGCCTGCTTGTAGGGCAATGCAACATTACATTCGGTTGTGGCAATAAAGCGAGTACCTAATTGGCAACCGGCATAGCCGCTATCAATCGCCGCTGCAAACTGCTGCTCAGAACCGATACCACCAGCACAGACAACCGGCACACCGAGATCGCCCAACTCGTCAAGAAGTTGCTGAGGCGATTTAGCACCGGCATGGCCACCTGCACGATTATTAACGGCGATCAGTCCGTCAACACCGCCATCGATCGCTTTAAGTGCCCATTTGCGTTCAGTCGCATCGTGGTAAACAACACCGCCATAGGCTTTGACCTTGTCAACAACCCAGCGCGGATTGCCTAATGAGGTCACAAAGAAGCGAACCCCCTCTTCCAGGGCAATCGAAATCCATTGATCCATACGATCATGATATTTTTGTGAGGATTTCTCGATAAGTGCATTCATGCCGACGGGTTTATCCGTCAAAGAGCGAATCTTTTTAATGCCTTCACGAAAATCGTATCCATGCACAAAGGTTAGAGATACAGGTTGAATGATACCAATACCGCCAGCATCAGATGCAGCGGCGACCAGCTCAGGGTTAGAGCAGGGATACATCGGGCCACAGATGAGAGGAACACGGATACCGGTGTGTTCTGTCAGTGGTGTAGAAACGGTTGTGTTATTCATTCGCGAGGCCCCAGTAACCAATGTACGTTAAGTGTTGCAACGATGTCCCCTTGACGATCAACAATGCTTGCCGTGGCGACCTGCGTTGTTGGCTCTGTCACAGTTTGAGGCGGACTAGCGGAGCCAGTCGCTGTTAATGTGCCTCTGGCTTTTTTGGTGTATTCGATATCGATATGAGTGACAATCGCACGAGTGTTTTGTGGCAGTGCTGCGATCATCGCCAGGCCGCTGGCAATCTCACCCAGATTAGCCAGTGCGATGGCATGAATCGAACGCAAATGGTTTCTTACAATGCGCCGGTCTTTGAGTACAACGCGTGCAAATCCTGGTTTTATTTCACTAATCTGAGGGCGGATTGTTCCAGAGTAGGGAACCATAAAGCCGAAAATGAGATTAAATAGAAACCGGCCAAGAGTAGAGCCACCATATTTGTGCCACATCTTGACCAACTGCTGTTCTGGAGCCGTGATCTTGGCATCGGGTTTAGACATCATGCTGATCCGGTTCCAGTGACATCTACAAACTGCTTTTGTAGAAACAAGGCAACTTCCCCATCTTCTCGCATGGCATGACAGGTATTGACCCAATAGGACATATCATCCGGTGTCAGGTTACGGCTATAGGCCATCGCCTGAAACAGCACAGTTGCGGCATTGCGGAGCATATCGATCAAATGTCGGCAGCCCTGCGCCTTTGAAAATCGTTCATTGAGCAACTGATTCCACCCTTTACTCATAAACTCCCCTTTAAGTTGATCAAAATTGCGAATCACTTCCGGGCAGTATTGAAAGGGGGTATCCGGCATCTGGATCGTGATGTCGCATATTTCACCAACGGCAGAGGCTTCAATGACAATCTTCATCTGATGCAGTGGATCACCGGCTGGAAGATCTTTTCCAAGTCCGACTTTCGTATCATAACCTTTGGTATCAACAAGATTGGATTCAATCTCCCAGTTGCCGTTATCAAGTAGCCAGACCTGGGTTTTTATCTCTCTTGAGTGGATCTCTTTACGCAAACTGATTCTCCTAGCAACGCTCAAACAGACCAGCAGCGCCCATGCCAGTGCCGATACACATGGTGACCATTCCGTAACGGCCTCCTGTTCTTTGCAGGCCATGAACGACGGTTGCCGTTCGTAGTGCACCAGTAGCGCCTAATGGATGTCCCAAGGCAATCGCCCCGCCTAATGGGTTTACCTTTTCAGGATCCATATCCAGTTCACGAATGACCGCGAGTGATTGAGCCGCAAATGCTTCATTTAATTCGATCCAATCAACCTCATTCAAAGAAATCCCGGTTTGTCTCTCCAGTTTTGGGATCGCCTCTTTCGGACCGATGCCCATAATCTCAGGTGGAACCCCAGCCACGGCAAAACCGACAAATCGTGCCAGAGGTTCAAGTCCCAGCGCATTCATCTTACGTTCGCTCATCAAAACAACAGCGCCGGCACCGTCACTCATCTGTGAGCTGTTTCCAGCGGTGACAGAGCCATTATCAGCAAACACTGGCCTTAGTTTGGCAAGTTTATCCAATGCGGTATCGGCTCTTGGTCCTTCGTCAGCCGAAATCAATTTCTGAGTCAGTTGAATCGTTCCATCAGATTGCGGTAGATGGTGTGTAACCTGATATGGAAGAATCTCGGTATTAAAATAGCCGGCCTCAGCCGCTGCCAATGCGCGTTGATGACTCTGATAGGCAAAGGCGTCCTGATCTTCACGGCTAATCTTCCAGCGCTCGGCAACCTTCTCAGCAGTGACACCCATGCCATAGGCGATTGCGAGATTATCATCCTCAAAGATTGCTGGATTCATGGCGATCTTGTTACCCATCATGGGCACCATGCTCATACTTTCTGTACCGCCTGCAATCATAATATCGGCCTCACCGAGACGGATGCGGTCAGCAGCCATTGCGATACTTTGAATTCCAGAGGCACAAAACCTGTTGACGGTAACACCCGGAACCGAGTCGGGTAGTCCCGACATTAGCGCCGCAATACGGGCAATATTAAGCCCCTGTTCCGCCTCCGGCATTGCGCAGCCAATAATGACATCATCAACCTGTTGACCTTCAAGTCCACCACAGTCGGTAATAACCCCTTTGATGGCATGAACCAGCAGGTCATCGGGACGGGTTTGACGGAAAACGCCGCGAGGAGCCTTTCCAACGGGAGTACGTTTTGCGGCAACAATATAAACCTGTTCTGACATTGTTTATCTCCTAATTCCGTAGTGGCTTGCCGGTATCAAGCATGTGCTTAACCCGAGCGTGAGTTTTTGTGCTTTTAAGCAGTGAACGGAAACCTTTACGTTCATATTGCAGATACCAATCTTCGGTTAGATCTGTGTCGGCATCGACTGGGCCACCACACAGCGCATCAGCAACGTAATTACCAATCTTCATGTCATGATCGGAGATAAACGCTCCTGCATGCATATTGGTCATCACTGCCTTAAAGTTAGCGATCATCTCTCGTCCTCCGGCGCGTATCGGCATCTCGACAGGTGGGCGATATCCTGCAGCATTTAACGCCCGTATTTGAGCGATGGCGGCATGCAATACTTCATGCTGATTCATTACTACGATATCGGACTCTCGCAGGAATCCAAACTCTTTAGCCATCTGTGCGCTTGTTGCGACCTGACCCATGGCAACTGTTTCAAAGGCACGTTTGAGGTGTTCAAACTGATCTTCGCCATCAGCCTTAAGTGTTGCCCGCCTTGCCAACTCCATACAACCGCTACCAGCAGGGATCAATCCGACACCCACCTCAACCAGGCCGATATAGCTCTCAAGCGCAGCAACAACACGGTCAGTTTGCATCATTAATTCACAACCACCACCAAGGGTCAGTCCATGAACTCCAGCCACAACCGGAGTGGTTGATTTACGCATACGAATGCAGGTGGACTGGAATTTTGCAAGAAGGTTATCAAGTGCATTATTACCAGGAAGCATACTTTTAAGTGCAACCGGCATAAATGATTTTAGATCTGCCCCGGCACTAAAGGGGCCGTCAGGGTGCCATACAATCATGCCGGTGAGCTCTTTTTCTGCAATCTCAACAGCCCGGCTCAAACTATCAAGAACCTCTTCATTAATGGTGTGCATTTTAGTTTTAAAAGAGATGACACCAATATCATTCTCAATAACCCAGAACTTGGCACTATCGTTTTCAAATAGAATCTGCTGTTCCGGTGTGTGCTCACCATAGAGAAATTCAGGCCAGATCTGGCGCTGGTAAACAGGCAAATCAGAGCGTGGTATATATCGCTCCTCAGATGGAGACCATGAGCCATCAGCGGTGTGAACAGCATCAATACGGTGAACCCATGCCGGTAACGACTCTTTTGAGAGTGTTTTACCGGAATCGATATCCTCTTGAATCAATTTTGAGATCTTCTGCCAGCCTGCGTGTTGCCATATCTCAAAAGGCCCCTGTTTCCAGCCAAATCCCCAGCGGATGGCTTGATCGACATCACGAGTGCTATCAGCAATGGTTTCTAATAGATATGCTGCATAGTGAAAAGCGTCTCGGTGAATTGACCATATAAATTCAGCCGTTGGCTCCTTTATTTCACGAAGCTTTGCTAATCTATCAGGGTTTTTAAAATCTTTTAATACCTTCGACACCTTGCCTGGGACATTTACTTTTCGTTTGATGTAGTTGCCGCTTGATTCATCAAAGACCAAGATCTCTTTGCCCTCTTTTTTATAAACCCCTTGTTTGGTTTTTGAACCGAGAGAGCCATTTTCAACAAGTGTGTCTAACCAGCTTGGAACTTCAAACAGTTCAGCCCAAGGATCATCGGGCAGGGTATCGATCATGTTTTGCAAAACATGGCGCATCGTATCAAGACCAACTACGTCAGCGGTACGTAATGTCGCACTTTTAGGACGACCGATCTTTGTGCCTGTTAATTCATCAACCGTTTCAAAGTTGATTCCCAATCGTTTTGCGTGATAGAGCGTAGCCATCATAGAGAAGATCCCAAGACGGTTTGCAATAAAGTTAGTGGTGTCTTTTGCCCTAACAACACCTTTTCCTAAGGAACTAACCAGGAAACTCTCAACATTATTAATCACGTTATCATCAGTCTCAGGATGAGGAATCAACTCAACCAAAGGCATATATCGGGGTGGGTTAAAGAAGTGGATACCTAAAAAACGGCTCTGAATCTGTTTAGGAACAGAACCTGCCAATGTGGTAATGGATAGGCCTGAGGTATTTGATGCAAGGATCGCCGCTTCATTCACAAATGGTGCAATTTTATGATAGAGATCCTCTTTCCACTCCATTTTTTCTGCAATCGCCTCAATGATTAGATCACATTCCAGTAGTTGTTCAAGATCATCATCATAGTTGCAGGGGGTAATGCGACTGGCATAAGTTTTACGCGCCAGCGGTTCTGGTTTTTGTTTTGCAAGCGCTTTAATGGCTTGCTTGACCTTCGAGTTTGGATCGTTATCTCCTGATGGAAGATCATATAGCAGCGAAAGAATACCTGCATTGGCGAGGTGGGCAGCAATCTGTGCGCCCATAACGCCTGCTCCGAGGATTGCAACTTTTCTGAAAACGGGTATAGCCATATTGATAGTTCTCCTAATTGTTCTCGGTAGCTGACGGCGAATCTTCGTTTGGATCATACGCCTTTCGAATGATCTCCGACTCATCAAAATCTTCAACATTGATAACTGCCATTACATGCTCATCAAATGCTGTAAGCTGTTTTGCCTCGTCATCAGTAATAATTCCAGCAGCTTTGGCCGCAGCAATTTGATCTGTGTTTTGACTCTTTTCAAGTTTGCCATCACGGATGGCCTGTTTAATCTTTTCATTAATCGGTTTTAACTCAAGGCTTTCAATAAACACCTCATTGACCTCGGCAACCGGATTATTGGGTACGTTTTCCATGAAGATACCTGCACAAAGATCAGCTCTTGCTTTTGAGTTACGGCTAATCAGTGCAACCACCTCTTTTTCCAGTTGATCACTCGGGGCAGCATATCTTCGGCCAATTGGGAAGGCGATGCGTTTTAGAACCATTGCCACCATCGTACTTGGCCAGTTTTGGATCAACTCATCAAACGCAACCTGATACTGGTTTAACAGATAATCCAGCGACCATTTAACCATTGGCCACTCTTCGTCGTTGTTCTCATTATCCTCATGCTGTTTCATCACCATGCTCGCAAGAAAGAGCATACTTAATAGATCACCAAGACGGGCAGAGAGCATCTCTTTGAATCTTAAACGTGCTCCAAGGTTGAGCATTGCAATATCTGCGGTTAATGCAAAAACACTACTGAGGCGATTAATATCTTTATAGTATGGGCGTAAATGAGCCTTATTGGTCGGAACACTCTGACTCGCAACACCGAGACCCATCAATAAAGAGCGGGCAATATTGCTGACTGTAAACCCAATATGGCCGAATAGCGCCTTATCAAACTCTGCCAGATTCTCGGCTGAATCGGTGGCGAGCGCCATCTGCATCTCTTTTAACACAAACGGATGCGATCGAGTGGCGCCCTGACCAAAGATCATCAGATTACGAGTTAAGATATTTGCACCCTCAACAGTTATAGCCACCGGAACCGACTCATACATGTGAGTAATATAGTTGCGAGGCCCTTTTACCACCGCCTTGCCACCGTGTACATCCATGGCATCGAGTAGAATCTTTCGAGCGAGTTCAGTTGTGTGGTATTTGAGAATCGCAGAAGGAACACTCGGTTTATTGCCACCAATAATCGACTGAATCGTATGTAGTCGTCCGGCATTGATGATGTAGCTCATACCGGCAATCCGGGCGAGTGGTTTTTGGATACCCTCAAACTGAGATATCGTGACCCCAAATTGTTGACGCAGATTAGCGTAGGCGCTGGTACCAAACAGCGAAATCTTGCCGATGGTTGCAGAGAAGGTTGGCAGGGTTACAGAGCGACCTACCGAGAGACAATTAACAAGCATCCGCCAGCCTTTACCTGCCATTTCCGGGCCGCCAATAATAAAGCTCAACGGGACAAAGACATCCTTACCCTGAATCGGGCCGTTAGAAAAGATATCGCCAACCGGCAAATGGACACGTCCGATGGTCATGCCTTCAACATCTCTCGGGATCAGCGCGCAGGTGATACCGTAGTCCTTAACATCACCCATTAAGCCGTCAGGATCTTTTAGTCTAAATGCAAGGCCAATCACCGTTGCAAACGGAGCAAGGGTGATATAACGCTTGGAGAAGTTAAGACGCATCCCTAAAACCTCTTCACCCTCCCATTGCCCCTTACAAACAATCCCGGTATCAGGCAATGAAGTGGCATCCGAGCCGACAGTCGGTCCGGTTAATGCAAAGCAGGGAACATCATCACCATTTGCGAGACGGGGAAGATAGTGATTTTTCTGCTCCTCAGTTCCATATTTCAGCAGGAGTTCGCCAGGGCCAAGAGAGTTTGGAACACCAACAAGATTTGCAATCCCTCCACCAGTATTCGAGAGACGGACTAACACCTCTGATTGGGCAACAGGCGATAACTCAAGGCCGCCATACTTTTTAGGAATAATCATTCCTAAAAAGCCGTTACGACGGATAAAGTTAAATACAAGCTCCGGTATCGTTTTCCAGTCTTGATCGATACGCCATTTATTACTCATGCGCGATAGCTCAGAGACCGGACCATCTATAAACGCTTGCTCCTCGGCG
The DNA here is from genome assembly GCA_050301795.1 of Thiohalomonadaceae bacterium. Taxonomy (GTDB): domain Bacteria; phylum Pseudomonadota; class Gammaproteobacteria; order Thiohalomonadales; family Thiohalomonadaceae; genus JBNKZU01. The sequence continues at coordinate 44,550 of JBNKZU010000034.1, read as the reverse complement.
GTAAGCGAAGGCTTTGGTTGAGATAGCAGCTTATTCCAATCGGGTTTTCCACTGAAGATTTCACCATCCCACCATACAGTTCCCGCATCGATCGCTTCCTGCTCAGTTGGGGAGATAGGTGGAAGAATTTTCCGCATTACAGCCAGAGCCGGAAGGGCAACAAGATTGCGGCGCAATGGAGGAATCGAAAAAAGCAGAGAGACAACAAATGCGGCTTCCAGAAGCCAGGTAGTGAGCTGGCATGACTGAAGTACCACCGAGGTGGCCGCCAGAATGGCTAAAATAACGGTATAGGTCACGATCCCTGAACCGAGATAGGCCGCAATCAGCAGAGACAACAACACTATGGCTATCATGAGTAGATCAATCATTTTCTTTTCCTCATCGATCGGTGAATAGGAAATAGAGCGAACGCTCGATTTATGTTCGGATGATAGTTGGGTTATCCTGCTTTGTCAAAAAAATAGAACATACGCTCGATATTAAAGCGAAAGAGATGATATGCTAGGGTCTGTTGAGCTTTGATATTTACCGCTTTTGCAGCTAAAAGAAGCAGAGTCAAAGACCCAAATATTCGTCGAAGACATTAACTAAAGAAGAATAGATTTAATGATGAATCTGGCATTAACTCCAGAAGGTACATTTTCCTACGAACAGTTCAAAAAGAGCTTTCCCTATCAGGATGATGCGCTCTACTCAATGATTTTTAAGCGAAATAGCGATCTAATTGGATTGAGCCGGGAGAAGTTTGCCGTTAAAAACCTAAAACGGATCTTTGATACAACCTTTAAACTGACATCCAAAATCGGATTTCAAGCCATGACGCTAAGAGACCTCTCAAAAGAGACCGGGCTAAGCATGGGTGGAATCTACTCAACCATCGGCAGTAAAGAGAACATCGCAATAATGATGAAGGATGTGGTGGTCGCTTTTAATGAAGAGCTAATGCGGGAAGTCGGAAGTATGGATGATTCTAAAGCCGCGCTCGAACGGCTGGTTAAGGGTGATCTCTATGGATCAACTCTACTTCAGCCATGGTTCTGTTTTCTTTATTTTGAAACACGATCTTTACCGCGAGCACATCAAGAAGATTCTAAAAATATTGAGCGTACCCAGATACTTGAACTTGAACGACTCATTGATGAGACATGGAATATCAGCGATGGTGTGATTCCAGCGGGCTTCGTTGCCTCAACCATACTTTCACTAATTCAGGAACACTACCTAAAACCGTGGAAATATGAGTATTCAAACAGAGCGGTGGATGCGTATGCGCAACAATGTCTGGATTTACTGCATTGTTGGGGTATTAATTCAAAAAAAACATAGTGTGATGAGGATTGTGGTATGAAAAAAGCAGCTATCACCGGATGGGGAAAATGTGTACCACCGGCAATATTAACCAACGATGATCTCGCCACCTTTTTAGAGACCGATGATGAATGGATTCGAAAACGCACCGGAATGCAAGAGCGCCGCATATCACATGTTTCTCTAACTCAGCTAGGTTACGTGGCGGCGTCAAAAGCATTGGCCGCTGCCGGAAAAAGTGCAGATGATGTTGGGCTTATTGTCGTTGGAACCACAACACCAGATCGCATCTGTCCCAATGTTGCATCCGGCGTGCAGCAGTTGTTAAAAGCTAACAACGCCGCCTGTATGGATCTCAATACCGCGTGCACCAGTTTTCTCTATGCACTGAGTGCGGCAAGCAGCATGATTTGCACCGGAGCAGTAAAAAGTGCGCTGGTGATCGGTGGCGAAGTGATCTCACCAATTATGGACTGGGACAATCGTAATGTTGCGGTACTTTTTGGCGATGGTGCATCGGCCTTCTATCTTGAGGCGAATGATGACCATCAAACTGTTATCGCCGAATCACTCGGTTGCTATGGCAAGGTTAGAGATATTCTGAGCATACATGGCTGGGGAACTGATTATGCGAACAGTGGCGTAATCGTCGGTGATTTTCAATGGCAGTTTGAAGGACAGGAGATCTTTAAGCGTGCCGTTAAAGGGATGACCGATGCCTGCAACGGCGTGTTAGAAAAATCTGGATTAACCATAGATAATATTGATCTAGTAGTACCCCATCAGGCCAATCTGCGAATAATAGAAGCGATAGCAAATCGCGCAGGAATTCCAGAAGAGAAGGTCTTTATCAACATTCATCGCTACGGCAATATGTCCGCCGCAACCGCACCGATTGCACTTGTTGAGGCGATAGAAGAGGGCAGAGTAACCCCGGGTAACAACATATTGATGCCAGCCTTCGGGGCTGGATTGACATGGAGCGCCCATCTACTGCAATGGGGAGATCGAACTGAGCCATTAGCACAAAGTGACGTAGAACTACCGCCTTGTGATAAAACTGCATTAGAGCTAGTGACTCAAATCAGAATGAAGAAACAGAAAAACCCATCATAAGCAGACATACAATTAATAGTGTTGCATGAGGTGATATAAGGTATATTCATTGGCGATATAGTTGCTTATGATTTTATGAAACAGGCACAAACAAACTATGGATATAGCAAAAGAGATCAACAACCATCTGGCGTGGATTGAGACACTGGCGTCACTTCTTGATAGGGAGACGATCCCAAGTGAAGAGCTAAACACCATAGCTCAACACGAGTCATGTGCGCTTGGACAATGGTTAAACACAAAAGCCGCAGAGAAATACAACGATCATCAAGAGCTACAGCAGCTCATACAAAGCCACGAATCATTTCACAAACTTGCCGCCGATCTAATCACAGCAATACAACAGCACAATGAAGATGCGGCATTGCAAATACAGGCACAATTTATTGAAGAGTCACAAAAAGTGATTCGTTATCTCAAGACACTTCAGGCCTATCGTTAACCTAATAGTATTAACTAATAACGATAATCAATAAGAACTTAGTATTCAGGTTATTAAAGGATTCTTGTGTCTGCCTGTTTAAACTCCTGCACAACAGAACCATCTAGGAGATTTGACCTTAACCCAACTGGGAGATAAGCAAGATGAATCGAAAAGAATTACCCGGTACAGGCAAAAACAAAAAAGGCCTAGCCGAAGCTAAGCCTTTGGGTTGTATGGTGGCTACACCGAGATTCGAACTTGGGACCCCATCATTATGAGTGATGTGCTCTAACCAGCTGAGCTATGTAGCCAAAAATTGAGGGCGAGATTCTGATGTTTTATGCCCTGTGTGTCAAGGTTTAATTCCCTGTGTTGTCCTGTTGTTATACGTTAAAACGGAAGTGCATGACGTCGCCATCCTGGACGATGTACTCTTTGCCTTCGAGTCGAAGCTTGCCTGCATCTTTAGCGCCATGCTCTCCGTTGTAGGCGATAAAGTCTTCGTAGGCAGTAACTTCTGCGCGAATAAACCCCTTTTCAAAGTCGGTGTGTATCACTGCGGCTGCCTGTGGTGCGGTTGCGCCAACCTTAACAGTCCAGGCTCTTACCTCTTTTACGCCTGCGGTGAAGTAGGTTTGCAGCCCTAACAGCTTGTAACCCGCTCTGATGACTCGATTGAGTCCTGGCTCGTGCAGACCCATCTCTTCCAGGAAAACTTCTGCTTCATCTTCGTCTAGCTCTACCAGGTCTGCTTCTATTGATGCACAAACAGCGACGACCTCTGAACCCTCTTTTTCAGCGTGTGCGATAACAGCATCAAGGTATGGATTGTTGTTAAATCCATCTTCTGCAACATTGGCGATGTACATGGTTGGTTTTATGGTTAGTAGATGAAGATCATATAGATGTGCGAGTTCATCATCGTTTAATTCCAGTGTACGGATCAGGTTTCCCTCTTCGAGGTGTGCCTTTGCCTTGTTGATGGTTGCAAGCTTGGCGATGGCGGTTTTGTCGCCGCTTTTGGTCATTTTTCCTACGCGGACAACAGCCTTTTCAACTGTTTCAAGATCGGCCAGCGCAAGCTCAGTGTTGATCACTTCAATATCATCAATAGGGCTGATCTTTCCTGCAACATGAACCACGTTGCTATCTTCAAAACAGCGAACGACCTGGGCGATTGCATCGGTTTCTCGGATATTGGCAAGAAATTTATTTCCAAGCCCCTCACCCTTTGATGCTCCGGCAACCAGACCTGCTATATCGACAAAGTCCATGGTTGTGGGTAGTACATTTTGTGGCTTGACGATATCTGCAAGCTTGTCGAGGCGTGGATCAGGAATTGGGACGACACCGACATTCGGCTCAATGGTGCAGAATGGGTAGTTCTCTGCCTGTATACCAGCTTTTGTTAGTGCGTTAAAGAGTGTCGATTTGCCTACATTCGGTAGGCCTACGATGCCGCATTTGATTCCCATATTGTTCTCTATCTATGTTGTTTAGCGGTTGTCGCTATGAAGCGCATTCATCACTAATTGTTGTTTACCATCGATTATTTCAGGTAGTAGTTTTAGTGCTCTTTCGATTGCGTTTTCAATCTCAATGGTTTCATCCTGGCTCGCCTTGCCAAGTACATATCCGGTGACTTGATTGGCATGTCCCGGGTGTCCAATTCCGATGCGAAGCCGCTGAAATGCCTTGCTGCCAATCCTAGATTCTGTATCTCTCAGACCGTTATGCCCGCCATGACCACCTCCTTGTTTTAGGCGTACACTCCCCGGAGGCAGATCAAGCTCATCGTGAATGATTAGGATCTCTTCCGGTTCAATTTTGTAGAAATTGGCAAGGGCGGCGACAGCTTGTCCGCTTTTGTTCATAAAGGTATCCGGTTTTAACAACCAGACATTACGGTAGTTGATCGCAGCTTTGAGTGCTTCGCCATGAAATTTGCTTTCATGTTTTAGTGAAAGTCCAAACCGTGAAGTCAGGGCATCCAGAAACCAGAAACCGGCGTTATGTCGCGTTTTCTCGTATTGGTTCCCGGGGTTTCCAAGTCCAACAATGAGTTTTATTTGCGACATAACGCCGGCTCCGGTGTCAGGTCAGTTCAGAAGGGCGCGTTATTCGCTACCTGCTTCCTCGTCTGATTGGGCTTCTTCACTACCATCAGTCGCTGCATCTCCTTCAACTGAGGCGCGTGTTTTATGGATTGAAGCCACTGGTTGGTCATGGTCATCACCGTGCATCAGTTCGACCAGATCAACGCCTTTTGGCATGACCAGATCGGATAGGTGAATTGATTGATCCATTTCCAGTGCACCAAGGTCTACCTCAATGTACTCAGGAAGGTTTTTAGGCAGACAGCTTACTTCAACCTCAGTGATGTTGTGGCTGATCATGCCGCCGCCAACTTTTACCCCAGGTGCAGTCTCTTCGTTGATGAAGTGCAGTGGGATTGTCATGCGTAATTTTTCGTTTGCGCTAACACGCAAGAAATCAGCATGCATGATGATTGGTTTTGCTGGGTGACGTTGCAGATCTTTTAGAACCGCTTTTTGTGCCTTTCCATCAACCATCACGGTCAGAACGTGAGAGTAAAACGCCTCATGCTCAAGATGGTGAAACATGCTATCGTGATCTAGCGTCAGTGATTGTGGCTCGGCATCACCACCATAGATAACGGCAGGAACTTTGCCTTCGTGACGTAGGCGGCGGCTCGCACCTTTCCCCATGTCACTGCGGCTTTCTGCAATTACCGTAAAATCTTCATTGCTCATTTGTGTTCTCCAAAAGTTAAAAAAAGGTCCGTTTAGGACCTGTGTCCACGTCTTTGCGACCAAGACATGGTTTTGAGACTGTGGTTTAGACAGATCTCGAAACTGTTAATCCATATATAGAGAGCTAACCGATTCGTCGTTGTGCATACGTCTAATCGTCTCTGCTAACATCTCCGCTACGGAAAGCTGGCGGATCTTATCACAAGCTGCGGCCTCAGGGCTAAGGGGAATTGTGTCGGTGACAATCAATTCATCCAGCTCGGATTTCATAATGTTGTCGATGGCTGGCCCAGATAGCACCGGATGGGTGATATAGGCCTTCACTTTTATAGCGCCATGCTTCTTTAACGCGGTTGCTGCCTGACAAAGCGTACCTGCAGTATCGACGAGATCATCAATCAGGACGCAGGTTCGGTCTTTAACATCGCCGATAATATGCATAACTTGTGCAACATTCGCTTTTGGACGACGTTTATCAATAATTGCAAGATCGGCATCATCAAGACGTTTGGCTAAAGCGCGCGCTCGCACAACACCACCAACATCAGGCGAAACCACCATTAATTCGGGGCCACCCATGGTTTTCCATACATCACCTAATAAAAGTGGTGAGGCATAGACATTATCAACAGGAATATCAAAAAATCCCTGTATCTGATCGGCATGGAGATCAACGGTGAGTAATTTATCCACCCCGGCGACCGTGAGCATATTTGCAACGACCTTGGCTGTAATCGCAACTCGTGATGAGCGGGGACGTCTATCCTGACGCGCATAGCCAAAATAGGGTACAACTGCGGTAATACTACCGGCAGAGGCGCGTTTGGCAGCATCAACCATCACCATCAGTTCCATCAAGTGATCGTTGGTTGGTGCACAGGTTGGCTGAACAATAAAGACGTGTTTACCGCGGATATGCTCAAGGATCTCAACCATCACTTCGCCGTCACTGAATTGGTCAATGACTGCTTTGCCTAATGGCATCCCCAAATATGAGACAATTTCCTGCGCAAGCTGTGTATTTGCATTGCCTGCAAAGACGATCATGTCCGACACTTTGAGAACCTCTTACTTTGACTATAGCGATGGTTAGTGTATGGATTATTTAGCCGAATTAACAGCTAACATTCAGTTTTTTCAAAGGCAAACTGATGCACCTTATAAATATGGCTGGGGTGGAAGGATTCGAACCTTCGCATGACGGGATCAAAACCCGCTGCCTTACCGCTTGGCTACACCCCAATGGTTTAGTGGTCAGTTACAGTTTCTAATTGAGTGATTAACGCAGAGCGATTCAGACCTTTAGCGATAAACCCTTGCCAGTTTTCTGGTCGCTGATTGAACGCGGATTCAGCATGATGCTGATTATCAAACTCAACAAAAACACAACTACCGGTTCCTGTCATTCTTGCAGTGCCAAATTGAGACAACCATTTCAGTGCATCTGCAACCTCAGGATAGTCTCGAATAACGACTGCTTCGCAGACATTAATACCGCCACCCGACAGGAAGTCGCGTATTCTGATGGCTTGGCAGTCGCGTGTCAATTCCTGATCACGAAAAATTTGTGCTGTTTCGATGGCAACATCAGGGATCAAAACCAGAAACCATTTCTCAGGCAGTGTCAGTGTTGTCAGTTGTTCGCCTATCCCTTCTGCCCATGCTGATTCGCCTCTGACAAATACCGGTACATCGGCTCCTAGTTCTGCACCGATATGAGCGAGTTCGTCTGTTGAGAATCCAAGTCCCCAATGGAAATTGAGAGCGACAAGTGCTGTTGCTGCATCGGAACTACCACCACCAAGACCTCCACCCATAGGCAGACGTTTGGTTAGATTGATGATTGCGCCCATTGATGAGTGGCTGATTTGCTGTAACTTTTTTGCAGCCCTGATGATCAGATTATCTTCGCTCTTTACCCCTTCAAGCTGGAATTGGGGTGTGATGATGCCATCGTTGGTCGGGGTGATGGTGATCTCGTCACCATAATCGAGGATTTGAAAAACGGTTTGCAGAAGGTGATAGCCATCCTCGCGTTGTCCGGTGATCTGTAAAAACAGATTGAGCTTTGCAGGAGCCGGCCAGGTGATGGTCTGCATTCTATCAATCATGTTTTATCTCGCGCCATCGATGGATAAAAAGTCGAATCGTGGTGTCGTTATGTTCCATCGTTATCCGGGTCGGGATCTGGTAGTCGCCAAACGGGAGCTGTTTTTCCAGCGTGATCAACCACTGCGCCTGTTTGATGGTTTGGCTTTGACCTTGTTCATCAAGTTGTTGCAGGAATTCCTCGGATGTTGGGAGTCCAATGCTCCAAAAACGCAGAGATGTGATGGGTATATCGATATTCAGGTTTTCATGCATCAGTTGTTGTGGATGATCTGACTCTATCGCTTTATCATCGGTCATCATTTTAATGTGATGATTATCCCCCTCGATCTGCATACTTCCCTGACCAAAAGGGGCGACGAGGTTGATTTGATAGTGTTGATCCAACTGTTTCCATAGTGTGGATGCGCTCCAACTGTCGCCGTTACTTTTAACAGCGATCTTTCCTCTGATCTCCCATTCTTTTACCTTTGCCAGCCTTTGTTGCTGTTCAGACAGGGTCGATGTCTCAGGGATTGGGAGTTGTTTTGGTGTTGTGGCACATCCTGCGATGAGTAGCAGCCAGAGCGTAATGAATACTCTCATGGATTATGGTTTTTGATCGTCTTTAAGAGGATAGGGTGTTTTGGTGCGAATTTTAATGCATTTTCCCATACGGTTTTTGCATCCTTCTTCTCACCTAAAGCCCATAATACTTCGCCAAGGTGTGCAGAGATCTCACCATCCTCATTCTTGCTGGCCGCTTGTCGTAGGTATTTAACGGCCTCATGTGTTTTTCCGAGCCGATAGAGCACCCAACCCATACTATCTAATATGGCCGCGTCATCAGGCTTTAACTCATACGCCTTTTTGATGTAGTCATAGGCCTCCTGGTAGCGTTTCGTTTGGTCGGCGAGGGTATATCCCAGTGCATTGAGTGCAGCGACATGGTTTGGATCGATGGTGAGCAGATGTTTAATATCCTTTTCCATAATATCGAGCCGTCCGAGACTTTGTGCAGACATGGCATGGTCATAGAGGATGCTGGTATCGTTTGGCTTTAATGCTAATCCTTGTGTGAATTCGCTATAAGCTTTTTCATAAATGTTATTGCTCTGATAAAGCTCACCTTTAAGTAGATAACCTTTAAAGGTATCGTCTTCATCCTGATATTCGAGTGAATCAAGGTGCTTGATCGCTGCCTCAATCCCGTCGAGTAGCACGATCAACTGCGCCGCTTTATATTGTGATACATAGTAGTGCTCACTATACGGAACGCTTTTATACCAGTTTATGGCTGACTGTTTGTCGCCACGCATCTCTGCGATTTGTGCCATGGCCTGACGCGATTCACTTGCGTAATGCTGATCATTCTCAATGAGTGTCAGAAAGTGGATCTCGGCTTCATCAAACGCTTTTACCTGAACCGCAAGCAATCCGAGTGAATAACGGATCTCAAGATTGTCCTGCTTCTGCTTGTTTAAGATGCGAAACTGTATAAGCCCTTCTTTATACTGTTTGTTATTGACCAGAAGGCGACCATAAAACAGACGTAGATCGAAATCATTCGGGTGTAGTTCAACGCCCTCTAATGCAAGTTCGAGTGCACGTTTGATATCACCTTGTTGAAAGTAGACCCTTGAGCGCATCATGATCGCATTTCGGTGTGTAGGCTCAAGCGACAACAGTTGATCAAGACGCTGTTCCGTCTCTTCAACCATTCCAAACTGACTGGCAAGCTGTGCCGAGGCGTACAGAAGAGCAACGGATTGGCGATCATCCCCAGCGATACGATCCATCAAATCCAGTGCTCTCTCTTTATCCTTCGCCTTAAGCAGCATATTGGCCAGGATCGCGTAGCCTCTATCCTTATCAGTATCGGTATGGTGCATCACCTTGCGAATATAGGGCTCAGCCGACTCAAGCTCGTTTCTCTGGATCAATAATGAGGCGTAGGACTGATTGGCGTCAGGATGATCCGGTGCAATGGAGACCCAAAAGTAGGCGGCAATCTCTGCGGTGTCATAGTCTTTACTGTAGATCGCCATTTGAGCCGCACTTTTAGCTAGGCGAGGGTCTTTGGTTTTACGGGCGTTGTTAAGGTAGATCTCACTTGCTAACCCGTAGTCGCCGCTGGTTCGGGCAAACTCAGCCGCGAGTAGCTCATAGGTTAATGCGGTATCAAGCTCTAGCTCTGGGAGATCGAAACCTGGTTTTTCATCCTCAGCAGGTTGCTCGGCAGGGTTGGCTTTAACGTGTGATATTTCTTTATGATCATCAGTTCGTGGTGTCGTTGAAACACAAGAGAATGAGAGAATTGATGCAAGAACGATCAATACGGTTGTTAATGGGGCTGTTGAGTTCATAGGGTCAGTATAATGTGACTATTGGGTTAAATGTCGAGATCTGGTTTCAAAATTGTTCGATTCAAGGCATTAATACTATATCAGTGTAGGTGATTAGCGCTATTCGGACACGAAAAAAAGAGATTTGTTAGGACAATTAACTCAATTTTAATGATATGACTTGATATCAGAGCCTCCTCTACAGCAAAATGGGCGACTTGATTATAAAAAGTCTCAAAAAATAACGATTTATGGCGATATACGCATTTGGAATAAACCACAAAACAGCACCCGTAGAGATACGGGAACGTGTTGCATTTACGCCTGAGAAAATGCCCGATGCTCTGAGGGAGTTAACCGCTCAGAACTGTGTGCTTGAGGCAGCGATACTTTCAACCTGTAACCGTACCGAGATCTATCTTGGTATGGCTGATGATGATGTTGAGATCGTCTTGGAGTGGTTTAGAAACTTTCATCAACTCGCTCGTAGTGATGTGGAACCCTACTTCTATGCACATCCTGAACGTGATGCGGTGCGTCATATCCTTAGGGTTGCCAGCGGCTTGGACTCTCTGGTTCTTGGTGAGCCGCAAATCCTCGGTCAAATGAAACAAGCCTACAGTGCGGCAAATAATGCCGGTACTGTGGGGCACATGCTGAACAAGCTGTTTCAACATACATTCTCTGTCGCAAAACAGGTAAGAACTGATACTGCAATTGGCGCCAGTCCTGTTTCGGTTGCGTTTGCGGCGGTTAGCCTCTCAAAACAGATCTTTAGTGACTTAGGCGAACATACCGCACTGTTGATAGGAGCTGGTGAGACCATTGAGTTGGTTGCACGACATCTGCACGAAAGCGGAATCAATCAAATCATTGTTGCAAATCGTACTGTTGAGAAGGCGCATACGCTTGCACAGGAGTTTGGTGGTTATGCCATCGCGCTCTCAGAGATCCCGGATCATCTGCATGAAGCCGATATTGTGATCTCATCAACAGCGAGCCAGTTACCTATCCTCGGTAAAGGTGCCGTTGAAGCAGCGCTACGCAAACGCAAGCATCGACCCATGTTTATGGTTGATATTGCCGTGCCGCGTGATATCGAAACTCAGGTTGGCGAATTGGATGATGTCTATCTTTATAGCGTTGATGATCTTCATGACATTATTCAAGAGGGTCTGAAATCGCGGCAGGAAGCAGCACAGCAGGCTGAAGAGATTATCGATACTCAGGTCAGCCATTTTATGGGCTGGATACGTTCACTTGATGCCGTAGATACCATTCGCAGTTATCGCCAGATGTGTGAAACAACGCGTGATGAAGCGAGTGAGATGGCGCTACGCCAACTTCGCAATGGACGAAATCCTGAAGATGTCATCAATGAACTAGCACGCCAATTAACAAACCGACTGATGCATGCACCATGCGATCGAATGAAACAGGCGGGATTTGATGGTAGAAGTGAAATCCTCGATCTAGCCCGCGACCTCTTTAAACTCAATTCAGATATCAATTAGCTCCGTGAAACCATCCTTATTAGCCAAGCTGGAGAGCATCTCCGAGCGCTTGCAGGAGATTAGTGCCCTGCTTGCGGATCAAGATGTGATTGCCGATCAAAATCGATTCCGCGAACTCTCTCAAGAGTATGCACAATTGAACCCGGTTGTAGAGTGTTTCGCACAATACACTCGTGCGGGGGATGATATTGATGCCGCTCAGGAGATGTTGCAGGAGGATGACGAAGAGATGCGGATGATGGCAGAAGATGAGCTGTCAGAAGCAAAAGCGCGTCACGAAGCCTTGGCACTTGAGCTGCAAAAACTGCTGTTACCAAAAGATCCCAATGATAATAAGAATATCTACCTTGAGATTCGAGCTGGTACCGGTGGTGACGAAGCGGCGATCTTCTCTGGCGATCTATTCCGTATGTATTCGCGCTACGCTGAATTGCGTCGTTGGAAGGTGGAGGTGATTAGCCAAAGCTTTGGTGAGCATGGGGGATACAAAGAGATCGTTGCCAGAATAGAGGGGCAGGGAGCCTATTCACGTTTGAAGTTTGAGTCGGGGGCGCATCGTGTACAGCGAGTGCCTGAGACAGAGTCTCAAGGCCGAGTTCATACCTCCGCGTGTACTGTTGCGATTATGCCTGAGGTGGATGAGTTAGAGGCGATTGATATCAATCCTGCGGATCTAAAGGTCGATACCTTTCGTGCCTCAGGTGCTGGTGGTCAGCATGTCAATAAAACTGATTCAGCGATACGAATCACCCATCTACCCACAGGTACTGTGGTTGAGTGTCAGGATGAACGCTCACAGCATAAGAACCGAGCAAAAGCGATGTCGGTTCTACAAGCCAGAATCAATAGCGCAGAGCAGGAGAAGCAGAATGCTGAACAAGCCTCTACTCGTAAGCTGCTGGTTGGTAGTGGTGATCGCTCAGAACGAATTCGAACCTATAACTATCCTCAAGGCCGAGTGAGTGACCATCGAATTAACCTGACACTCTATAAGCTTGATGAGTTTCTTGAGGGTAATCTCGATATGGTGATCGAGCCTTTAATTAATGAATATCAGGCGGATCAGCTCTCCGCATTAAGCGAATAACCTCCAGTGACCGATTGCAGCATCAGTGAGGCAATCAGTTGGGGAACGCAGCAACTACACGGTATAGATACCTCTGCGAAACTCGATTGTGAGATCTTGTTAGCATCAGCATTGGGTCGGGAGCGAATCTATCTCTATACCTGGCCGGAGCGCGCTGTAGGTGATGCCTGGGATCACTTCAAACGGTTGATTCAACGACGCAAATCGGGTGAGCCAATCGCCTATATTCTTGGCGAACGTGAGTTCTGGTCGCTAACGCTCAAGGTGACTCCTGCGACACTTATTCCCAGACCTGAAACTGAGCTTTTGGTTGAGAAGGTGTTGGAGTATTTTGATCCACAACCACTTCAAGTGCTCGATTTAGGAACCGGAAGTGGCGCGATTGCATTAGCTCTGGCATCTGAGCGCCCCAAATGGCAGATCACCGCCGTCGATATCAGTCGTGAGGCGATAGCCGTGGCTGAGGAAAACCGCTGTCGCAACAATATTACAAATGTATCGTTCTTAGCGGGAAGTTGGTTTGAGCCGGTAAACACACGGTTTGACTTAATTGTCTCCAATCCCCCCTATGTTGCCTCTTCAAGTCCCTATTTGAATCAAGGTGATGTCCGATTTGAACCTCAGTCTGCACTGACCTCCGGTAGTGATGGAATGGATGATATTAATGCCATCACAGCCAATGCCTCTTCGTACCTTGTTCCGGGAGGAATGATTGTGTTTGAACATGGGTTCGATCAAGCCGAGCAAATCGCTAAGGTATTGACCGAAAAAGGGTTTATTAATATTCAGAGTTTTTATGATCTAAATCATCTTCCTCGTGTTACGATGGCAATACTAGTTGATTATTCGTGAAATAGGGCTAAATTGGTGACATGGATTCCAAGAACTATTCAGCCATAAAAAGTAGAGAAATACGTTTCTTTCCTTACCACCCTGATCCTAAGCAGGCTCACTCAGCTGCGCTCTTTTTAGCCGATATCAACGGTGTTGAAGAGGTTAGACCTCAAACCGATCATGAGCTGTTTATTCGCTATGATCTTTCAAAAATTTCACTCCAAATGATTGATGAAGCATTAACAGAGCTAGGCTTCCATTTAAATACGACCTTGGTCGACAAGCTCAAACGTGCACTTTACTACTACACAGAAGATGCAGAGTGTTCTAACTACGGATTTAATACCTGCGAATCGTGTGAAGGTCAGTCGCTGAAGATCTATATCAATCGTTATCAAAGTAAAAAACACGGCTGCCGCGATAACCGGCCTCAGCATTGGCGCAATTATTTATAATCGGATAATCATCTGATCGATTTCTTCAGGTTTTATATCCAGTCGATATACGATACTCTCTGTTTCAATTACTCTTTGAAGCACCTCTTGTGAACGATCAACAGTTACTACGTTACAGTCGGCAGATCATGCTGCCTCAGGTTGATGTTGCTGGGCAACAGCGCCTTTTAGACTCCACTGTACTCATCTTTGGTTTGGGTGGACTGGGTTCTCCGGTTGCGATCTATCTTGCTGCCGCGGGCGTCGGGCGATTGATCCTTGTCGATTTTGATGAGGTTGATCTCTCCAACCTTCAACGCCAAATCATCCATACCACCGATCGCATCGGTCAGCGCAAGACAGACTCAGCAAAACAGCAGATTCACGCACTAAACCCGGAGATTGCGGTTGAGGTTATTGATCATCAATTAGCGAGCGACGAACTATATGCACTTGCGGATCGGGCAGATGTCATCATTGATGCGACCGATAATTTCAGTTCAAGATTTGCAATTAACGAGGCATCAGTGCAAACATCGACGCCACTGGTTTCGGGTGCAGCGATTAAGATGGAGGGACAGGTATCGGTATTTTCTGACAACAAGAATGCACCGTGCTACCGTTGTCTTTACAAGGATGAAGGCGAGCAGGATATGCGTTGTACACAGAACGGTGTTCTTGCGCCAGTTGTTGGAATCATCGGATCGATTCAGGCCAATGAGGCGATCAAGATCATTACCGGTGTTGGAGAGCCACTAAGTGGTCGATTAATGATCATGGATGCAGAAACGATGACTATTCGAACAGTCACATTAAAGAAAGACCTCGATTGTCCGGTGTGTGGAAAGGGTGTTAAGCATGGTACCTGATGTGGTTGTTCTTCCCCGGAGTATTGTCAATCAAATCCTGACCCATGCAATACGAAGTCGAGGTGTTGAGGTATGTGGTCTGGTTTCCGCTGTTGATAATACACCGGAGAAGGTCTATCCAATCCGTAATTGTGCTGAAGATACGACGGTTCAATACGAGATGGATCCAAAACAGTTGATTGATGCGATGCGAACCATCAGAGATTCAAATGAATCACTATTTGCAATCTATCATTCACACCCATCAACAGATGCATACCCATCACCACTGGATATTGAACAAGCAGCGTATCCAGAGGCGGTTTATCTCATTGTGTCGTTAGGAATTGGTGGTGTGATGGATATGCGAGGTTATAGAGTTGATAACAATCATGTAAAAAGTATTGTTATTGAAATTGAATAATTACTATCAGGAGTTGAAAGTGGCAGAAACAGTAGATGAATTGACCGTTGAATATGTCGAAGATGATCTAATCACCGTTAAAGAGCTGGACAAGATTGTTCTAACCAAAGGTGCCTGGTCGACGATTATCTATCGATATCAGGATTGGGATCGTCGTAAAGAGGAGTATGGTCCAGATAAATACACCATTAGACGTTATCAAAAACGCAATGGTGAGTATCAGCAAAAATCGAAATTTAATATCTCAAGTCGGGATCAGGCTCAATCAATCATTGATGCGCTTCAAAAATGGATTGGTGATTAAAGATCATCAGACCAAAGTGTAAGGTCGTATGGAGAAGCCCCGATAAGTTGACTAGAGTTTCAGGTATCAGCGTGCACTCAAAAAACGAAACTCTGCTGGAGGTGAATATGGGGCAGGAGTTCATCACTGTATCTAAGGCGGCACAGATGTTAGGCATTAGTCGCCATGATCTGCAGAAGCTTATCCATGATGGCGAACTCATCAGCATGGATGGCAAGATTGATCTACACGAATTAAGGATTCGTTATCCCCAAATCGATGTTAACGATGCCTCCGCCCATGAACGCTACACGATGATCAAGGCGTCTGCTTTTGGTCGTCGTGTGCGCCAGACAATCGTGCCGGAAGTTGACGAGATCGAACTACAACTCCAACGCCGAACGGTTGAACTCTCGATTGCTCGTGCACGCGCTAAAAAGTATAAGGAGATGCTTCACGAACTGACCGTCTATCTTGGTAATCTTCAACTTGATGTCAACGCAGATCAGAAACAGGTGATCTACGATATCAATCGCTGGATCAGCCGCAAGATGTGTGAGTAATCGTGATGGAATACCAGATTCGATTACTACCGAGTGGGAGGACATTTAGCGCAGAATCAGAGTCAACTCTTCTTCATGCGGCGCTTCGTGCGGGTATCACCATTCCCTACAAATGCTCTAATGGCACGTGTGGCAAGTGTCTGGCAAAAATCAAGTCGGGCGAAATCGGTGCCCATATTCCGCATGACTTTCCGATTGCCCAAAGCGAACAAATAGCAGGACGGATGTTGCTATGCAGCAATCATCCCGGAAGTGATATGGAGTTAGAGGTGCATGAGATCTCGGATGCTCACGAGATCCCGCTACAGTCGATTAAAACCAAGGTCATTAAGATTGAGCGGTTGGATCAACATCATATCGTGATTGAATTACGCACTCCACGCTCAGAAACGCTGCAATTTTTAGCGGGGCAATATGTTGATTTGAGAATTGATGGTGTAGATGGAAAGTATCATGGTGCGATTGGAAGTTGCCCGTGCAATGGCATGATGATTCAGTTCCATCTTCAATTTAGCGACGATCCCTTTATCAGGCATTGCTTTACCCAGTTAAAAAAAGGTGATGCTGTAATGGTTAAAGGGCCTTATGGCGATGTGACCTTTAAGGAGCAGCACAATCATCCGGCAATCTTTATCGCCAAGGATTGTCATTTTGCCGGGGTTAAAAGTTTAATCGAACAGGCGATCAATCTTGAGTTTGATCAGCCGGTCAGACTCTATTGGTTTATGACCTCTGGACATAAACACTATATGAATAACTATTGTCGCCAGTGGGCTGATCACTTTGAAGATTATCGATTTATTCCAATCACATTGAGTGGAAAAATCATCGAAAGCGAGGATATTAAATCGGTGATGAAGCAGATCATCACCGAATATCCACAGTTGAATATTGATCTCTATCTGTCGATGCCAAAATCAAGAGCTCGTGTTACCAAACGCTATCTTTATGATTTGGGTATTGAACCAGAGCGAGTGATGTCATTAAGTAAAAACACCTACAGTTAGATCAAAAAAAGCCCGCAAGCGGGCTTTTTCGTTAGCAGTAGAGACTGCTTGAATTACTTCTTGGCTTCAGCAGCTTTGCGACGCTCTTCCATCATTGCAACGTGCTTTTCGTATGCTGCTCTTTGTGCTTCCATAGCGGCTTGACGCTGAGCTTCCATCTGCTTTTGGAATTCTGCGGCTGCTTTTTGCTGCTCTTCCATCGCTTTTTTCTGGTCATCAGTCATTGCTGGAGCACCGTAAGGAGCAGGAGCACCATAAGGTGCGTAGCCATAGCCATAAGGAGCAGGTGCATAGCCGTTATAGCCGTTGTAACCGTTATAGCCATTCCAGCCGTTGTTGCCATTATAACCGTTGTAGCCGTTGCCATTACCGTAGCCACTGCCGTTTCCACGTCCACGAGCACTCATGCCAAAGCTGAAGTCGCCATCCATATCGCCAGTGCCGTTACCATAGCCATTGCCATAACCGTTACCGTAACCATTGTTGTTCCAGTTGTTGTTATTCCAACCGTTGCCATTATTTCCCCACCAGGCTTGTGCTGTTGAAGTTGCGACGAAAAGTGCTGTAGCAGCCAAAATAGTACGTAATTTCATGTGTATCACTCCCAAAAGGTTTGTTATTTAAATATTAATAAATAGGTATGATGTATTTTTCTTGCCATCCATCTCTCTACAACTGTGATGGCTGTCACACGTCTTGAAGTATATTAGTATATTTTGATAATGCAATATATTTGTTGATATATGTCATATAAAAAAATTTATGCCAATGAGAATAAACTAATGATAGGTGACTAATGTGTAATGAAAACAATAAGATAGATGATTTCCGGTTGAGGATGGCTTTAAACGCATGATCAAAGATAGTGCACAATACCGTTGGAGTGCGTTTATCCAAATGCTGCTCAATCATAAAAGTGAATTGATAAAAGGACATCTGTTTTCACTTTTAGCTGCCAGCGCAAGTGTGCCGGTTCCGTTGTTAATGCCTCTGTTGGTTGATGAGGTGTTATTGGCAAAAGAGGGTGTCTATATTCAGACGATGCGTGCTCTTTTCCCTGCGGAGTTTCAGGGGCCAGTTCTTTATATATTGATGATCCTCGTTTTTACATTAGTGTTGAGAATGACCGCACTTGTCTTTGGTGTACTTCAGACGCGAACCTTTACCCTGATCGCTAAAGAGGTCACCTTTCAGCTTCGCGAGCGACTACTTCATCAGCTTCAACGTATCTCTATGGCCGAATATGAGTCGGTTGGTAGTGGTACGGTATCTTCGCACTTTGTCACTGATATTAATGCAATCGATGAGTTTATCGCAGCATCGATCTCAAAAACGGTCATCGCAGTATTGTCGTTAATTGGTGTCAGTATTGTGTTGTTGTTTATGAACTGGAAACTGGCGCTAGTGATCATCTTCCTCAATCCATTGGTGATCTTCTTTACAGTCAAGATGGGAAGACGAGTTAAAGGATTAAAGCGACTGGAGAATAAATCGGTTGAGGAGTTTCAACAGGAACTGACGCAAACTCTCGACGCGGTGCAGCAGATCCGTGCCAGTAATCGTGAGTCATATTTTATCGACAAGGTAATCGACCATGCGCGAACAATAAAAGATAACTCTGCGCGTTTTACCTGGCGTAATGATGCGGCTAACCGACTCTCTTTTAATATCTTTCTTTTTGGTTTCGAATCTTTTCGTGCGATGAGTATGTTTATGGTGCTGTTCTCTGATCTCTCCATTGGTCAGATGATGGCAGTGTTTGGATATCTCTGGTACATGATGACACCAGTGCAGGATATTCTGAACATTCAATACGCCTATTTTGGAGCAAATGCTGCCCTTGGTCGCATTAACAATATGATGCGATTAAAAGAGGAACCTCACTATCCGACAAAGAGCGATCCGTTTAAAGGGAGTGAAACGGTCGGCATAACCCTTTCACACCTTCAGTTCAACTACCCCAGTGTCAGTGATGAGCACTCATGTAAAACAATCTGTGATCTATCCATTGAGATCACCAAAGGAAAGAAGGTTGCATTAGTTGGACCGAGCGGTGGTGGAAAATCGACGCTTGTACAATTGATTCTCGGACTTTATGAGCCACATAGTGGCGAGATCACCTTTGATGGTGTGAATACTAAAGAGATTGGCTTAAACCTTATTCGAGAGAATGTGGCCGCCGTGCTGCAACATCCGGCGATGATGAGTGATTCAATCCGAAATAACCTTACACTAGGACGGGATCATCAAGATGAGCAGTTGTGGAATGCACTTGAGATTGCACAACTCGCATCGTATGTCCGAACACTGGACAATGGAATCGATACCATGATCGGGACTCAAGGTGTGCGCCTGTCGGGTGGACAACGTCAACGATTAGCCATCGCACGAATGGTTTTATCCGAACCAAAGGTGGTCATACTCGACGAATCGACATCCGCATTGGATACAGAGACTGAGGCTAAGCTCCATGATGCGATGCAACAGTTTTTAAATGGTCGCACAACATTAATCATTGCACATCGACTCAGTGCCGTTAGATATGCTGATGAGATCTATGTGATTGAGGATGGCAGGGTGGTCGAGAAGGGCAACCATCAGCAGTTGATGGCACATGAGGGTATCTATTTCAGGTTATATGCCTGATCGTCTATTCCAAGTAAATACACCCGCTATTGCGTGGGATTGATAGAGATCACTGATTAACGAAGCACTTATCAATACATCTGCTGTGTGACCGAAGCAGACATTCAAGGTCTGATGACTCATAGTCAGTTACAGATCTGAAGCAGACTTATAACGATTTGCATAAGGGGTGCCGCAGTAGCGGCGACCCAGTGAGCGAGAGCGAACGTTCTTGATGCGCTTGTTAGGCACTTTTAATCCCTTGCACTTTATCACGATGCTTCTGAACGGACTTCTGAGCAAAATTCAGCTGCTCTTTAGTTAAATCTTCGTACTTTGGTAGTACCTTCTCATATTCTAAGAATCTATTTTTCATGCCTTCCAAAGATATACCGTCAACATTGACACGATGGGAAAACAATAACCACAAGTCCCACAACTCTCTTGGAAGCCTTTCTCCTGAAATCAGTTTATTTGCCACCCACAAATAAACATCAACTATCTGCAACCCAATGGAGTTAATGCTCTTTGAGATGGTCATTTCCCTATCAGGTAAACCTTTATGGATAATGTCATCTTTGTTCATGGTTACGTATAAAGGATGATTCAAATAGTAATCTTTATCGCCCTGAGAAGACCTTTTTATGCTCTTGGCAATCAATGAACGATTGTAATGTGTTTCTATTTGAGCCTTATTAAATTGTTGCTGTCTATCGATTATGATTGATGAAGCATTTTTTCTTCTTTTCTGTCTAAGTCGACGCGCAATACTTGAAACTACAAACTGAAATCCAACTGCATTAGGAGAAACCATTTTCTGATCCGGATACCCAAAATCTAGTGATAGTGGGTTTTCAATCCCATAATCAAAGGCATCCGTAATTACTCCAATAGATCTTGCATCTAACCCAGAATGTATAACTCTACCTTTAAGCTCGGATAAAAGGTTTACTATGTCTTGGGCATGATTCTCAATTCTTTTTTCAATGCAAAGCCTCCATGATTCTTGGAGTAATGGCTCATCAAATAATATAGATAGTTTATGAATAATCTTGTATCTCAGCGGAGTCCAGTAGAGTTCCCACTTTACTGCTTCGTTAAGCCCTGCATCAAACACCGAATCAAAAAATTGTACTAATGCGTAGTCAGGCTTTTCAATGAAGTAGTAATCAAAATCAAACTTCATTTTATTTTGTATTTCAATCAAATATGGTGATATCTCAACAAGTCCTCCTATACCAAGTGCATTCGCATGTATTTGATCGTCCCCTATTACCTTCTGTATTTTTTTATGGGTTTTAACACATAGAGCATCGACATTTTTTGTGCTTGAAAGAACCCCATAACTTAAACGGGGTTGCGATAAATCAAATAAGTTGTTGCCAGTGTTCCCTGACTCATCTACATGAAAGTACATATTTTGTGCCTAACAGGTGATTATACGGCTGGCAGGAATTTCGTGATATACAGCCGGCTCGTATATTGGTGTTATACAGCCAAGCGTTCTCATTGATTTTATCTCTTCTCCTTATCCATGATGATGTTTGATTGGTGTTTATTGAGTCATGAAAATAACACTATATGCAATGTTTTCAAACCTTATTAATAGTCTGCATTAACTGCCACACCAGACATTGCGATAAATGTTACACATCAGCCGCTTGTGGCCGTATCCTGACCATTTTTCTCTTCAATCTGGAATCTGTGGTTTTTTGACAGGAACTCTCGCCTGATCTCTACTCTTTAATTTTTTTAGGTAGCTCACTGTAGTTGTGTCTTAGATTAATGGTGATCTCCTTATCCTTGTAAGCAGCGAACGAGCTATGATCAAACAGCGGTTTTGAGAATGGACTGAAATAGTTATTCGAGGTACCGAAGCTCTCTGTAGGGACGCCACTATTCGGGAAGAGCTGTCGATTTAGAATCTGATCGTCATTGAGGTCATGAAAAACTGAAACGGCATAGATTCCCATTGGAATCTCCTTAAACACTACTTTTACCTTTCCTTCTGTCGCTGGAATGGCTTTTGTTGCGTATGGCTTTGTGTTTTGAGAAGTTTTGTCATCAAAATCATCACACGACGACTGCGAGGTATGCAGATCGACATAAATGGTGCCTTTAGCGACAAGGGGCTTGAAAATGTTTACTGTAAGATCAATGGCATAGGCGTGATTGGCGCAGAATGTGAGTAGAATCACTACGATCAGTTTCTGAAAGTGTTGAGTAATCATCTCTTCAAGTGCCTTTGATGGTGATCATCACGATCACATAGTTATTAAGATAATCCATGCTCAGCAACGTAATATTAATTACATTAATACTGAACGGATAACTACTCTACATAACTAATATCTAATATGCAATTAATGACCCCATTTTTTGTAGGCGCAAAAAAATGGGAGGCCATCCTGACCTCCCTATAAGGAGCACTGAGTTTACAGTGTTAGAAACTAATGTTTCTAGGGGAGACTAACTACAACCTTTTGGGCGTGGTAATCCGGCAATCTTATTTGCTGATTTGATTAGGCCATAGGGAAATAGAGAATAGATATATTTCTGTGAACTCCGGTCATCACCAAACTTCTTTTTCATCAGTTTAGAGAAGGTGCGGGGTTCAGCGACAATGCCATACTCCTCAAAGTAGGCACGAGCTTCACGTACAATATCCCAATGCTCGTCAGTAAGCTCGACGTTTTCGTTTGCAGCAATGCGTACTGC
Source organism: Thiohalomonadaceae bacterium (assembly GCA_050301795.1). Classification (GTDB taxonomy): domain Bacteria; phylum Pseudomonadota; class Gammaproteobacteria; order Thiohalomonadales; family Thiohalomonadaceae; genus JBNKZU01. The sequence continues at coordinate 22,155 of JBNKZU010000034.1, read as the reverse complement.
AATCTCCTCATCCCAGATACTAAGATCCTCAAGCCAGCCGGCCTCGCTCAGCTCAACATGCTTGCCGTTTAAATCGAAAGCGCGTTCCATAATAATCACCTCAACATTTTCAATGGGTTTGTAATAACCAAGTAAACATGTCAAGTAATATAGGGGTAGCGCTAATAATAGTCAACTAAAATAGTCGGGTATTATTAAAAATATTCTTATGCAATCGATAAGTGGTTATTTATGTCGGATCTCCCAGCAGCGGTGGATCTTCTGGTTTCTACGAAAATCAAACGGGATTGATTTGTTTGTAATATCAACCAGATGGAACATTTCACCCACACGATTATCGAGTTTAAACTTTCGAAAATTATTGGAGAAGATCAATACACCATCCGGTCGAAGTAGTCGCATAGCGTTGTCGATTAGGGTGGTGTGGTCTCGCTGAATATCAAAGATATCCTCACTGCGTTTAGAGTTGGAGAAGGTGGGTGGGTCAAGAAAAATTAGGTCATATTGTCTGGCTTCGCTGTTTGCGGCCTCCTGATCTAACCATTGCATTACATCTGCGTGGATAAAGCGGTGTTGATACGGCGACGAAAGACCGTTGAGATTCATATTGCGCTGTGCCCAATCAAGATAGGTTTTTGAAAGGTCAACAGTGGTGGTTGATCTGGCTCCGCCTTTGGCCGCGTGGATGGTCGCACTGCCGGTATAGGCGAACAGGTTAAGCACATCCTTATCATTGGCGTTATCACCGATCCATAGTCGGGTATTGCGGTGATCAAGAAAGAGTCCGGTATCTAAATAGTCACTTAGGTTAACCAGGAGTGAAACATCTCCCTCTTTAACGCTGAAGAAGTTGTTATCGTCGGCCTGTTTGCGATATTGGTGATCGCCGCGCTGCCGTTCACGAACCTTCACAAAAAGGTGAGTAGGGGAGATCTCAAAGATTTCAGGAACAACCTCTATCGCCTCTTGTAGTCTTTGGCGTGCGGTTTCCGGTTCGATGGTTGAAGGTGGCGCATACTCTTGTAGATGAACCCAGTTCTCCTTCCCCTGATAGAGATCGATTGCGACAGCATATTCAGGTAGATCTGCATCATAGACACGATAGCAGTTTATCTTCTCGCGTTTTGCCCATTTGCGTAGATGTTTGAGGTTCTTCTGAATCCGGTTGTAGAGCATGGTAGCCCCTTCAGAGCGTTCGACCGCTGCAAGATTTGGTGACGCTATCTTTGAGCGAAAAAGCTGACATGCAATCGGGCCATTCTTTAACTCGGTTGGCCTTGGGTCGATCTGTGAGGTCTCCTTTGCCAACTCAGGATTACCGGTGAATAGTGAGAACGCCCAACCTTGATGTAGACGCACCCAGTTTCCTAACGCTTTGTAGGTTGAGCGTAGCTGTTCGACCTCGCCAAGACGGGCACCATAAGGTGGGTTAACGATGATGAGGCCATGAGGGTTCTCCAGTTTTGGCTCGCACTCCTCAAAGGGTGTCTGTTCAAGAGTGATCTGCCCGCTTAATCCGGCAGCTTCGATGTTTGCTGTTGCCGCGCTGATCGCATCGGCATCAATATCACAACCATAAATCGGCGGGCATTGAGCTAACGATTGGTCACGGATCGCCTCAGCCTCGCTGACAAGCTTCTCCCAGATATCAGGAGTGTGACGTCGCCACCTTAAAAAACCGAAATCACGACGTAGCAATCCGGGTGCGATCTTTGCTGCGATGAGGCCAGCCTCAATTAATAAGGTTCCTGAGCCGCACATCGGATCAATCAATGTGCCACCAGACTCTGATATCTCAGGCCAGTTTGAGAGCATGAGAAGTGATGCTGCGAGATTCTCTTTAAGCGGTGCCGCAGCGCCATCAACACGATAACCACGGCGATGTAGACTACCACCTGAAAGATCAATACTAATCTGTGCCCGTTTTCCCTGCATCAGCAGGTTTAGTCGCAGATCCGGGGTTTCGATATCGATTGATGGACGCTCATCAAACAGTTCCCTAAAGCGATCCACCACACCATCCTTAACCGTGAGCATGGCATATCGGCTATGTGATATTGCCGCATTAACAGCCGTCACATCGATGGCAAGTGTGCCGGAGGAGTGGAGGTGTTTCTCCCAACGAATCGCCTTGATCTCTTTATAGAGCTCTTCAGGGGTCGAAACCTGTAGCGTGGTGATCGGTAGTAAAATCCGGTTAGCGATGCGTGACCAGAGGCAGATCCGATAGATCGTCTCCTGATCTCCCTCAAACGATACTCCTTTAGGACGTGGATCAATTCGTGATGCACCAAGCTGCTTTAGCTCATCAACAAGGATTGGAACTGTACCGGCGGCTGCGGTAGCAAAGCATTTCATTATCTTTTCTCGAAATCGAATTAAGGCCGCATTATATCAATCTCTATATGTTGAGGGGGAAGAGATCTATCAGGGTGATTTATGTGCTTGGTATGGCGATCTTAAATACCCGGGAATCAGGAAAACCAATCTGACGAACTAAGGGGCAGGCGTCATAAAGCCTGATATGACATCTCTTAATACGAAACCAAAAACCTTTCTGATATATCGGTTCAATGCCGTTGGATGCCGTATATCCCGGAGTGTCAATTCACAACCATTTACCGAATTTAGATGAATTTGATACCTGATAGAGGTTTATCTAAGCAGACAATAACCCTCTAAATGTAATGACATCATTTGACAATAAAAAAAATGTGGGTATATTCGATAATTTTTATGGGAACACAAATATAACTAATAGGGTAAAAACGATGAATGTATCAACATTTTTGAAAATAGCTATATTCACCGCTTTTGTTCCACTGCTCTCGAGCTGTGGAGAAACATCAGGGGATACCACGGATACCACGGCACCGATTGTTACTGCTACTCCGACAAGCAAACCGTTTAACAGCTCGTTCAATGTTACGCTCAGCGCGAATGAAGCTGCCACTATTTACTACACCACTGACGGAAGTACACCGACAACATTGTCAAATGAATATTCGACTTCTATCAACATAACAAATACCACCACGCTCAAGTACTTTGCTGTCGATGCAAAAGAAAATGCAAGCGCTCCGGTTCAGCAGATATATACCTACGACATTACTCCACCAACTCTAACCTCAACGCTCTCTTCACCTTCGGATAAATCAGGAACCGTTTCGCTTACACCTTCGGAAGAGTCAACGATTTATTACACAACTGATGGGACAACTCCAACGACCACATCGAGTGTCTATGCTGGCGTGCTAACCGTTTCTGATGGCACAATTATCAAGGCATTTGCGGTTGATACTGCTGGTAATCATGGGGATACAATCACCCAAAGATATATGAAGCCGATTGCTGGTATTAGTTCAATAAGCGGTTTTTTGAACTTCTCAGATATTACACAGGACAGCTCTGGCCAGTATTGGATGGTGGCATCTTATTCGACCTCTACTGCTGGGAGTGGTCTGTATAAGAGTGACGGATCGACAGTAACAAATATTGATGTCAATGACACCAGTAAATCATCTTTTGTTTTTGTTGATAATCAACAAAACGTCTGGCATGCCAATAAAAAATATGATGGCACCACTTGGGTGTTCTATACAAATTCACTCGATGCAAATCGGTCATACGGTGGAACATTAGGTATACAAGGTATGACATACGATAACAGTAACAATCTATGGTTTGCCACCAATCAGGGTGTTAGCAAATTTGATGGTACCGCCTGGACTCACTATGTCACATCTGATGGGCTTCCGCATGATTCAACGTATGATGTAATACAGGCAAAAAGTGGTGATATTTGGGTCGCAACCTATGCTGGGATTGCAAGATTTGATGGAACAACGTGGTCAACTTACACAACTTCAGACGGATTGATTCATAACATTGTTACTGATTTGGCTGAGGATAGTTCGGGAAATATCTGGGGCGCATCTTCTGCGGGTGTAAGCAAATATAACGGAGCATCATGGATCACATATACCACTACTGAAGGCCTGCCAAGTAACAGTGTTAAAAACATATTTACAGATAGATCCGGTAATGTATGGTTTGGTACCTCCGATGCTGGGGTCGCCAGATATGATGGTACCAACTGGAAAACCTACACAACAGCCGATGGTTTACCAAGCAACGCGGTAAATGCGATTTTTGAGGATAAGGATGGAGTTATTTGGTTCGCCTGCAACTTGGGCATTGCTTCACTTCCGGTACTAATAAAAGAAGATAATGTTGCACCAATTAACACGACCACAGAGAACTATATCTCAAAGACTCAAACCGGTGTAAGTTTGACGGCAAACGAGCCCGCCGATTTTTATTACACTACAGATGGAACAACACCCACCGCTCTTTCGACTTCCTATACGGGGGAGATATCTGTTTCAGAGAATACAGTACTGAAATATATGGCTGTTGATATTATGGGTAATGAATCTGCGGTTCAAACAAAAACATACATAAAAGATTATGTTCATGAAATCACCTATTCAACTAATGATGGGTTGTACAGCAATAATATTCCAGATATTACGATTGATAACTCAGGCAATCTCTGGGCATCGGCGATTACAGGAGCTAACGCAAATAACTGGGGTAAAGGTGAGGTTTACCAATTTGATGGTACAGCATGGAATTTCGTGACATCGGGATATGTACTCGCATTATCACGTAATGGCAGTGCCAATGAGATGTGGTTTGGTTTTATGTATGGTGCTCTTCAAGCTTATGACGGAACAACTACAACCGCTGTGCCTAATTCCCCTGTTCCTGTCAGCACTAGTTCAAGTGTCTATAGCATACTGCGGGACTCCAACAATATTTTTTGGGTGGCTCACCCGGCTGGGTTGGAGAAGTATGACGGAACAAACTGGACAACCCTGACCGCACTAGACGTTAATTCAACCTCGGGTGTTGGCAGAAGCCTGTTTGAAGATAGTCAGAATACCATTTGGGTAGGACTAAGATATGGCGGAGTCAGCCATTTTGACGGGACTACCTGGGTCAATTACACGACAACCGATGGGCTTATAGACAATACGGTGGTGGGTTTTGCCGAGGATAGTAACAATAATATCTGGATGGCGACAGCGAGTGGTATCAGTGTGTTTGATGGGACAAACTGGACTACCTACAATACATCCAATGGCCTTACTTCTAATACGGTCAATGATATTGCCGTTGATGGTAACGGCCATATTCTGGTTGCTACATCCTCAGGCTTTGACAGATTTGACGGTACAACCTGGTACTCCTATACCGGTGAAGATGGCATCCCAGGTCTGGGTGCAGTAACTAAGGTTAACAATCTGGTGTTCGATCTATCCGGGAATTTGTGGCTTGCTACCATTAATGGCGGTATTGCCAAATTCAAGCCAGCGTTGAAAGGGCGATAGTAGAGATGCAGGGTGTGCCATAACCTCACTCATTAGTGTGATGAGTGTTGTTGCCGCCTCACTCTTGAAAACAGAACAACACGGGTTTAATACCCGTGTTGTTCTCTCCTAAAGGAGATCTCTTTATTAGCTGTTGCGGCCGGTATTGGTTTGTTGTGTATTGGTAGCCTCGCACATTTCAGAAAATATGTTTAAGTGCTCTTTCGCTCTCTTCCTTCATTTCTTGTTGCGTGCCCCCAACAGTCTCATTTATGCCCACAGTGGAACGGGCTGAGAAATATTCCTGTATTTTCAGTACATCCACCCTCCATAGTGATCGTATGCAGGCACGCCATGAGACAGCGTCTCTGTCAGTGTTACTTATTGCTCTTTGTACCTTGATGGAGACTTTTTTTGGAGCCGTAACAGTTGAGAATATGAAATCTCAACAGGCTCTGTAATAACTCATCCCTGCAAAAAATATCTGCCCTTGTTAGGATAAGAGGTATGAATAAGGCAAAAAATGATGAGATCTATATCTGCCTGATCAGTGTTCACGGATTGATTAGAGGCGATAACCTTGAACTTGGACGAGATGCCGATACCGGTGGTCAAACCAAGTATGTTCTTGAATTGGCTCAAGCACTGTCACAGCAACCAGGCGTGGGACAGGTTGATCTGATAACTCGGCTTATTGACGATCCGTCGGTGAGTCAGGACTATGCACAGCCGATTGAGCTACTGGCAAAGAACTGTCGGATTGTCCGTATTGAGGCCGGAGGCAAGGAGTATGTTCCTAAAGAGATGCTTTGGGATCACCTTGATAACATGGTCGACAATACCATTAGCTTTTTAACTCAGCAGAAGAAGATGCCTGATCTGATTCATAGCCACTATGCCGATGCGGGTTTTGTCGGGAGTCGTCTTTCGCATCTTTTAGATATTCCATTAATCCATACAGGTCATTCATTAGGACGGGTGAAGCGCCGCCGTCTGCTTGCCTCTGGTTTGAATACTGCTGAGATCGAAGAGCGCTATCACATGGCACAACGGATTGATGCTGAAGAGCTAACCCTCTCATCGGCAGAGCGGGTTATCACCAGTACCAATCAAGAGATTGAGGAGCAATACGGTCTCTACGACTTCTATCAACCTGAGCAGATGCTTGTTATTGCACCAGGAACAGACCTCACATGCTTTCATCCTCCCGAAGGTGGCGAAAACCAGAGCGCGATAGCAAAGGAGATCTCCCGTTTTTTAACCAATCCTGATAAGCCGATGATCCTTGCGCTGTCACGACCTGACACTCGAAAGAATATATCAACCTTAATAAAAACATACGGTGAAGATAAAACATTACAGGATATCGCTAACCTGGTTGTGGTCGCCGGAAATCGTGATGATATCAATGACCTGGATGCAGGGGCTCAGGAGGTACTCACCGATATCCTGATGCTAATTGATCGCTATGATCTCTATGGCAAAGTGGCCTATCCCAAACACCATCAATCAGACGATGTTCCGGTAATCTACCGTATTGCGGCGGTTTCTAACGGTGTGTTTGTTAATCCGGCACTCACCGAGCCGTTTGGTTTAACACTTATTGAGGCGGCGGCCAGCGGATTACCGATTGTCGCCACAGAGGATGGCGGTCCCCGTGACATCATTAGAAACTGTAAAAACGGGTTATTGATTAATCCGCTTGATAGTGAGGATATCGCACGCAAGATCAAGGAGGTGTTACAGGACTGGGAGCAGTGGCAGATCCGATCAACAAGTGGACTTAAGGGTGTAAGAGCCTATTACTGCTGGGATGCACATGCGGGTCACTATCTCGATATGATTCGACCAATCATTGAGAAGAGTAGTGCGCCACTGATTCGCAAAACCACCAAACGACGCTCAATGCTCTACCATGATCGCGCCATCTTTACCGATTTGGATCAAAACCTGTTGGGTAATCCAGATTCGTTACCTGCGTTTATTCAGTTAATACGAGAAAATCGTAAATGTGTTGCTTTTGGTATTGCAACCGGACGTCGGCTCGATTCCGCCTTAAAAGTGATGAAGAAGTACAATATTCCTGAGCCTGATGTTTTGATCACCAGTGGTGGAACCGAGATCCACTACGCGCCAAAACTCAATCTGGAGACAAGATGGACTAAACATATTGAGAAGCAGTGGACACCACAGGTTGTTCATCGCCTGCTTGATGGACTGCCAGGATTAAAGAAACAGCCAAAAACAGAGCAGAGTCGTTTTAAGATCAGCTACTACATTGACCCAGAAAAGGCACCATCCATTGATGAGATTACCCGATTGCTACATAAAGAGGAGCAGTCTGTTAATGTGATCCTCTCCTTTGGTCAATATCTCGATATTTTGCCAATAAGAGCATCAAAGGGTCTGGCCTTGCGTTATGTCTCCACAAACTGGGGTATTCCGTTAGAACATATTCTGGTTGCCGGTGGCTCCGGTGCTGATGAAGATATGATGCGTGGCAACACGCTTGCAGTGGTTGTTGGCAATCGCCACCATGAAGAGCTGTCACAGTTAGAGAATATTGAAAGCATCTATTTTGCCAAGGCAAGCGGAGCTTCGGGCTTGCTTGAGGCAATCAATCACTACGACTTTTTAGATAGTTGTCTTATTCCTGAAAAGCCAGAAACCAATGACGCTCAATAAATATTTAATTGCTACCGATCTTGATCGAACGCTGATCCCAAATGGTGAGGATCCAGAGTCACCCGATGCGCCATTGTTGTTTAAGCGACTGGTTTCACACCCCGATATTTTACTCGCGTTTGTCACTGGTCGTGATAAAGCACTCATCGAAGAGGCAATTGAGCAATATAAGCTACCGTTGCCCGATTTTGTGATTAGTGATGTTGGTAGCAATATCTACGATTGTTCTAATGGTTCTTGGGAGGTATCTAATGCGTGGCAACAGCAGATATCACCGGACTGGAATGGTTTTAGCCAGAGACAAATCGCAGATCTACTCAGCAACTTTAATGAATTAGAGCTACAAGAGAAGCGAAAACAGAACCAATTTAAACTCAGTTATTACTACCCGCTACATCTACATAAACCGCAGCTACAACAACTCATTACAGAACAATTGAATCTAAAGGGTATTAAGGCCAATCTGATCTGGAGTGTGGATGATCTGAAAAAATGTGGTTTACTCGATATCCTTCCTCAGTCAGCGAACAAGCTGCATGCACTCAGGTTTCTTTATCAAAGCCATGACATTGCACTTGGCCATACACTTTTTGCCGGAGATAGTGGTAACGATATTGAGGTTATGCTTAGTGATATTCCTTCGGTTCTCGTTGCCAATGCAACTGATGAGGTTGTTACTGAACTCAACGCCTTATCAGCGCAGCATCATCAAAAGCACTACTTTCATGCCAAAGGTGATTTTCTTGGAATGAATGGAAACTATAGCGCCGGAATTCTGGAGGGTGTTTCACACTATCATCCAGAGATGATTGAACGCATTACTGGGGGTACAGGTGAGTAACGCCGTTCCGTTAATCTTTGGGGAGGTTCTGTTTGACTGCTTTGAGGATGGCAGTCGGGTTTTGGGAGGTGCTCCATTTAATGTGGCATGGCATTTACAGGCCTTCGGTGCTGAACCACTCTTTGTCAGTCGGGTGGGTGATGATGATATGGGCGCGCAGATAAAGGATGAAATGCAGCGTTGGGGTATGCGATGTGATGCGCTTCAGCTTGACCAACAGCACTCAACCGGAGAGGTAACGGTCACGATTGTTGATGGGCAACCAACATACGATATCGTGTTTAATCGCGCCTATGATCTCATTGATGCCAGTCAGCTTCCGCAAACCACACCGTCATTAATCTATCATGGTTCTCTGGCGCTTCGCGCTGAACACACAGCAAAGGCACTATTGCATCTATTAAAGAGCAAGGCGCCGGTGTTTATGGATATCAATCTAAGACCTCCTTGGTGGGATAAAGAGCAACTTCATCAGCTACTTCACCATGTAAAGTGGTTAAAGATAAATGATGAAGAGCTTTCACTATTTATTGATGGTGATGATCTCATGAAACGTGCACTGGCTCTTAAAACCAGATATCAGTTTGATATGATTATTGTCACCTGTGGTGCTGATGGTGCATTTGCCTACAATGAACAGAATGAGTATTTTGAGATCAAACCAAAGCCTTCGAATCAAATTATCGATACTGTAGGGGCAGGTGATGCGTTTGCATCAGTCTGCATTATTGGATTATTGAACCAGTGGCCGGTTTCAGTGATGTTGCAGCGGGCACAGCAGTTTGCATCCTTGTTGGTTGAGCAGCGAGGTGCAATACTCAAGGATATCAATCTCTACAATTCACTGAAGCATCAGTGGCAATTAAGCTAATCACGAGCAGACACATCTATGTACGAACAGGTATCACACTCTCTTCTTAATGAAATTCTTGATGAATTAGCACCAGCCATTAAGCGTAAAAACCTGCGTCATTTCTATACACGACTCGGCGCGAACTTTTATGCGATACATTCACTGTTTCAGCAGCTATACGGTCATCGAGACGATTTTAAACAGCAGCTCATCACTCTGGTTGAGGTGATGGCGAAGCGTTATATCGAGCGCTCTGATGAACTGGAACAGCTCGATTTTGAACGCGAGCAGGATCATAACTGGTTCCTCTCTCAAGAGTGGGTCGGAATGGCTTTGTATACCGATGGTTTTGCCAATGACCTCAATGGAGTGCAGCAGCATATTCCCTATTTACAAGAGTTAGGTATCAATCTGGTGCATCTAATGCCGATGATGATCTGCCCCAAAGGAAAGAGTGATGGCGGTTATGCTGTGAGTGATTTTCGAAAGATCGATCCTGCCTTTGGCGATCTAAGTTCGATCGAAGAGCTCGCAACGAACATGCGTAAACGCAAAATGCTGTTAACGCTGGATGTGGTCGTCAACCATACCTCAGATCAACATCAGTGGGCGCAAAAGGCGCGAAGTGGTGATTCAAAGTATCAGGACTACTACTATATCTTTAAAGATCGTGACGTCCCGGACATGTTTGAAGAGACAATGCCTGAGATCTTTCCGGAAAACTCACCAGGAAACTTTACTTGGGATGAGACAATGAAGAAATGGGTAATGACCGTCTTCAACTCATTCCAGTGGGATCTCAACTATAGCAATCCCGCAGTATTTATTGAGATGGTCGATGTCATTCTCTTTTGGGCAAATCGTGGAGCCGATATTGTGCGGCTCGATGCAGTGGCCTTCTTATGGAAAAAGATCGGAACCCAATGCCAAAACGAACGCGAAGCGCATCTGATTCTTCAAATGATGAAGGATTGTTGTCAGGTCACTGCTCCCGGTGTGCTCTTTATCGCAGAGGCCATTGTGGCGCCAACCGAGATCGCCAAATATTTTGGTGAGGATGCAGTGATTGCGAAGGAGTGCGAAATTGCCTACAACGCCACCTTCATGGCACTGCTATGGGATGCGATAGCAACCAAAAACGCACAGCTTCTGAATCAAGGTACACAAAACCTGCCCAATAAACTCGACCGCGCAACATGGCTGAATTACATCCGTTGTCATGACGATATCGGGCTGGGGTTTGATGATCAGGATATCGTCAATGCCGGGTATGAACCGGTGGCTCATCGTCGTTTTCTGATTGATTACTTTACCGGTAACTACAATGATTCCGAGGCGCGTGGGCTTATCTTTGGTCGCAATACTAAAACCGGTGATGCGCGGATCTCCGGTTCGCTTGCTTCGCTCGTTGGTCTGGAAACGGCCATTGAGCGCAAGGATCAGAAGGCCATTGATCACGCCATCAAACGGATACTGATGTTACATGGGATGATTCTCTCCTTCGGTGGAATTCCATTGCTCTACTATGGCGATGAGGTTGGCACACTCAACGATTGCAGCTTTATGCAGGATGATAATAAAGCTGGTGATAGCCGTTGGGTGCATCGCCCGAAGATTGATTGGACCAAGAATAAAAAGCGTCTTCAACGCGGAACTGTCGAGCAGCAGATCTTCGATGGACTCAAGCGACTGATCAGTGTTCGCAAATCAGTACCCGCCTTTGCTGACTTTAATAATCGAGAGTTACTATCGGTCGATAACGAACACCTTTTTGTCTTTATGCGTAATCATCCTGAACGAGCCAACGAAACCATTGTGGTTGTCGCAAATTTCGATGTGAAGCCTCAGTATCTCGACTTAAAGAATCTGAAGAACCGTGGTCAGTTCAACTATGGTCATCCGCAGGATCTTGCCAGCGGTGAAACCCCTGCGATGTTTAAGGAACAACTTGTTGTTCCACCCCTGCGTTTTTACTGGCTAACCGATCAGATCCCAACAGCACTTTAAGCTAATAATGTGGTGGCGGAGTCTCTTCTGATTCAGTTGCGATAGCAGATGGCGTGATTTGGGTCATCATGCTCTTTAGCAGTGCCATCTCCTTTTTGAGCATCACAATCTGCTTCTCCTGGTTCAGAGTGGTTTGTGTGAGTTCATCAACGCTCATCTCCAGATGAGTAATCTTGATCTCAAGTGATTCAACACGAGATTCCATAATGCCTTGCCTTTTGTGGATTAAGTGCGTTCATGATATTAAATCTTGATGCACTTTTGTTATTATCTTTTACCCGATTGGAGATAACGATTGAAACGACCACTTATTACAACCCTGTTAATCATCCTGCTGTCACAACCCGTGGCTGCATCAAGCTTTTCATCGCCTTCTTGGATGATGTGGCAGATGATGGATATGATGTCAGAGATGATGAGCTGGTTTCTCGGTCGCAACAATAGCTGGTCTTACTCTCCGGGACTGCCATTTTCAAACCCTTATGGATTTAATGGTCTGCCGTATGGGTTAAACACGTATCCCAACGCCTACTCCCCCTATTTTTCTGATCCCTCCTCAATACAGGATCTGAATCATGTTTGGAGTGGTAGCCGCGCCTACAAAACAGCTCAACCGGATGATGAGCTACCTTTTGGCTCATTTTGGGGTGATAGCTCCGGTTGGGGAACCTCGAATGAGCCGTGGGATGGTGGTCACTATCCGAATATTGCTGGTTATGTTGGTTTTGATGGTGTCTGGCTGGCCGCGACTGGTGAACGCTGGTTTATTCAAGGTTCACAGTTCGTTCTTTATCATGCCAATGGCGGTGTCTCGAAGGGTGAGTATCGGGTCGATGGTGAGTGGATCCATGTGCATAACTATAACAATCAAATGACAGTGACATTCCAGTTTCGTCAGATGGAAAACCTGCTCATCATTCGTGATAAGCATGGGCAGTTAGTGATTCTCAAGCAGATTCAACAGGGCGCTCCCGCCTATTGGTAATCGACCTATGGCAGAAGGTAAAGCGTTGCCAACCCTAAAAAGGTAAGAAAACCAGCAACATCGGTAACCGTCGTTAGAATCACCGCCCCAGAGAGTGCCGGATCGATCTTCATTTTGTGCAGAACCAACGGAATGATCACGCCAGAGAGTGAGGCGATAAGCAGATTAAGTATCATCGCAACACCAATAACGATTCCCAATCCCAGATTGTCGAACCAGAGAAAACTGACGCAGCCGACAACAATCGACCAGACGATGCCATTTAATGCGCCAACCTGTAGCTCCTTGCTGGTTAGCCAACCGATATTTGCAGTTGCGATCTGATCCAGCGCCAAGCCTCGAATGGTTAGCGTCAGGGTTTGACTACCGGCAATTCCACCCATGCTGGCAACAATCGGCATTAATACAGCCAGCGCCACAAGCTGATCCAGAACCTCTTCAAAACGACCGATGACCCAAGCGGCAAAAAAGACAGTAACCAGGTTAATTCCAAGCCAGACGCCACGTCGCTTTGCACTGGGAAAAACCGGAGCAAAGAGATCCTCATCCTCGCGCAGACCAGCACTTTTCATTAAAGCACTATCTGATTCAGCACGAACCACATCAATAATATCGTCAATCGTAATCCGGCCAAGCAGTCGATTGTCATCGTCAACGACGGCAATCGAGATCAGATCTCGACGCTCAAACAGCGCGGCAACATTGTGTTCACTCTCATTGACATGCACGGATGCGGCCTCAGAGATCATGATATCGCTCACTAGTTGCTCAGGATTGCCGGTGAGTAGATCGCCAAGCTCAAGTTTCCCGAGAAACCTTCCCTCATCATCGGTAACCATCAAGGTATCGGTTTGAGGTGGTAGTGTTGAGTGACGACGAAGATAACGAAGAACCACCGCAAGCGAGACATCATCATGAACGCTGATCACATCGCTACTCATTAAACGTCCGGCACTATCCTCTTCAAAGCTCATTACCCGCTCTAAGCGTTGACGATGCTCATCATCCAGTCGGTTTAAAAGGGCGTCGGAGACATTAACCGGCAGTGTTTCGAGCATGTCGGCAAGGTCGGCATCCTCCATCTGTCCGGCGGTGTTAAGTAACTCATGATCATCCATCTGCCGGACTAATGAGGTGTAGACCTCATCATTCAGATCAGGGAGGATCTCGGCATCCAACTCCTGTGGAATCAGTTCCCAGAAGGTGTTGCGATCATCAGGAGGAAGGGATTCGATAATATCAGCGAGTTCAGCCGGACTCTGATTCGCAATTAATGCGTTAAGAGACTCAATATCGTTGTTATCAATGAATTCACAGATGGTGGTGAGCAGATTCTTCAGCTCCATCCTCATCTCCTTCTCTTCTTTATTGGTTTAATTCAGTTCGTTTGTGATTGTTACTGCGGCTACTCTATTCGTTTTGAAGAGCTGCCCTGACTTTTTCAAGATCTTTAACACCAAGAAACGATTGCAGATGTAGATCTCGCTGCGGGTATGGTATCTCAATACCGTGTTGATGAAAGCGATCCCATATCTCCAAGAGCAGATCGCTAAGTACACTACCTCGACCATTTGAGGGATCTTTTATCCAGAACCGGATCTCAAGGTTGACCGAGCTATCACCAAATCCCGTAACAAGACAGCGGGGGGCTGGCTGCTGTTCGATTCGTTGAACCTCGGTTGTCGCCTCAAGACAGAGCTTGATTGCAAGCCGGACATCCGAATTATAGGAGATACCCACAGGAAGCCGGAGTCTGACCAGGCTATCAGTAAATGACCAGTTCTCCACGCGCTGAGTAATGAGCTCTTCATTCGGAATCAAATGTTCAATACCGTCACGGGTAATGACCGAGGTGTATCGTGCGCCTAAGTGGTTGATCCAGCCATAGGTTTGATTAACGGCAATAACATCACCGGGTTTGATCGAACGATCCATCAACAGAATCACACCACTAATCAGGTTTGAGAAGATCTTTTGCAGACCAAAACCAAGTCCAACACCCAAGGCACCACCAAACACAGCCAGTGCAGTAAGGTCGATACCAACTGAGGTCATCGCAATTAAAATCGCAAGTGTGATTAAGGTGATCCGGGTTAGCTTGCCGGCAAGCACACTCATTGATGGATCGACCGTTTTGGAGAGTTGCAGCCGCCGCTCAACCAATGATGCCAAACCACTGGCAAGCCACAGACTAAACCATAGTGCAATGATGGTCTTGATCACTGTTAACGGCGAGATACGGATCGTGCCAAAAACAACAGACCAGCTATCAAGGATAGATATCGCCTCACCCAGTAAACCGAAGATGTTCAGTGCAGCAACAGACCAGGCCGTGATCGCAATCATCCGTGCGATCGATTGATTATGAATTGCTGAGGTAAATAGGCGAATCACGAGCCAGGCAGTCACAAGGCTCGCAATGGTATTAAGTAGTTGTACCGGCCATGCGGCAGAAGAGGCGATACCAATCACCAGCCACTGTAGAAAAAGCCAGACAAATGGTGTGGTGACTGACTTCAATGCAATGATGACCTTGATAAATGAGGGGATGCGTGCGCTTTTTTTCGCAATCTCGTTTAAATAGTGGTCTATTCTTGGTGCAATGATGCGGCTGGAAATAAAAAAGATCGTTATAACAACAAGCAGTTGGAACCAGATTTGAGGTTCGCTTAATCGCGAAATAATAGTGGATGAGAATGTCGATAGTATCTCCACTATTTTTTCAAAATCGATCCACTCATTCATTATATAAACCCTGTTATTACGGCAATGGCAAGAACCAACATCTCTAAAGCCAGTTGCCCAATATCATACACACGATACCTTAGTGTTGTAATCCACAATTCCCATCAAAAGATCAACAGACCCTAGCTTCCGGCATCTTTGGTCATCTGCAAAAACTTGACGATAACATCGCTACGATTCGCTATTGAGTAGGCGGCATAAACCGGTATTCGAATCACAGGTGCATCCTTTACCTGGAACACCCTTTTCTCCTTTATCGCGGTTTTAATGATCGATTCCGGCAAGTAACAGCTAGTTCCGACTCCAGAGCAAAGCAAGTCAAACGCGATCTGTCCTGTCGAGGCACGAATTGAAGTGATCTTTGCATCAGGGTAGAGCGCATCAAAACGGGTGATAAACGCTGCCCCCCAGTCAACAGCAATATGGCCATCATCCAGTGCCTGCTCTGAGCTGATCATCTTCTCGGATGAGACCATAACCAAAACCAACTCATCAAACGCAACCACCTCCAGTGATGGTGATGTGTGGGGTTCAAAACTAAATCCGATGGCGTTTTGGTTTTGCTGAAGTCGGTGCAAAATAGCATCCGATGGCAAGGATTCAATCATTATCGAAAGCTTTGGTTTTGCGGAATGTAGCTGCGTTACCACAGGTAGCAGCAAGCCACCCCACAAACTGGGTACGGCAAGAATGGAAAGCTGTTCTGAGTTTTGTGAATCTCTATGTACATCGTATCGAGCCTTTTCCCATGACCGGATCAGATGCTTTGCATGGTTGAGTAAACGCTCTCCGGAGAGGGTGAGTTCAATGTTATTGCGGTTGCGAGTAAACAATGAAACACCCAACTGCTCCTCAAGCAGGCGTATTCGTGCGCTGACTGCCGAAGGAGTGATATAGAGATGTTCAGCCGCTTTACCAAAGTGACGGGTATGGTGTACCTCAAGGAAGGTTTTAAGTAGTTCAAGATCCATTGGCTTCAACAAAAATAATTGCAGGTAACGGCCATTATTTTTCGTTTTTCACATGAATAGCAAGTAGATATAAAGCGCGGTGAGTCGGGTCATCTGTACCAGACGAAACAACTACATTCAGGAGAACCCCGAGATGTTCAAAAAATTCTATATGCTGATGATGGCTCTTATGATGATCATAGGTATGAGCGCCTATGCTGAGACTCAGGAGGAGATGGAAGCGCAATGCAAACAGTGGGCTCAGGAAGATAAAATCAGTGAGGACGAGCTAAAAGATTATATCGAAGAGTGCATCATAAGCATTAAAGATCAGGCTGCACAAGAAAACGAAAGTAAATAAGCCGATTAGCATCATCACTCAATAACACCGCCTAATATCAATGGTCGTTATTAACGTCGAGCACAGGGAGGTGCTCATTCTCATATCATATTTCACAGCGTGTTAACTCCAAAGGATGCAATAAATCCAATGAATAGATATGCACAACTCATTGTTGATGGCATTGAGCATCAACTACCGATTATTGAAGGTAGCGAAGGTGAGCGCGCGATAGATATCACCGGTTTACGTTCAAAAACAGGATTGATCACCCTCGACCCGGGATATGCAAATACAGGTAGCTGTAAAAGTGCAATTACATTTACCGATGGAGAGAAGGGAATTCTGCGATATCGCGGAATTCCTGTAGAGGAGTTTATTGATCGATCCAACTTTATTGAGGTGTCGTGGCTTCTGATCTTCGGCAAGATTCCAACCGAAATCGAATATGAACGGTTTAGTAACATACTAACCAACAACGCCAACCTCGATGAGGATATGAAACACCATTTTGCAGGGTTTCCCAGGACAGCCCCTCCAATGGCGGTGCTATCGGCAATGGTCTCGACGCTCTCCTGTTTTCATCCTGAGTTTATGGAGATCGATCATCGGGGAGAGTATGAACAGGCGGCAGCGCGACTCATCAGTAAAATCAGAACACTTGCTGCTTATGCCTATCGTCGTTCCATGGGGCTGCCCTATATCTACCCCGACCCTAAGTTAGCCTATGCCAGTAATCTGCTTCATATGATGTTTTCTCAACCCTATGCCCCATATCAAGTCGATCAATATGTTGCGAAGATATTGAATATGATCATGATTCTGCATGCAGATCATGAGCAGAACTGTAGTACTTCTGCGGTTAGAATCGTAGGCTCCAGTAAGGCTAACCTTTTTTCCTCGTGTGCTGCGGGAGTTTCGGCATTATGGGGAGATCTTCATGGTGGTGCCAATGTGAAGGTGATTGAGATGCTGCAAACGATTCATAAAAATCAGCTTACATCAGAGCAGTATCTGCAAAATATTAAGGATAAACAGACCAAAACCCGTTTAATGGGGTTTGGTCATCGGGTCTATAAAAACTTTGATCCGCGAGCACGGGTGCTAAAGCGGTTGTGTGAAAACTTCTTTAATCGCTATGAGATAAAAGATCCGCTGCTGGATATTGCGCTAAAACTGGAGGCGATCACCCTTGCCGATCCCTATTTTATTGAACGCAAGCTCTACCCGAATGTGGATTTCTACAGCGGAATACTATTACGGGCAATCGGTATCCCGACCAACATGTTTACCGTGATGTTTGCCATCGGTCGGCTTCCGGGATGGATCGCGCATTGGTATGAACAGCACACCGATAAGGGTACAAAGATCTCACGCCCAAGACAGATTTATATCGGACCGACAGCAACAACAATTTCAGAGCAAAATAATTGAGCGATAAACACAATTATTCAATTGCAAATTGAATAAAAATGGTCTATTTAGGGTTTGTTGGAGCGCCGTTTCTGGCGATGTTTGTTTCATGGATGTATGGCACTTTTTTTGTTGGTATCACTGTTGAAATATCTAAGGTTAATGAGTCCATTTTAACAGTGTTTTCATGAGGTAAATGTAATGGCAGAAGTTGATGTTGATACTCTTGAAGACGATGAGTTTCAGGATGATGACATTGATACAAGCGTCGATATACCCCGTCGTTCATACGATGCCAGACGCGAGCTTGAAAGGCGTCTTGAGCTCAAACGCCTAAAAGCTCAAATCGACTATTGGGATGATTCAGAGGACTTCGATAACAGCTATCTATAGTCTTTAAAACAGAGGTTGTGGTGATGGTTTAAACACCATCACCAATCGCTGATTTCATTGCTTCTAACGCTTCACTAACTTCAAACCAGTCACTCTCCAGCGACTGTAACTCATTATCCGCCGTTCCTTTTTGTTGCAGCAACAATTTGAGTTGATCCTTTTGTGTTTCATCATAGATTGCGGCATCCGAAAGCTCTGCTTCAATGGCTTTAAGCTTTTTAGAGATATCATCCATCTGTTTTTCAATACGTTGTAGCTTTGTCGTTAGCGGTTTTAACTGTTCACGACGCTTTGCTGCTTGCTGACGCTGCTCTTTTTTCGAACTGCTCGATTGTGGTTGTAACGTGTCGGATGAAGCTTCCTGACGTTCATCTAAAAGCCAGCGATGATAATCTTCAAGATCGCCATCAAAGGTTTCAACCTTGCCACCATTCACGAGCCAGAATTGATCGGCGACACTTCGAAGCAGATGACGATCATGAGAGATAATGACCATTGCACCTTGATACGCCTGAAGTGCCAAAGTTAGTGCGTGTCTCATTTCCAAATCGAGATGGTTGGTCGGCTCATCAAGCAATAGAAGGTTAGGGCGCTGATAGATAAGCAGCGCTAAAACCAATCGAGCCTTCTCACCACCAGAGAAGTGTTTTACCGTCTCTAACGCTTTATCACCCTTAAAATTGAATCCGCCCAGGTAGTCACGCAAGATCTGCTCAGATGCCTTTGTATCGATTCGACTCAAATGTAATAACGGAGAAGCATCACCATCAAGAAGCTCCGTCTGGTGCTGTGCAAAATATCCCAGTTTGAGATCAGAGGCCTCATGACGGTGACCACTTAATAACGGCAGATGATTCACCAGCGTTTTGATGAGTGTTGTTTTCCCGGCACCGTTATGACCGATAAGCGCAATGCGGTCATCCGGTTTTAGAGTGAAATCAACCCCAGATAGCAGAGGCTTGTCACCATAACCAATCTCACCCATTTCGATGCTCAAAAGAGAGTTTGGTAGTTTATGAGGTGCTTTAAACGAGAATTTAAAAGGCGAGTCAAAATGAGCCGGAAGCAACTGCTCCATACGCTCTAAAGTTTTAATACGACTTTGAGCCTGCTTTGCTTTGGATGCTTTAGCGCGAAAGCGATCAATAAATTGATGAAGATGTTTTATTTGAGTCTGCTGTTTTGAATACGCCGCTTGTTGCTGCTCAATACGAATGGCGCGCTGTTGCTCAAAATCGGTGTAATGACCACGATAGAGAAAAAGCTGCTGTTGTTCGATATGGATAATGTGCCTGACCACACCATCCAAAAAATCCCGATCATGCGAGATGAGTAACAACGTGCCGGGGTAAGATTGAAGATAGTCTTGTAGCCAGAAGGTCGTATCAAGGTCGAGATGGTTGGTTGGTTCATCAAGCAGGAGCAGGTCAGAGCGTTGAATCAATGCTTGAGCCAGATTCAGGCGCATACGCCAACCACCTGAAAACTGAGAAACCGCATGCAGATGCTCCTGCTGTGAAAAGCCCAGTCCAGTTAATAACTTGGCTGCACGAATGCGGGCATGATAGCCGTCAATCGCCTCAAACTGATCATGAAGATGACCAATCTCAAAGCCATCCTCCTTATCAGCAGCCTCATGCATTTTTCGTTCAATAGCACGGTACTCCTGATCGCCATCAAGCACATAATCAAGCGCACTGCGATCCGAATCTGGAGTCTCCTGTGCAACTGAAGCAATCCGCCAATCGTCAGGTAGCGACAATGTGCCACTGTCACTAACCAACTCACCCCGAAGCAGCGAAAACAGGCTCGATTTACCACAACCATTAATTCCTGTAATACCAACACGCCATCCGGGATGGATAGTGATATCGCTTTTTTCAAAAAGGATTTGAGTGCCGCGCTGAAGAGAAATATTTTGCAAAGAGATCATGGTGCGCGATTGTAACAACCAGAGTTTAAAAAGCTATAAAGAATGATATCCAAAATAAAAAGGTGTCATACAGTAACGAACAGTGCAGTGCATAAATTTCACTCCGACTATCATATTGCCGATATAAGGTTACAGAAGATAAATCTATTTCTCGGTAGAGACCAAGATTTTTAGGATAGGTAAACCTCGCCATTCTGATCTATGATGCAGACATACCGTAACCGCGCATGGAGGTCGATCCCGCAATAATATGGATGTGTTGTATTATAGAATTTCATTGAGCTTTCTCCTTTTTGGTTTTGTCGCCTTCCAGTTTAGCCATTTCGCTAAACTGGGGGAGAAGGCTCAATGGATATCAAGGCAAGCCAGAAGGACAGCCAAACCGCTGTGAACTAACACCATTATTGTACTCTACTGAGCTATAGCGTTATTTATTATAAAAATCACTTGCATCTTACGTTACGTAAGCATCTAGACTTTCCATTGTCCATCATCAAAGAGGTAAAACAATGGTTTGGAAAATTGGTGAAGTTATTGGTAGAACAGGCCTAACCGCGAGGGCTTTGCATTTTTATGAAGAACAGGGTCTTATTGGTCCTATTTCGAGGAGTGCTGCGGGACATCGGGTCTACAATCAAACTGATCTATTAAAGCTACAACAGATTAGAACGCTTCGACTACTGGGTGTTTCTTTGGCAGATATGCCACCACTGCTAAATAACGCAAGTCAATTAGTACCTCAACTTAAACAGCAGCTATCAAAACTCCACCAACAGCGCCAGGCAATTCAAAGTACTGAAGATAAGATAGCCAAACTTGTCGACATACTGGAAGCGCGACCATTACCTTCTGATGATTTGGATGAAGTCCTATTTCAAACCTTGGAGAGTATGACAATGTATGAAAAATATTTTAACCAAAGTGAAATCGATGCTATGCACAATCATGAACACAGCACCGACAGTAATGAAAGTTCAGAGGTTGTATGGAATAGTTGGGTAAGCAAGATGCAATCAGCGTTATCATCTGGCGCTGATCCAATGTCGAGTGAAGTACAGGAACTGATGCATCATTGGAATGAGATGATAGCTCACCTTACCGAGAATGATGACGAAAAGCTGAAGGCATTTAATGATCTGCTTCATAATGAACCTCAAGCTAGAGAGGATCATGGCATCAGTGATAAGTTGTTTGAATTTATGGCTAAGGCATCTGGTGGGCATTGAGTTCAACGAGAATTAACGTATATAACTATCCATCAATGGCATTGTGTGGGATTGTCAATCACATCACTTTGTGATCGTCAGTCCCACTTGCCAGACACAATAACAATAAAACCTCACCAAATATTCAGCACAGCAAGAACTGACGCCAGTAATTATATTTTCAGAATTAAAGAGTAACGATCGTTCATCGCAACCAGTTCGTTCCAATACGATTTGTTTATCTTGCCAATTGAATTTTATGCGTACTTAAACGCTATTTATTATAGTAGTTAATGAAATTCTAATGCGCCCATGTTTTATATCGGTATTATCTATTTCTTGGCGTTTAAAGCAGGTTTTTCATATTAAAACGGGTGCATTCCCTTATGAATGATGGTAGTTTTTAACCATAATTAAAACAATGAAATAT
>JBNKZU010000033.1:0-66019 GCA_050301795.1 Thiohalomonadaceae bacterium | reverse complement strand
ATAAACGACTGATAACGCCATTGGGCGGAAAAATCGTCCCGTCCCTTTGGGTTGCGCCTCAAAAAGCGTCACTCTGCGTTACTTATCGCTCATTTGGAGCAACCAAATATCGCTCTTCGTGCCTTGATTGACGCTTTTTGGGGTAGCAACAGTGGTGAATATGAAAGATCAACAGGCCCTAGCTATTTTCGATTAAACCGAGTCGTTTCGCCTCAACCACACAAGCGGTACGGTTGGTCGCCTTTAAGGCCTTAAATACTTCACGAAGGTGTACTTTAACTGTGTTTTCCGACAAACCGAGTTTGTCTGCAATGGTTTTATTTGCCATCCCCTGAGAGACCAGATGTAGAACCTCAAGCTGACGATCCGTAATGTTCTCGACAGAGGCGCCTTCATCCGTGTTGGATGATTTCATGGTACTGTCCCAGCCATCTGGGAGATAGATCTCTCCATTCAGAACAGTATCAATCGCCTTTAACAGAATCTCAGTATCAGATGCCTTCGAGACAAAACCAAAAGCGCCATGATGAATAGCACTTCTTGCATCACTAATGGATTGGGAAGCTGAGACGACCAGAACCGGTACTTCAACCCCTCGGGCTTTAAATTCACGTAGAAGTGAGATACCGCTCATTCCAGGGAGGTTGAGATCGAGCAGCATCAGGTCTATGGAGTCTCCTTCACGCTCGATCAGGTTAAGTGCGGCATCACTACTATCAGCCAGCAAAATTTTAACGGACTTGTGGCGCGAGCCAAGGAGCAAGCGCAGACCTTCCCCAAACATCTGATGATCATCTACTACGACTATTTTCATGAAAATGTAGTTTCTTGTTTTATTCTATTATTTATTTGTCGATTCTATACGTTTTTAAACATAACAGTAAATTCTTCTTAGGAATTTAATTATATTGGTCATAAAGTGTGATCCCACCCACACTTTGAATATCCATAATACCAATGTGTTATTTAGTCGTTTGATCCGACTCACTAGAATACTCGCAACGTAAGAATTTCTAAGGGAGTTTATCAAATGTTTAATAAAGCGCGGGATTATTCGCAGAATAAAAGTGTATTACTTTTTCTATCGTTTTTACTTTTTCTATCGCTACTTCTTCTATCAACACTGCTACATGCAGGTATCAACTCCTACCGCTATTATGCCGATTACACCGGCATTACAAATACTGATATTGCAACTAATGGCACCGCAACCGTGGTTCTTTCTGATAGCGGTTTGCTGAAGACCTCAACAGACCTTGCCACTTGGAGCACGATAAAGCTCGATAGTCCCTACTATAATCGAGTGATCTGGAATGGTAGTTTTTTCTGTATGGTAGGTCATAACCTCGCAATGACCAGTAGTGATGGTCTCAATTGGACAAAATCTGCAGGAGGCTTTTTCGGCGCTTACCAACTTATTTGGGATGGAACAAGGTTTATAGGTACAAGCTCATGGGGAAATGTCTATACCTCTACAGATTGTGATACCTGGACGATTTCACATGCCAGTGGTGATGCAGTCACAGGAGGTTTATACACAATAGCAACTAACGGAACAACCTATGTTGCCGCCGGACAGAATGGTATCTTGATGACCACTACTGATCTGCAAACGTGGCAAGCACAGACAACGGCCATTACAGAAAATATTAGTAGTGTTGTTTGGGCACCACAGCGAAGTGAATATCTCGCTGTGACGACAACCAAGAAGATCTATACCAGTCCAGATGCGATCACATGGACTCAGGATACATCTTTAGGAACCAATGTATTTCAATTTCAGGATGCCTTCTGGGATGGCACCCAATATGTGATTTCAGGTCAATATATACTTTATGGTGTGCCGGGTAATTGGACCAAGGTTATTGTTGGTGAAGGTAATTTATCTGCGACCGTCAAGATTGGTACAACGTTTGTTGCTGTAGGGGCTCGGGATGTCTTACTGTCTGCCACAGAAACTGATTTAAATACGTGGACAACATTAAATGGTGATAAAAAGGACTATAGTTTTCTTGCAACTTACAATGGAACAACAATTACGATAGGTCACTACGGAAATGTGTTAAGCAGTACGGATAATGGTAATACATGGTCGCCATTAACTAATACGGGTTTAACCTCATTCGTATACGGGTTTGAAGTGAGTAATACCGGCGTGTGGGTGATTGTGACCGGAGGCGGTACAGACACCATAACAAGTACAGATAATGGCGCCAACTGGACATATCACACATCGAGTCTTCCAATAAGCATTCAAGGCATGACCTATAGCGCGACGCTGAATAAGTTTGTTAGTTTCAATGTAAACGGGATTTACACAAGTACAGACGGGGTTAACTGGAACACCGAGGCCTATGTTCCGAACTTTGCTCCCTATTACGGGATGTGGGCAGATGCGATATCAAGTTTTATCATTTATGGTTCAAACGGTACATTCTCAATCAGTGCCGATGGCGTGAACTGGTCTGAGCAGACTTGTCCCAATGCGATGGTGAATTCAATATCAAATGGCTCGATTGCATCATCGACAAATACCTTGCTTCTTAGGTGTCGCTTTGACTTTTATACTTCCACAGATGGAACAACCTGGACACCCTTTACGAACAACAATGTTAACCCTGGATACTATACATATTTGCACTGGAATAATGGTGAGTGGATAGGCTTTCAGAATGCGCTTGCAAGAACCTCGACAGATTTAGCAGGCTATACAGTAGTGCAAAATCATCCTACTTCACGCTCAACAGCGATGTCTGACGTGTTATCTCTGGGTACGACGACTATTGGTGTTGGTAGCTTGGGTATGCTTGCAATGCTGGAGCAGTTGCCGGAAATTGCGCTTGTTGATTTTAATCCGCCGAATAATAGTGTTGCCGAAGCTGCATCAACACAGGATATCACTGTAAACCTCAGCAATAGCCATACCCAAGATGTAAGTATTCAATATAGTGTTACCGGAGGAACGGCAACAGAAAGCGTCGATTATTCGCTCTCCGTATCACCTGTGGTCATTCCAGCAGGGAACACATCGGCAACCATTACAGTCACTTTGTTGGATGACACAGTAAAAGAGGGTGATGAAACGATTGAAATCACCCTTGGTGAAATAATCAATGGTGTAGCAGGAACTACAACATCCATTACTGTAACGATTACCGACGATGACAATCAGCTACCTGTTATAGCGGGTAGCCAGGTATTCAGTATTGATGAGAACTCAGTATCACCAACAGTTATCGGAACTGTGCAGGCATCAGATCCAGATATCATAGATGTTCTGACCTATTCAATCATCGCAGGTGATAACGGTTCATTTACCATTGATGCAAATAGCGGTCAATTGAGTGTAAGAGGGGGTACCAAAGCCCAGGTGTTTGTACCAATTGATTATGAAACAGCCACCTCACATACCCTGACCATTCAAGTGACAGATGGTATTGATACTGTCACTGGGGATGTCACCATCAATGTTAATAACCTTAATGATAATGGCGTATTCATCAGCGATAACGATGGCACTTTGAATAATGTTGCCGAGAATGCACTGACTGGCACTACAGTCGGTATTACTGCATTGGGTAGTGATGCTGATATAGGAACAACGGTTACATATAGCCTGACCAATAATGCAGGTGGTCTGTTTGCAATTGATACCAACAGTGGTGTCGTCACCGTTAATGGTGCCATTGACTACGAAACAGCAACTTCTCACACCATTGAGATCACCGCAACAAGCTCTGATGGTAGTACCAATACCTTTGCAGCAACCATCAATGTTACCAACGTCAATGATAATGGCGTTGTGGTGAGTGATGGCAATGTTGCTGCCAATAGCGTTCCTGAAAATGCAACAACAGGTATCGCTGTTGGTATTACTGCACAGGGTAGTGATGCCGATGTTGGCACAACGATTTCATACAGCCTGAGTAATAATGCTGGAGGACTGTTTGCAATTGATGCGGCAACAGGTGTGGTTACAGTAAATGGAGTGCTGGATTATGAAACAGCAACCAGTCATAACATAGAAGTGACGGCAACCAGTTCCGACGGTAGTAGTAATACGCTTGCTGCAACTATTAATGTCACAAATATCAACGACAATGGGGTTATCGTTAGTGATGATAATAAGGTTGCTGATTCGGTTCCAGAAAACGCAACACCAGGTACCAGTGTCGGAGTTACAGCATCAGGCACCGATGCTGATCCGGGAACAACAGTAACCTACACGCTAAGCAATGATGCTGGAGGCCTGTTTGCAATTGATGCAATTAGCGGTGTCGTTACGGTGAATGGCACACTAGATGCCGAGAGCGCAACATCACACATGATTGAAATTACCGCGACCAGCTCAGACGGAAGTAGCAGTACCCTTGCGGCAACCATCAATGTCACCAACATCAATGATAACGGTGTGACAGTAAGCGATGGCAATACTGCGGCGAATAGCGTTATTGAAAATGCAACAATCGGCACTGCAGTAGGTGTGACTGCACTGGGAAGTGATGGAGATATTGGAACCACAGTAAGTTATTCATTGAGCAACGATGCCGGTGGTCTGTTTGTGATCGACTCTAGTAGTGGTGTGGTCACCCTTAACGGCGTACTCGACATTCAGGTTGCCGGAAGTCATCTGATAGAGGTCACTGCAACCAGCTCGGATGGTGATCAGGCCACCTTCCAGGCAACGATTAATGTGGCACAGGCAAACCTCTATCCGGTCATTATCAGCGACCTCGATCCCACAGCGAATAGCGTCATCGAGAACGCAATAATCGGTGCGTCAACAGGTATTACCTTTGCCGGCACTGATGCCGATCCAGGCACAACGGTCACCTATGCATTGAGCAATGATGCTGGTGGTCTGTTTACGATAAACAGCACCAGTGGTGTAGTCACAGTCAATGGAACCATTGATTATGAGAGCGCAACCAGCCATACCATCGAAGTTACTGCAACCAGTAGTGATGGCAGTGTCGCAACGCAGACTGCTGTAGTTAGTGTTGTTAACCTCAATGATAATGGCGTTGTTCTTTATGTTGATTCCTTCCCTCCAATTGTTGCCGAGGATGCCACAATTGGGACAGATATCCAGTCACCCGCCCAGGCAACCGATGCCGATGCAGGTACGACGATTAGCTACACTCTGACTAATGATGCTGGTGGCGTGTTTGCGATCAATCCGTCTACAGGCGACATTACGACCAATGCGTTACTGGATTATGAGGCAGTCACTCAATACACCATTGAGGTTACAGCAACGAGCAGCGATGGTTCAGCTGCCAGTGCTAATCTGACCATCGGTGTATCCGATGTAGATGACACTGCGCCTGTGATTGATTCAGTTAGCTTTGATGAGAGTATCACCAGCTATGAAATACCTGAGAATAGCGCCCCTCTTGATCTGTTGATCTTCGGCGCATCAGATGTCGATACCACCTTTGGAATAACCGACTATGCAATCGTCTCAGGTAATGGTGGCGGTGAGTTTTCGATTAATGCTGGATATCTTCAACTGGTTTCTCCGTTAGATTATGAGAGTCAGAGTAGTTATACGCTTGAAATCACTGCAAGTGATGGCGTCAATATATCGGCACCATACGCAGTGACCTTTACCGTTATCAACGATACAACAGAGGATACAGATGGAGATGGTGTGCCTGATGGAATGGACACGACACCAAATGATGCCACACAAGCCACCCCTAAACTTGTAAGTGGTGAGACGGTTGTTATCAATGCCCCCATTGGAACAACCTTGAGTCATAGTCGTGTTCTGGCAATGGACGATGTGAGTCTAAACAACTCCAACAAACCAACTGATGTTACATTTGATTACGGTGTGATTGCCTTTAATCTTAATGGTATCTCTGTCGGTGAAACCAAAGACGTAACGCTTAAATTCTCAAGTGATATTCCCAGTGGTGCAAAGGTCTACAAAGTGATGCCTGATGGCTATGTCGATTTTAGTGATCACGCCACGATCAACTATGTAAACAGCACCGTAACCATCACTCTGGTTGATGGCGGTGCGGGTGATGCTGACGGAGTAGCAAATGGCGTCATCGTTGATCCGGTTGCTTTGGCAACCCCAATAGCAACAACTGAACCCACACCAACCAATCCCGCACCAACCAATCCCGCACCAGCTAATTCAGGATCATCGGGTGGCGGTGCAATTGGAATCATTCAATTGCTGTTTATGTTGATGACACTAGTCTGGAAGCATTCCACCGCAACAAGAAGATTCAAATAAGATACTTTTTCCATGTAATGACACAAGGATGTGTCTTCCTAAAAAAAATACCAATAATAAAGGCCGTTAGCATGCTAAAAAAGATAAACATTGTATTTCTGGTATTGGTTTTGTTCCTGTTTTCAACGACATCCTTTTCAGGAGTTAACTCATATCAATACAGTGGAGGTTTCACCGGTCAGGTGAATACCGATATTGCCTCCAACGGCACGATTACTGTAGTTGTGACTAATAGCGGAACTATTAAAACATCAAAAGATCTTGTTACATGGGATGACCATTATGGCTTTGAACTGAACATAAACAGAGTTATCTGGAATGGATCTAAATTTTGCGCAGTAGGTGATGGCTATTCATACATTAGTAGCGATGGAATTAGTTGGACTAAAAGTGCAGCGCTGACGGGGTTTTTTCCAACGGATATGATTTGGGATGGACAGTCGTTTGTTGTGACAACAAAGACATATACAAAGGTACTCGTATCTAATGATTGTCAATCCTGGTCTATTTCACACAATACGAATGATGTCTTGTCCGGCGACCTCAATTCTATAGCCTATAACGGAAGTAGTTATCTGGTTTTTGGAGCCAGTGGTTCTATGTCAAGTACCGATCTGGTTACTTGGCAGGCACAGACAAGCACAAATCTTTTTCCTAAAATCAAATGGGCACAAGAACGAAACGAATACTTGGGCATGACGGGATGGCGTGATATCTACACCAGTCCTGATGGTGTGAACTGGACTATTGATTCAACAATGCCAGCAAGCCCGGCAATCTATTTCAGTAGAGTTTACTGGGATGGTTCTCAATACATTATTCTCGGCCTGGATAACAGCTTTAATGGCAATGAGGTTATTAGCTATGGCCTGCCTGGTAGCTGGAATCAGATCTTTTTAAATGGAAACTATTACGCACTTGAAAAGATCAATGCTGATTATCTTATGGTTGGTAAATTCAACCAGATGGCAACAGGTAAAACACTTCCCACTCTTGCGCAAACAAGCGGACTTCTTTCTGTCTTCTCCGGTTTGGCAGAACAAAACGGGGTGATGATTGCTCAACCTCAGATCGGTATACCACTGCGTAGTACGGATAATGGTGATACCTGGAGCGAAATCAATATTTCGGGTAATACAGGATACGGCCGTGGTGTAGCGGTAAGCAGTAGCGGTAGATGGGTCATGACCTATGATGCCAATACCTTTACCAGTGATGATGCGGGCCTCACCTGGAATAATCAGGGGGCTACATTAAGCAATGCCCCTAATCGTTTGGTATACAGCAGTACAGCGGGTGTTTTTCTGGCAGCAGGTGCTGCACTGGAAACAAGTGCTGATGGGGTGACATGGATACCATCGGTTACCCCACCATCATTCATAGCAGGAAATGCGATATGGTCACCTGCAATCTCCAAGTTTGTAATATCGGGTAGCGGTAATTACGCGCTTAGTAGCGATGGCCTCAACTGGAGTGCATACAGATGTCCGAATATGGTCACCTATTCCGGGTCGCTCGCCTCATCAGATACTAAAATCCTGCTGGATTGTAAAACACAGGTCTATTCCTCAACCGATGGCATAAACTGGACGGTAGATCCTCTTGGTCCTTCATTAAAAGGCAGAACCTTACACTGGAATAATAGTGAGTGGCTCGCCTTTAAAGAAGGGAGCTATATAACAACGTCTGATCTGACGACCATCAATAAATCGGTCACTATCCATCCAACACCCATAACCATTCTTAAGGAAAATACCCTGTCTGTTGGAACCAGGACTATCTCGGCAGGATATGGACTGGCTATTATGGATCAGGTGCCTGAGGTTAATCTGGTTGAATACAGTACACCCGATAATCAGGTATCCGAAGGTGCTGGGGTGCAGAGTATAACGGTGCAATTAAGCAGCACATCAACATACGACATAACCATCCCTTTCAGCCTGACCGACATCACGACAAGCGTTGGCGCGGATTACACTGTTACTGCGTCACCTCTGGTCATTAAGGCGGGCAATACTAGCGGAGTTATCGATATCACCTTGATTGACGATACCCTGTTTGAGGGTAGCGAATCCATGACATTGAATCTTGGTACGCCGGTGTATGCTGTAACAGGAACGACCAGTTCAATGACCATAACCATTATGGATAACGAGAATAATGCTCCTGTACTAACACCACCTCAGGCAGTTACGGTTGATGAGAATGCACAAACTGGAACACTGTTGTCTACATTGAGTGCGACCGATGCAGATGGAGATGTACTCAGTTACAGCATTAGCGCAGGAAACACAGGAGGATTGTTTGCAATTGACAGTGCAACAGGAGCTATAACGGTTGCAGGTACACTTGATTATGAGAGTGCAACTTCACATACATTAACGGTTGAGGTAACAGATGGTATTGCCATCACCAGCAGTTCGCTGGTTGTAAATATCAACAACCTTAACGACAACCCGGTAACAATGTTATTTAATTCGCTGTCTACTTCGGAACAAGAGGATATCTCCACAGGTACCATTGGGCGATTGACAGCAATCGATGCAGATGTGGGCACAACCATCAGCTACAGCCTGACTTACAATCCTGATGGTCTCTTCGCTATTCCAGATCCAACACTGGGGCAGGTTCATTTCATTGGTGTATTCGATTATGAAACAGCGACCAGCTATAGCTATGAGATCACCGCTACCAGTAGCGATGGTAGTAGTACGAGCTTCCCAATCACAGTGAATATTACGGATGTCAATGACAATCCGGTTGTGCTTTCAGATAGTGATAGCAATGCAGAATGGGTCTCAGAGGACGCGATGATTGGAACCCCTGTAGGTGTTACCGCCTCTGGTTTTGATGGTGATGCGAGCGTTGGAAATCTCATGGAGGAGTATTTCCTTGATACTGATGCCAATGGGCTCTTTACGATTGATGCCGTAACAGGTGTGGTGACACTGGCGGGCTCACTGGATTATGAAACAGCTACCAGCCATGTGATTAATGTTGGTGCGCTAAGTACTGATGGCAGTATTGATATCAAATCCTTCACCATTCATGTTGGTGATGTCTGGGAAGACAGCGACAGTGATGGTGTCCCTGATGGTATCGATACCAGCCCTACCGATGCAACCGAGGCAACACCAATACTTGATAGTGGTGATGTGGTTGTCATAAAGGCTCCAGTCGGTACAATGCTAAGTAATACACAGATACTGGCAATAAACGATGCCAGCCTTAGCACGATAGACAAGCCCAACGATGTAACCTTTGATCATGGTGTTATCGCCTTCCATCTGAAAGGTTTAAATGTGGGTGAAACCCGGAATGTCACCATCACCTATTCCGGTGAGATTCCAAGTGGTGCCAGAATCTACAAGATAATGCCTGATGGCTATGTCGATTTTAGTGATCACGCCACGATCAACTATGTAAACAGCACCGTAACCATCACCCTGGTTGATGGCGGTGCGGGTGATGCTGACGGAGTAGCAAATGGCGTCATCGTTGATCCGGTTGCTTTGGCAACTCCAATTGCAACAACTGAACCCACACCAACCAATCCCGCACCAACTAATCCCGCACCAACTAATCCCGCACCAACCAATCCCGCACCAACCAATCCCGCACCAGCTAATTCAGGATCATCGGGTGGAGGAGCCTCCGAACCACTGTTTCTGTTACTGATGTTTACACTTTTTTGTCTCCGCAAAAGTAGACGATCAAGGATATGATCGCTACAAGTGTTAGCCCTCTTGATTGAGGGCTTTTTTTTGGATTATCAGCATCAAAATCTCATTTGCCGATCACGTAATTGACATAAATGAGAGCGCTCTCTGCCAGGAGGTGCTGATGAACCAGATTTCGGAATAAAAAAAAGGCACCCGAAGGTGCCTTATGCCTGAAGAGTGCTATTTGTCTTAGTTCAGGCTTTGATAATAATCCATCAGGATTTGAGCAACCTCAGGACGGGAGAACTCTTTTGGTGGCGCAATGCCGTTACCAAGCATCTCACGAACCTTGGTGCCTGAAAGTAGTACAAAGTCCTCTTTAGTGTGATCCGGTGCTTCACGCATCATCACAACCTTGTCCAGTTTCTTCGAGTAGGCGGTGTGGTCGGCCTCGAAGATCTCGATCTCCATTGCGCCTTCGGGAACCTCTTCCTGGAAGATGGTCTGTGCATCAAATGCACCGTAGTAGTCACCAACACCGGCATGGTCACGACCGATGATGAAGTGGGTGGCACCCATGTTTTGACGGAAGTAGGCATGAAGTACCGCTTCACGAGGGCCGGCATAGAGCATATCGAAGCCGTAGCCGGTAACCATTGCACTGTTGGGCTTGAAGTAGAGTTCAACCATCTTGCGGATCGCTGCATCTCGAACCGGTGCCGGGATATCGCCTGGCTTGAGTTTACCGAGTAGCATATGAATGACCAGGCCATCACAGTCCAGACGATCCATCGCCATGTGGCACAGCTCTTCGTGAGCCAGATGCATCGGGTTACGGGTCTGAAATGCAACCACACGCTTCCAGCCACGTTCGGCGATCTCGTTGCGAATCTCAACCGCAGTGCGGAAGGTATCAGGGAAATCATCCTGGAAGTAGCTAAAGTGCAGTACCTGGATATCACCAGAGATTGCGATACGACCCTGGGTATTGAATGCAGCAACGCCCGGATGCTCCATATCGTCTGTACGGTAGACCTTATCGGTCATGATAGCCATCTGCTCATCGGAGACGGTCTCGATAGCCGCAACATCCATTATCGCCAGTACAGGATTGCCTTCCATGTTCGGGTCACGCAGAGCGATACGCTTGGCATCACCAATTGCATCAGTACTCTCTACCAGACACATTACAGGAACTGGGAAGAAAGAGCCGTCAGTCAGGGTCATCTTTTCAGCAGCACCCATAGCATCGGCCACATTCATGAAGCCTTTGAGCGGGTTGAAGTAGCCAGCGCCCATCATGACCGCGTTGCCCGCAGCTTGTGAACTGATGGTGATCGATGGCAGAGTCTCTGCCTCTTTCATTAATGCATGGTGCTTCTCTGAATCGTATACGAAGAGCGGGTTAAGCTCGTCAGAACCGATAGGTTTGATCATATTTTTGATCTCCTTGGTATAAGTTTGGTCTCCCGGAAACTCCAGCAGGTGCTCCCGAATAAAAAATTAGCCCCGCAACTATACATCACTACAAATTGCATGGGGAAATAATAGGGTGTGATAGGTGGGAAAGGGGAACTAATAACTTGATAAAAAGCCACGTAAGGTGTGGATGCTGGCATCATACTATTGACACCAGCATCGCGAGAGCTAAACCGTTTGGTAGTAGATGTTCTGTGGATGGTTTGCCTGAGCAAAAAAGAACCAGCGCTCGAACATCAAACCGATATATTGCACTACAAAAGCCATTATCAGGATGTAGAAGTTGTGCCACTCAATTCCGATCGATAGCAATAAAACCGGTATCGGAAAGACCAATACGAGAAAGATCCATTTAATCGATTTCAGGAATTGTCGGCTTTTACCGTGGAAGTATTCACGGGTATTAAAGGAGCCGCCCATCATCCCCATCGCTTTTTGTTGGATATTGGTATGGCGAACTCCAATCGCGCTTTTTATCGTGATTTTCTCTTTAATTCGGCTATTGCGCCACAATGAGGCGCCACGACTAATCGCCGAGGCGATGGTGATAATGATCGCCCAACCGCCATAAAAGTTTACCAACTCAGGCCCGTACTCATGGGCATACGCGGTAGCGAGTGTGAATCCAGATGCACCACCGAGCAGGATGTAGTTGATAACAGTGATCGGAGTTGCCCATTCACGCAGAAAACGGATGCTGGCGTAGATCATTGCCGTGCACAGGAACAACCCGAAAACCACAACGGTCGTTAGCGCCCCGATAATCAGTGTGAGTTGTCCCTTGATCTCGCTATCAAGAATATTCAGATCCCACCCAAAGAAGTGGAACACCATATAGATAAACAACATACCGATGGTTAATGGGATAGCGATCAATTCACGCGAGAGCCATGAAGTACGCCATCTTGTGGCACCACGCCAGGCACGGGTCCACATATAGCTGGGTTTACCAAGATGGAAAACCGCAGCGAAGAGGCCGCCGAGCATAAACAGTAGTGAGATCAGCGTGCCAAGCGCGTAAAACGAGTTGGCCTGCTCTGGTAATAGCTGTACCGCCGAGTAGCTTTGACCGGTATAAATGGCTAAAAACAGTCCCTGACCGACACCGATAAGGGTTGTTAAAAAGATGACAGAAAAAGCGGGATGCATATCGTGATTCTCCTTACATCATCCAGTCGTCGAGGGTTGTATCGTCGATGGTTTCATGACGGATATCCTCTTTATTCAATGGATTATCCTCGCGTACCAGCTCCTCTTTGAGGATCGTTTTGCGAATCTTGCGACGTGGCAGATAGTGGTTTGCCGGTTGGGTGCCCCATTCAGGCATTAACTGATAGCCACCGTTTTCACGAATCGCAATAGAGACTTCAGATTGCGGATCTTGAACATCTCCAAAGAGTCGTGCTGATGTCGGGCAGGAGAGTACACAAGCTGGTTTTCGCTCAGACTCAGGTAGCGAGGTGTCATAAATACGATCCACACAAAGGGTGCATTTTTTCATCACCTTTTGATGTTCATCAAACTCTCTGGCGCCGTAAGGGCATGCCCACGAACAATATTTACAGCCGATGCATTTATCGTAATCGACAAGAACGATTCCATCCTCTTCGCGTTTGTAGCTGGCACCTGTCGGACAAACAGGGACACAAGGTGCATCCTCACAATGGAGGCAGCTTTTTGGAAAATGGAGGGTTTCAGTACAAGGGAACTCTCCAATCTCGTAGGTTTGAACACGATTAAAGAAGGTTCCGGTTGGATCCTTGTCGTATGGATTATCATCAAACATCGCGCCAGCCTGACCAGAGGTATTCCACTCTTTACAAGACGTGACACAGGCATGACAGCCGACACAGACGTTAAGATCAATCACTAGGGCAAGTTGAGTCATTACTTTTCTCCCTTTTTAGTGAAGATACCGGCAAAGTAGTTCTGCCAAGGTCGACGTTTAGGTGTGCCAGGTAGTGACGGCATTGTATCGTACTGCGGCCAGGTCATTTGAGGCTCACTGTCGTCAGCCTTATAAACACGTACTCGAACGTCATACCAACCCGCCTGTCCAGTGACCGGATCGGAGTTGGAGATATGTTCACCAGATTCATTGGGTGGTAGCTCTTCACCAATAACATGGTTGAGCAGGAAGCCCTGTTTTGATTCGTTGGCCTTGTCATCGAGATTCCATGCACCAGAGGCCTTACCGATTGCATTCCAGGTCCAGACCGTACCTGGCTCCAAGGCTTCGGAGTAGCGCGCCATACAGCGTACCTTGCCATGCATCGATTCAACCCACATCCAGCCGCCATCTTCGATTCCTTGTGAGTGTGCGGTTGTTGGATGGATATAGAGGAAGTTGTAGGTGTGGATCTGACGCAGCCACGCATTCTGCGAATCCCATGAGTGATACATCGCCATTGGACGCTGAGTGATCGCGTTTAACGGATAGGTATGCTTATCGGTTAGCTGGGATTCCAACGGTTCAAAATAGAACGGGAGCGGATCAAAGTACTTCTCTACTCGTTTGCGCAGATGATCCGGTGGCTGTTTACCATCTGTTTTACCCTGTGCTGCAAGTCGGAATTTCTGTAACACCTCAGAGTAGATATGTAGATTGATTGGCTCGGCATAGCGGGTCATACCATGCGCTTGTGCCCACTGTAGATAACCCTGATTCCAGTTACGCATATATTGGTACGACTTCGGCATCTTATGATGGTAGACACAGTTGTTCTTCTCATACATCTTCCACTGATCGGGGTTCGGCTCACCCTTCATCGATTTTTGGCCACCATCTCCGCGCCAACCGCCAAGGAAGCCGATCCCTGAACCAGGAGCAGTCTCAAAATTGACGACAAAGTCTGGATAGTCCCGATATTTGCGTTTGCCGGAGTCGGTGACAAAAGCGGGGAGACCAAGACGAGAACCCATCTCAATCAATACCTCCTGGAACGGTTTGCAGTCACCTGTCGGCGGCAGTACCGGAATACGGACGGAGTCTACAGGGCCATCAAATTCAGAGATCGGACGATCCAACATCGACATACAATCATGACGTTCGAGATAGGTGGTGTCGGGTAATACCAGATCAGCAAAGGCGGTGGTCTCGGACTGGAATGCATCGGCAACAATGATGAACGGGATCTTGTACTCGCCGTTCTCATCCTTGTCGTTAAGCATCTTGCGCACCTCATGGGTGTTCATGCTTGAGTTCCACGCCATATTAGCCATGAACAGGAACAGGGTGTCGATTTTATAGGGATCGCCACGCCAAGCGTTGGTGATGGCGTTATGCATCAAACCATGAACAGAGAGTGGATGTTCCCACGAGAAGCCCTTATCGATACGGATCGGATTACCATCATCATCGACAAACAGATCATCCGGATCAGCAGGCCATCCAAGAGGCATACCATTTAATGGGGTCTCAGGTTGTACATCATCCCAACTTGTTGGTGTTTTAGGGCATGGCGGAATCGGACGAGGGAATGGTGCCTTGTGACGGAAACCACCTGGGCGGTCAATGGTGCCGAGGATCGACATCAGGATCGACATCGCACGAATGGAGTGGAAGCCATTAGAGTGAGCCGCCAGACCACGCATCGCATGAAATGCCACCGGATTTCCGGTCACCGTTGAGTGTTCGTTATCCCAGACATCAGTCCAGGCGATAGGAAGCTCAATCTTCTCATCACGCGCGGTGATGCCCATTTCATGAGCCAGACGGCGAATGGTTTCCGTTGGAATGCCGGTGATGTTTGATGCCCATTCAGGGGTGTATTGCTCCAGACGCTCTTTGAGTAACTGGAACGAAGGTTTTACCGGAGTGCCATCAGAGAGTTTGAATTCGCCCATCAGGCGTGGATCAACACCGGGAGTGTGGGTTGAGATTGGTTTATCCAACTCACGATCCCACCACAGTTTATTTTGTGGATCGAAGCATCCCTCTTCCGGGGGAACCTCAAAACGGACAAACATGCCGTATTCAGTGCTTTTGGGATCAAGGTTTACCAGCTCTGCGGCGTTGGTGTATTGCACCAGAAATTCGCGGTCGTATAGACCCATCTTCACAATTTCGTTACAAAAAGCGAGCAAGAGTGCGCCATCTGTTCCAGGTTTAATGGGAACCCACTCATCAGCAATGGCCGAATAACCGGTACGAACGGGGTTAATTGAGATAAAACGACCACCGTTACGTTTAAACTTGGACAACTCAACCTTCATCGGATTGGAGTGATGATCCTCTGCGGTGCCGATCATGATAAAGAGCTTGGCGCGTTCCAGATCAGGGCCACCGAACTCCCAGAAAGAGCCACCAATGGTATAGATCATGCCCGCCGCCATATTTACAGAGCAGAATCCGCCATGAGCAGCGTAGTTTGGCGTGCCGAACTGTTTTGCAAACATGCCGGTCAGTGCCTGCATCTGATCTCGTCCGGTGAAAAGCGCAAGTTTGCTTGGGTCGGTTTTTCGGATATTGCCGAGACGCTCTTCCATAATATCGAAGGCTTCATCCCAACTGATGGGCTCAAACTTGGCCTCTCCGCGCTCAGCATTGGCCTTGCGTTTTAATGGCTGTGTCAGACGGGCAGGGGAGTATTGCTTCATGATCCCGGATGCGCCTTTGGCGCACATCACACCTTTATTAATAGGGTGCTCAGGATTCCCCTGAATATAGCGGACCTCACCATCACGCAGGGTGACACGGATTCCGCAGCGGCAGGCGCACATGTAGCATGTAGTGTTTTTAACCTCAATGCGACTGCTGGTTTGTGATTGCGACATATCTGATGTACCTATCTTTTCAACAGAGAAAAGAAAAGCACAGCACTGAAACAATGCTGTGCCATCTTCAGGAATATTACTAAAACAGGGGGTTCTAATATACACAAAGATCGTTTGAAATCAATCTGTTTTCTGACAAAACCAATCAACTACTACCCGAATTAGAACAAAAATTTTATATCTATTGATAAGTAATGGCGGCCATGTTTAGTGCATATAAGCTTCGGTGGATGGCTTGGTCATTGGCGGTAGGAGGCCGACTGTCGAGGCTGAGTTGGAGATAGGTGCGTGTGCTATAATTTGCGGTTCACACGACAGGAGTTGTGATCATTATCGGTGATTTTTCCGTGGAAGAGTGAAAGGAATATGGAATGTTATTAATTCCTAATAAGCCAAGCTTATGCTTCCTAAAGATTGTTCTGTTTGGACTGTGGAAGCAGAGGAGCTATTGTAGCGCTTCCCGATTTTTCAAGGCCGGGTTCACTGTCGGATTTTTGACATAATATTCGGCTAGATTTAGAACAGAGATTATTTTAATGACTGTTCGCAAACGTGGTTTTAAAGATTACCGTAGTTTTACGGTGGTATTTTAACTGAAGTTGAAAACCAAAGGAGCATTAATATGCCAACATTTGTACGTACCGACAAATGCGATGGCTGCAAGGGTCAGGACCGGACTGCTTGCATGTACATCTGCCCCCACGACCTGATGAAGCTGGACAAAGACGGCTCAGAAACTGGTCATGCCATGAAATCTTTCAATCAAGAGCCTGAGCAGTGCTGGGAGTGCTACTCTTGCGTTAAGATCTGTCCTCAGAATGCTATCGAAGCCCGTCACTATGCTGACGTTGTCCCTCTCGGTGGTTCTGTACAGCCTCTTCGTGGTTCTGATTCAATTATGTGGACCATTAAGTTCCGTAACGGCACCCTCAAGCGCTTCAAGTTTCCTATCCGTACCACTCCTGAAGGTTCTATCGATCCTTATGCTGGTAAGGCTGAAGCTGACATGGCTAACATCACTGCTCCTGGTTTCTTTAACCACAATGAGCAGAACGGTTACCGTGCAGGCGACCCTAGCGAGCTGATTCGTAAGTAATACGGCTTAGAACTTAATTAAATTAAGAGGATTTAGAAATGGCTGAATTTGGAAATCCAGACGTCATTGAAGAAGAAGTCGATATTCTTATGATCGGCGGCGGCATGGCAAACTGCGGTGCTGCATTTGAAATCATGCCTTGGGCAAAGCAAGCTGAAGCTGAGCTCGGTCGTGAAATGAAAATCAAACTGGTTGATAAAGCTGCGCTTGACCGCTCTGGTGCGGTTGCACAGGGTCTCTCTGCTATCAACACCTACATCGGTCCAGAGCAGGATCCTGCGGATTATGCCCGTATGGTTTCTAACGACCTGATGGGTATCACTCGTGATGACTTGGCATATGACCTTGGTCGCCACGTTGACGAGTCTGTTCACCTGTTCGAAGAGTGGGGTCTCCCAATCTGGAAAACTGACGAGAACGGCGAGCGTCACGATGGTTCAAAAGGTATGACTCCACTG
Organism: Thiohalomonadaceae bacterium; assembly: GCA_050301795.1. Lineage (GTDB taxonomy): Bacteria > Pseudomonadota > Gammaproteobacteria > Thiohalomonadales > Thiohalomonadaceae > JBNKZU01. The sequence continues at coordinate 48,295 of JBNKZU010000033.1, read as the reverse complement.
AAAGACGGCGGCAAGCCAGTCCGTTCAGGTAAGTGGCAGATCATGATCAACGGTGAGTCTTACAAGTGGATCGTTGCAGAAGCTGCAAAGAAAGCGATTGGTACTGAGCGTATTCAAGAGCGTGTATTCATCGTTAAGCTGGTTAACGACAAGAACGACCCTAGCCGCGTTGCCGGTGCAGTTGGTTTCTCTACTCGTGACCACAAGCTGTATGTCTTCAAAGCGAAAGCTATCCTGCTGGCTGCTGGTGGTTGTGTAAACATCTTCCGCCCACGTTCAGTTGGTGAAGGTACAGGTCGTGCATGGTATCCAGTATGGAACGCAGGTTCTACCTACTCGATGGCTGCAGAGGCTGGTGCTGAGCTGACTCTGATGGAAAACCGCTTTGTACCTACCCGTTTCAAAGACGGTTACGGTCCTGTAGGCGCATGGTTCCTGCTGTTCAAATCACAAGCGACTAACGCTCTTGGCGAGACTTACATGACTCGCAACAAAGAGATGCTTGATGACTACCCTCCATATGGTCAGGCTGCTGTTCCTGCATCATGTCTGCGTAACCACCTGATGCTCAAAGAGATGAAGGAAGGTCGTGGTCCTATCTGGATGGATACTGTTACTGCACTTGCAAAACTGCGTGAGACACTGTCTCCTCGTGAAGTTAAGCATCTCGAAGCAGAAGCATGGGAAGACTTCCTTGATATGTGCGTAGGCCAGTGTGGTATCTGGGTTGGTGAGAATATCGAGCCTGAGAAGAAGAACTCAGAGCTGATGCCTACCGAGCCATACCTGTTAGGTTCACACTCAGGTTGCTGCGGAATCTGGACTTCTGGCCCAGAAGATGTTGGCGCACCTACAGAAGAGACTGAAGCTGGTGTTCCTTCACACCTACCATCAGGCTGGAACTGGGGCTACCGTGGTATGACCACTGTTGGCGGTCTGTTCACAGCAGGTGACGGTGTTGGTGCATCTGGTCACAAGTTCTCATCAGGTTCACATGCTGAAGGTCGTTTGGCTGCCAAGTCTATGGTTAAGTATGTTCTGGACAACAAAGATTTCACTCCTGAGCTGGATACTTCTGTTGAAGATCTGGTTAACGAAATCTATCAGCCAGTTCGTACCTACCTTGAGCACAAGGACTACACCACTGCGATCGATGTTAACCCTAATTACATCACTCCTAAGATGCTTCAGTTCCGTTTACAGAAGATTATGGATGAGTACGTTGCTGGTGTTGCTACCTACTACACCACCAACGACCACATGATGGCTGTTGCTGAAGAGAAGCTGGGAATGCTGAAGGAAGATGCTGAGAAGATGCGTGCTAAAGACCTGCACGAACTGCTCCGCGCGTGGGAGAACTATCACCGCATCCTGACTGCAGAAGCACACATGAAACATATCCAGTTCCGTGAAGAGTCACGTTACCCAGGATTCTACTATCGTGCAGACAAGAACTTTGTCGACGAAGAGAACTGGAAGTGCTTCGTAAACTCAATCTACAACAAAGAGACCAAAGAGTGGACTTGCTTCAAGCGTGCTCACGTTGATCTCGTAGACAAGTCAAAACTGTTCAAGTAATTTCTGCTTGAGTTGTAATGACTAAAGAGCCGGGCTCAATTGAGCCCGGCTTTTTACCTTATAAAGTCAGTATTTTTACCAATCACTCAACTACTGTATGATATGCAGCCCTATCAGGATCAAGTTAGTGATCGCTAAACGTATTCATTGAAAGAGAAACACTATGACCGATGTACATGTAAAAGACTCTCCTATCCCGGCCAGTCCGCTGGTTCCTAACCTGTTACCCGGAACAAAAGAGATCTCATTCAAATGCTATCCTGGAATCTCCTGCTTTAACGCCTGTTGTAGCAATATTGATATTACGTTGACCCCTTACGATATTATTCGTCTGAAGAACCGACTGGATATCGACTCCAGTGAGTTTCTTAAAGAGTACACCGTACCGTTTGAGTTTGAGAAGGATGGTATTGCCGGTGTTAAGTTCAGACCGGCCGATGGTGGTACTGCTTGTCGTTTTATGGTGGATGAAGGTTGTAGTGTCTATGAGGATCGCCCCACTGCCTGCCGTTACTACCCGGTTGGTCTGGTCTCAATGCGTAAACAGGATGAATATACCGATACCAACCAATACGCTCTGGTTGAGGAGCCTCACTGCAAGGGTCATTTTGAAGATAACAAGATGACCATTGATGAGTATCGCACGGATCAGGGTGTTAAAGAGTACGATGATCTCGGTCGTGGTTGGCGTCAGTTGATTCTAAAGAAGAAGTCCTCTGGTGCAACCATCGGTAAGCCTTCGCTTCGTAGTCGTCAGCTCTTTTTTATGACCTGTTACGATGTTGACCGTTTTCGCACCTTTGTCGCCAGTGACGGTTTTCAGCAAAGCTTTGAGGTCGAGCCTGAACGTCTGTCAAAACTTCTGATTGATGATGTAGAGCTGATGCTGTTTGGTTTCGATTTCTTGAAACATGTTCTTTTCGGTGAAGAGGGTATCAAGAGTAAAGAGGGTGCCTACGAATCTCGAGTATCCAAGAAAGAGGCAGAAACCCCCAAGGTTGAGCCAGGTGATGACTACTCACCGGATGTTGATCCTGTCGATGTCGTTTAAACGGCTATGATTCACCTCAAGGGGCATATCGCCCCTTTTTTGATCCAGGGTGTGTCTGATTAAGTGACGAAGTGAAGCAATCCAGTGTTTTTTCCGTTTTGGATTGTCACATCGCAATGCGACTTGATGAGAATCTGGGATACACCAATAGCGCCGATAAAGGCTATGATGGATCAATTGTTCAGACTTCCCCTGTATAGAGAGTTGTTAATCGATGACTATAAATCTAAATCCTATCGGTGTGGTTCACTCCTGTTTTAAGGAGAAGTTCGGAACGCCACGACAACCAGGGTTAATTGAGTATGCCTATGGTGAGATTGAGATCTTTGCCGAGTATGCACAACCTGAGGCCTTTGCCGGTTTAGAAGCGTTTTCACACCTATGGGTTGTGTTTCACTTCCATCAGACAGCGGCACAAGGTTGGAAGCCGTCTGTGCGTCCACCACGATTGGGCGGAAACAAAAAGATGGGTGTGTTTGCAACACGTAGTATGTTCCGACCCAATCCTCTCGGGCTATCTGTCGTTAAATTTGAGGGCATCTCGGTTAATAAAGACTCAGTTCGCATTGCCATCTCAGGACAGGATTTGATTGAAGGCACTCCGGTAATGGATATCAAGCCTTATATCCCTTATGTTGATCGAATTGAAAATGCGACAGCGGGATATGCTGATCAATCACCGCAACTACGTCTAAAGATCAACTGGACTAAACAGGCGAGTGAGGTTGTTGAAGATCTACCGCTATCGTTTAAAAACCTCATCGAAAAGAGCATTGCCTATGATCCTCGCCCACAGTATCACCAAGATGCTGCTGCGGATCGAATCTATGGTTTGCTACTGGATCACTATAATGTGAAGTGGAAGGTAGACAACGGACAGGCTGAGATTATCGCTGTGGAGATGGTTGATTAATAAGGTGGATACACCAACGCATATCCACCCTGATGTCTAGGAAGAAAGAGCCTCGTTACTCATCATCACTTCGTTTATCAAGGCCTTCACTAACTCTGAGTTGGCGACCCAAAAACTCATGGCCATCGAGCGCCTTAATGGCTTTATCTGCCGCTGCACGATCCATCTCAACAAAGGCAAATCCTCTAGGTCGACGGGTGACGCGATCCGTCATAATGCGAACCGATTGCACCATTCCAAATTGACTAAACAGTTCACGTAGTTGTTCGGTATTTGCTTTAAAAGCAAGGTTGCCGATGAAGATGGTTTTGGGATTCTCAATCTTTGTCGTCGTTGATGAAACTGCGAAGCTTGACGCGAGGATTGCACCAAGAAAAGCGCCAAGAGCAATGGCATTAACAAAGATGTTCTTGGGCTGAATTTCACTTAAACCGAGAAGCCCAAAAAGGAGGTAGCCTAAGAGTGCAATAACAACAGAAATGGCAAGAGCAATCACAATCTGATTAAACGATGGGAACTTCATATATCTACCTTATTTGATTTTAATAGTTATGTGTGGTCAAAAATTTCGCTGGCTATTCTAACACCATCTAAAAAAAAATTAATGAGTATGAGCAGGCCATTTGACCTGCTCATCATCAAGACCTATTCACCTTGAGGTGGGTAAGGGTTTCCCTGAGGTGGATAGTAATAGCCTCCATAGGGTTGTGGAGGATAGTATGCGGGTGGATAGGATGGGTAGATGTTATAAATCCGTGGATAGTAGTACTGAACCGGTGGATTGCCTTGTTGATCAACGGCTGATGGCTCTCCTGGCTTTGGTGTGGTTTTAGCTGAAGAGTCACTACTTGTTGCGGCATCTGATTCATCATCACTTTTCAGATGAGATTTAATCGATTGCACAATGACATCGACATCAGTGAGCTTGCTCTCTTCAACAATCTCTTTCATCTCTTCTGGAGGCAGTACCAGGTCTGCTGCACCGGTAGCCTCTGTAGCAGGTTCTGAAGGTGAGCTATCAGAGATATCACTCGGCGCAACCACTGTTTTATCAGTGACGATTGTAGGTTGAGCTTCATCTTTGAGAGGCTCTGAAGGGCTTTGAGTAGTGGCCTCTTCGACGTGCTGTGTAACGGCTTCAGGGGCTGGTTGATTTGATGCGGTGTTGATTGCATCAGTGGAACAGCTTTTAATCCAGTTAAACAGAATCAGTACCGAAACGATCATTATCACCGCAATTGGCCATATCTTTTTCGCCTGAGTTGGTTGTGCAATCTTCGGTGAATCGCTCTTTGGTTTTGGTGCTTTTGGCTGAGCAGGGCTTGCGTTGCTGTTGTTTACCGAGATCCCCATTGCGGCCAGCTTCTCCTTAATGACCTCTTGCTCGGTGTTTTCTGAAGGTGGGGTTGACGCTTTTACCTGTTCAGTTTTGTTGGCGCTTTTTGCTGGGGCAGATTCTTTAGCCACAGTCGCTTTTTTGGTCGTTGCTTTCTTTTTAGGCGCAGCCTTTTTCTTTACAGCAGCTTTCTTCTTCGGTGCTGCCTTTTTCTTAACGGCCGCTTTCTTTTTTACACTGGGTTTTTGTGCAGACTCTTTTTTGATTGCGGCACTCATCTCTGGGGTCATAGATTCAGTTTTTGTTGCGACTGAGGGTGTATTTTCATTTGTATTTTTAGTTTCATTTTCATCTGCCATGATCTACTCCTTGAATAGATAGTGTTGATTTTATTTTGTTGTTAACTGATCAATGAGTTCGGGAGCCATATCCAAGCCGGTTGACCAGTTGGGATTAATTGAAATCGCATGTCCTTTACCAATCTTTTCCAGTATCCAGGTAAACTCAGCAAGTAGCCCGCCCTTATATTCTGGAAATTCATCAAGGAAACCCTTGGCTCGCTCAGGGCTGGTGAACAGAATCAGAGTTTCGACGCCATTACCATCCTCAAGCGTTAAAGGGGTGGCGCTTTGAGAGGTTTGCAATCCATCAACGGTTGAACTGTCCTGGATCGGCATAAACAACTCGCCTTTGAGTAGCTCCTGCATGAATTGAGTTTGATCCAACTCACCGGATTGTGCGGCGACAATATGTTTTTCCAGGTCGTTGGTCGGGATAAACGATTCAGTCATAAAATTCTCTACTAGGGTCTATAGGTATCATTCACAAGGTTAGGGTGACAATTATAGCTTAGAAAATTAACATTTTCTTATATAAAGGTGTAGTCTGAATATATCTGCTGTACAATCGCGCAAAATTTTTCAACAGGATCCTGTTCAGTGATTGAGAATCTAAGAAACATAGCAATTATCGCACACGTTGACCATGGCAAAACTACGCTGGTGGATCAACTCTTAAAACAATCGGATACCCTCGACGAGCGCACCCAGCTTGAAGAGCGGGCAATGGACTCCAATGACCAGGAGCGGGAGCGAGGAATTACCATTCTTGCCAAGCCCACTGCGATTAAATGGGGTGATTATCGGATTAATATCGTCGACACTCCGGGACATGCCGATTTTGGTGGTGAGGTGGAGCGCGTGCTCTCGATGGTCGATTCAGTGCTGTTGCTGGTTGATGCGGTTGAAGGGCCAATGCCTCAAACACGTTTTGTAACTTCAAAGGCTCTCGCCAGAGGGCTCCATCCGATTGTGGTTGTAAATAAGGTTGACCGTCCTGCGGCTCGTCCTGACTGGGCACTGGATCAAACCTTTGATCTTTTTGACCGTCTAGGGGCAACTGACGAACAGCTAGATTTTCCTGTGATATATGCCTCAGGCTTAGGTGGCTTTGCCTCTTTGGATTCTGACGTTCGTGAAGGGGATATGACGCCACTTCTGCAAGCGATTATCGATCATGTGCATCCACCACAGGTTGAACCTGAGGATCCATTCCAATTACAGGTATCACAACTTGATTACAACAGTTATACCGGCGTGATTGGTATTGGCCGGATTACACGTGGGCGCGTTAAGAAAAACACAGCGGTTACGGTCGTAGATAGCTCAGGACAACGACGCAATGGTCGGTTGTTACAGATATTCGGTTTTATGGGGCTTGAGCGCGTTGAAGTCGAAGAGGCGCAAGCCGGGGATATTGTCTGTTTTACGGGTTTAGATCCGCTTAATATCTCAGATACCCTATGCGATCCCAATGCTGTTGAGGCGCTGGCACCTTTGAGTGTTGATGAGCCAACCGTAAGCATGACCTTCCAGGTCAATAACTCTCCGTTTGCGGGTAAAGATGGGAAGTTTGTTACTTCTCGTCAGATTAAAGAGCGCCTGGATCAGGAGTTGGTTCACAATGTCGCATTACGGGTTGAACAGGGATCTGATCCCGATAAATTCCGTGTTTCAGGTCGTGGTGAACTCCACTTGTCGGTGTTGATCGAGACGATGCGCCGCGAAGGCTTTGAGCTTGGTGTTTCTCGTCCTGAGGTGATCATCCGTACGATTGATGGTGAGCCTCAAGAGCCGTTCGAGCAGGTTACCGTTGATGTTGAAGAGCAGCATCAGGGTGGCGTAATGGAGAAGCTCGGTGCAAGGGGTGCAGATCTCAAAAATATGGTGCCCGACGGTCAGGGTCGGGTTCGTCTTGATTACATCATGCCTGCTCGGGGTCTTATAGGTTTCCGTACCGAATTTTTAACCGCCACTCAAGGTTCGGGATTGATCTATAGCGTTTTTGATCATTATGGGCCTTTCAAACGCGGTAATTATGGTACACGCAAAAATGGTGTCATGATTGCCAATGCACCGGGCAAAGCGTTAACCAATGCGCTTTTCAATCTACAAGAGCGCGGTCGTATGTTTATTGGTCACGGCGCAGAGGTGTATGAAGGGATGATCATCGGTCTGCACTCACGCGATAATGACCTGGTGGTTAACGCTCTAAAGGGTAAACAGTTGACTAATGTCCGCGCCTCTGGAACCGATGAGGCTCAGGTATTAACTCCACCGCAAGTCCATACCCTTGAGCAGGCACTAGAGTTTATTGATGATGATGAGCTTGTGGAAGTGACACCAAACCATATCCGTTTGCGTAAAAAGCTTTTGGTTGAGCACGAGCGTAAACGCGCCGCACGAGAGTCAAAGTAACACTACCGTTTCAGGGATTAGCGCTCTGATTGAGCGCTAGGCCCTTGGGTATTGTGGATTACCTTAATATACAGTTTTCATATCCTCCGCTTTAATTGAGTAAATTACTCAGGTAATAGCCCACACAATAGTCGGAGAGTGAAGATGAATACGATCAAACAAGCAGTAACCACAATTATCACAGTACTGTTTATGGTGCTGGCGCCTCTATCTGCCCATGCAGAGATGATGCACAAGGTTGTTCTACAGGTGAGCAGTGATGATCTGCGTACTCAGAACATCGCAATGAATAATGCCGTTAATCTGCAAAAACATTACGGTATGGACAATGTGACGATTGAGATCGTCGCTTTTGGTCCTGGACTTGGGATGCTAACGAAGAACTCAAAAACAGCGAAACGAGTCTCAAGTCTATCTCAACAGGACATTACCTTTAGCGCCTGTGGTAATACTATGAAGAAGGTTGAGAAGAAAACAGGCAAGATGCCAATGCTTGCAGAGGGTGTCGGTGTGGTTACTGCCGGCGTGGCGAGAATTATGGAGTTACAGGAGCAGGGATACGCCTATGTACGACCCTGATCGTAGTAAATCGGTTTAAAACGAGCCGCTACAGATTGTAGCGGCTTTTTTGTGTCTGTATCTTATGCAGGAACAGGTATCAGGAATCGCTATGAATACACTCTATCCACCTATCGAACCATATAAACATCACCATCTTAAGGTGGATGAGCTACACACCCTTTATATAGAAGAGTGTGGTCACCCTGATGGAATACCCGTCTGTTTTGTTCATGGCGGGCCCGGTTCAGGATGTGAGGCGTATCACCGACGATTCTTCGATCCTTCAGCCTATCGCATTATCCTTTTTGATCAGCGTGGTTGTGGTCGCTCAACCCCACATGCTGAGCTTAAAGCGAATACAACACAGCATCTAATTGAGGACATGGAGCAGATACGAAAAATGCTCGGCATAGAGCAATGGGTGCTTTTTGGTGGCTCGTGGGGTTCAACCCTGTCACTACTCTATGCTGAAGCCTTCCCTCAAAGGGTGCTGGCATTAATTGTTCGGGGCATCTTTTTATGCGGTGCAGGCGAATTGTTATGGTTCTATCAGCAGGGTGCGAGTCGAATCTTTCCTGACTATTGGCGTTCCTTTATTCAGCCGGTTCCAGATGATGAACGAGATGATCTGATCCATGCCTATCATCGCCTGCTAAATTGTGGTGATCATCACCTTGAGCAGCAAGCAGCGATTGCATGGTCAACATGGGAAGGAGTAACTGCAACCATGCAGCCTCAAACCTCAGTGATGGATCATTTTGCGAATCCTGAAAGCGCATTGGCGATTGCTAAGATCGAGAACCATTACTTTGTAAATAATGCTTTTATCGATCAGGGGCAGATCTTGAGAGATGCTCATCGCCTGAAGGATATTCAGGGAACCATCGTTCATGGCCGCTACGATATGATCTGTCCTGTTGAAAATGCGTGGCAGCTATCACAAGCATGGAGAGGATCAGAGTTAGTGATAGTTGAAGAGGCGGGACATGCCGCCGCCGATGTCAGAATGATATCAGCGCTCATCACTGCAACAGATAACACCAAGAGGATGTTGTTATGATTGGATTACTACAAAGGGTAACAGAGGCCTCAGTTGCTATTGATGGAGAGATTGTGGCGCAGATCGGTACTGGCTTACTGGTATTGGTTGGGGTTCAAAAGGGCGATGATGAGGCAAAAGCTGAGCGCTTGTATGAACGATTGATCAACTATCGGGTATTTGAAGATGATCAGGGTAAAATGAATCTCTCACTAAAGGAGATCAATGGTGGATTATTACTTGTTCCACAATTCACTCTCGCAGCAGATACAAAAAAGGGGAGACGCCCCGGTTTTTCGTCTGCAGAAACACCAATAATCGGGCAAAAGCGATTTGAGTACCTGAGTCGTTATGCGGCTAATCACTTTCAGAATGTTGAAGCGGGTGTCTTTGGCGCAGATATGAAGATTTCGCTCATAAATGATGGTCCAGTAACCTTTTGGTTAGAGGTTTAACGCACTTTTTTTGTCAAAATTACAAAAATATGACTAAAAAAAAACTAAAACGAGCCAAAAAATTTTCCGGTCAGGTTATTCAAAAACACAATAATAACTATCAAAAAAAAGATTAATTAAAGCTTAAAGTTGAGCTAAGTACTTTGTTATATAACAGATTATTTTTGTCAGAAATAACCATTATAAATGTAAGGGTTAGGTCTATATAAGAATTCTATGATAATCTAAATTGCTGAAAACTAACAAGAAATTTGCATTTATTTGAGACTGGTGTAATATTTCTGGCACATAAGTCACCCGGATCTAGTTGCGGGAGGCTATATGAGCTGACAAACATGACGCTTTTGGGTGGCATAAAATGTCAGTTTTATTACTTGGTATTAAAGGATTGAATTGGGGAGAATGGATTTTTATAACTCATCGACTACTTAGGGGGAGATGATGAGAATTTTGAACAAACTTGGTTTAACTGTCGCATCAGCGGCACTGTTGACCACCACTTTATTTGTACCGCAGACGTCTGAAGCTGTTCCATCGTTTGCACGTCAAACCGGCATGAGCTGTAATGCATGTCACACTAACTTTCCGGCACTGAACTCTTTCGGTCGTGCCTTTAAATCATCAGGTTACACCATGCAGGGTGCAGCACCGATGCTGTCAGGTGAGAACTTCTCACTACCTGCAAACTTGAATACTTCTTTAATCACGAAAATACGTTTAGAGAAGCCTGAAGGCAAAGATTTTGCTGTAGTTTGGCCTGATGAAGCCGCCATTCTGATTGGTGGTCGTGCATCTGAAAATATCGGCTTCCTGCTTGAGCAGCAGTTAGGCGGTTTACATACAAGTGGCATCGATACAACTGATCCAACCCAAACGAACGGTGAAGCTCATACCACTGCATTTGCGAACTTCAAGGCACACTTCAATGTGACCGATAACTTTGCAACTGTTGTGTTCGGTACCGATGGTGCTGGCGTTTCATACGGCTTTGAGCTGTTGAACACGGGTGTTTATCGTCTGCACCGCGCTGTTGAAAACCGTAAGGTCTTCTCTGCGCCTCAGAAACTCGGTTTGGATGGTGAAGCGACCGGTATCGCGTTGGTCTATCACACCAATGACTACTTCGTGAACTACACAACATTTGTGCCAGCTTGGGGTCCAAACTTAGATGGTATTCATACCAAACTACCAATGGCTCACTATGTTCGTGCAGCTATGACTAAGCAGGTGGGTCAGTTCGATATGGGTTATGGTGTTGCCATTATGGCTGGTGAAGCTGATACAGATGCCGGCCTGATTAAAGCAGAAAGCACAACCGTTGATTTCCAGGCGCAGGGTGAACAGTTAAGCTTCTATGCTACTTATACTACTGTTCCAACAGGTAATCATTATTCAGGAACTAAAGATAAGTCTGGTCTTGGATTCCTCGTTGGTTATGATATCAATCCTGGAAAGACCAATGTTCACTTTGGTTACATGAATGCAGATTCAGGTACAGGTACTGCGAAGACTGACATGACACTAGGTGGTATGTACTACTTTGCTCAGAATATCCGACTGGATGTATTCCATACAATTGCTGATGGTTCTGGAAACGATAAGACTACCTTCCAGCTATCTGGTGGTTGGTAATCGTTTTAAGAGTACAGTTTGACCAAATTGTTTAAAATTATCTCTACAGTGACTTCGGTCACTGTAGAATGAGGAGAGAATAATGAAGAAGTATTTAGCTGGTGCAGTAGCCACCATGATGTTACTGGGAGGTTATGCAACCTCGGCAGCAGCATCAAATGCATACGAAGGTAAGAAGATCTTTGATAGTTACTGTTTTGTTTGCCACGGCGCTGACGGTAAAGGTAAAGGTCCACTGGCTGGTAACCTGTCAAAGAAACCTGCTGATCTGACAGACCACCTCAAAATGAGCAAGCGTACAGATAACGATCTGTTCCGTATCATTCAGGGTACTGCCACTCACGCCAAGATTAATGGTGCGATGCCTCAGTGGGGTCTTGCGATTCCAGGTACACAGATCAAGTCTCTGGTTGCTTACATCCGCTTCCTGCATCAGTCAAAAGAGGGTGCAACTGGCAGTCCTGAAGTTGGTGCAGCAATCTATGCCAAGTCATGTGCAGCTTGCCACGGTTCTACTGGTAAAGGTGACGGTGTGATGACTAATGTTCTGCCGATGACTCCGCTTGACCATACCAACTCTAAGAAGATGAATACCTTGTCTAATAAAGAACTGCGTCGTTCTGTTGCGGAAGGTGCGGGTGACTTTATGCCAGGTTGGAGTGGTATCCTTTCTGATGAAGAGATCGACTCTACCGTTGGTTATATTCGTCTGTTAGGCTACTAAGCGCATACTTGCTAGAGTAAAACGCTAGAGCATAAATCGGCCCTGTAGTGATACAGGGCCTTTTTTTATCCGCTAAGAAATGGTGAGATATCGTAATAAAAAAGTTATGTTTCTAACGTAACTACTTACCCGCTAGGTAAAGGCGGGGTCGGAGTCACCTGACTTTTGATTGGTCGTTAGGCAATGGTGCGAGAAATCGATCCAGGTTATGAGTTAAGTGACTCCAACCTCTCATAAACACGCCAGGTGCATGAGTAGTTACTCTAACAAGTGATAAGATTAAATAAGACAAAATGTAATTCGTCATACCATTACCGATTTTAAGTAGAGAGTACACAAATGAAATTTGAGATTACTGATGAAGAAGCAAAAAAGGCGAAGTTTCCTCATGAGTTGTTTTTAATAAACCTGATAACAAATCATATACTACTCTTTGTCGGTCTATTGGGGATGATGAAGACCTACCCTGTGTTGACGATGGTTACACCAGCAATCTCGATGGTTGTGATCTCCTATCTAATGATTAGAAATTCGACAATTCAGAAAGGTGCGACCTCATGGTTTATTCGCTGCCATTGGCAGGTTTGTATTCGAAGAAGTAAGGTTTTTCTATCGATTTTAATCGTCTTTGCCGTGATTATTATGGGGTTAATTATTTCTGTTGGTGGCGATGTTAAGGATCTTAAGCCGGGACACTATGCAATTGCTGGTGTTACAATACTGCCGACAATGCTAACAATTCTCACATTAATCATTACTGAGTCTGATGCGATGCACCAGGCTAAGACAGGAGTTTTGCCCAAGTGGGTTGTTGCAAAGAATCCAAACCCCGAAGCCAGGCTGATAGAAGAGTAGCCCCTGATTGACCTCATTGGTCTAAAAGAATAATCGATATGATAAGAAGTACCTTCCTCATAGTGCTGATGGTTTCAATTCTTTTGACCGTTATCGCAATAATGATTCCTGGAAACAAGGGTGAGCAATCAGATTACCTACCGTGGAATATAACACCAACGCCGGATGGCTCGATTACAGTATTTGGTTTAACCCTGGGAAAGAGTACGCTTCGAGAGACCGAGAATCGTGTCCAGGAACATGCTGAGGTGAGCCTTTTTAAACAGAATGATGGGCAGAAGAAGCTTGAAGCCTACTTTGACACGACGGCTGTTGCAGGTTTCCGCGCCAAGATGGTGGTCGAGATTATGATTTCTGATGAGATGATCGAGCAATACTTCAATCGAGGAATTCGCATTGCAAAGACCGGTGGTGATAAGCATAAGGTGACATTAAATGCTCAGGATCTTGCTGAAGTCTATAATACCCCGATTGCGTCATTAACCTATCTTCCCCGGATGAACTTAACGCCAGAATTAATCGAAAAACGCTTTGGTGTGCCTGCTCAGAAAATTGAGGAGCGCGAAGGGGTGGTTCATTGGCTCTATCCCGAAAAAGGGTTGGATGTGCTTTTCAGTGAGGAAGAGAAGGATGTTTTACAATATCTCCCGCCAAGAGACTTTCAGCGTCTGATGAAGCCGCTGTTTGAGGGCAAATCGATCGCTCCAGAACTCTAGTCAGCGTCTGGCCAGTTTCGGCTATCTGCTGAGCGCTTGGCGTTTTTGTCGGCAACTGGCTCATCCTCATCAAGCAGGATTCGATTACCATCACCCTCCAGATCATCATATTGACCCTTCTTTACAGCCCAGATTAAGACAACGATCGCCAAAAGGCCTATAAATATCATACCTGGAATAAGGGAGTAGATAACTTCCATTGAGAGTTCGCTTTAGTTGAGTTTAGGCTGTAGATCCTAGCCGAATTACCGATAAAGGTACAGTAAATCAATCAGTTATTTGCGGAAGAGGGTACGAATGCGTGCAGCATTTCCGATCACTAAGAGTGAGCTGATAGGCATGCTTATCGCAGCGACGAGTGGTGTAATAAACCCGGCCATCGCTAAAGGAACCATAATCACGTTGTAGGTTAGTGAGATTCCGATATTTTGTCGGATTGTTTTGAGGGTTCTGCGTGATAGTGTCGATGCGGTCTTAACAAGGCTTACATGATCGCTTAACAGAACGATATCTGCACTTTCAACGGATACGTCGGTTCCAGAACCCATAGCAATACCGACGTCGGCACGAATGAGAGCAGGAGCATCATTGATACCATCACCAACCATCGCAACGAGCTGTTGTTTCTGGAGTGATTTAATCACATCATCCTTTTGGTGTGGTAGCACCTCTGCGATCACACTCTTTATCTTTAGTTGATGTGCAATCGAATTTGCCACCGCATTGCGATCACCACTCAGTAAGGTTGTTTCAATGCCATCTTCATTAAGCTGTGAGATGAGTTCGTAGGCATCTTTACGAATGGAGTCGGCAACAGCAATAACACCGATATGGATGCCATTTTGCGAAATATAGACAGGAGATTGAGCGTTCTGTGCAAGTTGTGCTGCATATTGATTCAAATCTTCATCGATCATGATCGACTCAGACCTAAGGTAATCTTCCGTTCCAATGATGTAATGCTGTTTATCGTACTCTGCGCTGATGCCAGATCCGGAGGTGGTTTTGTAATTGGAGACCTTATCTCTTGAGATTAAGTATTGATTCTCATCAGCATGATTAACTAAAGCCTTCGCAATCACATGCTCAGAGTATGACTCAATGGATGCGATGGCCTTTAACAAATCCTTCTCATTAACCGATGGCTTCAATTGATAACCGACAACCTTGGTTTTACCTTCTGTCAGTGTTCCTGTTTTATCGAAGACAAAATGTCGAATGCCAGAGAGCATCTCTAGCACAGCTCCATTTTTTACCAGGATCCCATGTTGAGCACCCTGCCCAGAGGCGACAGCAATCGCCATAGGTGTGGCTAATCCAAAGGCACAAGGACAAGTGATGATTAACACGGCGGTAGCAGACATTAAGGCCTTTTCAAAGTCTGTGGATAACCAGAATAAAAACGTGATGGTTGCCAGTAAAAGTGTTACCGCAACAAACCATGGCACGATCTTATCAGCAGTGCATTGGATTGGCGCTTTAGAGGATTGGGCTTCTTCAACAAGATTGATAATTCGACCAAGTGCAGTATCACGTAGAACGGCAGTTACAGCGATGGTAATGGGATTGAGATTGTTAACCGTTCCTGCTGAGACGCTATCTCCAATACTCTTTTTAACTGGATGTGACTCACCACTTAACATTGCCTCGTTAACATCTGTCGTTCCACTAAGGATGGTTCCATCAACTGGAATCTTATAACCTGTTTTAACTAAAACCGTATCACCCTCTTTGACAGTCCTTATTGGTACAACCTTCTCTTCACCGTCGATTAAGAGTGTTGCAACACGCGGTTGTAGATCCATAAGTCGTTGACTTGCAGCAACCGCATGTCGTTTTGACATAGCCTCAAGATAGCGTCCGACAAGAATGACAAAGATAAAGTTTACAACCGTATCGAAATAGACCTCACCGGATTGTGGATTGGCAAGAGTGACGTAGACTGAGTAGAGATAGGTTGTCAGAGAACCGATGGCGATTGGGAGATCCATCGTTAGGTGGAGATTCTTTAAGCCGCTATAGGCTCCTTTAAGAAACGGCCATCCTGAGTAGAAAAGAGTGGGTGTTGCCAAAAACATTCCAATCCATTGGAACATGGTTTTAAATTCGCCTTTGTCAGCACCGGCATAGAGCGCGATTGAGATCCATAGGAGATTCATCATGGTAAAACCAGAAAACGCCATGCGGAATAACATCGCCTGATTCTGTTTTTTGATGGTTCCTTCAGCTGCTTCCAGATCAAACGGAACAGCGCTGTAGCCTATTGAAGCGAGCGTTGAAATGATCCTTGATAGTGCAATGGAGGTGTTGTCCCACTCCAAAAGAAGACGTTTACCGGAGAGGTTAACATTGGCTTTAATAATTCCAGGTAGTCTTTGTAAAGACTTTTCAATAAGCCAGACACATGCAGCGCAGTGAATGCCCTCTATCAATAGATGGATAGAACGCCGATCTTCACCAAGATGGGTAACAAACTCTTCCTGAACTTCATTAAGATCATAGATCTCAATATCTTTGGGTGGCTCCGGTGGTGGAGCGAGCAGTTCACCCTCAGGAGTGCGTTGGTAGAAGCCGTCTAGCCCAGCTTCGTAGATGGCCTCACAAACACTCTGACATCCGAAACAACAAAACTTGCGGTTTAAGCCATCGATATTTGCCTGAAACTGTAACTCTTCACTGGGTAGTGGTAAGCCACAATGGAAACAGTTTCCAGAACTAATCTTCTCAGAACCCATCAATAAGTAATAATAAGATTAGCTTGCAGAAGCGCTGAATCTTTGTCTGAAGTTGTAGCTATTGTCCCCGGATTTTACGGTTACGACAGCTTCCCAGATACCTTTTAATGGCAAGGTTACTTTAGCTTGATATATTCCAGGAGCAAAAGATGTTACGACTGAAGAGAGATCCGCATTTGCGTCGGATGGGCGATAGAAGTCGACAGTCACATTCGCCTCATTCAATGGTAGTCCCGATTTATCAACTACATTCAGATGAAAGGTAGTCTCTACGCCCATTTTGATAGTATCAGGCAGATTTAGAACGACATGCCATCCTAGATTTGTTCTTGCAGCAACCTTCTGGCGAACATTAGCCTCAATATCCCTTCCTTTTTCGTAGTAGTCCTCTTCTACAAGCCCCGGAGTTGTCATAAATGCAGTGATAATAAAGCCTACATTCACACTGACAACAAGGATAATCCCAGCCAACAACCCCAGTACCCACGGGTTTTTAAACGCCTTGTTATTGCTTTGAGATAGAAATCTAGGAGAGCTATCGCTCATATATCATTTACTCCGGGTTGCAGATGAAGACCACACTATTTATGTGGTCCGATAAACATACTTTTATATTCATCATTCGCTGTCGAATCTTTAACAGATTCTACCCTGAAATAGATATTTTCTCTCTCTGATTTTCGCAAATTATCAGGTACTTTAACAAAAACGGGGTATGAGTTGATTCGACCCGGTTTAGCAAAGAAGATCTCACGATCTGTAATCAACTCCAGACCTTTTGGACCACGCACAGAAACCGTAAATTCCATCTCTTTATCAGTTTTGTTTAAGACCTTGAGATCGTACTTATTCTGAATGGTGCCATCACTCTGTCTGACAAAAAGAGGCTGACGTTCATGAAGCACTTTTAGCTCTATCTTTCCAAGATGCGTGATCCCATAAAGAATCCCTACAACCGCCACGGTAAGAATCCCTAGATAAACCAATACTCGCGTTCTTTTATACAGCGGAAGAATCGGCTTGCCTAAAAGTTCATCTAGGGTTAGGTAACGTACCAGCCCACGCGGTTTACCAATCTTATCCATGATTTCATTACAGGCATCAATACAGAGGCCACATGTGATACAGCCCTCCTGTTGACCATCACGAATATCCACACCAGTCGGACATACAGCAAGACACATGTTACAAGAAATGCAATCGCCATTGCCTTCAATCGGTTGACCCTTCTTTAACTTTCCGCGCGGCTCACCACGGTGATAATCATAGGTGGGAAGTAGTGTATCTGGATCGTACATAACGCCTTGGAATCGGGCATACGGGCACAACCAGAAACAAACCTGTTCACGCATGTGACCAGCGAAGGTATATGTGCCTAATGTGAAGGCGACTATCACGGCCCATTGAACACCATTTAAATCGAGCGCAAAAAAGCCAGACCAGGTTTCGTAGGCATCACCAAACCATAAGGTGAATGAGATACCGGTTAAAAATCCAATCAGCATCCAAAGGGAGTGTTTAACAAATTTAATTACAAACTTTTTAGGAGACAGTGGTGCCTTATCTAGCTTGCGGCGCATTCCTGGATTGCCTTCGAGCTTCTCCTCGATCAGAGTGAAGACATCAGTCCAGATCGTCTGGAAACAGAAGAATCCACAAAACACTCGGCCAGCGACGGAGGTAACAGCTGCTAATAAAATTGCAAAGAAGAGCAGCACAAGCGATAGCATCCAGACGTCTTGAGGTAGAACAGTGACGTTAAAGATATGGAATTGACGTCCAGGGATATCAAAAAGAACAGCCTGCCGATCTCCAAATCTCAGGTAGGGGCCAAGAAAGAAGATTAACCAAACCGAAGCTGCCAACCATTTTATGGTTCTGAATTTACCAGGAATACGCTTTGCGTGAATTGTTTCTCCACCAGTATTTACATGCCATGTTTCTTGGTCTTCATATAGAGCATCAAACGATTTTTGAGTCTCGTCAGTGTTGCTTTGTTGGTTCACAGTTGTCTCCTTTCTACGCAAATATATTGGTAGAACAGATATCTAGTTTGTAAGGGAAAGTCGATGGTTATTCATATGAAAAAAACAATAACAATCAGTTCTGCAAATCTATTTGATCTATGCGTCTGGGAAAGTGACTATATCACAGTATTCTTATGATATTGAGAGGGTAAATATAAAAAAGGGGGACAAAAGTCCCCCTTTATGTGTGGCTCAGTAGATTAAAAAGCTTAATCTTCTGAATGTGTGCTATTCATCAGCTTTATTACTTTAGCAACAATAAAGACAATGATAATAGTAGTGACAATAACTGTGATGCTAGACCACATAGCTACTGGGTCACTAAAAAGTGTCGATATGTCCATAATAGTTCCTCTATCAGTTGTGGTGGAGGTCAATCATGAGGGTGACCTCCACCCGTTTGATATCACACAGTCTTGATTACTGACCGCCGCCGAGTTTATGAACATAAACAGCGAGCTTTTTAATGTCAGTCTCACTCAGCTTAGCACCGCCGAACTTAGGCATGACCGCATTGCGAGTCATTTTGTCCTGCGGGTCATTAACACCATGGGTAATGGTGTATTTGACACTTGCCAATGTATCAGCAGCAGCAAAACGCCAGATGCCATCAGTCAAGTTAGCTGAACCAAGTAAAGGCATGCCTTTACCGTCTGCGCCATGACAAGCAAAGCAGCCTTTAGATGTAAACAGTGGCTCACCGGCAGGATTGCCAGATACAACTGCAGCAGCTAGTTTGTCAATTTCAGCAGCAGATAGCTGATTAGCATGTGAAGGCATCATGCCTTGACGGCCATTGGTAATGGAGGCAACGATAGTGTTGATGTCACCACCATAGAGCCAATCATCATCAGCTAGCACAGGGTAGTTGACATTGCCTTGACCACCACCACCGTGACATGCCGCACAGTTGTCACCGAATAGCACTTTAGCTGAACGGGTAACATAGTTTGACAGGTCATTATCGGCAAGAATAGCTTCTACTGACTTGTTAGCGAGTTGAGTCTCATACTGGGAACGTACTTGCTCAATAGCTGCAACATCACGCTTATATTCACCGATTGCAGTCCAGCCAGTGACACCCTTAAAGTGGGTAGTCAGCATAGGCCATGATGGATAAACAATGCTGTAGACGAGAACGAGCATCCAGCTTGCGTGGAAGCCAATTCGCCACCATGTGGGTGGATCATTGGTCAGTTCGCGTAGATTGTCGTCCCAAAAATGCCCAGTGTTACTCTCATTGGGAAATGGGTTATTTTCACTCATTATTTTTCTCCGTATCTTTAAAACCTTCGTCATCTAATGGTAGATGTCGGTAAGATTCGAATTTCGCTTTGTTTTTTGGGTTAAACACATGGACATAAGCCCATATCATCATAAAGAAAATCGCAACTGTAATAATCGTGCCGATCCAATCATGGAGCGTCATAGCTGCCCAATCAGTATGAAAGTATTCACTCAAATTACTCACGATAATCCTTGGTCTCGTCCAACTTCGCCATTGTTCCCAGTACTTGGAGATATGCTACGACAGCGTCGAGTTCAGTTTTACCCTCAACCTCGGCTGCGCCTTTACTGATATCTTCTTGAGTATAAGGAACCCCCAACATCTTCATGCCACCCATAGTTTTTGCAGTTGCAACACTATCAACAGTTCCTTTAGCAAGGAAACCGTAGTTGGGCATTACTGACTCAGGTACAACCGAGCGAGGAGCGATCAAATGTTGACGGTGCCACTCATCAGAGTATTTACCACCAACACGTGCTAGATCAGGACCAGTACGCTTGGAGCCCCATTGGAAAGGGTGGTCGTATTGAGATTCAGAAGCGAGTGAATAGTGACCATAACGCTCTTTCTCATCACGGAACGGACGAATCATTTGTGAATGGCAGGTGTAGCAACCTTCACGAATGTAAACATCACGTCCTGCAAGCTCAAGAGCAGTGTATGGACGAATACCATCGCCAGCACTCCAGTCATGCAGAGATTGACCTGATTTACGATCCCACATGATCTCAGGACTTTTGTTGTGCTCCATTGTGTCTGGCAACCAGAACAGAGGAGCAATTTCCACGAGGCCACCTA
The DNA here is from genome assembly GCA_050301795.1 of Thiohalomonadaceae bacterium. GTDB lineage: Bacteria > Pseudomonadota > Gammaproteobacteria > Thiohalomonadales > Thiohalomonadaceae > JBNKZU01. The sequence goes on along the minus strand of JBNKZU010000033.1, from coordinate 27,831 downwards.
CTGAAAGCAGAACAGCCAGCATGATTAACATCAGGAAGACATTACGTTCGATCTTATCCTGAAATTTGGTTGAATAGATTTTATCAGCCATTTTATTAACTCCTTATGCTGTAGCTGCTGAAGTGCTGGCACTACGCTGACTTGCAGTACTGATAGTCATAATGGTGTTATAAAGCATGATAGCTCCACCAACCCAGTAAATAGCGCCGCCGATTGCGCGCATAGCATAGTATGGATGCATTGCAGAAACAGACTCAGCAAAGGTGTAGGTCAGAGTACCGAACTCGTCGTAGTCTCTCCACATCAGACCTTGCATGATTCCAGAAACCCACATCGCAGTGATGTAGATTACAGCGCCGATAGTAGCCATCCAGAAGTGGAGGTTTACTAATTTTGCACTGTACATTTCTGTATTCCACAGCTTCATGATGATGTGGTAAAGAGCACCACAACCAACCATTGCTACCCAGCCTAATGCACCTGAATGCACGTGACCAACAGTCCAGTCAGTGTAGTGTGACAGAGCGTTTACAGTCTTCGCTGACATGACAGGACCTTCGAAGGTAGACATTGCATAGAAGGCTAGTGACATGATGAGGAAGCGTAAAACATAGTCAGTACGAAGTTTGTCCCAAGCACCTGACAGAGTCATCATACCGTTAACGGCACCACCCCATGATGGAATGATCATCGCCAGAGATACCGCAGCACCCAGTGAACCAGTCCAATCAGGAAGAGCGGTGTACTGAAGATGGTGAGCACCCAGCCATACATAACCGAACATCAGTGCCCAGAAATGGATAACTGACAGACGATATGAGAAGACAGGACGATTAGCTTGCTTAGGAACGAAGTAGTACATGATGCCGAGGAAGCCAGCAGTCAGGTAGTAACCTACAGCGTTATGACCATACCACCACTGAACCATTGCATCTTGAACGCCAGAGAATACAGAGTATGACTTCCATAGACTAACAGGCAGTGCCAATGAGTTGACAACATGGAGGTAGGTGATCATGACCATCATGCCCAGGAAGAACCAGTTAGACACATAGATATGTGAGGTCTTACGTGAAGCGATAGTCATTGCGAAGTTTAATGTGAAGGCAACCCAGACCAGTGCAATCAGCAGGTCAAGAGGCCATTCAAGTTCAGCGTACTCTTTACCCTGAGTGATACCCAGTGGAAGAGTGATAACCGCTGCAACGATGACGATATTCCATCCCCAGAATACAAACCATGCGAGTTTGTCACTCCAGAGAGAGACGCCACATGTGCGTTGAACACTGTAAAAACCAGTGGCCATAAGCACACAACCACCAAATGCAAAGATGACCGCATTGGTGTGCAGAGGACGCAATCTACCGAATGAGATCTCTGCAAGGTCGAGGTTAAGAACCGGCCAGGCCAGTTCTGATGCAATGTAGACACCAACAAGGGTACCTACAACCAGATATACGATCGCCATGACGGTGAACCACCGTACGACGTCGAAACTATATTTTTCTTCTACTTGTGTTGTTGCCACGAGTAGTCTCCTTTTTTTGTTGTTACCACGATGATAAAACCGGAAAAGGCGGAAATGCCGTGAGGCATCACCCTCCACCAGATAAGCTATTGTTAAATTATTATCCTGCGGCCTAGATGCCCCCTTATATTTCCTGATTGCCCAAAAGAAATGAGATCTTTTTCAATCAGCCACTCACTGAAAAGGATTTCACCCCAATTATTTTTGTCAGTTCTTTTTTTTGAAATTGTCTGCGCGCGATTATTAATAATGAATATTAACAAGTTTGCCCTTGAAATAATATCCGATCCACTCCACATCATCAAAGATATGAAGAAAAAACGATAACCATATAAAATTACTCAAGAATTTTAGAGTGTTATCGCGATATTATTTCGGTCTACAGACAACTCCTTCTAGTTGAACTGTGCGAATGTTAGCCGAATGAACCATACCAAAACATTGATATTTGTCAACAAAGCAAATCATTTATTCACTTTGTTTGTGTTAACTAAATCCCTATAAATTTCTACTGTTTTTCTGCGAAATAGACTCTGCGCCAGCGACTATCGCCTGTAAGGCTACAAGATTAGTAATTGAAATGTGTCTGCGCTGTACTTCCAGTAATCCTTTCTTCTGAAAACGACTAAATATTCGGCTAACTGTCTCGACAGCTAGACCAAGATAACCACTGATATCGTTTCTCGACATGCTCAGGTTGAATTCGGTGGGTGAAAAACCTCTATTCTTGTAGCGCTCTGAAAAGTTAACCATTAATGCAGCTAGTCGCTCCTCGGCACTCTTTCTTCCGAGAATCTTTACCATATCCTGATCGTGTTGAATCTCCCGACTCATAATGGCTAAGAGTTGTTGTTGTAGTATTGGGGATCTTTTTCCAAGCGATTGAAGACGATTGAATGGGATTTCACATAAACAGGTACTTTCCATTGCCTGAGTTGTGGTGGTGTGAACAGTTGAATGGATTGCCTCAAGGCCAAGGAGTTCGCCAGGGAGGTGAAATCCGGTGATCTGCTCATTCCCGTTTTCTGAGACAAAGCTTTTAATTGAGCCTGATCGAATAGCGTAGATCGATTGAAATTTTGAACCGGTGTCGAAGAGGATTTCACCACGCTTAAAAGGTTGAGGTCGTTTGATGATGGTATCCAGTTCTTCGAGGTCATTACCATCAATACCTGTCGGTAGACATATTTTATGAAGGCTACAATCGCTACATGCGACACGTGATTTTCCGGTATCTGAAATGGAGGCTGTAATTGGGGCTGTCATTGAATTTAGAGTCTTTAAATAAAAGTCATGAAATTAGCGAATGCTAATACTCTAAACTTCAAGACTGAAAATGCAAGTGCTTTTAGAGATAAAATCGGGTTTCATCAATATAATGTTAAGGGTATGCTATGCAACCAGTAAATATAGAAACAATTTATCAATTCTATCACTTGATTTGAGGATAAGATGGCTACTCGAAGTGCCACGGTAGAGCGAAAAACATTAGAGACACAGATTAAAGTATCTGTTGACCTTGATGGTAGCGGTAAAAGAACCTTCAATACAGGCGTTCACTTTTTTGAGCATATGCTGGATCAGATTGCCAGACATGGGTTAATTGATCTTGAGATTGAGGCGGATGGTGATCTGCATATCGATGCTCATCACACCGTTGAAGATATCGGTATCACATTCGGTCAAGCTCTGAATAAAGCAATCGGTGATAAAAAAGGTATTCGACGTTACGGCCATGCCTATGTCCCGCTTGATGAGGCGCTATCCCGAGTTGTGATCGACCTCTCTGGCCGCCCAGGTCTGGTTATGAATGCTGATTTCCCGCGCTCATCTATCGGTGAGTTTGAAACGGATTTGATTGGCGAGTTCTTTCAAGGTTTCGTAAATCACGCTCAGGTTACCTTACACATTGATAATTTCCGTGGTGATAATTCTCACCACATTGCAGAGACTATCTTTAAAGCATTTGGTCGAGCACTACGAATTGCACTTGAGACGGATGATCGAATGGCGAATCAAATGCCCTCTACCAAAGGATCTTTATAGAATTCCTTTATTGGAATTCCCATATAAATATTCAGAGATTTCATTAAATGTCTACTATTGCTGTAATCGACTATGGAATGGGTAACCTCCACTCGGTAGCAAAAGCTATTGAACATGTTTGTGGTGATCAAAAGGTCATTGTGACATCGGATAGCGAAATCATTGGTAATGCACAGCGGGTTGTACTTCCGGGTGTTGGTGCCATTCGTGACTGCATGGCTGAGATCAAAAGGCTAAAGCTGGATACTGTTGTACGCAGTGTCATAGAGGACAAACCCTTCCTGGGCGTGTGTGTAGGTATGCAGGCGCTAGTAACAGAAAGCGAAGAGAATGGGGGCACCTCTTGTCTGGATGTTATTCCTGGTCATGTTCGCTTTTTTGGAGACAGGCTTAAAGATCCAGATACCAATGCCGCATTAAAGGTTCCACATATGGGGTGGAATCAGGTTGTGCAACGCGGTGATCATCCGCTATGGAAAAACATCAATAGTGGTGAGCGCTTCTATTTTGTTCATAGTTACTACGTTTCACCTGAATCCAAAGATATGCTGGCGGCCACATCTAAACACGGCGTGGAAATTGCGGCGGCACTACAGCATAACAATATTTTCGCTGTACAGTTTCACCCTGAGAAGAGCCAACACTCAGGATTACAGCTTTACCATAATTTTGTTAATTGGAATGGTTCATGCTAAATGATAAGAGGTCATACTTGAAATGTTATTAATCCCTGCAATAGACCTGAAAGATGGGAAGTGTGTACGACTACGCCAAGGACGTATGGATGATGAAACCATCTTTTCGGATGATCCCGTTTCAATGGCTGCAAAATGGGTTGAAGCGGGTGCTAGACGATTACACCTGGTTGATTTAAATGGCGCCTTCGAGGGGAAGCCTGTTAATAGTGGTGTTGTACATGCAATTGCACAAGCGTTTCCAGAAGTGCCCATCCAGATTGGTGGCGGGATTCGTAACGAAGATACCGTACAAGAGTATCTTGATGCAGGAGTGCAGTATGTGATCATTGGTACCAAGGCGGTTAGAGCGCCTCACTTTATCAATGATCTCTGCCTTGAGTTTCCGGGACATATTATCGTAGGACTCGATGCAAAAGATGGCAAGGTTGCGATAGATGGATGGTCGAAGCTATCAAAGCACGATGTTATCGATATGGCTCAACATTTTGAGAGTGATGGTGTCTCAGCTATTGTCTATACCGATATCGGTCGTGACGGGATGATGAATGGCGTTAATGTTGAGTCAACAGTTAAATTGGCTCAGTCAGTGACTATTCCTGTGATTGCGTCAGGTGGCATTACGAATTTAGATGACGTTCGCAAGCTTTGTGAATTTGAAGATGAGGGAATTAGTGCAGCGATCACTGGACGCGCAATCTATGAAGGCACACTCGATTTTGCTGAAGGCCAGAAGCTTGCTGATGAACTCACTAACGCATCATCAACTATTCGTTGACTTGGAAACCGGAACCGATAAATGGCACTAGCAAAACGTATTATTCCATGTCTTGATGTTGATAACGGACGTGTCGTAAAGGGCGTGCAGTTTGTTGATATTCGTGATGCTGGCGATCCGGTTGAGGTTGCAAAGCGTTATGATGAACAGGGTGCTGATGAGATCACATTCTTGGATATCACAGCTTCATCCGATGAACGTGAAACCATGGTTCATGTGGTCGAAGAGGTTGCGGGTCAGGTCTTTATCCCATTAACTGTCGGTGGCGGAATTCGCACTGTTGAAGATATTCGACGAATGCTAAATGCAGGTGCTGATAAAGTGGGAATCAATACTGCCGCTGTTTTTAATCCTGAGTTTGTAAAAGAGGCCGCAGAGAAGTTCGGGTCGCAATGTATTGTGGTTGCGATTGATGCAAAGAGGGTCAGCGCTGAGGGTGAGACAAGTCGTTGGGAGATTTTTACACACGGTGGACGAAAGCCAACCGGACTTGATGCAATTGAGTGGGCACAAAAGATGGTTGCCTATGGTGCAGGTGAGATTCTTTTAACCAGTATGGATCGTGATGGGACTAAAATTGGATTCGATCTTGAGTTAACTCGAGCAATTTCCGATGCCGTACATGTACCCGTTATTGCCTCTGGTGGCGTTGGTAATCTCCAACATCTGGTCGATGGCGTCATTGAGGGACATGCTGAGGCGGTACTTGCCGCTAGTATTTTCCATTTTGGTGAATACTCGATTCAAGAAGCGAAAGAGGCTATGGCTGAAAGTGGGATTGAGGTGCGGCTTTAAAACATGGGTTGGATAGACGAAGTTAAGTTTGATGAAAATGGGTTGATTCCTGTCATCGCTCAGCTGACTAACGGCAAGGTTGTAATGTTTGCATGGATGAATCGCCAGTCACTACAACTGACTTTAGAACGCAAAGAGGCGGTTTATTGGTCGCGCTCACGCCAAAAATTGTGGCATAAAGGCGAGGAGTCAGGGCATACTCAAAAGGTATTATCGATTAAAAGTGATTGTGATAAAGATGTATTGCTTTTAACCATTGAGCAGCGTGGCGGAATTGCTTGCCATACTGGTAGAGAAGGTTGCTTCTTTAACGAACTACAGAACGAACAATGGAAGATCACCGAGTCCGTGATTAAAGATCCAGATACAATATATAAGTAGAACAACTATCTATGAGTGATATTCTCGACAAACTGGCACAAGTCTTAGAGCAGCGAAAGCATGCTGATCCTGACTCATCATATGTTTCATCGCTATATGCAAAAGGACTCGACTCAATACTTAAAAAGGTTGGCGAAGAGGCAACTGAGACAGTGATTGCAGCAAAAGATGGTGATAAAAACGCAATAGTTTACGAAACAGCGGATCTCTGGTTTCATACCTTAGTGATGCTAAAACATCTGGATATTGAACCATCGCAGGTGCTGGATGAGTTGGATCGTCGTTTTGGATTGTCGGGAATTGAAGAGAAGGCATCAAGGAATCGATAATGAGCGACTGTATCTTTTGCAAGATTGTTAATGGTGATATCCCTGCTGATATCATCTATGAGGATGATTATGTCATGGTTTTCCCAGACATCGCGCCGAAGGCTGATATTCATCTTTTAATGATCCCTAAGCTACATATTCCAAGCCTTGACGAAATAACCGCTGAGCATGACGAGATCATCTCACACATGATGCGACGACTTCCTGTGATTGCAAAACAGCAGGGGCTGAGCGGTTTTAGAACAATTATCAATACCGGCGCTGAAGGTGGTCAGGAGGTTATGCACCTTCATCTACACCTGATGGGCGGGAACAATTTACCCGGCTTTAGTTAGCCGCAATTTAAGAATTATCTGGAGAAAAAAAGATGGGTATTAGTATTTGGCAACTGGTAATAATATTACTGATAGTGGCGCTACTGTTTGGCACAAAAAAGCTACGTAACATTGGTAGTGACCTCGGTGGTGCTGTTAAAGGCTTTAAAAATGCTATGAAAGATGGCGAGAAGGCTACGGATAAGCAGCAAGCAGCGATCGACGCGAAAGATGAGACGGTCATCGAAGGTGAGTCGACCCGCGAGAAGGATCACTCCTAAAGCCTGAGGCGTTATTGTTTGAATTGACATAATGCCCACTCAATCACCCACATAGAAGAACATTCCATGTTTGATATCGGTTTCTGGGAATTGACCATGATTGGTGTCGTTGCCCTGTTGGTGATCGGCCCGGAACGTCTCCCCAAGGTTGCACGAACAGCAGGCTTTTGGTTTGGTCGTATGAGCCGCTTTATCACGAATGTGAAGATGGATATTGATCGTGAAATGAAGGCTGAAGAGCTAAAGAAGATCCTTGATCAGCAGGCGCAGAGCAGTGGGGTTCATCAAATAATTGATGAAGGCAAAGAGGCGATAGAAGCGATCAACACTATCTCCTCAAAAGTCAGTGAAGAGTCGGGCGCTTCAGTTGTTGATGAGCCGCATCAACAATCAACAACAGAACAAATCGAATCCATCAGCACAGATAAACAGAGTTCATGAGTTACGATCCTGAAGCCGAATCCGCTGAACAGCCATTCATGTCTCATCTAATTGAGTTACGTGATCGTATGATTCGCATTGTTGCGGCTGTGCTGATCATCTTTTTAGGGCTATTTGCGTTTGCAAATGATCTCTACGCCATTATCTCTGCGCCCTTAATCGAGCATTTGCCCGAAGGCGGCAGTATGATTGCCACAGAGGTGGCTTCACCCTTTTTAACACCGTTTAAATTAACGCTCGTGCTCTCAATCTTTGTTGCGATGCCATTCATTCTATATCAGCTTTGGTCATTCATCGCACCAGCACTCTATACACACGAAAAGAAGATGGTAATGCCGTTAATGGCATCAAGTACGATCCTTTTTTATCTTGGAATGGTCTTCGCTTACTACGTTGTCTTTCCGTTGGTTTTCGCCTTTTTCACCTCCACGACTCCAGACGGTGTCGTAGTGATGACCGATATTGCGCGGTATCTCGATTTTGTACTAAAACTCTTTTTTGCCTTTGGGATCGCCTTTGAAGTCCCTATTGCCGTTATTTTGCTTATCTGGGCAGGGCTGACCACCACCGAAAGTCTCTCTGAAAAGCGACCCTATATTATCGTTGGTGCATTTGTGATTGGCATGTTGCTCACTCCGCCAGACGTGATTTCACAAACACTGCTGGCATTGCCAATGTGGTTCCTTTTTGAACTTGGATTGTTGGCCTCTAAGTATTTTGTTTCGGTGAGCAAGGCAGCGGAATCGACAGAAGATCCATCAGAAGCCAGAGAGGATCATGACACCGAACAGGATATGAATGAGATGCTTGATCGCTATGAGTATGATGAGCAGGCTCTTGATGAGAACATTGATGATGAAGAGGATGGCGGCATTAATGCTGACAATCTTCCAGAGTCAGATAAAAAAGGGTAACCACGATAGCGGGCTACCCTTTTAATAGATTGGTTAATCCAGAATCGCTTTCGCCTCAATACTAAGTGGAATCAAATCTTTCTTAGAGATTTCACTAATCGAACGATATCCCATCACTCTTAGATACTGTTCCAGTATGGCTTGTGTTCCGCTAAAGAAGTTTGCAACCCGCTTTGCGCCAGTATCTATATCAATACGGCCGGATAACTCACCATTTTGCGTCGCAATGCCGGTCGGACAATGGCCAGAGTCACATGCACGATAGTATTCACACCCCAAAGCAAATAGTGAGGCTGTCGCTAAGGCGCAGCAGTCAGCGCCTAAAGCGATGGCTTTAATCACATCAGCGGGCGTTCTGATTCCACCCGTTGCAACGAGGGTGATGTCTTGCCCAGATTCATTGATTATCTGACGAGCGATCGGGATCGCAGCGATGATCGACATACCAAAGTGATCCCTGACGTGGATTGGCGCGGCACCTGTGCCACCGCCAAAACCATCAATTGTGATGAAATCGGGATTCAATGTGAGGGCTGCACGAAGATCATTCTCCACATCGTTTGCCGCGAACTTAATGCCAATCGGTTTCCCTGGTATTTTTTGGCGTATTTCGTCAATGCGTTGAGCCATCTGGTCAACAGAGCTGATATCTGGAAAACGTGAAGGTGAGTGAGCACTCCTTCCCTCGTCAAGACCACGAACAGCGGCAATATCACCAGTAACCTTGTCAGCGGGTAGTTCACCACCAAGCCCGGGTTTTGCTGATTGTCCAAGCTTGATCTCGATGGCATCAGCCTTAGATATCGCTTCATCATTCCAGCCGAAATAGCCGCTCGCCATCTCTAATATATAGGTGGAGGCAGCAGATCGCTCTTCGGGGAGCATTCCTCCCTCGCCAGAACAGATTAAGGTATTCGCTTCAGCTGAGCCTTTTGCCAGTGCAAGCTTGGCCTCTTTGGATAGCGCGCCAAAAGACATGTGAGAAACATAAGCAGGCAATGCTATTGATAGCGGTGTTGAGCAACCACCACCAATCACCATACTAACATCGACCGGTTCGTCGTCTAGCAGCGGCATTTTAGCAAGCTGTGCCGCCTTTAAATTAAAGTGATCAAAGCTAAGAACTCCTTCGGGTCTTTTTGTCGATCCCATCGCCTCAATCGACGGCTTCAATCCTTTGGCAATCTTGCGTACTTCTGCTTTTCCTCGGCTGTCATCCTCAAAGCGTCGCCAGCGTCCCTGATACCCCGAAAAGGTGGCTGGTGGAATGGGCTCAATCGTGTCTACATCAATAAGAACCTCATCGCGTAAACGCATCACTGGATAGGTATTGATACGATCCTTGGGATTATAGGGCGATATTCCGGTTTCAAGATCGAAGTTCCACTGATGCAGAGGGCAGATGACTTCATTATCTTTTACCCACCCTTTAGAGAGCTGACCTTCTCGATGACAACAACGGTCATCAACCGCATAAACCTTACCTTTATTAAGAAAAAGTGCGACAGGGCGTCCCTTAAGCACAACCTCATAACCCTGGCCCTCGGTAAGATCAGAAATGGTGCATACACGTCTATAGTGAGTCATCGTTTACCCTCCGGCGTCATTATTATTAATCGTTATTTGAGATATTGTCTAAACCAATATTAAGTCAGTAGACAACTTTATCGCTTTGGTTCCTGGATGAATAGCATGATCTCTGAATAAATCGGAGATTCCTTTGCATTTTTGGTTTTGTCGCAGTAGAATCGCGTCCCTTATTCCTGATTGTCCATGAATTGGGCAGCAATATTAATTATTTTGAGGTGAGTTTTTAATGCCTGCAGTACGTGTAAAAGAGAATGAGCCATTCGACGTAGCACTTCGCCGCTTCAAGCGTAGTTGCGAGAAGGCCGGTGTCCTTTCTGAGGTTCGTCGTCGTCAAGCTTATGAAAAGCCAACAACTGTACGTAAGCGTAAATACGCTGCGGCTGTAAAGCGCCAACAGAAGAAGACCTCTCGCGAGCAGCTTCGTACCCGTCGTCTCTACTAATTCATATATCAAATCCAATGTCTGAGAGTCTGAAGGAGCGCATTACGTCCAATATGAAGGACGCCATGCGAAACAAAGACAAAGAGCGTCTTGCGACAATCCGCCTGATCACCGCTGCGATTAAACAGCGTGAGGTCGATGAGCGTATCGAACTGGACGACACTCAGGTTCTTATGGTTCTCGACAAGATGGTAAAACAGCGTCGAGACTCTATTGAACAGTTCAATAGTGCCGGTCGTGAAGATCTCGCTGCAAAAGAGATCGCAGAGATCGAGGTCATTCAAGAATACCTACCCGAAGCGCTCAGTGATGATGAGATCGAACAGATCATCAGCGAAGCAATCACGACAACTGGCGCCGCTTCAATGAAGGATATGGGCAAGGTAATGGGAATGATTAAGCCCAAAATGCAGGGAAGAGCCGATATGGGCGTCGTCAGCGCCAAGATAAAGGCGGCATTAAACGCCTAAGGCTATCCATTGTAGGGTCAACGCTACTACAATGTACTGATGTCGGGACGAATTCCACAAAACTTTATTGATGATCTGGTATCACGAGTTGATATCATCGATGTGATCGATAGTCGCGTTCCACTCAAACGTGCTGGAAGGGAGTATCAGGCGTGTTGTCCATTCCATAACGAAAAAACCCCATCGTTTACCGTTAGTCCTTCCAAGCAGTTTTATCACTGTTTTGGTTGTGGGGCTCATGGCACGGCCATCGGTTTTTTAATGGAGTATGAGAATCTCGATTTTGTCGAGGCTGTCAAAGAGCTGGCCTCATCCATCGGATTGCAAGTCCCGGTCGATAACTCACATCAACATGCCCCTTCAGTTTCAAAATCAGAACTGGAGCACAGCTATCAATTGCTGGAGAGAGCCAAACGCTATTTTCAGCAACAGCTGCGTGAACACCCAAACAAACAACAGGTGATCGATTATCTTCGAGATCGAGGACTATCCGGTGAGATCGCACGCGACTTTGCGATCGGCTATGCACCTGAAGGCTGGGACAATTTTATTAAGGCCTCAGGTGCCGAGTGTCAGGAACTGGTCGCCGCAGGTCTGGTAATCGAAAAAGAGAATAGCAGTGGCTGTTACGATCGTTTCCGGGAGCGGGTGATGTTTCCGATCCATGACCAGGGTGGTCGAGTGATCGCCTTTGGTGGACGTGTTCTCGGTGACGGTACTCCGAAATATCTAAACTCTCCAGAGACCAGCGTATTCCATAAAGGTAAAGAGCTTTATGGACTATTTGAAGCACGCCGACGGCTGAAAAAGATCGAGTCGGTTATTGTCGTTGAAGGGTATATGGATGTAGTCGCTCTTGCACAGTTTGGAGTTTATAACGTCGTTGCAACGCTTGGCACTGCGGTGACCGAGCAGCATATCAATCGACTGTTTCGAACCTGCTCCGAGGTGATCTTCTGCTTTGATGGTGATCGGGCAGGGCAGGATGCAGCATGGCGAGGTATGGAGAATGCACTCCCGGTAATGACCGGTGAGCGCCAGTTAAAATTCCTGTTTCTACCTGAGGGAGAAGACCCTGATACCTTGATTCGCAAGCAGGGCAAAGAGGCGTTTGATACGCTCGTTAAAAATGCCCAAACACTCTCCGAATTCCTTCTGGATAAATTGTCAAAAGATGTGGATATGCGCCAGATTGATGGTCAGGCAAGGTTGCTTGAGCGGGCAAAGCCGCTACTGACGAAAATGGCCGATGGTGCCATCAAGGAGCGAATTGCCGATCTAATTGCCAACCGTGCTCGAACCGAAACCTCAAAGCTGGTTGACTCACAAAATGGCACCACCCGCTTTCGGGGACAGTTGCCACACCACAAAAGCAACAAGCAGCCACCAACACTACTTAGAAAAGTATTAGGCTTAATCATGCAGATGCCGGAGTTGGTGAATCAAATAGAAGCGCCAGAGCGATTCTCGGAACTTAAACTTCCAGGAATCTTACTGTTACTCGAAATAGTTGAATTTTTAAAGGGTTATCCCAATGTAACAACTGCGGCAATACTCGAACACTTTAGAGATCGTCCAGAAGGAAAACACCTCATGGTGTTAGCACAACAAGGCTGGTTACTGAATAAAGAGAATAGTGATATTGAGTTGGAGTTTACCGACTCGCTTAATGAGTTAGAACGACTACAGTTACAGCAGGAACACGAAGAGTTACTTAAAAAGTTTCAAAATGAAGGGCTTGATGAAACCGAAAAGCGACGATATCAGACCTTGATTAGAGAAATAAAGCGACGAAAGTGATAAAAAGTGCGGCGTCAGGGTCGCATAGTTACAATTATCGGCTATAATTGACCGTTTTGGCGCTCCCCTTGCGCGGAATAGGGAGCCAGATAGAGATCAACCTAAGGTAAATGCTATATGAAGCAGCAGCAAGAGTCACAACTCAAACTTCTCATTGCGCGTGGAAAGGATCAAGGATATCTCACCTACGCAGAAGTTAATGATCACCTTCCCAGTGACATTGTTGATCCTGAACAGATTGAAGACATTATCGGCATGATTAATGACATGGGCATTATGGTGCATGAATCCGCGCCGGATGCCGATAGTATTTTGATGTCAGATGTCGCTACCGATGATGATGCAGCCGAAGAAGCGGCAGCAGCTCTTGCAAGTGTCGATAGTGAGTTTGGTCGCACCACAGACCCGGTTCGTATGTATATGCGCGAGATGGGTTCGGTTGACCTGCTGACACGTGAAGGCGAGATTGAGATAGCCAAGCGCATAGAAGATGGTATGAAGCAGATGCTGATTGCGCTTTCAAACCATCCAGAAACCATTGAAACGCTATTAAACACCTTCACCCAGATTGATGCGGGTGAAAGTCGCCTGCTCGACATGATGAGTGGTTTTGTTGACCCTAATGCAGAAGATGAGATCAACACCAATAACAGCATCATTAATGTCACACCTGCAAGCGTACAGGATAGTGATGACGACAACGATGATGATGAAGACGAAGATGGCGATGAAGAAGCGGTGGAGGAAGAGCCGCTCGATATCGAAGATGTTCGTGAACATGTCTTAGAACTACAAAAGCTCTATGCTAAAACGATTGCTGCACTCGATAAGTGTGGTGACAATAATATCGACAAAAAGACACAAACCATTATCAATACCATGTCAGAAAAATTCCTTGAATTTAAACTGACACCGAAAATGGTTGAGCGCATGGTGGTCAATGTACGAAATCAGGTTTCACGTATTCGCCAGCTCGAACGCAAAATAATGGGCATGTGTATTCAAGAGGCAAATATGCCTCGCAAAGACTTCATTACCACCTTCCCGGATAATGAAACCAATCTTGAGTGGGTTAATATTCATATCAACAATGGCAGCAGCTATGCAGAGATGCTGAGTGAGCTTTCACCCGAAATCACCAAGCTACAAGGCAAGCTTTTAGCCATTGAGAAAAGTAGTCGTATGACGCTTGCGGATATCAAAGATATCAACCGCCGAATGTCGATTGGTGAGGCCAAGGCGCGCCGCGCCAAGAAAGAGATGGTCGAGGCTAACCTGCGACTGGTGATCTCCATCGCCAAGAAATATACCAACCGTGGCCTACAGTTCCTCGATTTAATTCAGGAAGGCAACATTGGTTTGATGAAAGCGGTAGACAAGTTTGAATATCGTCGAGGCTACAAGTTCTCGACCTATGCAACCTGGTGGATACGTCAGGCCATCACTCGCTCTATTGCCGACCAGGCACGTACCATTCGTATTCCGGTACACATGATTGAGACCATCAACAAACTCAACCGCATCTCTCGCCAAATGCTGCAAGAGATGGGACGAGAGGCAACACCAGAAGAGCTGGCCGAGCGTATGGAGATGCCAGAGGACAAGATCCGCAAGGTGCTTAAGATTGCCAAAGAACCCATCTCGATGGAGACCCCAATTGGCGATGATGAAGATTCGCATCTTGGTGACTTTATAGAGGACGGCAACGTGCTTTCACCTGTCGATTCAGCAACCGCAGAAGGACTGCGAGAGGCAACGCAATCTGTGCTAGAGGGATTAACCGCTCGCGAATCAAAAGTGCTGCGTATGCGCTTTGGAATCGATATGAACACTGACCATACCCTAGAGGAGGTCGGTAAACAGTTTGACGTTACTCGTGAGCGTATTCGTCAGATTGAGGCAAAAGCATTAAGAAAACTACGCCACCCAAGTCGTTCAGAGCACCTGCGTAGCTTCCTTGATAATGATGCTGGACAGTAATAACCTTTATTAAAGAGTAATCGAACCCTGCAAATAAGCAGGGTTTTTTTATGTATCGAACAAAAATAGGGGTGACCGTAAAACAAGCTAACGGTATACTCTCCACCCTTCCAAATCATCATATTTGGGCCTGTAGCTCAGTTGGTTAGAGCAGGGGACTCATAATCCCTTGGTCCGCGGTTCAAGTCCGTGCAGGCCCACCAAATATATTTATAAAAAACAAAGTCTTACAGCAGTTTATGTTGTGAGGCTCTTTTGTTTATATTTTATGTAGACTTAGTGTAGATAGGTTTAAGCTATTCCTTTTACTTTCTCTACTAGTATTTTTAATTACCCAATTAATATTTTATAAGTCTTAATAATCGATTTTTTAATTAAACATTTACAAATAATGAAGACTTGAAATTTGTTAGTTAAGGCTATAAATACTGATATCCAATTAGGTCTAAGTTTGAGTAAATTAGTTGAGATATTTTTTTTTAATTGTGATAAAAAGGGGTCGTAAATTTTTCAAGATTTACTACTCTTTAAAATGATAGTTAAATGTTGCAAGGAATAAAAAGGGGTTACCAAATGAGCTCAAATGTACTCAGTAGCCTATTAGCTGATGTTATCAAGGAAAAATCTCGTAAGGAGTTATCTGAAGAACAGCGTAAAGCATTCTACGCAGATTTTGCATCATCAATAGATAGTACGGTTGAAAAAATGCGTGAAGAAAAAAGAAGCGCATATGAACAATTGAAAAATATAGCTATTTACTAAATTGTTCAGTATTGATTTAATGAGGCCAGTTATAAGACTGGCCTTTTTTTATTGTAATAAGGAATGCAAATGGATGACCAGCGTTTGCGAGTTGTATGCCTAGATAATACTAATACTGATAGTATTGCTTCAATGTTTGCAGATATTCTGCCTCAATGGCGTGGGTTAGGAACGAAAGAACCACGCTATGTACCTTTAGTAAGAACAATAATACATCTTCAAGAAGTTGGTGCTACGACAGCAATAGTTCAAGAGGGTGTCCAAGACCCAGACTTCTTTGCTGAACATCTAGCATATTATTCGAGATGGTCGTACAGCGTCACAAAACACTGTATCCGAATTCATTTCTTTAACTGTGCTAACCCGTCAGAATCTGTACTTGATACTATTGACTATATGTCTACTGTTGATGGTTCTTATTTAGGATTCGTTACATTAAGGCCGATTAGCTCTAGTCCAGTAGGCGCCACAATATTAACGCCTAAACATAATTCAAGAACGCATTTTATTCTTTCTAAAGATGAATTCCAGGTTAATCTTGCTGGAAGAACTTTCTATATAAATGGTACGCCTTTTATGCAGCAAGACAACGCTGTTGGCGCATGTGCTCAAGCATCTATTTGGATGGCATTAAGAACGTTGCGTAGACGAGAAGGTCAAGCGGCTTTTAATCCTTCACAAATTACTGATGCAGCAACAAGATTTATTATAAATGGGAGAACATTACCCAATCGGACAGGTCTGAATATTGATCAAATCATGGAGGCAATTCGAGCTGCTGGGTATTCTCCGCACGCTATACCAGTAAAAAATTATACTGATGCTGCTACGTATGATTCTTTGAAATTAGCAAAACAAAAATTACATCCATATATAGAGTCAGGTATACCTGTATTACTGACCCTTTTTCCTAAACCAAATGAGGGGCATGCTGTCCTTTTAATAGGTCATGGATGGGGCAAAGAAGATCTTATAAAAATTGAACAGCCAAAAAATTGGCCATCACAGAATAAACTATTTGATTCTGCAAGCTGGATAGAGCCTCTCTTTATTCATAACGACAATACAGGGCCATACGTTGCTCTACCAATCGGGGATAATACTAATTACTACAAGCTAGAAGATACAGTAATTGCTATTCCCTTTCTTCCTACAGATGTTTTTATTGATGGAGATGAAGCAAAAGAAACATGTCTTAGACTGTTAACCGATACACTGTCTGGATATGATTTTAATGAGTTTAATATGCCAGATCTTGTATTTAGAGTTTATCTACAAGATAGGTCTGATTTTAGAACATCAGTATTGTCAAGCAACATGTCAAATGAAGTAAAAAATTATTATAGATTGAAATGGTTGCCAAGAAGAATTTGGATTATGGAGATTAATACAAAGGATAGCTACAAAGATACATGTGATGGTAATGGAGTGAGAATGGGGGAGATTATATTAGATCCATCGTCAGAACCTACTGAGGCTCATTTTCATACAATACATCTTAAAAATTCTCTCTTTATGGACGGCCAGCCTAATGATGGAATTATTTTAGATAGAAGCGCAATCGATGGAAATATTGAGGCTTTCCCAGTAAATGAAGAAGACTATCAACCATTAATTAGATAGCTCATCATTTCAAGTTTATATGGTTAATTTATGTGGATTCGTTTGGATAGGTACAGTTATTAATAGTCCTCTAAGGGTAGTAGTGCCTACCCCTAACATATTTTAAGAATTTATCAATTGCAGAACTTATCCAAGCACAACTCGGAACATTCGTTGACTTATGCTTTTAGGGTTAACCAGGGTTAGTCCCAGTGTAACTCTCCCATAAGCAGTCACATAACTATCAAGGTTTTTTATGGTAATCTTTGGGAAGATTTTATATGAGTATTCCCAATGAACTCCTGCTGTTCTGCCTCTGCCGACAAGATACGTCCATCTTCTGCCAAGCATCACTGTCCTGTCTGTTCCCGTGAGTGTTCAGAGGTCTCTGTGCGTACCATTACCCTTCACCTCAAGGAGCCGTGGCGCTGGCAGGGCGTAGCGGAGCACTACTATTTTTGTGATGCCCCAGCCTGTGATGTGGTCTATTTCGGTAGCGATGATTCGGTGGTCTCTCAGCCGCAGCTTCGAACCAGTGTGGGTATAAAGGCGCAATCCGATGATGCGCTTTTATGTTACTGCTACGGCGTTACTTACGCTGACTTTAACAGAACCCCTGAGGTGAGAGATTATGTGGCTGCCCAAACCAAAGCGGGTGCCTGTGCATGTGAGAGCAGCAACCCCTCAGGTCGGTGCTGTCTTAAGGATTTTCCCAAGGCCTGAGCCACTGCGCTCCATCTGGCAAAAACCACTCAATAATCGTATCCTTTTGCGAAAATTATTTTGAGGTGATCTGATGGAACTCGATTTTTTAAGTGCAACCATAATCAATCTTGGTGTCAACCTGCTTTACACTATCGTCGCGCTGTTTGTTGGTGTTAAAGCACTGCAATTAATTGACGATAGATTATTAAAGGAGATCAATATTGAACAGGAGATGAAGAAGGGAAATATTGCTGTGGCGATATTTGCCTCAACTATCCTGCTATTTGTCGCCCTGATTGTGACCTTCGGTTTTAAGGGATGAAAGGGCTTTTTGCCTCTCTACTCAGGATTCTGTTCAGCTTTCTCTTTATTCTCTTTTTCATCGGTTACTCGCTTGAACAGAAGCAGAACCAGTTGGGCGAGCATTCATCAATCGATGAGCTTTCGCCTGATTTGATTGCGGATCATAAAAAGCTGCTCAGTCCATCGTCCATTTATGGTCAGGGGATGCATATTCTTTCGAATAATGAGCATCTGTCGGAGCGCACATTAAAACACTCTATTGCCAAGAATGATGGTGTTGATAGCATTTTGATCTATTCACGTCATGGCTTGACGGAGTTATTTGCATCCGCACCAAATATTGAAAACCATCATCAGTTAGTCAACTCATATTTGGAGGGGTATTCTCCGTTTGAGACCGATAATCTTTGGATTCCCTATTTAACGCTATCTCGTAAAAAGAGCTATCAGTTTGACCATCTGCTCTATCCCGGTCGAAATGAGGTATGGCAAACGAGTCGGCAGGCGTTTAGTTTTAGTCGCGGTGATTGCGAAGACCATGCGATTGCGCTGGCGGATTGGTTGATTGAGATGGGTGAGGATGCGCGTGTTGTGATGGGGCATTACAAGCGTGAAGGTCATGCATGGGTTGTTCTTTTTAAAAATGGGAAAGAGTTTCTGCTTGAGGCGACTCAAAAGGTTAATGGCTTTTCGGTAAGACGTTATCCTTTGGCCTTACTTTCAGGGGATTATCGACCAAAGTATATGTTTAACCGCCACGATTTCTGGGTGAATGAGGGGAGTGTCTATACACACAACTACAGTTCACCCCAATGGGTACTGAAAAGCAGTTATCAGATCTAGCAACTCGCAATCTTGCTATGGTGTGTCCATAATGGCGCCATTAGATAACCGTAAGACCACTATTCTATGAGTGAACATATCAAAGTTGATCGTCGTCATATCTGGCACCCGTTTACCCAGGAGCAAACCGCGCTAGACCCGATTGAGATTGTCTCAGCAAAAGGGATCAAGCTTGTTGATGCCGAGGGAAAGGAGTATCTGGACATGATCTCCTCATGGTGGGTGAATGTGCACGGGCATGCTCATCCTGAGATCTCATCGGCGATCGCGCATCAGGCATCCAAGCTTGAACAGGTGATCTTTGCCGGGTTTACACATGAACCGGCAATTCGTCTTGCGAAATTGATAACCTCACTCCTCCCCGGCGATCTAAATCGGGTCTTTTTCTCGGACAATGGCTCGACCGCAGTTGAGGTGGCAATCAAGATTTCATTTCAATACTGGCAGAATATTAATCAACAACGACATCGCTTTCTCGTTTTTGAGGGGGGATATCATGGCGATACTGTCGGAGCAATGTCGGCTGGAAAAGGATCAGGTTTTTTTGAGTCGTTTAATGAGCTGCTCTTTAAGGTCGATACATTGGTATATCCAGAGACGTGGACTGGAGATGGTGAGGTAGAGGCCAAAGAGGCCAAGGCGTTAAAAGTGCTGGATCACTATTTAGAACAGCACGGTAATGATACCGCTGCGATGATTATTGAGCCGCTAATTCAGGGCGCAGGTGGGATGCGAATGTGCCGCGCTGAGTTTTTGCAGGCACTAAAGCAACGTATAGCGCCCTATGGGATCTTGCTGATCTTTGACGAGGTGATGACCGGCTTCGGACGAACCGGCAAACTCTTTGCTGCGGATACCTCAGGTGTTAAACCAGACCTGATCTGCCTATCAAAAGGATTAACCGGAGGCGCTTTACCACTGTCGCTTACGGTTTGTACTGATACCATCTATGAAGCATTTCTTGATGAAAGCTTTGATAAAGCCTTCACACACGGTCATTCGTTTACTGCTAATCCGATAAGCTGCGCTGCGGCTAATGCATCGTTAGAGTTGTTTATGAGCGACGGGATGATGGATCGACTGCCACAGATCTCAGCTATTCACCATGAGCGACTCGAGATATTGTCGGCTTCGCCATTGGTTGATCATCCCCGAGTTTGCGGAACGATTGCAGCAATGGATCTTGTCACTGGAGAGAAGGGCTATACTGCATCAGTCGGACAGAAGATTAAGCCCTATTTTCTTGAACGTGGCCTTTTGTTAAGGCCGCTTGGTAATGTTTTATACCTGCTGCCGCCCTACTGTGTCAGTGATGACGAACTGCACTACACCTATGATGTGATTGAATCACTACTAAAGAGCATAAGATAGATTGAACAGACACTGGATAACAAGAGCTCTTCTTATTCCGCTGTTGCTGCTTGCGGCTGAAGCCGTTGCTGAGGAGAAGTTGATCACTATCGGTGTATTGAGTCATCGAGGTACTCAAACGACCTACAAGATGTGGTCACCAACTGCTGAATACCTCACCTCTAAAATCGATGGTTATCGGTTTGTTATCGTCCCGCTAGATTTTGACCATGTCCATCCTGCGGTTAGTGCAGGTCATGTGGATTTTATTTTGGTCAATCCCGGCATCTATGTGAGTTTGGAAGTTGGTTATAGGGTGTCACGTATTGCCACATTAAACAATCTGGTTGAAAACGAAACTCAAAACAAGTTTGGAAGCGTTATCTTTGCCAGGGCAGATCGGCGTGATTTAAATACTTTGAGCGATCTTAAAGGCAAAACCTTTATGGCTGTGGACAAGACATCGCTGGGTGGATTCCAGATGGCATGGCGTAAGTTTCAGCAACAGGGGATCGATATCTACAAAGACCTTGCCAAGATCCGTTTTGGAAATACCCACGATAATGTCGTCATGGCGGTGATGAATGGCGATGTGGATGCCGGTACGGTGCGAACCAATATCCTGGAGCGAATGGCATCGGATGGTGCGATCATGCCTAATCGTTTCAAGATCATTTCGCAAGAGTATTACGCCGACTTTCCACTGCTGCACAGCACAAGACTCTATCCGGAGTGGCCGTTTAGTAAAGTGCAACACACCTCAAACATACTGGCTCAAAAGGTAGCAGTTGCGCTCCTTAATATGCCGACAAATCATGCTGCCGCCCGATCAGGACGATATGCCGGTTGGACGATTCCACTGGACTATCAACAGGTGCATGAACTGTTTCAGGAGCTACAGCTACCGCCATACCAGCAGACAGGTCAGTTCACCATATTTGATGTAGTTAAGAAGTATATCTACTGGTTTATTCTCGGCTTTGTGGTGATGGTCTTAATCGTGATAATGACCTACTGGGTCTTCCGTCTTAATCGGGAGTTGCAGCGCGCCAAGGTTAATCTTGAACGTCAGTATGAGTTAATCCTTAACTCAGTTGCAGATGGAATCTATGGTGTCGATCTTGATGGAAATTCAACCTTCGTAAACCGAGCGATGGAGCAGATCACCGGATGGAAAGCGCAAGAGGTCATCGGAAAGAATCAACACGATATTCTGCATCATACTCATGCAGATGGCAGCCATTTTCCTGCAACCGAATGTCCGGTTTATGCCACTACCCGCGATAGTATTCAGCGTTATATTCGTGATGATATCTTCTGGAAAAAGGATGGTAATAGCTTCCCGGTGGAATATGCCAGTTCACCAATTAAGGATGATCGCGGTGATACTGTCGGTAGTGTGGTGGTATTTCGGGATATTAGTGAACGTAAAAAGGCGGAAGAGTCCGAACAGCAACATCAAATTGAACTCGCACATATGGCAAGACTAAACACAATGGGTGAGATGGCGTCAGGTATTGCTCATGAGATCAACCAACCCCTCACTGCGATTGCGACCAATGCCCACGCCTGTATGCGGCTTTTAGATAGTGGGGAGGAACACAAGGAGCGTATCTTCGATATAGTTGAAAAGATTAGTGAACAGGCAGAGCGAGCAGGTGAGGTCATTCGGCAGTTGCGTCAATTTGTGCGAAAGGAGTCCCCGAAAGTTGTGCCGATGGATATCAATACCATCATTAATGAAGTGGTAGTACTGATCACACCGGAGGCAAGGCGAACCGGTGTAGTTATTGAGATGCAGCTAGGTGATTCACTTGCGCAAGTGCCTGTGCAGCATATTCAGATCCAACAGGTGATACTGAACCTCTGTTATAACGCAATTGAGGCGATGAACGAGGCCAACATCACAAAAAAAGTGCTGAAAATCAAAACCTCAATGGCAGGTAAGAATGCGGTAACGGTTGTCGTTGCCGATTCGGGGCCAGGGGTTAAGGATGAGATCCGGGATCAGTTGTTTAACCCATTTGTGACTACTAAAACCAAAGGAATGGGATTGGGGCTGTCGATTAGCCAGGGGATTATTGACCTTCACCTCGGAAAGCTCTACCTTGAGCCTGCTCAGGGGAATGGTGCGGTTTTTCGGTTTACACTTCCAGTTGTTCAGCAGGGGTAGAGATGAGTCAAGAACAGACAGTTTTTATTGTTGATGATGATCATGAGGTTCGAGAAGCAATTAAACTACTGATGGAATCGGTTGGGTTAAAAGTCGAAACCTTCGAATCTGCTCAAGCCTATCTTGAACAGTTTGATAAGAACCGGCGCGGTTGCTTGATCCTTGATGTACGAATGTCAGGGATGAGTGGTCTTGATCTTCAGGCGCGTCTTGCGGCTGAGGACTCACATCCGCCGATTGTCATTATCACGGGGCATGGTGATGTGCCTATGGCAGTTCGGGCGATCCAGGCCGGAGCAGTCGACTTCATTGAAAAGCCGTTTAATGATCAATCCCTGCTCGATTCGGTACATCGTGCATTAGAGACCGATGACCAGATGCGAGGAGAGGCATCACGCCTGGCAGATATTCATGAACGACTGGCTCGTTTAACTCCTCGTGAACGAGAGGTGCTGGAGTTAGTTGTTGCGGGGCAACGCAATAAGGTGATCGCCTATGATTTGAACGTCAGTCAGTCGACAGTCGAGGCGCACCGCTCAAAGGTTATGGAAAAGATGGAGGCAAAAACACTCTCGGATCTGATGCGTATGATGCTCACTATTGAGCTGCATAGTGGAAAACCCCAATAATTTTGAATAGATCTCACAATTTCCCTTTCACCATTCTCTGTCAATAATCAAACACAGCAAAGAGATGGTGAGCCACACTTCTCACCATAAAAAAATAACAACTAAAAAAGATTATTCCATAAGGCTTCAGGTCTTCTGGATATGATGATCCACTTAGGAGGTGAGAATGAACAAATCGATAAAAAGGGGGATCGGCCTCGTCACAATCCTCTCGATAACCATCGGTTTCTCCGCTGTGTCAGCAGCAGAGATGAGTGTCGCAGATGAAGGCAAAAGCATCGCGTTTGATCGTAAAAAGGGGAACTGTCTTGCGTGCCATGCGATTGCCGATGGAGAGTCGCCAGGAAACATTGCACCACCATTGGTTGCGATGAAGGCACGCTATCCAGATAAAGAGAAACTCAAGTCCCAAATCTGGGATGCCACCAAGGTAAATGAAGAGTCTCCCATGCCGCCGTTTGGTGCCCACAAGATTCTGTCCAGCGCTGAAATCGACAAAGTTGTCGAATTTGTCTGGGGTCTGTAACTGGGTCATTCGAAAAGAGGATCGAGGAGATGAATATGAAAGGTCTATTATCCACCGCAGTGTTAATGATAGTGACACTGGCAATTCCGTTTACAGCCTCAGCGACACCAGAAGATGATCGCAAGATGTTTGTAAATTACTACAAAGCAAAGTTTCCGGGCGTTGCTGTTGATGAATATGTCAACGGTGTTTATGCCATCGATAAAATTGGTCGTGAAAGTTGGGAGGCGATTGAAGAGTTTCCTCCTTATGAAACCTTCATCGACGCAGGCGAAGAGATGTGGAATAAGAAATTTGCTAATGGTAAGAGCTATAAAAGCTGTTTTCCTGATGGCCCGGCAATCGCCCACAAATACCCGCACTGGGATACAAAAAAGAAGATGGTTGTCACATTACCGCTGGCTCTTAACGAATGTCTGAAAGCCAATGGTGAACAGCCATTAAAATATAAGAAAGGTCCAATCAACAACATCCTTTCATATATTGCCTATCAGTCACGCGGAAAGATCACTGATGTGAAGATCCCGAATGACGAGGCTCTGGCAGCTTACGAGGCGGGCAAAAAGTTCTACTTTACCCGTCGTGGTCAGCTCAACTTCTCTTGTGCAACATGTCACATGCAACAGTCTGGTAGGGTATTACGTTCAGAAACACTAAGTCCTGCGCTGGGTCATACTACCCATTTCCCGGTTTATCGTTCAAAGTGGGGCACTGTCGGGACGCTGCATCGTCGTTTCACGGGTTGTAATAAACAGGTTCGTGCCAAGCCATTTAAAGCGCAGGGCGAGCAGTATCGCAATCTGGAGTATTTCCTGACCTATATGAGCAATGGTCTGCCACTTAATGGACCTGGCGCTCGTAAGTAGTCGAACGAAGAATTGGAGTAACCGATATGCAAATCAATAAACAACTACTCTTCATGGTTTTTGCAACACTGCTGGCCGGATGTGCTCAAACCATGGAGAAAAAGGCAATGCCTGCTGATGCAGAGCAAAGTGCTCAAGCGATTGAAGCAGCGATTGCTGCCGCTAAAAAAGCTGATTCAGTTGATGGCGAATGGCGTGATACCGGAAAGATCATCAAAGACGCTCAAGCTGCGGCAGACAAAGGTGATTATACAAATGCTGTGAAATTGGCAAAGAAAGCACAGCAACAGGGGGAGTTGGGTTACCAGCAAGCGGTAAGCCAGAAAGAGCTAAAGCTACCCTCGTACTTACAATAGATAACGGGTTTTCCTTACGGAGATTAAACAAATGAATATGAAAAGAAGACTCTTTTTAAAAGGCTCTTTAGCAACAACAGCTGTTGGTGTTGCTGTCACAAGTGGTCTGTTAACTCCACGTGCCGTTTTAGCGGCATGGCCAAAAGGTGCATTTGAAGCAAAGAATGCAGCGAGTGTGATGTCTGAGCTATATGGCAAAGAGGTGACTGATTCCAGTGATGATATTGTGATTAAAGCGCCTGATATTGCTGAAAACGGTGCAGTCGTGCCGGTGAAGGTGTATGCCAATATGAAGGGTGTGGAGACGATCTCACTACTCGTTGAGCAGAATGGAACACCACTCGCTGCACAATTTAAGCTCGGCGCTACAACTGAGGGCTATATCTCTACCCGAATTAAAATGGGTAAAACCTCGGATGTCATTGCTGTGGTTAAGGCCAAAGGCAAGTTATACAGCGCTCGTAAGAATGTAAAAGTCACCATCGGTGGCTGTGGCGGCTAATCAACCTGAGAGAAATTGGAGAGATAATCATGGCATCAATTAAGTTACGTGCTCAGGTGAAAGGTAAAACCTGTGAGCTAAAGGCACTGATGAAACACAAGATGGAAACGGGTCTGCGTAAAGACAGCAAAACCGGTAAGAAGATCCCTGCACACTTCATTCAGGAGGTGGTTGTTGAGCACAATGGCAAGGTGGTGATGAACGCAGACTGGGGTGGTGCGGTTTCGGCGGATCCCTATCTGTCATTCAAGTTTGGTGGCGCCAAGAAGGGCGATATTGTCAGGTTGTCCTGGTCGGATAACAAAGGCAACACGGATTCGGCAGAAGAAAAAGTCCGTTAGCAATTGTTGGGGCTGTTAAGCGCAGCCCATCAACACTCTCTCAGATCCTGAACTGATCTGTCATTCGGTTATATTAAACAGTCGGAGATACTGGGGATGACTATTTCCAGAAGAGAATTCGTACAATTAATGGGTCTGGCCACAGCCGCAGGTCTATTACCGGGTTCATCGTATGCAACCACGAAAAGACCCTCGGATCTATACGAAACCCCTAAGTTTGGTAATGTCTGTTTAATGCACATTACCGATTGTCATGCCCAGCTTAACCCGGTCTATTTTCGAGAGCCAAATGTCAATCTCGGTATTGGTAGTGCTTATGCTAAAGCGCCCCATTTGGTTGGTGGTCAGTTTCTAAAACATTTTGGCGTTGATCCGAACACCATTGAGTCTCACGCCTACACTTATCTCAATTTTGATAGCGCAGCCAAGGCCTATGGCAAGGTTGGCGGTTTTGCTCACCTTGCAACACTGGTTAAACGTCTACGCTCTGAGCGTGGTGATGGCAATACGCTGTTAATGGATGGCGGCGATACCTGGCAAGGCTCAGGCACAGCTTATTGGACTCGCGGAAAGGATATGGTGGGAGCCTGTAATCTTCTTGGTGTCGATGTGATGACTGGGCACTGGGAGTTTACCTACAAGGATGAAGAGGTGATTAATAACATTGGCGCGTTTAATGGCGACTTTGTGGCGCAGAATATTGGTTTAACGGCTGATGCAGAGTTCGATTATAAGTTTGCTGACTTTGATGATTTTAATGAAGATAGCGGACGCGCATTTAAACCCTATGTGATTAAAGAGGTCGGTGGCGCCCGTGTAGCGGTGATCGGACAGGCATTTCCATACACCCCCATCGCCAATCCAAAGCGATTTATCCCTGACTGGACCTTTGGGATACAGGATGATCTGATGCAATCGCTGGTGGATCGTATTCGACAGAATGAGAAGCCTGATGTGGTGGTGGTGATCTCTCACAATGGTATGGACGTGGATATCAAGATGGCATCACGTGTTAGTGGTATTGATGTGATCTTTGGCGGCCACACTCACGATGGAATGCCGGCACCAACTACAGTCGAAAACAGTGGCGGTAAAACACTCGTTACCAACGCTGGTTCAAATGGCAAGTTTCTCGGAGTGATGGATCTTGATGTACGTAATGGCAAGGTACATGATTTTCGATATCGCTTGTTGCCGGTCTTTTCGAACCTGATTGCACCAGATCCATCAATGCAGAGTTATATTGATGACGTTCGCAGGCCTTATCAGTCGATACTCAATGAAAAGCTTGCTGTCGCAGAAGAGACCCTCTATCGTCGCGGTAATTTTAATGGCACGTTCGATCAGGTGATCTGTGATGCGTTACGCTCGGTCGAGGATGCTCAGATTTCACTTTCCCCTGGCTTCAGATGGGGAACCACTGTTCTTCCGGGACAGGCGATCACAATGGATAATGTGATGGATCAAACCTGTATTACCTATCCCGAAACCTATCGTCGCCAGATGAGTGGATCAGAGATTAAGGCGATTTTAGAGGATGTTTCCGACAATCTGTTTAATCGTGATCCATACTTCCAGCAAGGCGGTGATATGGTTCGTCTCGGTGGAATGGATTATGTCTGCAAACCTAACAATACATTCGGCAATCGCATACACAATATGACCCTTGATAACGGTATTGCGGTAGAGGCTGATAAAAAATATATGGTCTCAGGCTGGGCAACTGTTGGGGCACAGTCGCCGGGACGTCCGATTTGGGAGGTTGTGGCAGATTATCTTAGAGATCAGAAAACCGTTTCAATCAAAAAACTCAACACACCAAAGCTGGTCGGTGTCGAGGGTAATCCCGGATTAAGTGAATATCCGCTGTGAATTAGGGTCTGTTGATCTTTCATCTTCGACACTGCCGGAGACGATTTTATCGTCCAATAAGGCAGAAGGAGTGTAATTTGGTTATTCCAAATAAACGACTGATAACGCCATTGGGCGGAAAAATCGTCCCGTCCCTTTGGGTTGCGCCTCAAAAAGCGTCACTCTGCGTTACTTATCGCTCATTTGGAGCAACCAAATATCGCTCTTCGTGCCTTGA
>JBNKZU010000032.1:0-31011 GCA_050301795.1 Thiohalomonadaceae bacterium | reverse complement strand
CCGGCAATTTCCAGAATTCTATCCTGTGCACTACCTGACTCTTTCAATACCTTTTCCGCATATCCCGACACTTTTGAGTTTGCTGACTCCGCAAAGCTTAACGTATCACTATACGTTTTCTGTACCAAGTTAAGCGTTTCTCCTGAAAGTTCTCCGAAAGCTTCCAATGATGCCGAGATCGCTCCACCATCCAACACATTTATATTACCGCCAGCCCTTAGCGCATCCCCTCCCTGCGCTGTAACTGCGGTATTATCTGTGTTGTTTGTCGTTGATGACGTGCTTCTGTCGAATAGTCCCATTACTTCACCTTAAGCACTATTACTGCAACAACGACGATCACGGCGATTCCAATGATTATGGTCGTTGTTGTGTTGGCTGATGGAGTACCAAGATTTATGGTGTTCCCGCTTCTTACGCCTGAAACACCAGAACTTGTCTCGTTTGATCCGAAGTCGTAGCTTCCACTACCACCAAATGCCTGTGTAAAGTCTGCCGCCATTAGCGCACCGCCTTTGCTACTACTACAACAACTACAACGGCCAATAGTGCGCCGGCAACATAAACAAGCTTATTATTCATCGTTGGCGCATTATCGGGGTTGTCGGTTGTTCCCTCTTTTCGGACTGGTTCTCCTGGATTATTAACATATCCGCCACCCTGAATTGTGGGCGTTTGACGTGCCGCGATTTCGGTGTCTACATAGCGCGATAAGCCCGTTAATGCAACATCCCCAACACTGCCCCAAAAATCTTTGTCTGCCATCTTCTTTCCCCAATTAACAGAGTTTCACTTGATAGGCGGCAAAATGCCGCCATCATTAAGCGGCTTCGATTGTTGTATACAGTTCGGTTAATGTGCTGATGGTATCACCGGCTGACAGCGTTGTTTTGTACTCGAAAACTCGAGGCCTGATTACCTTATCAGCACCTTCAATAGTGGTTGGAATAACATCCGATTGATTGTCAAGCGTAAGAGGATCAAATACATACAATCCCGCCTGACTAACTCGAGTCAGCAGGTTTTGCAGATAGTTTGCATCTGCCGGTGTGATTTGGTCGATATAATCAACACCGTCAATCCTCACCGTCTGCTCGGTAATATTGGTGTGGAAATGGTTGACGCGCTTAAGCAGTGCGCCCGGCAGTCCACCCATAGGAATTTGTAAAGAGTATGTTCCTGCGGCTGAATAATCGTGAGTTGCAGGAACAATGCTTTTGAAGTACGGAATATATCGAGTGTCGAGAACTTGCTTTTCATTTGTGATCATGCGGAAGGCTTCCAATACTGGATTCACTGTTCCGGCTTTAATTTTGATTTCGATAGAAAAACCTGAGTACCCAAGATTAGCTGGTATTGCTCCAATTGGCTCTCCCGAAATTGTACGGGCGTTGAAGTCACTGAAAGGGATCATCATGTAATCATTACTATCCCCGTAACCGAAATAATCATTCAGCGTTTGTTGCTGTAGGCCTGTCAGTTCATAGATCACTTTTCCGCCTAGTCTGATGCGGATAAGTTCAATGTTGTCCTTGGCTCCCGAAATACCGCCCCCTGTAAATCGCAAAAGTAGCGCGTGATATACCGCATCCATCGGTAGGTTTGGAATGATTGCTGTTTGACCGGCTACTACATTTTGAAATTCCGGTAAGCGTCGAGTGAACATAGTCATTGGTTTTTTCCTCCCCGCCTCCCGGCGGTGAATAAATGGAAAGCCGGTTTCCCGGCTATCGCGTAACGCCTCACGGCGAGTTAAAACAAATCAGTTCGTTATGCACCGATCACAATTTTACGAACTGGTGTCACACGGTGAACAGCCGCCATAGTCACGACCATCACACCAACCATAATCACATATTTTTTCATTTCATAAACTCCATGTGCTGTTAATAGAAAAGATGTTTCACGTGGATCATTCAAGTGTGGGCTGGCACGGGCTGCAACATGGGGCTAGCCCAGGGTTAGCCCCTACCCTGTTTTTACTGCTCCATTGTCGTGTTTCTCGATCCAATGATACCCAGTGAGCGCCTTTATCTTCTCCAGTGGTAGGTCTGTTTCCCGTGCCATATAGACCCGATCCTGTTCTCTGGTCATCTGGTGAATGTGACAATATGACCAGTTACCCATGATCGTTTTGTCACTCTCAGCGGGTCTCTGTGTCACTCCATAGATATTGATTCCCCACCCTGCCCCCTGTGTCACGAGCTGATGCCATCCATTAGGGGCTTTCCCCGGGCTGGTTACACTGGCCAGCTCCTCGGCTACCGCTGAACACTGGGATATCACTCCGAAGGCATGGGCGCAGTGCGCCCAGTCTCCGAACTCTTTGGGGTGATTTGGTAGATAGATAATGTGCGCTGACCCTGTGCCTATATCGTTTACCATTTGCACAAGCTCAGGGATTGATCTGGCGTAAACTGAGCCAGCCCAGTTACGGCCATATCTGTCAATTCTCTCTTTCGGACTCCAAACAATTACTCGCCTTTCTCGCTTCAACTTTTTCAATAGTTGATAGGTTTTTCCGCTTCTGGTTTTTCCTGTGTGCAATCCTATTATCCCCGTTCTACGTCTGGCCATCTGTGCCCCCCATGTGTCCGGGCTTACCTTCGGGCTGTCCCTCTTTCTTTCCCTGAGCCGCAACTTCTGCATTGTAATGCCGGACAGCACGAATACTCTGGAACGCGACCCCGCCTAGAACTATTGCCAGCCCTATTTCTTCTTTCCATACGGCCAACCAAGGCGGAAGCACACCGCCATATTTTTTAAATACGGGAGCTGTGGCACCTGCAACTTTTAACCGGATAGAGTCTTCATATTGCAGCATTGGCCAGAACTTTTCGACGCCATCAGCTACAGCACCGACTAACCACTGCGCTTCATCATTCGCCATCTCATCAGTGTATGATTCCTCTGTTATGACAACACCCTCTGACTCTTCTTCCAGTGTGTCATTTCCAACGGGGGTTTCTACCTGATCTAGTATCGCCTTTGCTTCATCAGGTATGGATGGTATTTGCTCTTGCTTTTTCTCTGTCACCTCACTCATCACCGCCACCCCTAAACATTTCATTTAATTGTTTGTTTCCATCACTGATGAAGCGGCTGAAAAAACCGGGATGCTTTTTCTCCGGATCTTTTTCTGGTATCGCTTTTTGCGCTGGTTTGGATGGTTCGGACTGACCCTTGTCATCGGGCGTGGCTAAATCGGGGCTGGACATCTGGCCGTGCTTATCGATCCACTCATCCAGTATGGCCTGTTGTTCACTGTTCATGGCTCTATCTGTGCCACATTTGCAGTTCAGGTAACGGGCTGCCTTTGGGTTCCCTTTTATGTGTCTGATTTTGGCCGTACCCTCACACTTTCGGCACTTACATGTACCGACATCAGGATTTATATCTCTAGGCATGATTCACCTCTTCGACATATTCCACTTTTACCTGTTTTAGAGTCTCTATCTCTTCTGTAATGCTTTCGAGTAGAGAGAGAGACTGTTCCAACGCTATTTCTGATAGCGCGATTTTTTTTCCGGGATTGATATTAGATACAGCTCTGATTTCAGATACTGTTTGCTTGAGTTGTGCTAACTGTTCTTTCATTGATGACCTCATTCACTTAGTGGGTTGTGAATGCTTCCTGTGGTCGCTGTTTCCTGTTGGCTGGGGATAGTATAGACTCAATCACTCATTATGGAAAAAGGAGTTATTTGATGAAATCAGCATTCATCGGACTGTCACTATTTATTCTACTAATCACTGGTTGTAATGATTCAGGTGATAGTAGTGATACAACAACTAATTCAATCATCGGCACGTGGGCTTATACATACCCAAATAGCCAGTGTGTCGAGACATATACATTTAATAGTAATGGCACATGGAGTGAATCATCACTTGATGAAAGAATGACCGGAACCTATACCTTTGATGAAACGGTTAACACTGGTGAAAAACACGCTGTCACCATCGTAGTTACGACTGATAATTTACTTGCTGACTGTAATGGTGAATCGATAGATGGTACTGGTGATACTGGGACTATCTATGCCACATTCCCAACGTCAAATACTACTGAATGGTATAACCTGATAACGGACACCACACCAACATACACTCTCACTAAGCAATAATTGGCACAGTTCTTGATTCTATAGCCGCAGACCTTTTTTATTTTTGCGCCACGGTGTCCCCGTTACGTTAAATAGTAGATCTACTTTTCCGTTACTCTCCACCCATCAATGAGGGGGAGCGAAGCTCTCCTTATTGCAGTTATAGATTATCAAGGAATTGTGCGCCCGATTTAAAGGGGGTACTTAGTACGATTTATCTACAAATACATGATCAACGTGATAGTAAGTCCGATTTAATAATCGTTAGTGATAAAAAAACCCGTCGAAGTGACGGGTTAAAATGGGCTTTCGTGGTCATTCTAAGCCCCATCTGGAGGATTTCTTTCTGAATATTGGTAATGACTCACTAAATACTGAAAAGCGAAGACGGGGCATCCTGTGAAGTCTGGTTCTATCACTGTGATCGCTCTTGTTTATCTGTATTTTCATCGGGGGGATCACTATTGCGGGTTCTATGTCGTTTTAATCGTGCCACCGCCGTTCGAAGTGCCGGATCACTGATCGCGTCAAGCGAAGGATCATCCGGCACTGGCTCCGGTGCAGTCTGTTTGTATCGCCCTGATTTCTGATTCTTTAGCCATGTACCCAAGCCCAACATTTCAAAAAGTGTTGAGGTTATCCAACGTACCGCCACCCACTCCCGATCTTTAGTTGGGTTTTTCCGTCGCTTTGTTCGCAGAATATCGGCTTTAGTTAATCTGGACAGACTGTCGTTTACAGTAGAGCGGGAGAACCCTGTAAGAGAGCATATATCTTCTATAGCAGTCCATCTAACTTGAAGCCATGAAAACTCATTGTGTTTTGGCTGAATATTAAGCCGAGATAACAACACTTTTAGTACCTGATAATCTGTGTGGTAGCGTTGATCTCTGGCTTTTCGTGTATTGCTGATACCCTTGGCGTGATATCGTAATCTTGAAGCTGCAATCATTCCCTTAATGCTCTTTATGTTCCATGACATCCGGCCATAAAATAGTTTGTTGAGTCGAGTCGTCGCTTTATTCAAGAGCTTGGGCATTCCCTCGAAATCATGATCAAATGATTTTTGGCGGTGTAGCTGAAAGCGTGTAAGTGCGGCGGCTGTCACCTGTCCCACTCCAACGTCACAACTATATCTATGTGGTTCTTCCCTTTGAGTATGGTTTTAAAACGTAGTTTACCGTCGGTTTCAGGTTCCCCCTGGTATAGAGCCAATCCTCTGGCGTAGGCTGAAGGAATGTCGAGTAGAGTGATTTCACGATCACCATCGATCAAATGTATTGAATATCGGGTGGGGATCTTTTTTTCTATGCCCCGAGTGCCACGATAAAAAATAACAAAGACAACGGCCATTCCAAGAATAAAGGCAAGGGTCAGTTCTACCACAATGGCCATACATACGCCTCCAGAAGTGACAGAAAACCGATGATGGCCAGAAGCCAGATAGTGATGGGGATAGACTTTATAAACCTGATAAATTCCATGTCAGTTTGCTCATTTATCCGTAATTCAGCACCAAGTCAGAAAGAAACATTAGTGTTTCATGGTCGCGTTCACATCTAGCTTCTTTTGCCTGTTTAGCCGCGAAGATCAATCCAACTCTTAAGCCTTGAGTGATATCACTCAACTCATCAGGACATGCATTAATATACTGATGCAACATGTACCATGAAGCGACTACCTGCCCTTCCATAATCTCAAAATCAAAGAATTCATGCATAAATGCTTTTTCTCTTCGCTGATTGAGATTTATGACGTTATCTGTACTCATCACTTACACAACCAACGATTAGATATGCGGGTAGCAACTTGAAGACTAATGCTCTTCATTTCTTCAAATTGCATAGCTGATAAATGGCGGTTTCTGTGATGTGAAAGCGTTTTGCTAGTTTGGTGAAGGATGGCTTCAAGAGTCTGAGTATTGTATTTTTCCAGCGAACCAGTGCCAATATATAGAGGCATTAAGGGTGCTGATGGCGGGGGAAAACTATATTTAAGCTCTTTCATTAATTATCTCCTTGTTGGTTTTTATGGTTCCCTGGGCTTAAATGGTGGGGGAGCTGCCACTCCCACCACCGCCAACAAGGAAGCATCGTCTGTTTAAGACGATCCGGATCATGACAGAAATATCTTACGGGGGCAAGAATACTCTAACGGTTGTATATTTCTTGCGGTAAGACTATTTTTACGGTACCAACAAAGAGGCCGTAATATGAAAACCATCAATGACTATCTTGATGACGCGAAAGCGATCACTAATTCTGACCGTCAGACAGCTTTTCGACTTGGAATAGCCCCCGCTCATGTGAGTACATTTAGGCAAGGGAAATCTATATCTGATGACTTGTGTTTGAAACTTGCTGACCTATTGGATGTTGATGTTCTTGAGATAATTGCAGCTAAAAATGCTGAGAGAACTAAGAGTCCAGAAATGCGTGAAAAGTGGATGAGTGTATTCCGTCACGTCGCTGCTTCCTTCGTTTTTGTAATCGGTTCTATGCTGCCAACTGGTGACCTACACGCTGCTACCCTGCTCCTGGACAAAATGTCCAACTTCCCAGGAATATATATTATGTAAAGTTTCAGATATACAAAGGCAAATAAGGCTGTAAGGCGCTATATATGTGGTTTTTTCGGTAGATGACAGGAGGACCTTCTTTACACTGCCCCTCACACAAACATGCCTTTCTAAAAGCTTTGATAAGTGAAGTATCCAAAAAAATCTTAAGAAACTGTTGCATCTTCACTGACAAATAAACTATTCGTCCTGTCTTGAAACCAGTTGCTTTTATCTTTTTTTTCACCTGTGTTTAAGGAACACAAATGATAATTACGTTTTTTGATGTGAGTGACATTAGTGAGAAATTTCCTGTTTACCCTTTTCATGCTTTTTTCATTAACTGCATGTGAAGAGTCTGATTCAACCAGTGGTGCTTCAAGACAAATTCAGACCATTACGATTGATTCTAACCAAAGCACCACAACAGCGAATAATAGCTACACTTATAACCTGACCATTAATGGAAGCACGAACACGATTTCGGTTTATGGCACTGTTGGGACAATGAGAATTAATGGCAGTGGGAATAATGTCACTTTAAGTTCATCAGCTTCACTGTCTGCCATTACCTTTGCTGGCGATACCAATACGGTCACTTTTCCAGCCAATCTTTCTCCAACCATTACAGATAACGGCGCTGGTAATACGATCACCAGGTTTTAGTCAGGCTACTGGAGGATAACATCCTCAGATAAGGTAACTGTTTTAATCTCACCTTCCGCAGAGTTGGGTATTTCGACACGGATATAGTTACCAGTCAGCCCAGTGTGATTTCCTTCGGTTAAAACTGCGTGCTGTTTTCCGATTTGTGACTGTAGGAACAACTTTCGTAATTGCGCTGCACGTTCTCGAATCAATGATGCCCGCTCTTTCTTTAGATGCCCATCTAGTTGCCCTTTGTATTTGGCTGCTTCTGTTCCTTCTCGCATTGAAAAAGGAAATACATGCATTTTTGAGAATTGAACGGTGTTAATAAATGCCTGAGTTTGTTTAAACTCGTCATCGCTTTCACCGGGAAATCCGATGATCATATCGCATGCAATTCCAGTATCAGGTCTCACCTTTCGTGCTTTTTCGCCTATGTTGATGATCTCATCGGTTCCATGATTGCGCTGCATCCGCTTCAAAACGGTGTTTGAACCACTCTGAACCGATAAGTGAAGATAGTCACACAGCCTCTCATCACTAAACAGGTCAAAAAAGCGATCATTAATATACTCCGGCCCCAACGACGACAGTCGGATTCGGGATATCGAGGTTTCATTCAATATCTGTTCAATTAGCTGGTCAAATTTTGACTGCTCGGGCTGATTTGTATCGTCACAGCCCCAAGCTGCTAGATTGATACCGGTTAAGACAATCTCTTTAATGCCCTGATCCTGGGCATATTTAATCTGATCAATGATTGTGGCAGATGGGATATTGATGTGACCTCCTCTGGCAACCTTTGTGATACAAAAACTACAGTGATTATCACACCCTCTCTGTATTGCTATAGGGTATCGAGTACGGCCAGTTGATAGCGGATAAGGTAATTCATCGACATTGATATCGAAATATCGAAATAATTGATTTTCATTCGTAAAGACGGTTGATTTATCACTTTTTTTGTCCCAAATCGCTTGATTCACACGCGGACTACACCCCATAACCGAGACATGTTTGTCACGATTGAGTGATGATTGGGCAATTTGACGTGATTTTCGATCAGCTTCAGCGGTGACGGTACAGGTGTTGATAAACACATGATCCGCTTCATTCTCAGAATCAACCAACAGATGACCGGCGCTCTGTAGCGCAGAGGTCACACGCGCTGAATCGAGCCAGTTCACCTTACAGCCAAGGGTTTTTATATAAAACTTCATGATTTAAAGCTTGAGTGTTCAGAACAAAATGGCTGGCTATTGTATCAGCATTTACCCGAACTACTGCGGATATCTCATTGTAGAATATGAAATATTTAATAAAGCATCACCATAGGATGAATAATTTCAATACATAAACATTATTAGAGGTAACTGAAATAATATCCTGTACAATTCCCTGCTCTATTTCTGGACATATTTCTTGATGAGCAATCAAATACAAGATGAAGTCGCACTTATAATCGATGGCGTTGAATTAACTGCGCCAAAAGAGTTATCTGTTATTCAGGCGCTATGGCATGCGGGTATCCCTCGTGTGAAGGGAGTCGGTTGTCTGGATGGTGTCTGTGGCTCCTGTCGGGTAATGCTGCGTCGAAAAGGGAATAGCGAAGTTGAGATGGCTTTGGGTTGCCGAACCCTCGTTGAAGAAGGGATGGAGGTGATGTTTCTCGATTTTCCGAACCCTCCTCATCAAATCTACAACCTCGGACAAATCAAAAATTCTTGGGATATCCAGTCTCATTACAAACGTATCTTTCCAGAGGCAAAATCGTGTCGTCAATGTCACGGCTGTGTAAAGGCCTGTCCTAAAGGGATCGATGTTGAATTGGGGGTCAAGCTGGCCAATTCCGGAAATTATCGTGAAGCCGGTGAGCTTTTTATCGAATGTGTGATGTGCAACCTCTGCATGACCGGCTGCCCAGAAAATATCTCACCAAATCATGTGGGGCTTTTCTCGCGTCGTGTCACGGCCTATTTCCACACCCGCCCTGCCAATCTTATTCACCGTATCGAGCAGATTCGTACTGGAGAATTTAAGGTTGACATATCTAATTACGTTTCTGAGGAATAGCTTCTAAGCCATTGAATATAATATGATAAAAGGTATTCCATACGAACAATCTCTTGGTAACTATCCTTTCAATAAAGAGTTACCACCACCGGCTAAAGAACAGGATGTCAATGCGTTGCTTCGCGCCTATCATCCGGATCATAAAAACGAATCCACTACGACGCTGGAGATTGGTGTCAATCGGGGTGATAAGTGTCACGTCGAATTAGCACGACTCCTTCAAGCGGATGCACGAATTGATGAGGCCGATCTTGCAGGAGCCGAGGTCATCACAACAGATGTTCTGGTGATCGGTGGCGGCGGCGCTGGCTGTGCTGCAGCATTAGAGGCCGTGCAATCGGGCGCACGGGTCATTCTAGCCACCAAGCTACGACTGGGTGATAGCAATACCGTAATGGCTGAAGGTGGTATCCAGGCTTCGATTGATCCTGACGATACCCCACAAATGCATTTTAACGACACCATGAAGGCTGGCCATGGGCTTTCTGAACCAAACCTGGTGTCACAACTCGCTTTAGAGGGGCCTGAAACCATTCGATGGTTAATTCGACAGGGGATGCAGTTTGACCTAGATGACTATGGAAACCTGCTTACTCGTCGTGCCGGAGGCACTTCTGCATCCAGAGTTGCGTTTTATCGTGATTACACCGGGCTTGAGATGATGCGGGTTCTTCGTGAAGCAGTATTCAATAGTCGCATCACTATCCGTCAGTATGAGCCGGTTGTAGAGCTTTTGATCAACGAAACGGGTCACTGTGCTGGCGCCGTTGTTCTGTCGCTTAAAGATGAGCGCTACATTCAGATCATGGCCACCACGGTAATCCTGGCGACAGGTGGAATTGGGCGTATGCATCTCAATGGTTTCCCAACATCAAACCATTTTGGCGCCACAGGTGATGGGCTCACAATGGCGTATCGCTTAGGCGCAAAACTTCGCGAACTCGACTCATTTCAATACCATCCAACAGGACTGGCCTATCCTCATCACATGGCAGGAACCTTAATTACTGAAGGCATTCGTTCAGCAGGAACCTATCTATTAAACGCTCATGGAGAGCGATTTGTTGACGAACTCATGCCGAGGGATCACGTCGCTGCGGCCATTTTACGTGAATGTGCTGAGGGGCGCGGTGTAACATTCGGACTGGAAGGCACTGGAGTCTGGTTGGATACGCCCGGAATTGAATATCGCCAACCCGGTATTATCGACCAACGCTTCCCCAAACTGCTTGAGTTAGGCAAAAAGTGTGGGGTTGATCCGAAAACCACACCAATGCTTGTCTACCCTACCCTCCATTACCAAAATGGTGGCGTAAAGATTGACAACTATGGCCAATCAACGGTTCCTGGCCTCTACAGTGTCGGTGAGGTTAGTGGCGGAATTCATGGTAAAAACCGATTAATGGGTAATGCACTGCTTGAGATCATCTGTTTTGGTCGTCGTGCCGGAAAACATGCGGCGAGTAAAAGTGGCGCACGTAGTCACAACAAGGTCACGATGGAACACCTAAGCAATTGGCGTCGACAGATTTCACTATCAGGACTCCCGATGGATAGAAAAGGCCCCATGCTGTTTCCTGAGTGTGCCAAATATAGAGGTAATACCGGATATGATGGCGTTGATCGTAACAGTGATGGTGAGCAGAGATGAGTAACGACAAGGTGCCATTAAACCAGGTTCTGCTACATCCCGAGTGTCGTATTGGCCCCGATATTGAGCGTTGGATGAGTGGCTTTGGTGGTGATGGCTTAGAAAATGCACTTCTGAATATTGACCAAATCATCGAAATCATTAAAGAGGCTGGCCTGTTAGGTTTGGGTGGTAGTGGTTTCCCAACCTATAAAAAATGGGAGTTTGTCGCTCAAAATCAAAGTGATGGTGACCGATACCTAATTTGCAACGGCAATGAAGATGAACCGGGCACATTTAAGGATCAACTGCTCCTCGAAGAGACACCGCATCAAGTTATTGAGGGTGCCACGATTGCCGCATTGGCAACGAGGATTAACAAGATTGTCTTTTATATCAATCCAGAACAACAGGCATCACACCGCAATATGCGCGAAGCCATTTTGCAATGGCAATCACATCCAATCTATCAAAAGATCACGGCTCTCTATCCGAACAAAACCTTTGATTACTCAGTTGTAGCCAGTTCAGGGCACTATATAGGCGGTGAAGAGACAGCAGCGATTGAGTCGGTTGAGGGCAAATTTCCGTTTCCACGTGGCAAACCACCTTTTCCGGCAGAGTTCGGAGTACATGGTTGCCCAACACTGATCAATAACATCGAGACCCTTGCAAATGTTTCGCATATCCTGCGAAACGGGGCTGAGTGGTACCACCAGCTTGGTCTTGGTAGAAACTCAGGAACAAAGATCTATTGTTTAAGTGGCGATGTGCTTCACCCGGGAACCTACGAACTCCCCATGGGAACTCCACTCAATGTTCTCATTGATCAATTCGGTGGTGGAATGCTGCTGGGCAAACGACTTAAGGCGATCTTTACGGGTGGGCCGTCAAATACGTTACTAACACCAGAAGACCTGGACGTACCATTAGACTTTGAATCGGTTAAAACACGACACTCCAGTCTTGGAACCGGCGCGATGATTGTGGTCTCAGAAGGAACCGGAATCGTAAAAAGGGTTACAGAGTATATTCAGTTCTTTGCACACTCCTCTTGCGGACAGTGTCCACCTTGCAAAACCGGAACTTACTATGCCGCAGAGCTTTTGCATCGAATTGATACCGGCAAAGGTGATCAGGAAGACCTCGATGCACTGATAAATCTGTGCCAATTCCTACCTGGTGGCGGTCGTTGCCACCTGTTAGATGGCGCAATGAAAGTGCTCGACAGCTCGCTCTATCACTTTATGGACGAATACAAACAGGCATTAAGGTGATCATTTAACGCGCTGTTTTGCTATATGATTATTTTCTTAATTTCGGCAAATCCGTGACATTGTCGCCAAATGTTTTGAATAGTTATTAAATGCGACTAAATGCGCTTATTAGGTTTTCCGTCTAGTTTGACGCTATGTGAATTATTTGTCATTATCCGCCGCTTGCTTCGACACTACGTCAACGGCTGCAGCGATAAAAAAATGACAAACTGCTAGAACAGCTTGATTTAATCCAGCTTGGACATATCAGGGGTAAAGCGCAGAACGTCGCACAATTTGCGATTAGTTTCAGAAGCGGTAGCTCATATTGTCGATGGGTAAAAAAAGATTTTGGTTAATAGATAAGGAATCATAAAATAGTTTCTTATATATTACGTTAGAATACATTCGTATCTCTTTGTATTTAAAGAGTATTCATATTTCAATTTTAAGGGTCTGAGTTAGCATGACGAATTCAGCAGTAGATAATTCTGTGTCAACTAAGGACGGTTCAAAAGCAATCGTACTCAACGAGCATATCGTTGAGATAGTCAGTGATTCTGGCGAAGGTGCACAAAAATGTGGACAAACCTTCGGTGCAGTCAGTGGCAAAATGGGAAATGGTGTCTGGACTGTAGAGATCATCCCAGCAGAGATTCAACCACCAGCGCGTTCTCCTGCTGGTGCCAGTGGTATCCGCATCCGTTTTGGTTCGAAATATATGACCAATATGGGTAACGAGGCGGATCTGGTTATCGCATTCAACGAGCAGGTTCTCTACTCACGTATTGCCAATGGTGCCTATAAGAACGGCACGGTGGTTCTGCTTGATAACAAGTGGGAGTCGGATCCTCAGCAGGATATTCGTGAAGCCTATGCCAAGGCGGTGAAAGAGTTCCGTGAAAACGGTCTGATTGTTCACGAACTGGCAATGGATGAGGAGTGCAAGAAGATTATGGATAATCCTCGCAAAGGAAAGAATATGTTTGTGCTGGGGATGCTCAGCTATATCTATTCACGCGATGTCAAATTGGGACATGCTGAGATCTACAATGCCTTCTACCGTAAAGGTGACAAGGTGGTAAAGATCAATCAGGATCTGTTTGATACTGGCTATGCCTTTGCTGCCGCAAATGTTGAATACCATTATGAAATCCCACCTTATAAACATGAAGGTGAGACTAAAAAAATGGTTGTGACCAACGGTAACACTGCTGTTGGTCTCGGTGTGGTTGGTGCCGGTATAGAGCTGGTATCGATGTACCCTATTACACCTGCAACCTCAGCAACCCACTACCTTGCGGAGATCTATCCGGAAGCTGGCGGCTTTATCCACCAGG
This sequence comes from Thiohalomonadaceae bacterium, assembly GCA_050301795.1. Classification (GTDB taxonomy): domain Bacteria; phylum Pseudomonadota; class Gammaproteobacteria; order Thiohalomonadales; family Thiohalomonadaceae; genus JBNKZU01. Next base: position 17,401 of record JBNKZU010000032.1, on the reverse strand, counting down.
CTGAGGATGAGATTGCAGCAATTGGTTTTGCAGTTGGTGCCTCTTATGCAGGCAAAACCGCCTGTACCATCACATCCGGCCCGGGCATGGCGCTAAAGACCGAGATCATCGGTATCGCTTGTATGGCCGAAATACCACTTGTGATTATCAATGTGCAGCGCGGAGGTCCCTCAACCGGTCTACCAACCAAGGTTGAACAGGCAGACCTGCTCTCCTCTTTATATGGTGAGCCAGGTGATGCGCCAAAGATTATTATTGCAGCAGCAACAATCGAAGAGTGTTTCCACTATGTCATTTTGGCACGTAAGCTCACAGAAGCCTTCCGTACTCCAGTGATCATGTTAACCGATGCCAACCTGGCAACGGGTGTACAACCATGGGAACGCCCGGATCCACAGGAAGAGTGGCTCTCTGACCCAATCGATCAATCAGAATGGGATAAAAATGTTCCTGCCTATGATTGGGATCCACAAACAGGTCTGTCACAGCGCCCTATTCCTGGTCAGCCAAACGGGATGTATGTTCTGACTGGTCTGTCACACACAGAGCGCTCCAAAGTAGCTTACGACTCTGATACAAACCAGAAGACGATGGAGCATCGTAGCCGTAAACTGGCAACGATTCAGAGCACCCTGAAGCCACCTAAGATTCATGGTGACGAGTCAGGTGACATGCTGGTTGTTGGCTGGGGTTCAACCTTGGGTGCGATTGAAGAGGCTGTGGATATCATGCGTGATGAAGGCAAGAGCGTTTCATCTATTCATCTACGTTTCCTGTCACCACTGGAGCCTGGCTTGAAAGAGATCTTCTCACGCTTCAAGAAAGTGATTACGGTCGAGATTAACTACAGCGATAAAGTCGGCGATCCACAGATCACCGAAGAGAATCGCCGTTATGCGCAGCTTGCAAATATTTTGCGTGCTCAAACCCTTGTTGACGTTGATTGTTGGTCAGTAGTTTATGGCCACCCTCTCCAGCCAGGCATCATTTATGAAGCCCTGACTGGACGTCTTGAACAACTTAAGAATTCATAGGAGGTTCGCACGATGTTTGGATTAAAAGCGGACTGGTCTTTAGATGTATTTGAACGTTATTTCACACTAGGTGACTATGCCGGCGGTGAAGCTCGCTGGTGTCCTGGTTGTGGTGATTTTGCAGTTTTAAACACAGTACATCGTGTACTGCGTGATGCACAGCTTCCACCCGAGAAGAGTGTGGCGGTTTCAGGTATCGGTTGTTCAAGCCGTCTCCCACACTACATGGGTACCTACGGTTTCCACGGACTTCATGGCCGGGCACTCCCCTTTGCCAATGGTATTAAATCTCGTCGTCCTGATCTGGATGTTTGGGTGGCTACCGGTGATGGTGACTGTTTCTCTATCGGTGCGGGTCCATGGATCCACTCCCTGCGTCTTAATATGGACATGGTGATCCTGATCTTTGATAACGCCATCTATGGTCTGACCAAAAAGCAGACCTCACCGACCAGTCCATCAGGAATGAAGACCAATACTCACCCTTTTGGCGCGCCGGTAAAGGCTCTTAATCCACTAACTATAACGCTCGGAATCACTGGTGTTTCATTTGTGGCTCAGGTTGTTGACTGGAATCCACCACTGCTGTTCGAAACCATTAAACGTGCTCACCAGCATCGTGGCACCAGTTTTGTACGTATCCTGCAACGCTGCCCGGTATTCTCAAACGATTTCTGTAAACCACTACAGGATAATCCTGACAAGTTTGTTTTGCTTGAGCATGAGAATAACCTCGCACTGGATGACTCCGTGAAGCGTGTTTTCAAAAACAGTGTTGAGCATGATCCTGCTGACTGGTTACACGCGATGAAGCTGGCCAAAGATGAGGAGCAGCTACCTTTGGGTATCCTGTTCCAAGATGAGAGCGTTCCTGTATATGAAGATTTTTCGAGCGTTGGAATGAATACCTCTAACGAACAAAAGATCACCGCTCTGAACAACGCTCTCGACCAATTTTCTATTTAGGTAGTGATTTTATGAGCTCGAATGTAGTTCACATCTCATCGGCACCTGAAAGCAGTGATCTGCCATCGCTCTCGGCTGCAATTCAAGATGCAGAAACAACCGAATCGATACTAAGAACGCTGCGACATTTCCATCTGGGTAACCCGGATGCCGCTTCAGCGCTTAAAGCTGTTGGTAACAACCTGTTACCTGCACTGTTAGCGCCGTTTCGTGACACCAGTCGATTAAGATATGACTATCCGTTGTTTCTAATGCCACCTGCACTGGCAGAATCAACGACAGAAGCCTCAGAGCTAACAAAGCCTCTTGGGCAGCTACTTAGCGATTGCGTCGATTCAATGTCCAGTCGTCCGGATGATGCAACCATCCTGAAAGATAATATCGGGTGGATTGAACGTGATATCAGAGATCGCATTCGTGATATTGACGGTCCGGTTGATGCCTTATCCAACATCAAAACCTCATCTGACGCACTGATTAAGCATCTAAAGCTTGAAAAACAGAATCAACAAAAACTCGCTGAAGATATCGAATCACTGTTGAGCACCATTCCTGCTGGCGGACAACTTTTATCCTATGGGCGCTATCCTGCCATTCACCTGTTAATGCACGTGGTTGCTTGTAAGGTTGAGCCACGTCATAAGAGGTTCCTAAAAGAGATCGATAGCCATATTAACGATCTCAAATCACTGCTTGATGTGGACTGGAACAAATCTGAAGAGTCACGCAAACCTGAACAACTGAAGCAGAGTATCGGGGCAACTGATCGAATTGATACGGCGGTACTCTCGAAGGTGATGAAACACTCTCAAGGCTCTTTGGTGATGTCACCTCAGCGCAAGCAACGTATCGAAAAAACGCTTGAGGTGCTTGAAAAATATCGTCACCAGAAAACGATTGTTCAATTTATACACAATGGTTCTCTTGATGAACCCTGGCTCAATTCAAGAAAGGATATCGAGACCCTGGTTTCTGATGATCCTTGTGATCGCGCAATGAGACTGTTTGATGAGTCAGCATCGCGCCTTGCCGATGTATTTAAGTCGGTACGAACAGCCGATCTGGAGACTCAAAACATCTACGATGCAGCCGTTCACGATCCCTGGTTCGAGAATTTTAGCTGGGAAGCCTTCTCTCAGGACGAGTTACTGCTGGTTCCAACAGTCATTGCCTTTGAATCGGCGGATCATGCTGCCACATCTGGCATGAGTTCATTCTCAAGACTGCTCAATTCAGGTCGCCCAGTGCAGGTATTTGTACGGGTTCAGGCACATAACAACCCCGGGGCTTCATCAGAAGAAGATCCGTTTAATAGCTACCGAACCGAATTGGGTTATCTCGGTATCAGCCATCGTCAGGCTGTGGTATCACAAGCTTCAGCAGCTCGGCATCAACACCTGATACAACGCTACACCTCAGCATTGGATGCCACCCGAACCAGTCTCCATTTAATCAATATCGGACTTAGACCAACCGGGCAGGATAACGGTCTCAACGCATGGCTAGTTGCCGGTGCTGCATTAGAGGGTCGGGTACATCCCTTCTTCTTTGTAAACCCTTCGGCTGGTGACAGTGGCGTCGATAAGTTCGATTTTAGTGGCAACCCACAACCTGAACGCGACTGGCCGATCCATCCATACAGCTATCACGATAGTGATGGCAACCGAATCGATACTGAGCTTGCCTTCACCTTTGCCGACTATGCCCTGCTCATTGAGCGACTCTATAACCACTTCGCCATCATTCCGGCAGAGTGCATCTCCAGTGATCTGATACCTGTCGCTGAATTTATTAAACTCCCAGAGTCAGAGACCTATCACCGCATCCCTTATATCTGGGCGGTTGATGAGAATAATGTACTGCATCGTCTCGCCGTGACCCGTGCCATGATTCATGCGTGTAAAGATCGCCTCAATTTCTGGCACTCGCTTCAAGAGTTTGCAGGCGTTAAGAATGCCTTTATCGACAAAGCAGTGGCAGAGACCCGCACAGAGCTTGAAGCCAAAGCTACCATTGAACGAGAACAACTCCTGGCGGCACATCAGGCAGAGATTGCCAGAGTAAAATCTGAGTCTGCTGCGGAGGTCATGGGTCGATTAACCGATATCTTGTTGGAAATGGATCTCTCTTCCCCACTGCCGATGGCTACGATGAAAATGCCGCCAAAGGCTCAGAGTCAAGCAGAAACCAAACCGGAAGCAGCTAATACGGTAGAAACCGATGCCGAAACCGATACGGATGAGGATGAGATCATTGAAGAGGCGTGGATCGACAGCGCTCTATGTACCTCGTGTAACGACTGTTTAGCGATTAATCCGGTCTTATTTGTTTATAACGAGAATAATCAGGCCTATTTAAGCGATCTCTCTACCGGAACCTATGCTCATCTGGTTGAAGCGGCTGAGATTTGTCCCTCTAAGTGCATCCATCCTGGACTACCTATCGACAAAAGCGAAAAGGATTTGGATGAACTGATCGCACGGGCAGCGCCGTTTAACTAATCTATGAACACGTTTTTAACGGCTCCCAGCATCATGACCGGACTGGGCATCTTTTTCGGGGTGATATTGGCGATTGCGTCAAAGGTTTTCAGGGTGCAGGAAGATCCGAGAATCGTCAAAACCGAAGAGATGTTACCCGGAACAAACTGTGGTGCCTGTGGTGAACCAGGGTGTCTACCCTTTGCTCAAAAGGTCGTCAGTGGGGAGATCCAGCCTGGGAAATGCACTGTAGCCAGTAGTGATGATATCGACAATATTGCCGATTATCTGGGTGTCGATGCCGGTGAGAACGAAAAGCGCATCGCCCGCCTCCATTGCGCCGGTGGAACTGGGCAAGCACGCCAGATTGCTGAGTATCAGGGGTTTGAGAGTTGTCGTTCAGCATCTGTGGTTTCGGGAGGCGGAAAAGGTTGTTCATGGGGCTGTCTCGGTCTGGCAGATTGTGAAGTCTCGTGTGACTTTGATGCTATCTATATGAATAAAAATGGCTTGCCGGTTGTTGATGTCGAAAAGTGTACCGCCTGCGGCGATTGTGTAGATGCTTGCCCTCGCGACCTGTTTGAATTATTACCTCTGGAACAGAAGCTGTTTGTTCAGTGCAGTATTCCACTGGCCGGTGAAAAAGTCACAATGCTATGCAGTGTGGGTTGTGACGGATGTGCAAAGTGTGCAGCTGACGCAGCCACAGGATTAATCGAAATGGTCGATGAGTTACCCAAGATTCATTACGACAGCGGTTTACCCATCACACCGAAACCAACGCTCCGGTGTCCGACTGGCTCTATCGTCTGGTTGGAATCTGATCAATTTGCCGATGAGTCACTGGAAGAGAGAGAGAATCGAGAACGCTATGCCCAACTTACGTGATACAACCATTCGACTCTACCGCCAAATCTTTGGTGACCCGAGTGAGCGTGGACAAATTGGTGATGGTGTAGAACTGTTTCTGGATGGTAATAGCGCCGTTGCGGTTTGCGAAGCGGCTATCTCCACTGTGGCAGCATTGGGTGGAAGCTATGCCGTTAAAAACAGCGAGTTAAGCTGGAAACACGAACATCAGCGAGTTGAACATAACCTGTTCAATCAACCACTTTCCTTTATTAATAGCGAAAGTCCTCGTGGTGCAATGGCAGCGGCAATAGGTGCATGCCTCACTGGTCAACGTGCCTCGGTATTTCTCTCTGGCGCAGATGCCACCGGTGCGATTGAGCTACTTAAGCAGGCAGCAGGAAAACATCTGCCATTGGTTGTTCATGTTACCGGGCAAGCCTTAAATGGACACGGCTCTACACATGCCGATTCGCATGAAGCACTTCATCTTCTTGCTGAAGCTGGTGCGATCACCCTATTTGCACAAAATGTACAAGAGGCTGTAGATTTAACCCTAATCTCCCGTGTAATTGCGGAGCGTAGTCTTGTACCTGTGGTGATCTATATGGATCAACTCACCGCTTATGGTTCACAGGCGTTTAAGATGCCCTCGGTCGAAATGGTGAATCAATTTGTCGGCAGTAGTACCGATACGATTTCATCACTCAATCCATCTCAAAAGATGTTGTTTGGAGATACACGACCTCGACTACCACGCTGGCACGATTTAGACCGCCCGGTACTCCATGGCGCTTTATTCAGTGCCAAAGAGTTTACAACCGGTAATGTCGCATCAACGCTCTATATGCTTGATGGTGTTGAGGAGCAGATTAATCACTGTTTTAAGCACTATTCAAAGTTATCTGGTCGTCACTATCAGCAACTCTCTACTCACAACACCGATAACGCTGAGTTTTTAGTTATTGCTCAAGGTGGCGCTGTAGAGCAACTGGTTGATCTGAGTAACCGGATGCGAAAGCAGCATAAAAAGAAGATCGGCATTGTTGGTGTTCGTGTGTTACGGCCATTTGCAGCAACACAGATAAAATCATTGGTGCACCACACGAAACGCTCGTTCATCCTTGAAACGGCCTTGTCAGCCCATACCACCCACGCACCACTAATGCGGGAGATCACTGCAACCACTGGCGCAACCACAAAGCTTGAATCGATTATCTATGGCTTAGGTGATAGTGGCATTAATCTTGATGATTTAAGTGAGTACATTCTCAATCATCAATCTATCTCATTATCTCCACGCTTTCTTGGTGTCCACGAAGAGAGTGATTCCAGACACAATCATCCCAAACGGCAGGTGTTAATCGACTCACTTAAGCGGGATTATCCAAACGCATCATCGCGCCTGATCCCTGCGGCCAAGAAGCCACTTTCCTCTTCCCATTTCAGCCTTCAAATTTCGCATTCTGGAAGTGCGTTTGAGACGCTGTTACTCAATGACATTGCGACAATCCTGCACAATATTAGTGAAGATGAGGTAAGAGCCACCCCAGAACACCGTTGGGAATCGTGGGGTGGAACGCTATGCGATCACATTACCGTCGGTAAAGATCGTTTTGCCGCCAGCCATAAATCTGAAGTGGCCGATATTCTGGTCTGTACCGACCCTCGGCACTTTAATCCGGCGACAATTCTTAATGATCAAGCGGATATCCTGCTCGTTATTGATAGTGCTGATACGCTGAACACAGCAAGCGCTAGAGTGTCATCACATCAGGGTCGGGCACAAATACATTATGTAATCTGCGAAGGACTAAACCCTGAGCAACGTCATGAGAAGATCATCGGTGCCGTGTGTCATCTTTTTGAAACCAGAAGAGCAACGGGCGCAAAGATTCGAAAGATTCTTGAATTTCGCAAGAAACATAAGAGTCACTGGGGGCAATACCATTCGGCTACAAATGCTGAGCAACTCCAAACGGGATATGAGACCGTGAAACTGCTAGATCCCGTCACTGAGAATAGTATTACCACACCAATGTGGGACGGCTCGGTGCCGATGGCGGTAAAACACCTTACCAAAAACAGCGATCAATATGACAATCTTCCTAGGTTCTGGGATCAGGTGGGAGTGCTCTATCGCGAGGGAGATCCACATCTCGCCGCTGATCCCTATCTTGCTACAGGAATCGTACCGCCGCTAAGCTCAACATTCCGAAATCATGCTCAATTCAATACATTACTCCCTCTCTTTCGCGGTGATGAGTGCAGTGGTTGTGGCCTCTGCTGGTCTCACTGTCCCGACAGTGCGATTGGTGCAACCGCACTCTCTGTAAAAGAGTTATTGAATGGGTTTGTAGCAATCACAGGAGCAGACCCTCTACGTCCACTGGTCAATAAACTCGCGTCAGCAATCTCAAAACAGGTCAAAAGCGCCACGGCGAAACGATTTACATTTAAGCCGTTATTAAACCAGGCCTTTGAACAACTACAGCAGAAATCACCGCTAAGTGGTGAACGGTTGGAGAGTGTGAGCCATGCGCTTATGACGATTGCAGATCGTTTTGGCTCGTTACCTCTTCATAAAACTGAGGCGCTATTTACCAAAGGCGAGCAGCTTCAGAAGGATGGTGGCGCCCTATTAAGCCTGACCGTCAATAGTGATGCCTGCAAAGGGTGTGGTATTTGTGCAAGTAGTTGTGACAGTGGCGTTATTACCATGCAGCAGAGTGCTGATGATCTACTCAATAAACACCGTCAAAACTGGCAAATCTGGGAACAGATACCCGACACAGCATCAACACTGATTGAACAGGTTGCAAAACAGAGCCTCAATCCGATTGCCGCACAGATGTTGTCACGTCACTGCGCCTACACAATCTCCGGGGGAGATGGTGCTGAAGCTGGTTCGGGAGAGAAGATCGCGCTACGAATGGTGCTTTCAGGAATTGAATATCTGCAACAGCCACATCACCATCAATGGCTGAATCGGATTAAGGACTATCTTACAGAGATCACGCAGGAGATCCGCTCTATTCTGGCTGATGCGCTTCCAGTTGAGGATCTTGATTCGATGGCGCATCAGCTTCAACAGGTCAAGAGTCGTCATGTTGATCTGATACAGCTAATCCCCGGAAACACCTCAAAGCTCGAATCCAGCGGTGTCGATGCACCTCGCCTGCGTCGCCTGATTGAGATCGCACAGGGGCTTGGTGATCTTCAACATCGAATACAACATGGCGAAAGTGGTTTAGGCCGTTCACGCTACTCTCTGGCGATATCACCAGGAACCCAATCGAGTTGGGCTGGTGTCTTCCCATACAACCCTTTTCAGGTTCCCACGTTGATGAATAACAGTGGTGATCTCATCGAGATGTCGATGGGCATGATACACGGACAGATCCAGCAGATTGGTCAGTCTCATGCGCTTATGCACAATGCCGCTGAGGAGCTAAAACGAGGTGTCAGCAAGCAAAAGCCACTGAATTCAATCATTAGCTGGCACCAAATGGATGAGGATGAGCGTAATTCAGTTCCACCGTTGGTCGTGATTGCCAATAGCCGTGAACTTGCCGGATCACAACTCTCCCAACTATCGTGGATGCTCAATAGCGGTCTTCCTGTAAAGGTTATTGCCATTAGCGATCTTGGCTTTGGTCTGGAGAATGAGGGAGTTCGTGGTCTGGCGGTTTCAAACGATCACCGTCTTGATGCCGCACTCTCTACCCACGCTCTGTTTGGTCAAAAAGCCTTTGTCGCTCAAAGCTCCATTGCGGCACCACAACACTTAAATCAATCAATACAGGAGATGTTTGATTACAATGGCCCAGCACTGGTTGAGATCTATGCGCCGAGTCCCCTGTTTCATGGAATAGCCCCATCTGATGTTATGAGTGTTGCGGCGACCGCAGTTGCTACGCGAGTCTCTCCGCTAATGCGCTACAATCCGAATAGCGATGGCCTTTTTGGAAAGCGATTAAAACTTGAGGGTAATGAATCCATAAAGAGAGATTGGGTTGAAATCGATAATTCTCCTCATTTACCCATCGACTGGATGCGCACCCAAAGACGTTTTGATCACTGTTTCCATCAACATAGTGATCGGGATGCTGCACCAACACCATTAGCAGACTATTTGAACATGGGTAGCAATTCAAGAGCGAATAAATCTCCTGTAATCAAAATGTTAGACGATGAATCTAATGTGATTACTATGGTTGCATCTGAAGCGGTGATTGAGGTTATCGACTCGATATTGTCCCGTTGGAGAGTGCTACAAGAGCTTGCTGGTGAAGTGACACCATTTACTGACAAGGTTCAATCTGAGATTGAGGCCGAGGTCGCTGCTGAACATCAACTGGCACTTGATGCCCTTCGTCAAGAGTATGAAGAGAAGATAGCTGCGATTAACGCCAACCACCATAGTGAAACAGCGAATAAGATTCGCGCCAAACTCATGACACTGGCGGGATATGACCCCGAAGTGTTGAAGAATAAAACGGTACAGTAGCCTCTATGGGACTATTTGATCTCTTCTCCGGTGGTTTTGACCATGGTGTTCACCCGAATGATCACAAGGGTCAAACGGCTGATCTTATGATTCAGCGAGTTCCCTTTGTTGACGAATATGTCATGCCGTTGGGTCAACATATTGGTGCTCCGGCCAAGGCTATCGTAGCTGTCGGGGATAAGGTTCATCGCGGCGAATTGATTGCTGAAGCGGGTGGTTTTATCTCAACGGCTATTCACTCTCCAGTCTCAGGCACAATCACCGAGATTGCGCCCCGAAGATACACCGATGGTAACTTCCGCCCGGCAATCGTGATTAAGGCAGATGCCTTTGCCACACAGCGTTTCAAGCATGGTTCTCCTAAGGATTGGGAAGCGATGAGTACCGAGGAGTTCATCAACGAGGTGCAACAGGCAGGTATTGTTGGCATGGGTGGTGCGGCTTTTCCAAGCCATGTGAAATACGCGATCCCAGATGGTCAACAGATCAATGAACTACTCATCAATGGTGCAGAGTGCGAGCCTTACCTGACCAATGACCACCGCTTAATGGTCGAGCGACCTGATGCCGTCATTCAAGGGATTGAGATCGTTCGCCAAAAGCTTGGTGCAGCACACGCCACCATTGGTGTCGAGTCCAATAAACCTGAATCGATCCAAACACTCAAACAGTATATTCATGATTTACCGATTAGCGTTGTCTCATTGGAGGTGAAATACCCTCAGGGTGCAGAGAAGATGCTGATTAAGTCGATCTATGGCAAAGAGGTTCCCGCAGGTCAACTCCCGCGCGATCTTGGGATTGCGGTCAATAATGTCGGCACGATTGTCGCGATTGCCGACTATTTTGAACACGGGATGCCACTCATTGAGCGAGTGGTTACGGTCTCCGGCCCCGGGATCACCTATCCGGCCAATCTAATCGTACCGTTAGGCACACCTGTTCGAGAAGTATTGCGATTCTGCGGCGGTTTGCGCGATGAAACCCGCGAGGTGATCATGGGCGGCCCGATGATGGGCACTCCGGTCGCTAGCCTTGATACGCCGGTATTAAAGGGAACATCGGGCATTCTGGCATTTACCGCGAACGAGACCTCAAAGCCGACTGAATACAACTGCATCCGTTGTGGGCGTTGCCTTGAGGCGTGTCCCTATTTCCTGAATCCATCCCGCTTTGCACGTCTTGCCAAAGCAAGGCTTTACGAAGAGATGCGGAATATCAATGTAATGGATTGTGTTGAGTGCGGTTCCTGCACCTTTGCGTGTCCATCAAACATTCCGATAGTGCAACATATCCGAACCGCAAAGAACAATCTCAGACAGCGCAAAGGAGAGAGTCGTTGAAGCGACACGATCCCAAACTGCTACTAAAGTCTGCCCCACTGTTAAAACAAGGCATGACAACTCCCAATGCAATGCGCGATGTCTGGGTTGCGCTTGCACCAGCAACCATTGCTGGAGTCTACTTTTTTGGCATAAGCGCCCTGCTGGTGTTGGTGGCATCCATATTGGGTGCGGTTATGACCGAATGGGTCTTCACCGAGCCTGTAAAACGCAAAGAGGTGTTAGGCGATAACAGTGCTGCACTAACCGGACTATTATTAGGCCTGACCTTGCCATCTTCACTACCGCTTTGGATGGCCTTTTTAGGTGGTGTTGTCAGTATAGGGCTGGGCAAGCTGATATGGGGTGGTTTGGGTGCCAACCTCTTTAATCCAGCACTGATTGGCCGGGCATTTCTTCTGGCGACCTTCCCTGTGGCAATGACAACCTGGCCACAGGTAAACCCTGAGTCTGGCTTTTTCACCTTCCACTCATCTCTCTTTACTGCACCACTGATGAGTCCAAATCTTGACGTGGTCACCGGAGCAACACCTCTTGGGCTAATGAAGTTTCAACAGACCTCCACACCACTGTGGGATCTACTTATTGGTACTACCGGTGGCTCGATAGGTGAAACCAGTGCCCTGCTACTGATTATTGGAGGTCTATATCTATGGTGGCGTCGTGATATCGACTGGCGCATTCCTGTATCGATATTTGTTACCGCAGGTCTCTTTTCACTGGTGTTATTCGGAATTGATGGTGAAAAGTACCCATCACCTATCTTTACCCTGCTTTCCGGCGCCATGCTGATTGGTGCTCTGTTTATGGCAACCGACCCTGTGACTTCACCGTTAACGCCTAAAGGTGCGGTTATCTTTGGTTTTGGGGTTGGTTTTCTAATTGTGCTGATACGAGTTTACGGTGGATTCCCTGAAGGCGTGATGTACGCCATCCTGTTGATGAATTCAGCCACACCTCTGATTGATCGCTATACCCAGCCACGAGTGTTCGGACGTAAAAACAGCGGGGAGAACGCATCATGAGTGACAGCGTTAATATCCCAGTGGAAGATTTATACCCTAAGCAGCCCAGCATGGCACGGCTGGTCGGTTCGATGGCTGTCGCCGGTTTTATTGCCGGTATTGTCATCATAGCCATCTATATGGTGACGTTCGATACCATTAAAGAGAACAAGGCGCGTGAGCTACGTGCAGCGGTCTTTAAGGTTCTGCCTGGTGTGAACCAGATGCAGAAGATGCGCCACATTGATGGCAAACTGCAAAAAGTAACTGACGAAGAGACCGACAACGAAGCGCTCTATGCCGGTTATGACAAAGATGGCAAGTTTGTTGGTTATGCAATCCAGACCTCCGGCCCCGGCTTTCAGGATATTATCCGACTGCTTTATGGCTACAGACCAGATATCCAACGTGTGGTTGGCCAGGAGATTCTTGAGAGTCGTGAAACCCCTGGACTGGGCGACAAGATCTACAAAGATCAAAGCTTTGTAGACAACTTTAAGAATCTGGCGATTAAGCCAGAGATCGTAGTGGTGAAAAAAGGCACCCGCTCTGCTGATAATGAAGTGGATGCCATTACCGGTGTCACCATCTCATCAAAGGCAGTGGTCAGAATTATTAACGAGAGTAACGAGCGCTGGTTACACCGACTTCCAGAAGTGGGTAGTGAACCTGTTCTTGAAAAAGCAACAGATGAGAAAAAAACTGAGGGGAATAAGTAATGGCATCCAAACCTCGCAGTTCATACGAAGAGATGATGAAAGGCCTGTGGCGGGACAATCCTGTCTTTGTACAGGTGCTCGGCATGTGCCCAATGCTGGCGGTTACCAACTCAGCGGTGAATGCGATCGCGATGGGACTGGCGACCTTCTTCGTACTCACCATCTCCAGTTTCCTGGTCTCCAGCTTCCGTAATGTGATCCCAAAACAGGTGCGTATCTCGATCTACATCGTGATAATCGCAACCTTTGTCACCGTGGTGGATTACACCCTGCTCGCTTTGTTCCCAGCGATTCATAAAGAGCTGGGTGCATTTATCCCACTGATTGTGGCCAACTGCCTGATCCTGGGTCGTCAGGAAGCATTTGCCTCACGCCATGGTGTAAAGCTGGCGGTGATGGATGCCATCGGCATGTCGATGGGCTTCCTGCTGGCGCTGTTCAGCCTCGGTGCAGTGCGTGAAATCCTTGGCGAAGGTAAGCTCTTCGGTATCTCACTGTTTGGAGACAACTTTGAGCCATGGGTAATAATGATTCTGCCTCCAGGTGGATTTATCACATTAGGCCTTATCCTGCTCTTCTTTAACTGGGTTACGCAGAAGCGCGCCAAGTTTATTGAAGATGTGGTAGCACAGCAGCGCGGGGAGGCTTCGTAATGGATTTCGGAAATCTGATGTGGATCTTCATCAGTGCGCTGCTGGTAAACAACTTTGTACTGGCCTACTTCCTCGGTCTGTGCCCTTTCCTCGGAGTTTCAGGACGCCTTGAGACCTCGTTCCGTCTTGGTTTGGCAACTACGTTTGTACTAATAATCACCGCGCTCTGCTCGTGGTTCCTTAATACATACATACTGATATACGCCCCTTACCTGCGCTTGATTAGCTTTATTGTGGTCATTGCATCCACAGTACAGTTCATTGAAATGGCGATAAAGAAGCTCAGCCCTGCCCTGTTCGACTCACTGGGTATCTTCCTGCCGTTGATTACCACTAACTGTGCCATTCTTGGTTTGGCAATCTTCGCCACCAACAAGGGTTATGGACTGACAGAAGGACTTGTCTTTGCACTAGGTGCAGGCGCAGGCTTCACCCTGGCGATGGTACTGATGGCCGGAATGCGGGAAGAGGTGGAGATCTCCGATGTCCCAGCACTGGTAAAAGGCACTGCCATCAACCTGATTATCGCCGGTATTCTCTCAATGGCATTCATGGGCTTTGCCGGCCTCTTCAGTGCTGGTTAATCCAATGTGGCAACACTTTCTTGTATTAATCGGATTAGTCGCCCTGCTCGTCGGCTGGGTCTATTTCCAGGAGTGGTTAATGAAGGTTAATCCTAAAGGTAAAAACTACAACCCTGGGTGCGGGGCTTGTGCTAGTAAAGATAGTTGTTCGAAGCAGTAGCTTATAGCTTATTTACTATGGTTTTTATTAATAGTCGGTAGTTAGCTATAAGATTAATACTGCTAATACTTAAAATATATATTATAGTTTAATAACATTATCTTCTCCAAACCATTCAATAGCTTTAGATACTACTTCGTATGGCGGTCTATGATAAAAAACTGCCAAATTGTCTTTTGCTCTAGTGCAACAAACATAAAAGATTTTTTGTGTTCTTTTTAATACGCTTTCAGTTCCATTATTAGTAAAAAGATAGTTAAAGTTGTAATTGTTCCATTGTCCATTATCAAGTATCACAAATATATTTTTAAATTCAGAACCTTTCGTTTTGTGTTGAGTTGAAAATGGTGTATGACCATCGATGTAGTTATATAGATTTTTGAATTGTTGATAGGGTAGATTAGCGACTTGCTGATAAATATATTTTTTGTTTTCAATGAATTCAGACAGCTTGTCATCTATGGATACGATTCCGGCTTTATCTGCCTGATCAATAACATCTCCAATACATAAAGTTTCATCCATAAGCAGTTGTTCAATATTTTCTTTGAGCTCTACCTTTTGAGCTAACGATTGAATACGAAAATCTGTTGTTCTTATAAAGTCGTTATATTTTTTGTTTGAGTAAAGCCATAAATTTCTTTGTATTTTAAATAAGTGTTTGATTAAGTTATCTCTTTTATTTCCAGGGCGATCTTCTTCATCTGAAGTGTTTTTTTTATCATCGATTAATTGATCTTTATTAACATAAATATTTGATATGTAGTCGTAGTGTGATTTTAATACCGAAGCATACTCATTTGGGAACTGATCTATATATCTTTGTTGTGTATGTGTAGGTGAAACTCTATCATGTAGCTCATCAAGAACCTGTTCAAAGGTTTTACCTTTTGTGTCTATCTGAATATCATTTTTACGAATATAGTCTTTAACTCTTCTAACAAAACTCAGGTTATGGTCTCTATCATAAATTCTCATAAGCTCATCAAATCCAGCTTTTTGAGAAATGAGATTGTGCGTTAGGTTTAATTCCTTTGTTTCTAGGTTATTTGAAAAATCCCAGCCTAAATATTCCCTTACTTGATTAAGATCATCATCATCAGAATATATAAATTTGATCGTACCACTTTTTACTACCCCATTCTCCATATTAGGAGCATTGTCATCATCAGATGGATGCTGAGTTAAAGCGTCACTTCTTAATTTATTTGCTAAATTAATTACTAATTGCGGATTTCTCCTATTTTGTTCTTTTTTAACCTCATGAACGGATTTAGGAATAGAGTTAAGGTAGTCATTCAAATCACCAACACTTCCGTCATAGATAGATTGCATAGCATCACCAAAGAATCCAACCACATTATCCTTGTTGTAGTTTTTTAAGAAGTTAAGAAGGATATCAATCACAAGTGGATCTGTATCTTGATACTCATCCACAAAAATATACGGATATTTATCAATTGTAATTGATCTTAACTTTGGGTAATTTTCATACATTTTATGAGCAATGATAATCAGTTCATCATGTGAAATGATACCTTCGCTTAGCTTAACGTATTCCCTATATTGAATACCCTTTTCTAAATATTTGAAATAATCCGGTTTTGGGATAGTTCCATCTGGAAGGTGAATACCTCTTTCATCCTCATCAAGAATTAATTCAATAATTGTTTCTTTAAGCTCGCTTTGATAGTACTTAATATTTGACCAAAGAAATTCATGAATTGTTGAAATTGATAGATTTTGATGAGATATCCTTTCACCGATTTCATCGGCGGCAGCATTAGTATAGGTAATACAGGCAATATTAGATGTACAGCATCTTGTTAATAATTCTCTAATTATCTCAATTAAAGTAAATGTTTTACCACTTCCTGCGCCACCACTTAACAGGAAACTTTTTCCTTCTTCTATTAAGTTTAGAATCTGCTCAGATTCTTTACTATGATCTAGATTATCTAATCTTTGCGTAACCACTCTAACCCTTCCTTGATATATTTAGGTACTAACCAATTTGTATAATCATGATCATTTTCTGAATCACTGTTTAACAGTATCTCGATTGCTAAAGAAGGTTTGCTGCCAACTGCTTTTTCTGAAAATTCTAAGGGGTCTATATCATTCTTTATATATTTATCAAACCATTTCTTTGTTAATGAAGGAAACAAAGTTTGATCATTCCCAAGAAGTGGTTTGTTTAGATAAAAGAATGCATCTTCAAAACTACGACCACAGTACCCGTTTTCTTCAATCTGATATACCAGTAGTAAATATCCATTTTCATCCTGTTCCCATTTACTATTATCATTCACAAAAGATTTTGACTTAAAAGGTAGATCTACAAAATAAGCAAGGTCATCTTCAGATTTATCATGAAAATATAAAAGCGAATGATTTGATGTTTTAGATGCCTTGTCATCAATTGGAGTACAGTGCTTAATAGTAAATTTTGGATTCCCATTTGCATAGAGCTCAGGATCGCCATTACTATCAACCTTAGGCTCTTCAAAGTAGCTATCTATATCAGTGATTATCAGCGCTTTAATTCCAATAAATTTTATGAACTTTTCAAAGGTTTTTGAATGAGCACCTACCTCAATTATCGATATATTTTGTGATAGTAATGGTATTTCATTATCAGGACACCCTTCCTGATCTATTTTCTTAATCATTGCTGGCAATAAAACTCTTTCAGTATTACCCTCAATAAATATTACTTTATCTGCAAAAAACAGCTCAGAACTATGTAAAGTCAGGTACTGTTTTAGAAATTTAAAGTACTTCTGATACTCTTCATCTTCATCTTTATCCTCAGATGTATACTCTTCTTTTAATGAACTAAGATTTTTTGAAATTACTGAGTTCTCAGACAAATCCTTTTTTAAATATTTAATATCGTCAAATTTTGATTCAGAAACTATATGAGATGAATGAGTTGTAATAATTGTTTGTAAGTGAATTTCACAACCATCTTCTCTCCTTTTGCCTTCATTCAGTAATGTTTTAATGTTGTTAATAAAAACATACTGCATCTGTGGGTGGGTATGTGCTTCAGGCTCTTCTATAAATAATAAATTAATAGATGCTGGCTTTTCGTCA
>JBNKZU010000031.1:0-127354 GCA_050301795.1 Thiohalomonadaceae bacterium | reverse complement strand
GGCAGTCAGGGTAATTCCGGTACCGACGCCGACGTTATTGAGATTAAAGCTGCCTGTGGTGCTGGTCACGCTCTGACCGCTCAGTGATTCGCTGATGGTGACGCTGGTGCCGTTAAGGGCGTTGGTGCCATCGCTAAGCGCAATATTGAGCAGGTTTCCAGTACTACGGCTGAGGGTGACGGTTGTTAGTGATTGGGTTGTTTGAGCGGTGACATCTATTTGGGTCGCATTAGCATGGGTGATGAAATTACTCTGGCTGTACTGCACACCGCCCAGATAACTCCCCTCGGCAATAGTCATGCTCCAGTTACCGTTGTAATCGGTGGTAGTGGTATATGAGGTACCCGGTAACGAAACCGTGGTGCCGCTATGATCGGTAGCGTTTTGCAAACGAACAACACCATTCAACACGCCTGTTGCCTTGACCATCTCAATATCAAACAGCATCGCGTAGCTTGCCTGATCTGGCATTACGATGGCGATCGCGCTATTGATATACCCTGCCTTGCTTATCTCCAGTTGATAGCTACCTGGCAATAGCCCGTTTAGCGCAAAGGTGCCATCAGTGGCAGTGACGGTGTTGGTGGTTGTGCCCTTGACGCTCACTGTGGCGCCACCGAGTCCTGCCACGCCTTCGATAACCTTGCCACTTAAGCTGTATTGATTCATGACAAGGGGATTGGCGATTGCGGTGGTTGACCCTGCATTTACTGTGATTGCGCTGCTGGTTGCAGGCGCAAACCCGGTGAGTGAGAGCGATAGTGGATAGTCACCAAACGCAAGACCGGTGAGTGAAAAACTGCCGTTGGCCTGTGTTGTCGCCTGAACGGTGCCTGTGGTTACTGTAACGCCTGAAAGGGGTTGGCTGTTTCCGTCGACAACAGTGCCGCTAATACCCCCGGTATTGCGTGTCAAACCGACCAAACTGACCTGAGCATCAATTGACGCGCTGATGATAATGTCGCCAGGCTCGCTGGTTGGCTGGTAATTGGTGGCGCTGAAGTTGATGCCTCCTTGATAGATCCCCTCTGGCAGGGTCATCTTCCATACACCGTTGCTGTCTGTGGCAGTGGTTGTACCATCGGCGGCCAGAGTTACGGTTACGCCGGAGTGATCGCTCTGTCCCTGAAGACGAACAACGCCACTTACCACACCATAGGCCTTAACCAGCTCTACATCATACGGCAGAGTGAAGCTACCCTGATCGGGGATAACGACTGCTAACGCACTCGATACATAACCCGACTTGCTTACCTGAATACGGTAGCTGCCAGGCTGTAGGCCGCCGATCACAAACTGTCCGGTGGTCAGATCGCTCTGAACGCTGGTAGATGTTCCCTGAACGCTAACGGTAACACCGCCTAGTGCATTGACGCCCTCAACAATATATCCGCTGAAGCTGTACTGATTGATGACGAGGTTAGAGGCGAACGTCGCAACAGCGCCTGAAGTGACCGTGATATCGGCAGTGGTAGCAGGCACATAACCTGACTTCGATAGTGCCACCTGATGCACGCCGACAGGAATTGATCCCAACGTAAAGGAGCCGTCAGCAGCAGTTGTAGTTGTAATCGCACCGACAGAGACACCGACCCCGCTGAGCAGATTAACGCCATCGGTTACAACCCCACTTATGCTGCCTGTTTGCCGTAACAGGGTGGTGGTAGTCAGTGATGAAAGACCATCGGCAACAATGTTAATGCCCGTGTTGCTGTTGGCATCGACATCATTCCCGGAATCGGCACCGAGGATATAGTTGGTGGCGCTATACTGCACTCCGCCAACATAGAACCCCTCTGGCAGTGACAGGCTCCATGCACCGTTGGCATCGGTCACTGTTGTTGCCCCACCTGATGCCACGGTCACTGCAACACCGCTATGATCGCTCTGATTCTGTAGTCGCACTACACCAGTCAGCGTTCCGTAGGCCTTGGACATGTCAATATTGAATGGCAACACATAGCTGCTCTGCCCTGCCGGAATAAAGACATTCACCGTTTGGGTTTTATATCCGGCTTTGCTCACGCTGAGCTTGTAGTTGCCAGAGGCGATGGCACTAAAAGCAAACTCTCCGGTGGTGCCATTGATTCCGGTAACTGATGTGCTGGTATTGGCATCACTCAGGATCACCGTCACCCCATCAAGTGGATTGGTGCCATCGGTCACCTTGCCGCTGAAGTGGTTTGCGATCAGCGTTATCGGCAGTGTGGCAATATCGTTATCGCCCGAGCCAACGGTCAACGCCAGCGTACCGCTGCTGTAGCCTGATGTGGTAGCGGTAAGTGTATTCGTCCCAAGACCAACCCCGGCGAGCGTAAAGCTCCCGGTTGAGGTGGTGGTCGAGACCCCGGTAATGGCATCACTAATAGTAACCGCCTGTGTAATTGGCAGCCCCGAGCCGTCAACGATGGTGCCGTTGATGATGGTTCCGGTATCACGCATCAGCGTCACATCCGCCTGGGTAACAGGGGTCAGAGAGGTGATGGTAATCGCACTGTTCTGGCTTGAATCGGTTGTGTAGTTTTGTGAGCTATAGGCCATCCCGCCCTGATATGTTCCCTCTGGCAAAACCATCAACCAGGTGCCATTTTTATCGGTCTGGGTGGTGTAGGCTGTTCCCAGAACGCTGACCATAACACCGCTATGATCACTCATGCCCTGTAGCTGCACGCTCCCTTTAAGGATCCCGGTTTTTGGCTCCAGCGTAACGCTGTAGGGAAGCTGATAGGAGAGCGTATTTGCGGTTGTTGCGATACTCAGGCTCTGTGAGCGATAGCCGCTATTCGATATCTGGATCTGGTAGTTCCCGGGCGGTACGGCACTGAAGCTGAAGACACCAGCGGTATCGGTTGAGGTGGTTTGACTGACTGCGCCATCAAGGGTGACGAGCACTCCGCTATGGTCGGTCTGATCTGTGCCCAGACTCACCACGCCAGAGATGGCATATGGTGTAATTGCCAGCGCCTGATTGAGCGTTGTCGTTTGATCGGCAACGATTGTGACGCTATCACTAGCCGCAGCGTAGCCCTCTTTGGTGGCTCTAATCTGATAATTGCCTACCGGAACGGTTGCAAAGGTGAAGCCACCTAGAGCATCGGTCACAGTGGTATCGCCACTTTCGACAAGAATAACCGCGACATTGGCCATCGGGTTACCGCTTCCATCCTCTACCGTGCCACTAAGTCCACCATTGGTGCTTTGCAGCGATATGGTGTCTAGTTTTGTTGTAGAGGTTGCTGTTACCACAACATTCGATAATGTTTGGGTCTGGTGAGTCGAATCAGTGAAATTTAATATATAAGTACCAACAGGGATATTGTTTAAAATATAGGAGCCATCCCGCGCCGTGATCGCCTCTTTGTCAGTCCCTTCAATCGAAACAATAATTCCTGCATGAGCAAAGTTGCTCTTCTCTGCAAATCGGGCAAAACCAGTGATCGTTCCGGTATCAGTCGCCTCTGGCTGAGTTAAGATAATGTCGTTTACAGTCGTAGTCTGCCGAGCAAAGACACTGATATCGTTCTCTTTACTACTAACAAAATCATTTGCTGAGGCAATGACACTATAGCCCTCGGCAACCGGAATGTTATTGAACTTAAACACACCGGAACTATTTGTAAGCACTGAATAGATACTGCCATCACTGCCCTTGAGGTACACAACCACACCATATAGATTATCCAATCCATCAATCCGTAGTTGGCCGACAACACCTCCCACTTCGGAATTCATCTTTATCTGTCCCAGATTAATGCTCTTTCCCGGAGTGACATTCACGATACGAGTAACGTCAGAGTAACCCTCCTTTTTGATTAACAGCGTATGTCTTCCTGGAATCAGATTCGTTATCGAAATGCTGCCATCGACACTGGTGACATTAAAGGTTTCTGCGGTTCTTAAGACCTCAACTGAAGCACCGCTAACTGGTGAGCTGTTCTTTTGACTAACCAGTTGGAACGATACGGTTCCTGAAGGCTTAAAATCAGCATCAGTTAGCGTGATTTTTTTTGTTACATTCGGCCCAACAGAGATTGAGCCAACAATAACCCCTGCACCAGAACCAGTCGCGGCACGCAGAGCTTTATTGCTTGTCTTTGCAGCCAAGGAGCCACTTAGCCGAATTGAAACCGAGTAGTTATTTCCCGCAGGGACACTGGCAGAAAAGTTTCCGTTTGTATCAACTGGAACACTATATGCTGCTGGTAGTTGAGCTATTGATGTGGTGTCTGACCCAGGTTTTGTGAGCGTTTTGCTGTTATGAGCCGCTACACTGGTTGTTGGATCAGGGGAGATAACTGCGGTCAAATCGGATGCTGCGCTCCCAGATAACGTAATTGAGCCACTAAGTTGAGCAGCGTTACTAATCCTGAGATTTTGTGATGATGTACTGTCTGTTGAAGTGGAGCCACCGCTATTGTCATTACATCCTGAAAGCAGTAATAGCGGCAATAGAACCAATAACGTGGTGAAAAGTTGCACTCTTTTCATATTATCTCTACCTGAATCGTTATTATTTTGCATGATCTCAATCACTATCCTTATTTATTTGGATAACATCTTAATTGGAATCGTTTTTTAGGTAAGTAACACAAAAGTATTAATGAGGGGTGGCTTCGTGTGATTTCACTCACACAATCAGAAATTTATCTTAAATAATTAAGCCAATATTAAGAATTAGCGCCAATGGCGTCGAACCATCGAAAAAGCGGGGATTTATGGAAGGAAGTTGTTTAACACACCCATAGGTCTGGAGAGCTGATTCACATTACCACCCATCACATCAATCCCTGTGGTGATGTTGTTAAAGTTAGCATTGAGAAGATCGAGTGAACCGGTAAGCTTATCCATCTCATGATTGATCGAATTCATATCCAGCAACATATTATGAATTGAATTATTAATATTCGGCATTCTGTCCGAGATTGATTTTGTCGAAAGTGAGACCAGCGGCATTCGATCAATATGGGTATTCACCTTCTCCATGGTATCGGTAAGACTAATCATGTGTGTGGACACCTTGATCACCTTTTTATTCATATCCGTAATATCATCGACAATGTTGTACATCTGATCATACGAATGAGAAAGGTAATAGATGTTAAACAGTCCTAGAATAACAACAAGCGCAATCACCAGCTTCACATAGATATCAGTCCGACGAACATGATAGAAATGTGCACCACGATGGCGCTCAGCATCATGCTCAAGACGAACCAGTGTCTTGGCGATTTGTTGATTAAGTCTGAGTTGCTGCTCTTCGTTCAATCTCGTCATCCTAACATCTGCTATGGCATGAATGGGGTCATATTATTAAGCGTTCTTGCTGGTTGTGCCATATGGTTCACTTCACCATTAATACGATAGATACCCGCCGCCATACGTGCAGAAGTGTCCCGCATATGTTCACTCTGAACCTTTACAGCAGAGACGTCACTGCTTATTGCAGCCATCTCATTTCTCATCGAATCAATCGTATTACTGAGTTTAGCCATCTCAATATCCATTAACGGCATCGTATCGGCAATAACCGAAATCTGGGAGATATTTCCCTCAAGTGACAGCATGAGTTGATCCATTCGCTCCATACGCTCTGAAACCACATCAAATGAGCGATTCATCTCACCAACGGCGATCGAAACCCGCTGAATTTGGGTTGCCATGCTGTAAAGGGTAAGGAAAATCGAAACCGCGATTAAAACAATAAACGCCATGCCTGCCCTGATGCTGACTTTAATGCGATCCCCATGGCGATTCTGAACATGCATGACCGATCGCATTACACGTTCAAAGTGCCGAACAGAATTGGTCAAACTTTCAAACTTGTTAAACTCTTTTTCCACAATATCGTTCCAGAGAGCCAAGGGCATTGACTGATAAAAACACTCTATCTTATTTCATATTGCTTTTCAGCCATTAGAAATACAAAAATATTTATGTCTACCCCTCTAAAAGTTCTATACCATTTCCATCAGGATCTCGACAAAATAGCGCCTTGCGACCTGATCGGCTTAAAGTGAAGGGTATATGACTCATCTCAAGTTTTTGTCGCATCATATCAAGATCATCCACCTGCAAAGCCAAGTGACGATCACGTCCTGCATGCTCAGGCCGTCCAGAAACCGGATCAGGGTTATCTAATTGTAGTAGATGGATTTGAGCATCACCGATCTTTAGCCAATATCCATCAAATCCGAGTTGAGGACGCTGAGCCAGTTCCAAACCCAATATCTCACAATAGAAGGCTTTGGAGCGCTCGATATCCGAAATAATGATACTGACATGATGAATATGCATAAAAACACCCATTAATCTGTTGCTATCAGTTTATGACTAAACCTATATCCAATATAATGCCACCTCTTTCAAGCATAGCCCGAAAAAATGAATCAAGATTTAGAGCGTCTACAGCCCTACCCGTTTGAACGGCTGAACCAATTAAAAGCGGGAATTACACCGGTAGACAAGCCACATATCGCCCTCTCGATCGGCGAGCCAAAACACAAACCGCCTCAATTTGTCACCGAAAGACTCATTGAGGGACTCTCAGGATTAGCAAACTATCCTCTAACCAAAGGCAGTGAAGCACTTAGAGCGTCGATTGCACACTGGTTAACCTCAAGATACGCACTTAAGCAAGCCATTGATCCCGACAAGCAGGTGTTACCTGTTGCCGGAACACGTGAGGCACTCTTCGCCTTTGCTCAAACCGTGGTGAATCGCGATGCCAATGCCTTGGTGATGATGCCTAACCCGTTCTATCAAATCTATGAGGGCGCCACACTCCTTGCTGGAGCAGCACCATATTTTTTGAACACAACATCAAATAACAACAACTTACCCGATATCGATTCAGTCTCTGAAGAGGAGTGGCAACGGTGCCAGCTATTTTACCTCTGCTCACCGGCAAACCCGACCGGGGCAGTTGCTCCGATTGAGTTGATGCAACGACTTATCAATCTTGCAGAAAAATATGATTTTATAATTGCATCGGATGAGTGCTATTCAGAACTCTACTTCGATGAAGCATCACCACCTCCCGGACTACTACAAGCCGCTCAGATGATGGGGAATGATGACTACAAAAGATGCGTTGTGTTTCATAGTCTGTCGAAGCGTTCGAATCTTCCTGGACTAAGATCTGGGTTTGTCGCTGGCGACAGCACGATTCTCAAGAAGTTTTTGCTCTATCGAACCTATCATGGTTGTGCGCTTCCTCCGCACACTCAGATGGCAAGTATCGCAGCCTGGGACGATGAGCAACATGTGATCGAAAACCGACAACTCTATCGACAAAAATATATCGCGGTACTTGATATCCTTTCACCATACCTAGATGTTATACAGCCAGAAGGTGGTTTCTATCTATGGCCAAATGTAGGTATGGATGACACAGAGTTTGCACAAAAGCTGTTTCAACAACAAAACATAACCGTATTGCCAGGCAGCTATCTCTCCAGAACAGCCCACGCAATAAATCCGGGAAAGAATAGAATCCGCATGGCACTTGTTGCATCATACGATGAATGTATTGAAGCCGCAGAACGAATAACTGACTTTATAAAAGAGATCCGGGAGTAACTCATGAGTAACCTGAAAGTAATCATTGAACAGGCCTTTGAAAATCGTGCCGAAATCACACCAAATAACGTAACACCAGAGATCAAGGATGCTGTTGAAGAGGCTATTTCACTACTGGATAGCGGCAAAGAGCGTGTTGCTGAGCGTCGTGGTGTTGGTGACTGGGTTGTCAACGAGTGGTTAAAGAAGGCTGTATTACTATCATTCAGAATTCGTGATAACGAAATCATTCGTGATGGATATACAAATTACTACGACAAGGTTCCTTCGAAATTTGGCGATCTGAGTAATGAAGAGTTTGCCGCAAGTGGCGTACGTGTTGTTCCGCCTGCCGCCGCAAGACGTGGCTCTTATATTGCCTCTGGCACAGTGTTGATGCCCTCTTATGTCAATATCGGTGCTTATGTCGATAGTGGCACTATGGTTGATACCTGGGCGACTGTCGGATCCTGTGCCCAAATCGGAAAAAATGTACACCTATCTGGTGGAGTCGGGATTGGTGGAGTTCTTGAACCACTCCAAGCCTCACCAACCATTATTGAAGATAACTGTTTTATCGGTGCACGTTCAGAGGTGGTTGAAGGAGTGATAGTAGAGGAAGGATCGGTAATCTCAATGGGTGTCTATATCGGTCAATCCACAAGAATCTATGATCGTGAAACCGGAGAAGTTCATTATGGACGCGTTCCTGCCGGCTCTGTCGTTGTCTCTGGTAACCTTCCATCAAAAGATGGAACCTACAGTCTCTATTGTGCCGTAATTGTCAAAAAGGTTGATGAAAAAACCCGTTCTAAAGTAGGGATCAATGAACTGTTAAGAGACATCTAACATTGATTAACTCCAATTAAATCAGGACAGATCTTCTGTCCTTTTTTAATTATTGTCATCATCAGATATCAGGAGGAGAAATCATGATTATTTATGGTATTAGTAACTGCGACTCTGTTAGAAAAGCACGTCGTTGGTTTGAACATCATCAAATAGACTATTTCTTTTATGATATTCGCGAGAAAGGATTGCAGCATCAAACATTGCTTGAGTGGATAAAAGAGTCAGGATGGGAGGCATTACTCAACAAACGTAGTACCACATGGCGAAATGTTGATAAGAAGGTTAAAGAGAGTATCGATACTCAATCTGCTTTTGAATTAATGTGTGAAAACCCATTACTGATTAAAAGGCCGATTATTGAAAATGATGGCAGTATAGTAATCGGGTTTAATGAAAAGCTATACAAACAGATATTTATAAACTAGTCATTTATATGAGTTTTATTTCACTCACATCATAAAGATTAACCATAAAACCAATAGAATTTATAGTAATTGATATTTTAGATTGTTCGCACTTATAATAGCGACGCTATAACTCTATTTCTTCATAGTAATCTCAGAGGTAATAAAATGGCAAAAAAGCCGATAGACAAGATGACTGCAAATGAACTTTTTAAACTGGCCAAAAGACGTGAGCAACAAGAGCAAAAAAAAGCCCTTGCTGAAAAACAGGCCGAACTTGTTGCATTAAAAGCGGAACGCAAGAGACTCATCACTGAACATACAAAAGCATTGCGAGCGATTGATAAATCAATTGCTGCGATCACTGGTCGTAAAAAAACCACAAGAAAGACTAAAGCAACGGCAAAAGCATCAACCACAGGACGTAAGCGTGGAAGTCTAACCGCTGCCATTGTTAAAGTTTTATCATCAAGCGATAGTGTTAGCATCAGTGATTTGCGTGCAAGCCTCAGCAGTAAAGGGATCGCTTCAAAAAATCTTAACCAACAATTAGCCTATTTAAAACGCAAAGGTCAGATAACAAGTCCATCTCGTGGTCACTACGCGATTGCATAAGTTATATGACAGACACCATTGATCTTGCCGCTGAACTGATCTCTCGGCGATCCATCACTCCCGATGACGCCGGGTGTCAGCAACTACTTAAGGACAGATTAACTCCTCTTGGCTTTTGTGCTGAATCATTAAACTTTAATGATGTATCCAATCTCTGGATAAGACGCGGTGAAGCGCAACCACTTCTATGTTTTGCTGGCCATACTGACGTGGTTCCTCCAGGTGATGTTTCAAAATGGGATCACCCTCCCTTTGAGGCAATCATTAAAGATGGCTATATTCATGGACGTGGTGCTGCTGATATGAAGGGTTCGATTGCTGCTTTCACTACAGCATGTGAGCGATTTATTAAAAACCACCCAAACCATAAAGGCTCCATCGCCTATCTCATCACCAGTGATGAAGAGGGCGATGCAATCAATGGCACAGTGAAGGTGATTGAAACCCTTGAGGCACGAAACGAGAAGATCGATTGGTGTATTGTTGGTGAACCAACGAGTACTGAAAAGATAGCAGATGGTGTTAAAAATGGTCGTCGTGGATCATTAAGTGGCACATTAGTTGTTAAAGGTACCCAAGGGCATGTCGCCTACCCTCACCTTGCTGACAACCCTATTCATAAGGCCTCTTCTGCTATCGCTGAGTTAACATCCATCGAATGGGATCAGGGAAGCGAACACTTCCCACCCACCACTTTCCAGATTTCCAATATCAATGCCGGTACCGGTGCTAATAATGTCATACCCGGCGAGATGAAGGTTCTGTTTAACTTCCGGTTCTCAACAGCACTAACTGTTGAAGCGATAAAACAACGTGTTGAAGGGATACTTAATAAAAACAATCTCGATTATGAATTAACCTGGTCTCTATCAGGCAAACCGTTTATTACAGAAAAAGGTGAGCTAGTAGATGCAACCGTTGCAGCGATAGAGGAAGTAACAGGTTACCAACCCGACATCAATACCTCGGGCGGCATCTCCGATGGGCGCTTTATCGCCCCCACAGGCACACAAGTTTTAGAGCTTGGACCACTCAATGCAACCATCCATAAAGTCAATGAATGTGTATCAATGGATGACCTTAAAACGCTGAGCGATATCTACGAACGTATTCTGGAAAAGATGTTGTTATAAGCTAGACAAAAATCCTCAGAAATTTAAATAAGTAAACAAGTGTTCATTAAATATTTTGAGAGTAAGAAATACAATTACAAACCAACAAAAATACAGAAATAGCGTGTTAATTTTCGTAGCCAGTTTTTTCAGTTTATCCGAAGCTTTGTTACTTTTCTCAATAAAGTATGTATTAAATGAGAACCCTGCGAGGATAATAACAATTGAGATACCGTACCCTAAAAAACCAGAATAATAACTTCCGTCGTTTCCATATCGTTTTGGTATGTAAATGACACCTTCTAATAAACCACTTGCACCATACAATACTAGAAATACATTAAAGATAAAAAACAGTAACCATCCAGTAATTACAATATGCCCTCTGGTAACGGATAAAAAGCACTTATTATTTCGACTTAAATATGCGTCAATAGTATTTATCGCATCTGTAAGTTCATGAATTTCTTTATTATTTGCTCTAATTAATATCAATCTGGTTCTAACAATGTTTAAGTCTCTATTCCATATATTTTTAATTTCACTATCTAAATAATCTGATTGTTCACGTATCGTAGAAAATAAAGATCTTAACTTATCAATGGTGTATGCCCATCGGCAATTAATGATTAACGGTAATGTAAAAATAAAAATGCATAATGAATATAACCACCCTGAAGGGTTAAAAGTGGTCAGAATGAAGAACATGTTCAAGAATAAAAACACACCAATAAATAATATCCGTATTTTAAGCATTTCTATTATCTTCTTTATTTTTCGTAGATATCAGTTAACACTACTAAATATATTCACAATTAAAAACAGTATATAGCACTAACAACTAATTTATGCTCTACAAAAGCACTATAGTACAAAGATATCTTTCTTAGCGATCTTTGCGCCTTTGCGCCTTTGCGCCTTTGCGCCTTTGCGAGTTCCTTAGTATTTTCCACATAAAAAAAGGGTGCTAAAAAGCACCCTCTCTTTTCGGTAGTACTGAGTACTAATTAAGCATCTGCATCAACAGCTTTCATGCTCAGTCTAATACGACCCTGCTTGTCGATTTCCAGTACTTTAACCTTAATGATGTCACCTTCTGACAGCTTGTCACTTACCTTCTCAACTCGCTCTTCTGAGATTTGAGAGATATGTACCAGACCATCTTTTCCAGGCAGGATGGTTACAAAGGCACCGAAGTCCATCAGCTTGGCAACCTTACCTTCGTAAACAACACCCACTTCAACATCTGCAGTAAGCTGTTCGATACGGCGCTGTGCTTCACGACCCGCAGCATTATCAACAGAAGCAATCTTAACTGTGCCATCATCGGTAATCTCGATATCAGCTCCAGTCTCTTCGGTCAGTGCGCGGATGGTAGCACCGCCTTTACCGATAACATCACGAATCTTGTCTGGATTGATTTTGAAAGTGATGTAGCGAGGCGCAAAATCTGACATCTCTTCACGTGCTGATGAGATCACTTTAGCCATTTCACCTAGAATATGAAGACGAGCTTCGTTGGCCTGTGCCAGTGCTTGCTCCATAATCTCTTTAGTGATGCCAGTGATTTTAATATCCATTTGCAGCGCGGTAACGCCATCATCAGATCCTGCAACTTTAAAGTCCATATCACCAAGATGATCTTCATCACCCATGATGTCGGTCAATACTGCAAACTTGTTCTCTTCTTTGATGAGCCCCATTGCAACACCAGCAACAGGTGCTTTTAATGGAACACCAGCATCCATCATTGAAAGGCTGCTTCCGCATACGCTGGCCATTGAGCTTGAACCGTTTGATTCAGTGATCTCAGAAACGACACGAATAGTGTATGGGAACTCTTCAACCGATGGCATCACTGCTGCAACGCCACGTTTTGCCAATCTGCCATGACCAATCTCACGGCGCTTAGGACTGCCGACCATACCGGTTTCACCAACACAGTAAGGTGGGAAGTTGTAGTGCAGCATAAAGTTCTCTTTGCGCTCACCTTCGATGGCATCAATGATTTGTGCATCGCGGGTTGTCCCAAGCGTAGTGACAGCAATCGCTTGTGTCTCACCTCGGGTGAACAGTGCTGAGCCATGGGTACGTGGTAGTACACCGGTTTTTACAGTGATTGGTCGAACCGTGCGTGTATCGCGACCATCAATACGTGGATTACCATCAATGATGCGACCACGAACAATCTTCTTCTCAAGCTTGCCAATGGCACCATCAACTTCAGCAGCACTCCAGCTCTGTTCAGAGGCTTCGTCAGTGAGCTTTTCGACGATATCTGAACGAATCGCATTCAACGCATCATAGCGATCCAACTTTTCACTGATTTGATAAGCTTCGGTTATCGCGGCTTCACCTGCTGCGGCAACAGCCTCTGCAAGTGCAGTATCTTCTTCAGGTGCACTCCACTCCCATTGAGTCACACCAGCTTCAGCAACAAACTCATCAATCGCTGTAATAACCGTCTGTAACTGCTCATGACCGTACATTACCGCACCGAGCATCACCTCTTCACTTAGAAGATTTGCTTCAGATTCAACCATTAGGATTGCGTCTTGTGTGCCTGCAACCATCAGGTCAAGGTCAGAATCAGCCAATGCGCTCATCGATGGGTTCAAAAGGTATTCACCATCTTTATAGCCAACACGTGCCGCACCCAGTGGGCCGTTAAACGGAGCACCTGACAGGCTAACCGCAGCGGCTGCGCCAATCATGGCAACCAATTCTGCCTCAATCTCAGGATCAAGTGAAACAACGGTTGCAACAACCTGTACCTCATTTTTGAAGCCTTTTGGGAAAAGCGGACGCAAAGGGCGATCAATTAAACGTGCGGTTAGTGTCTCTTTTTCACTAGGGCGACCTTCTCTTCTAAAGAAGCCACCGGGAATTTTTCCAGCAGCGTAGGTACGCTCTTGATAGTTCACGGTTAAAGGGAAGAAATCACGCCCTTCAACTGCTTTTTTCATTGCAACACATGAAACAAGGACTACGGTATCGCCCATGCTACACATTACGGCACCACTTGCTTGACGGGCAATTTCACCAGTCTCAAGCTTTACGGTATGTTCTCCAAACTGGAACTCTTTAGTAATGGGAGTCACTGCTTTTATTCCTTATGGCTATTTTGCAGATTCGGCTTTACTTACGCAGACCGAGACGAGTGATAACTGAACGATAGCGTTCGATATCCTTTTTCTTTAGATAATCCAGCAGCTTACGACGCTGACTTACCATTCGTAACAGACCACGACGTGAATGGTGATCATGAATATTCGTTTTGAAATGGCCTGAAAGACCATCGATATTGGCTGATAACAGTGCGATCTGCACTTCAGGTGAACCTGTATCAGTTTCTGATTTGCCGTATTCTTTAACGATTTCAGCTTTTTGCTCATTTGTTAACATGGATACTTGACCCTTAAATAAAATATTGATCCAAAAATTAGACGCGCATTCTACCTGTTGTCCTGTCGGGGAACAAGGAAAACCCCAATAAAACAGCTTGTTAGAAGCGTGACACCCCCCATGATTGGAGTGATCGTCGTCGCGTAGTTTGGCTTATCCTTATGCCCTATCTTTATCGATCAACTGATCGAAAGGCCGTCTCATAAATGAAAAAGCCTTTTAGGCGCTATGCGCCCGTCTGACAACACCGTTCCGACCCCGATAAACTCGGCCGAAGCGCCATGTATTCTTACCCAACCGGAGCTGGGGGCATTTGGTACCTGAATCGCCTGCCCTTGCTTGATATAGTAGGCTCCGTTCTCGGTGAGTTGTACCGCAGGCCAGCTATCAAGCGCCATTTCAGGTGGTAGCAGGACATCATCCAGCGTCTCAAACCCCTCTTCGGCCAACTGTTCAAGCTGTGATAGATGGTAGAGACCATCCTCATGAAAACAGCCAACCTGTGTTCTATGGAGCGCACTTAAATGGGCACCACAGCCGAGCACTTCACCAATATCCTCAGCCAATGTACGAATGTAGGTGCCTTTTGAGCAATCAACCTTAAGCTTTAGCTCATCACCACTATAATCGAGCACCTCAAGATGATAGATCTTAACCTGTCTCGACTTGCGCTCAACCTCAATCCCGTCACGAGCCAGTTTATAAAGCGGTACTCCGTTCTGTTTCAGTGCAGAGTACATCGGTGGAACCTGTTCGATTTCACCCCTGAACTGATCTAGTACCAGTTCAATATCCTCAATTAAGTAGTTCCCGACCTCACGCTGCTCAACAACTTCGCCTTCAGCATCTGCCGTGGCAGTCTTAATCCCCAATTTGCAGGTGGCGAGATAGCTTTTGTCAGCATCAAGCATATAGGCCGAAACCTTTGTCGCCTCACCCAGACAGATGGGTAACATTCCGGTCGCAAACGGGTCGAGATTACCGGTATGTCCCGCCTTTTGAGCATTATAGAGACGTTTTACCTTTTGAAGCGCCGCATTAGAACTGATCCCATGCGGTTTGTTCAGAAGCAAAATCCCGTCGACCTTGCGCCCTTTTGCTTTACGGCGTCGACCCATTTATGACTTGCCCGAATTATCTTCAGCTATCGCTTGATCGATCAGTGCGCTAAGCTCTCCACCGCGTTCGATTGAGCGATCATAAAAGAAGTGAAACTGAGGCGTCATACGCAGTGACATTCTTCGACCCACCTCACTACGCAAAAAACCAGCAGCACGATTCAATGCGGTCAGTGTATCGTCGATACTATGGTCGCCCATCATCTGTGTGATATAGACCTTTGCATGAGACAGATCACGAGAAACCTCAACAGCCGTGACCGATACCATTTTTCCTAACCTAGGATCCTTCATTTCGTACTGAATGAGCTGAGCGAGTTCACGCTGGATCTGCTCACCGATACGTCGGGTTCTGTCAAAATCTTTTGCCAAGGTTACGTCTCAGTCTACAGCGTACGTTTTACTTGAACGCGCTCATAAACCTCAATCTGATCGCCGGCTTTAACGTCATTGTAGTTCTTAACGCCGATACCACACTCAGTACCAGACTTCACCTCACTGACATCATCTTTAAAGCGACGCAAAGACTCAAGCTCACCTTCATAGATAACAACATTCTCACGCAGAACACGGATCGGGTTATTGCGTTTAACCGTACCATCAATAACCATACATCCGGCAATCGCACCAAGCTTTGGCGAACGGAAGACATCCCGAACCTCTGCAAGACCGACAATCTCTTCTTTAAACTCAGGAGCAAGCATTCCTGTCATTGCGTTCTTAACCTCATCCAGAAGGTCGTAGATCACGCTGTAGTAATGCAGGTCAATCTCCTGCTCATCAATAATGCGCTTTGCTCCAGCATCTGCACGGACGTTAAAGCCAATCATGACCGCATTAGATGCCAAGGCAAGATGAGCATCCGATTCATTGATTCCACCGACACCACTGGCAACGATCTTTACACGAACCTCAGAGGTTGAAAGCTTAATCAACGCATCGCGGATAGCTTCAACTGAACCCTGAACATCTGCCTTAAGCATAATATTAAGTGTTCTGACCTCGCCCTCTTCCATTTGAGTGAACATCTCTTCAAGCTTCGCTTGCTGTTGACGTGCAAACTTCACATCTCGGAATTTACCCTGGCGGAAGAGTGCAACCTCACGTGCCTTTCGCTCATCAGCAACAACAATCGCCGTATCGCCAGCATCCGGTGTTCCGGATAGACCTAAAACCTCGACAGGGATTGATGGACCGGCTGATTCAATCATTTGGCCATTCTCATCAAGCATTGCACGAATGCGGCCGTAGGTCTGACCCGCGAGCAAGATATCACCTTTACGCAAGCAGCCGTTTTGTACCAGAACCGATGCAACTGCACCGCGCCCGCGATCCAAACGCGACTCAATGACTATCCCTTTTGCAGGACCATCCGCGACCGCTTTAAGCTCTAATACCTCAGCTTGTAGCAGAATCATCTCTAGCAGCCCATCAACACCTTCGCCCGTTTTCGCCGAAACGTGGGCAAACATTATATCGCCACCCCACTCTTCAGGAATAACATCCTCTTGTGCCAGCTCGTTTTTAACCCGATCCGGATCTGCGGCCTCTTTATCGATCTTGTTTACCGCAATAATTAGTGGCACTTCCGCAGCGCGTGCATGCTGGATTGCCTCTTTGGTTTGCGGCATAACCCCATCGTCTGCGGCTACAACAAGAACAACAATATCGGTTGCCTGTGCACCACGTGCTCTCATAGATGTGAAGGCGGCATGTCCTGGTGTATCAAGGAAGGAGATCATGCCTCGATCAGTATCCACATGGTATGCGCCAATGTGCTGTGTGATACCACCGGCTTCACCTGAGGCCACACGGCTTTCACGAATATAATCAAGCAGTGAAGTTTTACCATGGTCAACATGACCCATGATGGTGACAACTGGTGCGCGAGTGATCTCTTCTCCTTGATGACCTGAGTGATCAACAATTTCATCCTCAAGCGCATTCTCTTTGAGCATGATCGGCTTGTGACCCATCTCCTCAACGATGATGGAGGCAGTCTCTTGATCGAGCATCTGGTTGATGGTCACCATACTGCCCATCTTCATCATCTCTTTAATGACTTCGGCCGCCTTGATTGACATCTTTGATGCCAGCTCAGCTACCGTGATGGTTTCTGGAATCGAAACCTCTCGAACGACTGGTGCTGTCGGCTTTTCAAACCCGTGTTGACTGACCGGAGCTTGAACATGCTTTCCTTTTTGACCCTTCTTACGACGGCCACTCTTGTCACTTGCGACATGAAGCTCTTTATCATCGTTTGCGCGACCCTTTTTGCGCTTCTTGCGGCCACTACCTGGATCACGTTCCTGCTGCTTCTCAGAGCCCTTTGCAGGTGCACCTTCTGCTGAACGACGAGCCTCTTCAATGCGACGACGCTCCTCCTCTTCAATCTTTTTCCGTGCAACCTCTTCAGCTTTACGAGCCTCTTCATCACGAAGACGAGCCTCTTCTTCAGCCTTTAGACGCTCTGCCTCAAGACGCTTGCTCTCCTCTTCCTTGCGACTCGCCTCTTCTTCTTCGCGGATCTTGCGTTCGTCCTGAATCTGTTGCTCAAGCCGCTTTACTAACTCTTCATCGTGAATGCCATCATCTTCAACCGCACTACGCTTGACATAGGTACGCTTCTTTCTGACCTCAACCGGAATGGTTTTGCTGCGACTACCAGGCATTGAACCACTCTGCTTTAGCTCACTTGTCGAGCGACGTTGCAGTGTAATCTTTTTAGGTGCTGACGCCTCTTCGCTACGCTCTTGAACAGGTGTTGCAGTCCCGTGTTTTTCACGCAGGTAGCTTAAAAACTTTACCTTTTCGTCATCGGAGATCACATCATCGTGGCCTTCGACATCAATACTCGCCTCATTTAACTGCTTTATGAGTCGATCAACAGGGACATCAATTGTCTCTGCAAATGTTTTAATTGTAACTTCTGACATGGCTGTTACCTCCGGCTCTAATCTGCCTGTTCATCGGCAAACCAAGGTTCACGCGCCTTCATGATCAACGCTGCTGCACGTTCTTCGTCCATCCCGTCGATATCGGTCAATTCATCAACCGCTAACTCTGCGAGATCATCCATTGTGACAACACCTCTGCTAGCAAGTGTATCTGCTAACTCAGGATCCATACCCTCCATATTGAGTAGATCCTGTTCCGGCTCTGCCCCACCGTGCTCTTCTTTACTGATATCGCGTGTCACCAACGCATCTTTTGCCCTGACACGTAGTTCATTAACAATATCCTCATCAAACTCTTCGATCTCCAGCATCTCATGGAGAGGGACATATGCGACCTCTTCAATGGTTGAGAATCCCTCTTGAACCAGAATCAGAGCAACCTCTTCATCCACGTTCAGGGTTTTCTGGAACATTTCAACCATGGCTCCCGATTCGGCTTCACTCTTCTGAATCGCCTGCTCTTCGGTCATTACGTTTAATTCCCAACCCGTCAACTCACTGGCGAGTCGAACATTCTGTCCGCCACGTCCAATCGCTTGAGAGAGCTGATCATCTGTCACCGCAATATCCATACTGTGTGTGTCTTCATCGACAACAATTGATTGCACTTCGGCAGGGGACATCGCATTAATCACAAACTGTGCAGGATTATCATCCCAAAGCACGATATCAACCCGCTCGCCGTTCATCTCATTGGTCACTGACTGCACACGTGATCCCCGCATTCCGACACACGCCCCAACGGGATCGATACGTTTGTCACGGGTTTTTACGGCAATCTTGGCACGAAGACCAGGGTCGCGAGAGGCGGCCATTATATCAATGACACCTTCACCAATCTCAGGAACCTCGATTTTAAATAGCTCGATCAGAAAATCGGGAGAGGTTCGACTCAGGAACAGTTGAGGACCTCTTGCTTCTGAGCGAACATCGTAGAGAATTCCGCGCAGGCGATCCCCGGCACGAATGGATTCACGTGGAATCGACTGTTCTCTTGGGATCATTGCTTCGACATTGTCACCAAGGTCGAGAATGATATTGCCACGCTCAACACGCTTAACAATACCGCTGACCAACTCACCCTGACGCTCGAAGAAAGCGTTAACAACACGCGCTCTTTCTGCCTCACGAACCTTCTGCACAATAACCTGTTTGGCGGTTTGTGCAGCGATACGCCCGAACTCTACTGAATCGATCTGCTCTTCAATATATTCGCCAGGCTCAATCTCACTATTCTCTTCACGTGCTGCGCCGAGTGTAATTTCACGCTCAGGTGCTTCAAGTAGCTGTGTTTCGCTATCGTCGATAACCATCCAGCAACGGAAGGTTTCGTAGTCACCTGTTTTTCGATCAATCGCGACACGAATCTCAACATCACCACGATGGCGCTTCTTTGTTGCTGTAGCAAGTGCACTCTCAATCGCTTGAAAGATAATCTCCTTATCAACGCCCTTCTCATTCGATACAGCATCAACAACAAGTAGGATCTCTTTATTCATAATCTTGTCTCTACAGCCTCCATCAACATAGGTTCGACATTTTTTGTCGACCACTTAAAAGTGGTATCACCATTTTGCCACCAAATGAGCCTTTTCGATTTCAGAAAAGGCAATATCATAATTCTCGTCGTCAATTACCATGGTGATTCCAGTATCATCCACCGCAACTAACTCCCCCTTAAATTTGCGCCGCCCCTCTTTAGGTACGGATAAGCGCACTGCAACTGTCTCGTTGACGACCTTGTCAAAATGGCTCGGTTTAAACAGCGGGCGATCGATTCCGGGAGAAGAGACTTCAAGGGTATACTCACCTTTTATTGGATCCTCTACATCCAAAATCGCGCTTATTTGACGACTGGCATCTGCACAGTTGTCAACATTTACGCCGTTTTCTGAGTCGATATAGACTCGCAGTAGCGAATGACGCCCCTGTGAGACATATTCAATTCCAAGCATCTCAAATCCAAGCACTGAAACTGCCGGTTCAATGATCTGCTCAAGCTCCTCTTTTCGACTCATATTTTCGCCAAAAACAAAAAATGGGCACAAGGCCCATTCTTATTATAATTCAATAGCTTAGGAACATATTTCCAATAGCCACTAATAAAAAAACCCCAAATCGGGGCCTAGTTACCTTCAGTAAAAATTGGTAGCGGGGGCAGGATTTGAACCTACGACCTTCGGGTTATGAGCCCGACGAGCTACCGGGCTGCTCCACCCCGCATCTGAATTGGCCGGTATAATACACAGCAGTTGTTGATTTAGCAACAGTGTATCGGATTTTTTGTGGGGTTAGTTCAGTTGCTGGCGAAATGGTGTCTGAGATTGTATTTATAGAGAAATCCGGGCAATGAGAAAACAACAAAAAGACTAAAAGTGGTTGCGTAAAACTCCCAATCTTGCGCATAAACCTCGCCATTCATCTTTTTCTCAAGGCCGATCGCCATGAATCCGCAAATCAGATAAAGCGCAACCACCTCTAACCAGCACCAAATCGCCTTTTTGTGACCATCGGCTGCCTCTTTGAAGAAAAAGATGCGATTGCTTAACCACGGAAGATTTGCCGAAACTATGGCGACTGCAATCACGATCCAACTACTCGTTTCCAGAGTGGTCATCCGGTATTACATCCCAAGTGCGTTTTGACATGCGATGAGTAACGAATCCGGGAATAACCCAAGAATCAGTACGGCAATCGCATTAATACTAAAGACAAGGCGTAGATCTGTGCCGGGATTAATCTCGACATCGGTTTCAGGCTTATCAAAATACATCAATTTAATAATGCGCAGATAGTAGAACGCGCCGATGACCGAGAAGAATACGGCGATAATCGCAAGATTGATCATTCCGATATTAACCACGGCTTTGATGACGGCAAACTTGGCCCAGAAGCCGAGGAAAGGAGGAACACCCGCCATTGAGAACATGATGAACATCATCATCAAGGCATACCAAGGATTACGATCATTGAGTCCTTTGTAATCTGAAAGCTCATCAGCTTCAAACCCTTTTCGACTCATCAGGATTATCATCCCAAAGCCGCCCAGACTCATCAATACATACACCACAGCGTAGTACATCGCTGAGGAGAAACCCTCAGGTGTCGCTGCAAGCATACCCATCAACAGGAAACCGATGTGTGAGATGCCTGAATAGGCAAGCATTCGTTTGATATTGGTTTGAGCTATCGCAACAACATTACCGATCGCTATCGACAATACCGACAGAATAACCAGAATACCGTGCCAATCTGTCTCTAGGCTTGAAAGACCATCCACTAGAAGACGCATCATCATTGCAAATGCAGCCAGCTTTGGCGCACTGCTTAGGAAAAGCGTTACCGCAGTTGGTGAACCTTGATACACATCAGGAACCCACATGTGGAATGGAACCGCACCGAGCTTGAATGCAACACCAACCAACAGGAAGACCAGACCAAATGTCGCAACGGTGGTGGTGTGATTACCATCGGCAAATACTGCGCTGATCTCCGCCAGATTAAGCGAGCCGGTAACGCCGTAGATCATCGACATACCATAGAGCAGCATCGCTGAAGCCATCGCACCTAAAACAAAGTATTTCATCGCCGCTTCAGATGACTCTAATGAATCACGATTCATCGCAACCATCGCATACATCGACAATGATAACAGCTCAAGCCCCAAGTAAATGGTGAGCAGATTGCTCGCAGAGACCATCACCATCATACCGAGTGTTGCGGCTAATCCCAGAACAAAGAACTCGCCTCGGAACATGTCACGCTCTTTCAGATAGGCTCTTGAGTAGAGGAAGACGACAAAGACCGATAGATAGATAAACAGCTTCAGGAAACTCGACATCGGATCGAGAATAAAGGTGTTGCTAAAGGTCATCGTGGTTGGCTCATTCATCAATAGCAGCGATAGAATGAAGGCGCCGATCAGCGTTACCTGAGAAAGCAGATAGGTCACGATACGATTTTTGTCTGAAACGAACAGATCAACTATCAAAATCAGACAGGCCATTGTCAGCACAAAGATCTCTGGAATAGCAGGAATAAAATTAGGGGTTTCAAAATTCATTAAGTGAACTCCGCATCACAGCTTTAGCTTTGTAACAGCAATATGGTCAAGAAGGTGCCCGACTGTTGCATGCATCACATCAAGCAGTGGCGCTGGCCATAAACCAACGAGCAATACAAACAGAGCCAGAATAGCCATATACAGGAATTCTCGACGGTTAAGATCTTTCATTGCCGCAACATTATCGTGGACAATCTTTCCAAACAGGACACGCTTCACCATCCACAAGGTATAGGCCGCACCAAGAATCAGTGTTGTTGCAGCAATAAAGGCAATCCAGAAATTGGCCTTAAATGCACTAAGGATCACCATAAACTCACCGACAAAACCTGCTGTTCCCGGTAAGCCTGCATTCGCCATCGCAAACAGCACCATAAACCCTGTAAAGACAGGCATGACATGAACCACACCGCCATAGGAATCAATATCACGCGAATGGATACGGTCATACATCACGCCAACACAGAGGAACATCGCGGCAGAGACAAAACCGTGTGAGATCATCTGCACCATCGCACCTTCCATACCCATTGCCGCGCCTTTAAAACTCTCGGTGTTGTCGAAAATGGTAAAGGCCATAAAGAAACCGAGCGTCACAAAGCCCATGTGAGATATTGAAGAGTAGGCGATCAGCTTCTTCATATCCTGCTGCACCAGCGCGACAAAGCCGATATAGGCTACCGCGATCAGCGACAGCGTGATCATCAGATCATCCAACTCCTTGCTCGCATCGGGAACGATCGGCAGCGAGAAGCGTAAAAAGCCATAGGCACCGAGCTTAAGCATAATCGCCGCCAGAATAACCGAGCCACCTGTTGGTGCCTGAACGTGTGCATCCGGTAACCAGGTATGTACTGGCCACATCGGCACCTTCACCGCAAACGCCACCAAAAACGCCAGGAAGATCAGAATCTGTGGTGTCCGCTCCAACGCTACCATATGGTAGTCAAGGATCTCGAAGCTATTGGTTTGAAAATAGAGGTAGATAAGCGCTACCAGCATAAATACCGAGCCGAGGAAGGTGTAGAGGAAGAACTTAATCGTCGCATAAACACGATTGTCACCACCCCAGATCCCGATCACGATAAACATCGGAATCAGCATCGCTTCCCAGAACACATAAAAAAGCATCGCATCCAGCGCTGCAAAGACACCGATCATTAACCCTTCCATAAACAGGAACGCGGCCATGTATTGCGCGGGTTTATATTTGATCACTTCCCAACCGGCGATAATAACGATGACTGTTGAGAAGGTTGTCAGCAAAATCAGCGGCATTGAGATACCATCAACACCTAAATGGTAGTTTACGTTAATGCTTCCGATCCACGGCGCAAACTCCGTAAACTGCATCTGATAAGTTGAGCTATCGAATCCGGTAAACAGCGGAATCGATAGAATAAACGTCACTATCGAAACGATAAGCGACAAAACCTTGGCTTCAAGACCGCCATTACGACCACTTCCGATCAACAACACCAGAAGCCCTCCGAGAATCGGAGTCCAGGTAACCAAGCTTAACAGAGGCAAATCAGCAAACATGCATCCAACCTTTTATTTATAAATCTTTTTCTTTAGACCAGTACAAAGAGCACAAACAGCCCAAGTAGCCCGAAGATCATCGCAAAGGCATACTCGTAGAGATAGCCTGACTGAATCTTACGAACCTGACCAGATATCCAAACAACACTTCGTGCTGACCCATTTACAGCTAAACCATCTATCAGGGTGACATCACCCAGTTTCCACAAACCGGTACCAACAGCACGTGAACCGCCACCAAATAGACCGGCAAAGATCTCATCGGCGTAGTATTTATTGAGTAGAAACTTGTGTAACCAGCTAAAGCGCTGAGCGAGCATCGCAGGAATATGGGTAAACTTCATATAGAGTAGATAGGCTGTAACCACACCACCTAAGGCCAACCAAAATGGCGCGGTCATAAAGCCATGGGTAATCATGCCCCATGCTCCGTGGAAGTGTTGGCTCAGTTCACCGAGCACATCGTGCTCAGGTGCAACATAGATCGCCTGCTTAAAGAAATCTCCAAACGCCATATCACCAACAAAGATGTAACCGATCACCACCGAAGGGATCGCCAGCAGGATTAGTGGCAACGTCACTACCCACGGCGTTTCATGTAGATGCTCACGGGTATGCTCATCCATACGCTCTTTACCGTGGAACACAAGGAAGTACATACGGAAGCTGTAGAGCGCGGTGATAAAGACACCAGATAACACGGCAAAGTAAGCAAAACCAGAACCGGCAATTTGAGAGTGCCCGACCGCCTCAATAATCGAATCCTTGGAGAAGAATCCTGCAAAGCCTGGAGCACCAATAAGCGCCAACGAGCCTATCAAAGAGGTGATCCAAGTGATTGGCATATATTTACGCAAACCGCCCATGTTGCGCATATCCTGATCATGGTGCATCGCAATGATGACCGAACCAGCACCCAAGAACAGTAGCGCCTTAAAGAAGGCATGGGTCATTAGGTGGAACACCCCTGCTGCATAGGCAGAGGCACCGAGCGCGACGGTCATATAGCCAAGCTGTGACAGTGTTGAGTAGGCGACCACACGTTTAATATCGTTTTGAACCAGTCCAAGGAAACCCATAAATAGTGCCGTGATCGCACCGATAACCAGAATCACGCTCAGTGCGGTTTCAGAGAGTTCATACAAAGGCGACATTCTAGCCACCATAAAGATACCAGCAGTAACCATGGTTGCAGCGTGGATCAGTGCCGAGATCGGTGTTGGACCCTCCATCGAGTCCGGCAGCCAGATATGCAGTGGCACCTGTGCCGATTTACCCATCGCGCCGATAAACAGCAGAATGCAGATCACACTCATCAGGCTCCAGTCAGTGCCGGGGATAACCTGAATCGTCACATCCTTTTGCAACACGGCAGTATCAAACACAGTTTGATAATCGATGGTATTGAAATACATCAACACCGCAGCGATACCAAGCAGAAAGCCAAAGTCGCCAACTCGATTCACAAGGAATGCCTTAAGATTGGCGTAGACCGCACTCTCGCGTACCGACCAGAAGCCGATCAGCAGATAGGAGACCAGACCTACAGCCTCCCAGCCAAAGAAGAGCTGCATAAAGTTGTTGGCCATGACCAGCATCAGCATAGAGAAGGTGAACAGCGAGATATAGCTAAAGAAGCGCTGATAGCTGTTTTTACCTGCCAGACTACTCTTTGGCCAGTTCTCCTCATCATGACTCATATATCCGATGGTATAGATATGAACCATGGTCGAAACGAAGGTGACCACAACCATCATCATCGCGGTCAGTTCATCGATTAGAAAGCCAACCTCAAATTTAATGCCGTCTGAAACCAGCCAGGTGTAGACACTTTGACGAATCGTCTCACCACCATCAAATACGATATATTTGAAGACCATCATCGACAGAAGTGATGAGATCGCAACCCCGGCAATCGTGACTGAATGTGCGCCTTTGCGCCCTATTCTTCCTCCGAACAGTCCAGCGATGACAGCACCAATCAGCGGAGCCAGAACAATAGCGATGGTTATATTGTGAATATTATCAATCACACCATTACCCCTTCAGTGAATCCAGATCATCAACATTAATAGTGCGCTTATTGCGAAACAGAACCACCAGAATCGCCAGACCAATGGCGGCCTCTGCCGCAGCTACCGTCAGGATAAAGAAGACAAAGACCTGACCGGCGGTATCACCCAGAAAATGTGAAAAGGCAATAAAGTTTGTGTTAACAGCAAGCAGCATTAACTCAATACACATCAACAGAACAATGATGTTCTTTCGATTGATAAATATCCCCGCCATGCTTAAGCAGAAGAGGATGGCTCCAAGTGTCAGGTAATCTGATAGTGCAATCATCAATTCATTCCAAATAGTTCTTTT
This sequence comes from Thiohalomonadaceae bacterium, assembly GCA_050301795.1. GTDB lineage: Bacteria > Pseudomonadota > Gammaproteobacteria > Thiohalomonadales > Thiohalomonadaceae > JBNKZU01. Next base: position 101,362 of record JBNKZU010000031.1, on the reverse strand, counting down.
ATTACCGGTTTACTTACGGCTCTCTGCATCCATCTTGACGATACGAATTCGATCATCTCGTTTTACTGCAACCTGTTTATCAACAGATTGGTATTTTGTCTTTCCACGACGGCGTAGTGTTAACGCAATCGCAGCAACAATCGCCACAAGCAGAATGACCGATGCCAGCTCAAACTGATAGACATAGGTGGTATAAAGCTGCTCACCCAATGCACGGGTATTGTTGTAGTCGGCAGGCATTGGTGCCGGAGCGGCATACTTTTTCAAGCCGAAGTGCTCGCTTCCTACAGTCAAAATCATAACCACAACCATTACCAGGCCGGTCAAGATACCTATAGGCAGAATTCTTGCGAAGCCTTCACGCAGAACTGCAACATTGATATCCAGCATCATGACCACAAACAGGAACAGCACCATTACAGCGCCGACATAGACCAGAACCAGAGTAATGGCGAGGAACTCAGCCTCCAACAACAGCCATATTGCAGAGCTGGTGAAGAACGCAAGCACCAGATAGAGCGCGGCGTGGATCGGGTTCTTTACCGAAATCACCCTTATGGCCGCAAATACTAGAATGGCGGCAAATGCATAAAAAACGATCTGTTCAAAACTCATGGTTTTTGTTGCTCTGTTTAATTAGTTCAGTTGACGCTAACCTTAACGGTAGCGCGCATCCTCTTCACGATCAGCGGCGATCTGTTTCTCATACTTGTCACCGACCGCCAATAGCTTCTCTTTCGTCATCAGTAGATCACTGCGACACTCACCGTGATATTCGTAAACACGGGTCTCAACAATCGCGTCCACTGGACACGCCTCTTCGCAGAATCCACAAAAGATACATTTCGTCAGGTCGATGTCATAACGGGTGGTACGACGAGTACCATCACCGCGCTCTTCCGACTCGATAGTGATCGCCATTGCCGGACAGATAACCTCACACAATTTACATGCAATACAGCGCTCTTCACCGTCCGGGTAGCGACGTTGTGCATGTTGACCACGAAAACGTGGTGACATCGGTGCCCGCTCTTCCGGGTACTGCACTGTAAACTTCTTACGGAAGAAATATCGTCCGGTAACACTCATTCCTTTAAGGAGTTCAGAGAGTGTCAGACTTTTTAGGATTGTCATCATATTCATCGTATCGTCACTCTCTCCTGTTAGATCCAGTCAGCCATAACCAGACCACCAACAACCAGTAGCCACACAATCGTGATCGGGATAAAGACCTTCCAACCCAGTCTCATGATCTGGTCATAACGATAACGAGGGAACGTGGCCCGGAACCAGAGGTACAGAAGCATGAATATTGCTGTTTTAGCCAGCAGCCAAACAATACTCGGTGCGGCGATAAAGGTTCCCTCGACGCCAGGGATCCCTTCAAACGGCGATAACCAACCACCAAGGAACATAAGTGCGGTCAGTAGCGCTACCAAAATCATATTCGCATATTCAGCGAGGAAGAAGACCGCAAAGGCCATTCCTGAGTACTCAACATGGAACCCGGCAACAATCTCGGACTCACCCTCAGCCACATCAAATGGCGCACGGTTGGTCTCGGCAACACCAGAGATAAAATAGATCACAAATAGCGGGAACAGCGGTATGAAGTACCACTGCCAGATACCTCCGCTCTGCCTCTGAACAATTTCGCCAAGGTTAATACTGCCAGCGGCCATCAAAACACCAACCAACGCAAAACCCATCGCAATCTCATAAGAGACAATCTGTGCCGCCGAGCGCATCGCGCCGAGGAGCGCATACTTTGAGTTTGACGCCCATCCAGCAATAATGACGCCATAAACCCCGATGGAGGTAACCGCCAAAACATAGAGCAGGCTGGCATTTATCTCAGCCAAAACCATCTCAGAACCAAAAGGAATCACAGCCCAGGCCGCGAGTGCAGAGGCCATAGATAGCATAGGAGCAATAATAAAGAGGTATTTATCCGCACCTGTTGGAATCACGATCTCTTTAAACATCAGCTTTACAGCATCGGCAATCGGTTGGCCTAGCCCCCAAAGCTGATAGCCGAAGAAGCCAACACGATTTGGTCCAATCCGGATTTGCATAAAGCCGATAACCTTACGCTCAGCGTAAGTAAAATAGGCGACGGCAATCAGTAGCGGCACCATAATGACTATTATCTTCAGCAGGATCAGGATCACCGTGACCAGCCCGTCCGGGAGGCCGATACCCTGTAACATAGACTGAATAAACTCAACCATCGTCAATTCCAATTCTTATTCTGTTTCTGCCGAACGCAGCTCAAAACCGGCAACGTCAGCACCAAAATCTGCAACTACAGGAGTTACAGGCAGATAGATGCAATCATCCGGAATAGCATCATCAATCATTAGATTTACAGTCGCATCCACACCGTTATGCGATACAACCACCTGCGCCATCGCTTCAACGCCAGCCTTTTCGGCGGTTGAGCGATTAACACGGGCAGCATTAGTGCCCTGCATTTCTGCAATCTGTTGCAAGGTTTGCGAACGACGAGTCATCGCATCTGCGCTGTATGCAGGGAAGTCAACGATACGTTGAAGACCGCTCGATACTGTCGAAGAGGTAATGCTACTCCATGCGATCTGATTCTCTGCAACCACACCTTCACACGACTGTTTTAACTCAGAGGTAACCTCATCAATCGACATGAACTCAAACCCGGCGAGATCCACAAGATTCCCCATCACACGCAGTACCTTCCAGGCAGGACGGGCATCACCCACTGGTGCGAGTACACCATCAAAACGCTGCCACACCCCTTCATTATTCACAGAGGAACCAGCGGTTTCAAAATAGGTTGCGATAGGTAAAACCACATCGGCATATTCGTTAATTTCAGCCGAATCAAAGCTATTCATTACGACGGTGAATTCAGCCGATTTCAGGGCTTCAATCAGTTGCTTGGGTGCAGCCGAATCGGTCTGTGATTCAAGCCCCATTAACAGATAGCCTTTCAAACCACCTTTTGTCATCGCGCTCCAGTTGAGGCCTGACTTCTCAATCGATTTAGCTCCCGCTTCACGATGAGGAACCGCACCAGCGAGGTGAGCTGCAACACTATTGCCGCCATCAGCAATAAAGCCAAGCTTACTGCCGGTCAATTCAGCAACTAATGCACTAAGTTGCCAGAGGGCACTTTTTTGCGGGTGATAGCTTGCCAGATTACCAACCAGTACCGTCGAAGCCTTAGCATCAATCAGTTGTTGTGCAATCGCTTCGTGACGTGTTTCGGCATTGGCCTGTTCAACAACACTCTTTAATTGGTCTGGGATGGTCTTACCGCTTTTTTGTGCAGCAGCTTTTGCAACTGCGGCCACGGCCTCAACCAGCATTGAGGGTGAAACAGCTACCGTTTTGCTGCCATTAATGCGTTGATCAAACTGAGCAGGATTAATAAAGCTAACAGCCGCCCCAGCTCTTGATGCTTTGCGAAGACGCGATGCAATCAACGGTTGATCTAATCGTGTGTTTGAGCCGACAACCAGCGCGGCATTGACCGATTCAAGATCGCTAATCGCCTGTCCCAACCAAGGATAGAGCGGCGCAGTTGCCTGATCAGAAAAATCACTCTGACGCAGACGATGATCAATATTGTCGCTTCCCATGCCACGGATCAGTTTCTGAAGCAGATAGTACTCCTCTGCTGTAGCGATTGAGCCACAGAGTGCACCGAGTTTTTCGGCACCATAATCGTTCAAAATTTTCTTCAGTCCGGCAGCAGCAACCGTCAGTGCGCGATCCCAATCAACATCGTGCCACTGTCCATTCGTTTTAATACGAGGACGTTTAATTCGATCTTTATGCGTTACTGATTGGTAGGTAAAGCGATCACGATCGGCAAGCCATGTCTCATTGATCGCCTCATTTGCCTGAGGCACAACACGAAGCACCTCACCACGACGAACATCCACACGCATATTACTACCAACACTATCATGTAAAGAGATCGTCGAGTATGGAGTTAACTCCCAGGGACGACCTTTATAACGGTAGGGTTTAAGGGTGAGTGATCCGACAGGACAAATATCTGCAAGGTTTCCGGAGAGTTCTGAGGTCACACCTTTCTCAACAAAGGTGCCAATGTGCATATGCTCGCCACGACCCGGCGCTCCAAGCTCCATCAATCCGGCGATCTCGGTACCAAAACGGACACAACGAGTACATTGAATACAACGGGTTAGATCGGTTGAGATCACAGGACCGATCTCTTTATCCTTCACAATCCGTTTTTTCTCAATATATTGGCTTGCATCCTGACCATATCCGACAGCAATCTCTTGAAGATCGCACTCCCCACCCTGATCACAAATCGGGCAATCGAGCGGATGGTTAATCAGTAGAAACTCCATCACTGCCCGTTGAGAAGCAATCGCTTTTGGTGAGCGAGTGTGAACCTTCATCCCGTCAGAAACAGGTGTTGCACAGGCGGGCATCGGCTTGGGTGCTTTCTCCACCTCAACCAGACACATACGACAGCTTGCAGCCAGCGAAAGTTTTGAGTGATAACAGAATCGTGGGATCGTGATACCGGCAGCATCTGCTGCTTCGATCAACATACTCCCTTCTGGAGCCTCAATTGTTTGACCATTGATCTCGATGTTTACCATCGTCAACCTATCTCGTTTACTTAAACCATATATCGAGTGATTTCGTACTTACGAATCCACCATGCATTTTTTATGTTCGATGTGATATTCGAACTCTTCACGGAAGTGCTTGAGGAAACTACGAACCGGCATTGCTGCGGCATCCCCCAGAGCACAAATCGTATTGCCTTCAATCTGGCTCGCAACACGATCAAGTTGTTCCAAATCCTCTGGACGCCCTTCTCCATTCTCAATTCTATTTAGAATCCGATAGAGCCAGCCGGTACCTTCACGACATGGCGTACATTGGCCACAAGACTCTTCATGATAGAAATAGGCTAACCGTGTTAAGGCTTTCACCATGCAGGTACCCTCGGCTATCACGATGACAGAGCCAGCACCGAGCATCGATCCCGATTTAGCGATGGAGTCATAATCCATCGTCATCTCCATGGCGACATCTGCGGGTAATACTGGTGTTGAGCTTCCACCGGGAATAACAGCCTTAAGTTTTTTGCCATCAAGAACACCACCCGCCATTTCTAGCAGATCTTTAAAAGGTGTTCCCATCGGGATCTCGAAGTTGGCAGGATTATTGACATGACCTGACACACAAAAGAGTTTATTTCCACCGTTATTCGGTTTACCCAGCTCAAGAAACCACTGACCACCATTCTTTAGAATAGTTGGCACTGATGCCAATGTTTCAGTGTTATTAATAGTTGTTGGCTTACCATAAAGACCATAACTTGCAGGGAATGGTGGCTTGAAACGTGGCTGTCCTTTTTTACCTTCTATTGATTCGATAAGTGCGGTCTCTTCACCACAGACATAAGCACCACCGCCGAGATGAACCTCAATATCAAAATCAATTCCTGACCCTAAAATATTCTTGCCGAGAAGACCCGCTGCGCGCGCCTCTTCAATCGCAGCTTGGAAACGCTCATAAGGTTCCCAGAATTCACCACGAATATAGTTATATCCCATCGTTGCGCCGATGGTGTATCCCGCTATCGCCATACCTTCAACCAACTGATGTGGGTTATAACGAAGAATGTCGCGGTCTTTACAGGTTCCAGGCTCACCTTCATCTGAGTTACAGACAATATATTTCTGACCAGCCGCATTTCTAGGCATAAAACTCCATTTCAGACCTGTTGGGAAACCAGCGCCACCACGTCCGCGTAGCGCTGATGTTTTCAGCTCTTCAATAATCGTTTCCGCTGGAGTTTTCTCATTAAGGATCTTTCTCCAAACCTCATAGCCACCTGCACCTTCATAGGTACCGATTGTCCATGGAGTTTCGAGTTCGATTGTTCTGAAGCAGACGTCGTTTGCCATTACAAATCCCACCAAGCTACAGCACCCAAGCTGTTAACCTGTTTTAATTTTCTGTTTTCGATTAATCGAGCACTCATTAAGCGAGTTGCTCCAGTAGTGCATCTACTGTTTCTGGTGTAAGGCGCTCATGGTAATGGCGACCTAATTGTGCAACTGGCGCATTGACACACGCACCTAGGCACTCAACCTCTTTTAATGTGAATTTCCCATCTTCAGTGGTTTCACCCAGCTTAATTCCAAGCCTGTTTTCAAGATGAGAAACCACTTCATCAGAGCCACGCAACATGCACGAGATATTGGTACAAACGCAGATCTTATGTTTACCAACTGGAGAGAGTTCATACATTGAGTAGAATGTTGCAACCTCATAGGCAGCAATAGGTTCCATATCCAGGTAAATCGCTACAGCCTCAATCAACTCATCTGTTAACCAGCCGCCATTTTGGTCTTGGGCAATACGCAATGCAGCCATTACCGCAGACTCTTTGTGTTCAGGTGGATACTTGGCAACCCAGGTATCGATCTCTGCAAGTGATTCTTGTGTTAATAGATTATTAGGCATTAGCGGTCTATCTCACCAAATACAACGTCTTGTGTACCAATAACAGCAACCACGTCAGCGAGCATGTGTCCGCTAACCATCTCATCCAATGATGCCAGATGAGCAAAACCTGGCGCACGAATCTTCATGCGATAGGGTTTATTGGTGCCGTCAGAAATCAGGTAGATCCCGAACTCACCCTTTGGATGTTCTACAGCGGCATACGCCTCTCCAGCAGGAACCTGAAAACCTTCACTAAAGAGCTTGAAGTGATGAATTAACGACTCCATTCCCGATTTCATGTTCTCTCGGGCTGGAGGGGTTATTTTGTGGTTTTCAGCAATTACAGGACCTGAGTTTGCTTTAAGCCAGTCAACACACTGTTTGATAATTCTGTTTGACTGTCTCATCTCCTCAACGCGAACAAGATAACGGTCATAGCTGTCACCTTCTACGCCTACAGGAATATCAAAATCGAGTTTGTCATACACTTCGTATGGCTGTTTCTTACGCAGATCCCACTCAACTCCAGAGCCGCGTAACATAGGGCCGGACATACCAAGCTGCATCGCTCGTTCTGGTGTAACCACACCGATACCGACTAAACGCTGTTTCCAGATCCGGTTATTTGTAAGTAGGGTTTCGTATTCATCGACATAGGTCGGAAAACGATTGGTGAAATCTTCGATAAAATCAAGCAGTGACCCCTGACGATTATCATTTAGCTTTGAGATCTCATCTGCACTATGCCATTTAGAAGAGCCATTAAATTGCGGCATTTTATCAGGAAGATCACGATAGACCCCACCAGGACGATAATAGGCCGCGTGTAGACGTGCGCCAGAGACGGCCTCATAACAATCCATAAGATCTTCCCGCTCACGGAAGGCATAGAGGAATACTGTCATTGCGCCAACATCAAGGGCGTGTGCGCCTAACCACATTAAATGATTAAGAATACGTGTAATCTCATCGAACATGACACGGATATACTGTGCACGTTCCGGCACTTCCAGATTAAGCATCTTTTCAATCGCCATACAGTAGGCGTGCTCATTGCTCATCATCGATACATAGTCGAGTCGATCCATGTATGGAAGTGATTGTAGATAGTGTTTGGTTTCTGCAAGTTTCTCGGTACCGCGATGAAGCAATCCGATGTGCGGATCTGCTCGCTCAATCACCTCACCATCCATCTCCAGAATCAGACGGAGTACACCATGCGCGGCAGGATGTTGTGGTCCAAAGTTTAGTGTGTAGTTACGAATTTCAGGCATCGTCACGAGCCTCATTTTGAATTTGTGAGATATAACGATGGTCGTCGCGTTCAACTTTTGGGATCTGATTACGCGACTCAAGTGTTATCGGCTCATAAACCACGCGGTGACTCTTTTCGTCATAACGCATCTCTACATTTCCACTCAATGGGAAATCTTTGCGGAACGGATAACCAATAAAACCGTAGTCTGTCAAAATTCTGCGTAAATCAGGATGACCTTCAAATACGATACCAAAGAGATCAAACGCTTCACGCTCAAACCAGTTAGCACCACTCCATAGCCCTACAACAGAGGGAACAGTTGGAACATCACCATCAGTAAACACCTTCACACGTAAGCGTTGATTATTGGCGATTGATAACAGGTGATAGACAACGGCAAAACGGCCAGTGTCGTGATCTGGGTATTCACTGTAGTCGACACCACAGACATCGATCATCTCTTCAAAGGCAAACGGCGCTTCGTCTCTTAATGCCTGAAATACCTCAAGCATATTTTCGTGAGGCACAATCATCGTGACCTCATTAAGCGCACAATCAACGGAGGTAATCGTCGATCCGAAGCGTTCAGACAGTGTATTAGTTAGCTGTTGGTAGTAATCAGACATGGTCTACCTTACGGGCAATAGTATTTGTACGTCTTATCTTGTTTTGTAACTGAAGAATGCCATAGAGCAGCGCTTCAGCCGTCGGCGGACAGCCTGGAACATAGACATCGACGGGAACAATCCGGTCACAGCCACGAACCACAGAATATGAGTAGTGGTAATAACCACCGCCGTTAGCACATGATCCCATTGAGATCACCCAACGCGGCTCTGCCATCTGGTCATAAACCTTGCGTAGTGCGGGAGCCATCTTATTGCACAGGGTTCCGGCAACGATCATCACGTCTGATTGACGTGGACTTGGACGGAAGATAATTCCAAAACGATCCAAATCGTAACGAGCAGCACCGGCATGCATCATCTCAACCGCACAACAGGCAAGACCAAAGGTCATCGGCCACATTGAACCTGTTCGCGCCCAATGGATTAAGCCGTCGAGTTGTGTCGTGACAAAACCCTCTTGAAGCTTGCCTTCTATTCCCACTGTAGTGCCCCTTTCTTCCACTCATAGATGAAACCAATGACCAGAATTCCCAGGAACATCACCATAGCAAGGAATCCGAACATGCCAATATCTCTCAGAACAACTGCCCACGGAAACAGAAACGCAATTTCGAGATCAAAGATAATGAAGAGGATCGCCACTAGGTAGAAGCGAACATCAAACTTCATTCGAGCATCTTCAAAAGCCTCAAAGCCACACTCATAGGGAGAGAGTTTTTCACTATCGGGTTTTGTGGTAGAGAGCAGTGCACCGATCAAAATCATCACACCACCAAATACAATTCCGATAACTATAAAAATTAGTACAGGAAGGTAGTTTTCCAGCATTTAGTTATCCAATCCTCAAGATTGTTTATTTTCTATTAGACCGCCTCTTTTTGGGCGTTCGAATTTTAAAGCGCCCCTACTCTATGTTTCACAACAGGGTGTGTCAAGGCAACCTTGGACTAGTTTTCTCTATTTTTGCAAAAGAATTATAAATAGCATTGGTTTTATAAATAGATTCTTTTAGCGCGTATCAGCTAACTTAATTCTGACAGGTTAAGTCTGAAATTTAACTTAAAAATATAAACCGATAAAAAGATAAAAGAATCGGCTCTATTAAGAGATAAAAGCCCTTTTCTCAATCGATGATTCTGATGCCATAAAAACACAAAAGGAAGATGGAATATTTGGGGTGCTAAAAGGTGGGCAATAGGGATGTCGCTCATCCTCCGCACGGGCTTGTCCGTGCCGGTTACAAAAGAAACGCCCTACTAAAGATTTAGTAAGGCGTTGTTTAAGATGGTGCATAAACCGGATTTGACCATCCTGTCGGGAACAGGATGGGACGCCTTAGCGCCCGAAGGGTGAGACACAGGGAGGTGTCTTATCCACCACACGGGCTTGCCCGTGCCGGTTACACAAATAAAAAAGCCACACTCAAAATGAGTATGGCTTTTTAGCTTAAAGATGGCGCATAAACCGGATTTGACCATCCTGTCGGGAACAGGATGGGACGCCTTAGCGCCCGAGGGGTGAGACACAGGGAGGTGTCTCATCCACCGCACGGGCTTGCCCGTGCCGGTTACACAAATAAAAAAGCCACACTCATTTTGAGTATGGCTTTTTAGCTTAAAGATGGTGCCCAAGGCCGGATTTGAACCGGCACGGGTCTCCCCACTACCCCCTCAAGATAGCGTGTCTACCAATTCCACCACTTGGGCAATACTTGAATTACTCTTTCACCGGAAGCGTAGGCATATCCTGATTTGCCGGAGCCTCTTGAACCTGCTCTATTGCAGCTGCCTCTTCGGTAATACTCTTTCTGGAAACACCTTGTCCTGAGAAATAGGCAAGCGTCAGACTCGTGAGGAAAAAGATTGTTGCCAAGATTGCCGTGCTACGAGTAATAAAAGAGCCAGAACCTTGTGCACCGAAGACGGTTGAGGAAGCGCCACTACCAAAGGCGGCACCCATATCTGCACCTTTTCCCTGCTGGATCAAGATCAATCCGACCAATGTCGCTGCAGCAAGAATATGTACTATTAAAACAACTGTTTCCATGAATCTATTTAACCCGCTGATCGTGCAATCGTTAAAAAGTCGTCTGATTTGAGTGAAGCACCACCAATCAGGCCACCGTCAATGTCTTCCATCGCTAATAGTTCAGCAGCATTTGATGCATTCATGCTACCGCCATATAGGATCTGAGTTTTTGCGGCAACATCCGCACTCTTGCTTGCAAGTCTTGAACGGATAAAGGCATGAACCTCTTGAGCCATCTCAGGAGTTGCGGTCTTACCGGTTCCAATAGCCCAAACCGGCTCATAAGCAATCACACCATCGGCAATCGCATCAATTCCAGATTTTTCAATCACTGCGTCGAGCTGTCTGGCTACAACATCTTGAGTAATCTCAGACTCACGCTCTTCCAAGGTTTCACCAACACAGAGGATCGGTTTTATACCTGCTGCGCGGGCAACTTCAAACTTTTCAGCGACCAGCGCATCATCTTCACCATAAAGCGAACGACGCTCAGAGTGTCCAACAATCACATACTTACAGTGAAAATCATTCAACATTGAGGCTGCGGTCTCTCCAGTGAATGCACCGGAGGCGATTTGGCTCACATTCTGAGCACCCCAAGCGATAGGTGTCCCTTGTAGCTGCGACTCAACATCAGATAAGTAGATAAATGGAGCACATACAGCAACCTCTGCACTGTTTACTTCACCGATTCCCTGCTTGATACCATTGAGTAACGCCTCGATCGAAGCACGAGAGCCGTTCATTTTCCAGTTTCCAGCGATTAGTGGTTGACGCATAACCCTGACCTTGTCTGCTTATATTCAATTCATTTTAAGAGGCGCGAAGAATACCGATAACTGTCAAATAAATCAATGTCATCGATCTGATTTTCGATGAATTATTTTTACCCTGATGATGTTTCGTCGACCGATTTATGATCCGCTTGTGGCGATTACTTCTTTGACTTGGTTGGCCAGCTTTTCAACAACGCTGTGCACAAGAGACTCTTCATCCGCTTCAACCATGACTCGAACTAGTGGCTCAGTTCCTGAAGGGCGCAGCAAAACCCGTCCACGATCACCCAGCTCTTTCTCGGCCTCAGCAACAAAGGCCTTAACCTCTGGTTTTGAAACGATATCGATTCTCGAAGGCATCTTAAGGTTAATCATCTTTTGTGGATATTTGTGCATTCCCGATTTCAATTCTGAGAGGCTCTGCCCGGTACTGACCAACGCTGACATCACCTGTAGCGCCGCGACAATTCCGTCACCAGTCGTGGTCTGTTTAAGGCAGATAATGTGACCTGACGACTCTCCACCGAGACACCAGTCATTCTCGACCAACCTCTCCATAACGTAGCGATCACCTACATTCGCACGCTCAAACCCTATTCCCAATGCTTTAATGGCAACCTCCATACCGAGATTACTCATTAAGGTGCCGACAACGCCCTTGATCTCACCCTTTTGATGCAGATAGCTGGCAATGATGAAGATCAGCTCATCGCCATCAATAACAACACCGTCAGCATCCACCATCATCACCCGATCACCATCGCCATCAAATGCGATACCGAGATCAGCCTGGTTTTCGAGCACACTACGCTGTAATGCCGCCATGTGTGTTGAGCCACAATCAACATTGATATTAATACCATCCGGTTGATTACCGATGACAATCACCTCTGCGCCAAGCTCTCGAAACACAGAGGGGGCAATATGGTAGGTTGCGCCATGGGCGCAATCGAGCACAATCTTAAGGCCGTTTAGTTTGATATCGGCTGGAATAGTTCCTTTGCAGAACTCAATATATCGCCCAGCAGCATCGACGATTCGTTTCGCTTTACCCAATAAAGGTGGCTCTGCCATTTGTGGTGTTTGATCCAGCGCCATTTCGATCTTATGTTCCAACTCATCATCCAGCTTAGTGCCTTCTCTGGAGAAGAATTTGATCCCGTTGTCATAATAGGGGTTATGAGAAGCGCTAATGACAATACCGGCATCGGCCTGAAATGTTCTTGCCATGTAGGCAACTGCCGGTGTTGGCATGGGTCCGAGTAGATGAATATTGATACCAGATGCAGATAGTCCGGCCTCAAGAGCAGATTCAAACATATAGCCTGAGATTCGGGTATCTTTGCCGATCACCACACTACTGCGCCCCTTTTCTGAGAGCACACTTCCCAAGGCTCGACCGAGCTTTAACATAAATTCTGGCGTAATAGGCTCTTCGCCGACGCGTCCACGAATGCCATCTGTGCCGAAATACTTTTTATTCCCCATACTCAATACCTGTCTTTTTTTTAATCGGCCTGCATGACTGCATTGACCATCTTAATTGCATCTACCGTCTCTGCGACATCGTGAACACGAATAATCTGCGCCCCCATTTGTGCCGCCATTGTCGCGACAGCAACACTTCCAGCGAGTCGATCTTCAGCGCTCTTTTCGGTTACAGCACCGATCATTGACTTGCGTGACATCCCCACCAGTAGTGGAGATTCAAGTTGATGAAATCGGTTTAGGTGTTTTAGCAGCGACAGATTATGCGCCAGACTCTTACCAAAACCAAAACCGGGATCAAGAATTATCCGTTCACGCTTAAGACCAGCTTGAGCAGCAGCATCAAGTCGAGAGACAAAATAGTCGTAGATATCCTCGACAACATCGTGATAGGTCGGGTTTGCCTGCATTGTTCTTGGCTCACCCTGCATGTGCATGATACAGACCGGAATATTGAGCACAGCCGCCGCCTCCAATGCACCTTCGGCACGCAAACCGTTAACATCGTTTAACATTGATGCACCGGCATTTACCGCCTCTCGCATCACCTCAGGTTTGCTGGTATCGATCGATATTGGCACCGGGATCACCTTCGCAAGCACTTCAATCACAGGAATCACACGCGCCATCTCCTCATCAGCAGAGACAGCCGCTGCACCGGGTCGTGTCGATTCACCGCCGATATCAATCAATGCTGCTCCTGCATCAACCATCTGTTGGGCATGTTTAATTGCTGCTTCTGGTGCAATAAACCGACCGCCATCAGAGAAGGAGTCTGGGGTGATATTGAGAATGCCCATCACTTTGGGGCTGGAGAGATCAACCGTAAATTGTCTAAATTGCATCGATATGTCGTATCAGTTCATTGAAGCACTGGATGTGATGAGCGGGCAATTATCCTGTTTATCTACCTTAAAAACAATAAACGCCCGTATATCGGGCGTTTACATTCGATTGATTAATCAATTAGATATGATTAATGCTGACTTGCAGGATCACCTACCGGATCATCACCCTTCTTCGCATCCTTTGTGGTACTGCCTCCTGTATTGGGTGTTTTATCGTCCCAATCTTCCGGTGGGCTCGCCTTCTTACCAGCCATCAACTCATCAATCTGTTTTAAATCGATGGTTTCATACTTAATCAGTGCCTCTGCCATATTGTGCAGAATCTCGATATTTTCGGTCAGAATGTTTTTAGAACGCTCATAGTTGCGCTCAATAAAGAGTCGAATCTCTTCATCAATAATATGAGAGGTTTCATCTGATACATTCTTGTGTTGGGTCACAGAGCGGCCGAGGAAAACTTCACCCTCCTCTTCACTATAGGTTTGAGGGCCGAGCTTTTCTGAAAGCCCCCAACGAGTGACCATATTCCGCGCCATCTCGGTTGCACGCTCAATATCATTCGATGCGCCTGTGGTGACACTATCTTTACCGAAGATCAGCTCTTCAGCGATACGTCCACCAAACAGACTAGAGATCTGACTCTCCAAACGTCGTTTGCTATAGCTGTAACGATCCGCCTCTGGCAGGAACAGCGTCACGCCTAATGCGCGTCCACGAGGAATGATGGTGACCTTGTGTACCGGATCATGGTCAGGAACCAAACGACCAACAATTGCATGACCCGCTTCATGATAGGCCGTCAGTTTCTTCTCATCGTCTGACATCACCATTGAACGACGCTCAGCACCCATCATGATTTTATCTTTTGCCCGTTCAAAATCATCCATTGAGACCACTAGATCGTTATCACGAGCAGCAAATAGTGCGGCTTCATTGACCAGATTTGCCAGATCAGCACCCGAGAAGCCAGGTGTGCCACGTGCAATGATTGATGCATTCACATCATCACTAATGGGGACTTTACGCATGTGTACTTTCAGGATCTGTTCACGCCCACGCAGATCGGGAAGTGGAACAACCACCTGACGATCAAAACGACCTGGACGTAACAATGCCGGATCCAGAACATCCGGGCGGTTGGTTGCAGCGATCACGATTACACCATCGTTGCCTTCAAAACCATCCATCTCGACCAGTAACTGGTTTAGTGTCTGTTCACGCTCATCATGACCACCACCGAGACCGGCACCACGATGACGACCCACCGCATCGATCTCATCAATAAAGATGATACATGGCGAGTGTTTCTTCGCCTGATCAAACATATCGCGAACTCGTGAGGCACCGACACCAACAAACATCTCAACAAAGTCTGAACCGGAGATCGTAAAGAAAGGGACTTTTGCCTCACCTGCTATCGCTCGAGCTAAAAGTGTTTTACCAGTACCAGGTGAGCCAACCATCAACACCCCACGGGGTATCTTGCCACCAAGCTTTTGAAACTTGCTTGGATCACGCAGGAATTCAACCAACTCGGAGACCTCTTCTTTGGCCTCTTCAGCACCAGCAACATCGTTAAACGTGACCTTGACTTGATCCTCATTCAGCAGACGTGCTTTTGATTTTCCAAACGACATTGCACCTCGTCCGGCACCACCGCCCTGCATCTGGCGCATAAAGAAGATCCAGACACCAATTAACAGGAGCATCGGGAACCATGAGATAAAGATCTGGGTTAACAGACTCTGCTTTTCCGGTGGTTTAGCACTTACAACGACACCACTGGCAAGTAGATCGCCAATGAGTCCTGGATCATCGGGTGCATAGGTGATGAAGCGTTCACTGTTATCGAAATAGCCATAGATTGAACGGCCTTCGATCAGAACCTGTTTAACACGACCCTGTTTTACATCTTGAATAAACTGCGAATATTCAAGCTGATTTCCCTGTGTATGTTGTGAACCAAAGTTGTTAAAAACCGACATCAATACAATGGCGATCACGACCCACAACAGAATATTTTTTGCAATATCGTTCAATGTCTCTTCTCTTTTTGCTCAGATACTCTCAATATTAACCTAACGGTACTACACCCGATAGCCGCGCGCCAATAGATATATTTCTCTTGAACGGGCACGAGAGGCCTTTGGTTTTCGACTTATTACCTTAGTGAAGGCTTGGCGACACAATTTCAAGTAAGGTTCAAACCCCTCTCCCTGAAAGATCTTTAAACACATATCACCATTGGGCTTTAATACGGTTTTGGCCAACTCCAGCGTCAACTCAGCCAGATAGATCATTCGTGGTTGGTCTACTGTCTTCACACCACTTGTATTGGGGGCCATATCGGATAAAACAAGATCAACCGGTGATCCATCAAGAAGATCCAGGATCTGTTGCAAAACCTCATCCTCTCGAAAATCTCCGGTAATGATCTCGGCTCCCGGTATCGGATCCATCTCTAGGATATCAACTGCGATCACCTTTCCACGCTCACCGACCTTTGTGGTGACAATCTGAGTCCATCCCCCTGGAGCTGCACCTAAGTCAATCACCACCATACCGGGCTTGAGCAGGCGATCCTTCTCATCGATCTCCAGTAGTTTGTAGCTTGCACGGGAACGGTAACCTTCATGTTGAGCGCGGATCACATATTCATCATCAAAGTGCTCTTTTAACCAACGCTGACTTGTCTTGCTTCGTGCCATAGCTATGTTTCACTCATCTGTTGCATCTCATTAATTTCAGCGGTATTGTTGCCGCCCATTTAATCCACCGGTTCAGTGTTATGTCATTGAGTGAAAAACAGAAACGTCACCTACGCGGTCTCGCACATCATCTAAAACCAGTCGTTATCGTCGGCGGTGCTGGACTGAGTACTGCGCTACTCAATGAGCTTAATCTCACCCTTGAGCATCACGAATTAATAAAGGTTCGGGTAAATGCCATTGATCGTGAAGAGCGAGATGACATGATAACCAAGCTTTGTCAGAGTACCAAGGCTGATTTGGTTCAGCGCATCGGTCACATCGCAGTTATCTATCGCCCTGCTGAGGAACCTCGTTTAGTGCTGCCTTCGTGATACTTTGGGCAACCAGCTTTAACAACACCAAACCCAATACAGCGTTAATGGTATAGAGTGTTGAAGAGATTTTGTGCATCAAATCAAACTCATCACTATCACTTAATCCACTCGCTTTAAGCGCAATCATCTGGGGATGAAGCCAACATTGATCCGCCAGCAACAATAACAGAATCAAGCTTGTCACCCGCCCAATCCAGCACATCAGCGGGTTACCAAAACGCAGTCTCAGCAATAACAAGATCACCATCGCAGATATTGCAAAGTAGCGAAATAGTGTAAAGATATTCCCCGCGACCACCCCGGCAAGCGCTCGATCATCCAGTGTTGCGAAGATGATCGGTACGGCAACAAAACCGATCATCCAGGTTCCGCCGAGCCAAAGCGATATTATTAATAGCTCAACAAAGCTGTATCTTAGAGTGGATTTCATTTTCATCAGAACATCAAAACAGAACAGCCGCCTTCTTGGCGGCTGTTAAGCAATCAACAAATGGCATTAAACATATTTAATATCAATGATCTCATACTCTCTGATGCCACCCGGAGCCTGCACATCAGCAACATCATCAATCATCTTGCCAATCAATGCTCGTGCAATGGGTGACGAGATCGAGATCTTACCCTCTTTAATATCAGCCTCATCAACACCAACAATCTGATAAACCACCTCTTTGTCGGTCTCGACATCGAGCAGGGTTACTGTTGCTCCAAAAACCACCTTGCCGTTGGCATTGATGCTTTTGGGATCAATAATTTGCGAGTTTGAGAGCTTCGACTCAATCTCCTGAATACGACCTTCAATAAAGCCCTGCTGTTCACGAGCAGCGTGGTACTCAGCATTCTCTTTTAGATCGCCATGCTCACGCGCCTCGGCAATCGCTTTAATCACACGTGGACGATCCACGCTCTTTAGCTGTTCTAACTCTTTTCGCAACTTCTCTGCGCCAGTTGCTGTCATTGGCGTTTTATCCATTAGCAACCTCCGTATGTAAATCTTGTAGTCGATTGACTGCCACCAAGTCACGCTTGCGAATAGCGCGAATCATCGCCAATGCACCAGCGATTGTAGTGGTGTAGGTCACCTTGTGTTGCAGTGCTTCTCGTCGAATCAGGTATGAATCGGCAATCGCCTGCTTCTCTTCTGTGGTATTGATGATAAAGCTAATCTCATCGTTTTTAATCATATCAACGATATGGGGACGATCCTCAGCAACCTTATTGACAGTCTCACACTCAACACCACCATCAACAATAGCCTTTGCCGTGCCACGTGTTGCAACCACATCAAACCCGAGTTCTTTTAAATCACGCGCAGCCTGTATAGCGCCATTTTTATCGGTATCACGCACACTAATAAAGGCACGACCACTAGATGGGAGAAACACTCCTGCACCCTGTTGTGATTTGTTGTAGGCCTCACCAAAGGTACGCCCCACTCCTATCACCTCTCCAGTTGATTTCATCTCAGGCCCTAGAATTGGATCGACACCCGGGAATTTGATAAACGGGAACACCGACTCTTTGACCGAAAAATAATCCGGAATGATCTCACCCGAGATTCCCTGCTCTTTCAGACTTTTACCAGCCATACACCGTGCCGCAATCTTTGCCAGCGGACGGGATGTCGCTTTCGAGACATAAGGAACGGTTCTGGATGCACGGGGATTGACCTCAAGCACATAGACTTGATCACCCTTTATCGCAAACTGGGTATTCATCAGGCCAACAACCTTCAGCTCTTTTGCCATTGCTGCAAGTTGTCGTCTTAGCTCATCCTGAACCTCGTCAGAGAGGCTATAGGGTGGTAACGAGCAGGCTGAGTCACCTGAGTGGATTCCCGCTTGCTCAATATGCTCCATAATGCCGCCAATGATGACCTCCTCTCCATCGCAGATCGCATCGGCATCGACCTCAATCGCATCATCAAGAAAACGATCAAGCAGAACCGGAGACTCATTGGAGACCTTAACCGCGCTGCTCATATAGGTACGCAACTCGCTTTCATTAAAGACGATCTCCATAGCACGACCTCCTAAAACGTAGGATGGACGTACAACAAGTGGATAACCGATCTCTAACGCCAGACGAACAGCATCCTCTTCATTACGCGCTGTACGATTTGGTGGTTGATTCAGTCCCAGTTTTTGAATCATCTGCTGAAAACGCTCACGATCCTCTGCAAGGTCGATAGAATCAGGGGTGGTGCCAATAATTGGCGCACCTGCGGCTTCAAGCTCTCTTGCTAGTTTTAACGGTGTCTGCCCACCGAATTGAATGATGACGCCTTTCGGTTTTTCCAAATCGATAATCTCAAGCACATCTTCAAGTGTTAATGGCTCAAAATAGAGGCGATCAGAGGTGTCATAATCGGTCGATACGGTTTCAGGATTACAGTTAACCATAATGGTTTCATAGCCATCCTCACGCATTGCCAGCGCCGCATGAACACAGCAGTAGTCAAACTCGATACCCTGTCCGATTCGGTTAGGCCCACCGCCTAAAACCATAATCTTTTCACGATCAGTCGGATTAGCCTCACACTCCATCTCATAGGTGGAGTACATGTAAGCGGTTGAGGTTGCAAACTCAGCAGCACAGGTATCCACACGCTTGTAGACCGGGCGGATATTCATACCTTGACGCTTTTCACGCATCGCTTTTTCGCTAATACCTAGCAGCTTGGCAAGACGGCGATCTGAGAATCCTTTACGTTTAAGCTTGAACAGAAAATCGGCATCGATCTTCTCTGCGCCAACCGCTCTGGTTTCTGACTCAAGTTTTACCAACTCTTCGATTTGAACCAAGAACCAAAGATCGATACGGGTCAGTTCATGAATATCCTCTAGCGACATTCCAAGCCTGAAGGCATCCGCGAGATAGAAGATCCGCTCTGCTGTTGGGCGTCGAATCAGTGGTTTGATTGCATCAATATCGACCGCCAGATCACCCGATGGCTCAAAGTGTTCATCAAAGCCATCAACGCCAATCTCTAAACCACGAAGCGCTTTTTGTAACGACTCCTGCTGAGTACGGCCAATAGCCATCACCTCACCAACCGATTTCATCTGTGTTGTCAGACTTGGATCCGCCTTTGGGAATTTCTCAAACGTGAAGCGAGGAATCTTGGTCACAACATAATCGATTGAGGGCTCAAACGATGCTGGTGTAGCGCCATTGGTGATATCGTTTTGAAGTTCATCGAGGGTGTAACCCACAGCAAGCTTTGCCGCGACCTTCGCAATCGGAAAACCGGTCGCTTTTGAAGCCAGCGCCGAGGAGCGAGATACACGAGGGTTCATCTCAATGATGGTCATCCGGCCATCGGCAGGATTGATCGCAAACTGGACATTTGAGCCGCCGGTATCAACACCAATCTCACGCAAAACCGCCAACGAGGCATCGCGCATGATTTGGTACTCTTTATCGGTCAAGGTCTGAGCTGGGGCAACGGTTATGGAGTCTCCGGTATGCACGCCCATTGGATCAAAGTTCTCAATCGAACAGATGATGATGCAGTTATCTTTACGATCTCGCACCACCTCCATTTCGTACTCTTTCCAGCCGAGGATAGACTCTTCGATTAACAGTTCATTGGTTGGGGAGAGATCAAGACCACGGGTACAGATCTCCTCAAACTCTTCCTTGTTATAGGCGATACCCCCGCCAGAGCCACCCATCGTGAATGAGGGGCGAATAATGGTTGGGAATCCGACCTGTGCCTGAACCTGCCACGCCTCTTCCATTGAATGAGCAACGGCAGCCTTTGGCATCTCCAGACCGATCTTGGTCATGGCCTTGTGGAACTTGTCGCGGTCTTCAGCCTTATCAATCGCCTCTTTATCGGCACCGATCATCTCAACACTGTATTTTTCGAGCACTCCCTCACGGGCAAGATCGAGCGCACAATTCAATGCGGTCTGACCACCCATAGTCGGTAACAGTGCATCCGGGCGCTCTTTTTCAATGATTCGTGCAACGGTTTCCCAAGTGATCGGCTCGATATAGGTGGCATCAGCCATCTCAGGGTCGGTCATTATTGTCGCTGGATTTGAGTTGACCAGAATGACTCGATAACCCTCTTCCCGCAGCGCCTTACACGCCTGAGCACCAGAGTAATCAAACTCACACGCCTGGCCGATAATGATCGGACCCGCGCCAATAATCAGAATACTTTCTATGTCGTTACGTTTTGGCATCTATCTACTGCTTATTGGTTACTGTCAGTAATAAGTTCGATGAAATGATCGAACAGAGGAGCAACATCATGTGGTCCTGGACTCGCTTCGGGATGCCCTTGAAAGCTAAAGGCAGGACAGTCGGTGCGGTGCACCCCTTGAAGCGAACCATCAAAGAGCGAACGGTGTGTTGCCCGTAGATTATCTGGAAGTGAGGATTCATCCACAGCAAAACCATGATTCTGAGAGGTAATCATCACCACACTCGAATCGAGATCCTGAACCGGATGGTTTGCGCCATGATGACCAAATTTCATTTTTACCGTTTTCGCACCACTGGCAAGCGATAACAGTTGATGTCCGAGACAGATACCGAAGATGGGCAATCCTGTGGTTGTCAGGGACTTTATCGCTTCAATTGCGTAGTCACATGGCTCTGGGTCACCGGGGCCATTTGAGAGAAAGACGCCATCCGGCTTCAGGGCAAGCACATCATCAGCAGAGGTCTGTGCCGGAACCACTGTAAGCTTACAACCACGATCCACCAGCATCCGTAAAATATTGCGTTTTACGCCAAAATCATAGGCCACCACATGAAAACGAGGCTCATCCTCAGGAATCGCATGTCCTTTACCCAGCGACCAGCTTCCTTCAACCCACTGATAGGCTTCAGTAGTTGTCACCTCTTTGGCGAGATCCATTCCCTTTAATCCGGGAAAACCTTTTGCCGCAGCTACCGCCGCATCCGCATCAATATCTTCACCACTAACAATGCACCCGCTTTGAGCACCCTTCTCGCGCAGGATTCTGGTCAGTTGGCGCGTATCAATATCAGCAATTGCAACCACACCATTGCGTTTAAGATAATCCTCAAGCGATTCCTGACTACGCCAGTTACTGGCAATCAGAGGAAGATCACGAATGATTAATCCAGCGGAGAAAATCTCTCCCGACTCTTCATCTTCTGAGTTAGTACCGGTATTACCGATATGGGGATAGGTCAGCGTAACAATCTGACGTGCATAGGATGGATCGGTCAAAATCTCCTGATAGCCGGTCATTGCGGTGTTAAACACCACCTCACCAACGGTTTGACCATCACTACCGATTGACTCTCCCCAAAACAGGGTGCCATCTTCCAAAGCTAACAGGGCTTTCTGCCGCAAGGCGATACCTCCACATACTATAGATGTGCAAAGCGGGAAGTCCCCTTAAGGTTCTTCCCGCCTGTAAATTCGATTATTGGTGTCTGAGTCGGTACAAGAAACGCTGTACCTCAAACGCAGACATTTTAAAGGATAACCCCAGTTAGTGTCTATGGCTGTTCGGAATAAACCGCTGGGTTTTGCTCGTACATCGCTGATGAATCGCTGGTAAAGTGCGGTCTATTATCTATTTTTGATGCCTTAATATTTTTTTATATCAGCGATTGATCCGTCATTTCGATAGCCGTACCCTTACACAAACACACTTAATGGAAGAATGGAGATATGTTCTCACTCAATCAGCTTGCCAAACTCCTCTATCTGCTTAACGAAGGCGCAACACCAAATCAGCTTGCAGGAGGGTTTGTCATCGGTTTTGCGATCGGCCTGACACCCGGATGGCCACTTCATCTACTCATCCTTCTATTAATACTGTTATTGATTAATGTAAATATCAGTATGGCAATCATCGCAGTAGCCGTTGCCACCTCACTGGCATGGCTACTTGACCCGCTGATTCATCAGTTAGGGCTTTGGGTTTTAAAGGATATCGAACAGCTCCAACCACTCTGGGAGACGCTCTATAACAATCCTCTTGCAGTGATGACCCGTTTTAATAACAGCGTAGTTATGGGAACCCTGGTTTTATCGTTAATAGGTGCCATTCCTCTTTTTATTATCCTGAAAGTTCTGATTCTAAAGTATCGCAACTCCTTTGCAGTCTGGATCTCCAAACTCGGTATCGTGCGCTGGCTTAAGGCCAGTCGTTTCTATTCCATCTACCAAAAGGTGGCCGAGTGATGTTCAGAAAATCGGGCTTAGTCGCCATTATCATTACCACCCTGCTGTTTGGGGGTATCTTCTATCTGGCCAAAAACAGCTATCTGACCTCACTGGTTGAGATGGCGCTGGAGTCCAGCTTTGGGGCAAAAAGCGAGATTGAATCAGTGACGCTTGATCTGCTGACACTGAATGTGGAGTACAAAAACCTCTCCATCGCAGATAAAAACCAACCGATGCAAAATCTTTTTGTCAGCACACACGGGCAATTCAAGATAGACCCACTCCAGCTTTTTGCCCGTAAGGTGGTGATCGACGAATTAACCATCTCCGGTGTGCAGTTTGGAACTGCCCGAAAAACCAGTGGAGCCTTACCAATAGCTCGTGCCAAGCCCGTGGTTAAAGAGGAGGCTGAATCAGACAGTGGCGTCTCACTCCCAAAAGTTGATATCAAATCATTAGCAAAAGGAATCGATACGGATAAGCTCATTGAAACAACGCCACTCCAATCGACCGAACAACTGACGAAGCTGGAACAGCGCTACGCAGAGCTACAAAAACAGTGGCAGGCCTCCATCGATCTGGATCGATATCAGCAAAAATACGATGAGATAGAAAAGCGATTTAATGGCCTGAAGGATCTTAAGTTAAGCTCGATAGATGATATAAAAAAGGCATCGTCCGAGATTAATCAAATCAAAAAGGATATCACCGCCCTCAAGAAAGAGATCAAAACAGCCAATGCAGATCTGAAAAACGAGATGGATGCGTTCAATAGAGTGCTGGATACAGCCAGAGACGCACTCAAGCAAGATATTAGCAATGCCAAGCAGACGTTGAAGTTTGAAAAATTCAATACGGAAAATGTTGGTGCCGCGCTGTTTGGGGATGCCTTTATGGAAAAGGCAAAGCCTTTGATGAAGTTCCTGCCGCAAATCAAGGCCATGCTCAAATCCGATGAAAGCGCAGAAGATGAAACCCCTTATCAACGCAGAGTCGGGGTTGATATCGCGTTTAAGCGAACAGTGCCGATCCCGCCTTCATTCCTGATTCGCCATGCGGCATTTGAAGGTTACTGGCCAGAGCAGAAGGATCAGTTTGATGGTGATCTCTATGACTTCACCCTGACACCCAAGCAACATCAGAAGGCAACCACGGTTAATGCCAAACTAAAATCAGAAAACGGTGCTCCATATCTGGTTAAGGCGACACTGGATCATCGTGCAGGTGTAGACAAGGATCGCATTGAGGTTACCGGTACAGATATCGATATGGGCAGTATCAAACTCAGCAGCTCACAGACAGGCAAGTTCCCAGTCGCCTTTGATGCAAAGGGCGCAGAGATGTCGAGCTGGTTTGAAATTGAAGATGGCAAGCTCAACAGCAAGATCAACATTGATTATAAAAAAGGCGTCTTCCGCTTTGGTGAAAACGGCGGCAAGGACAAGGATATACGTGCCATCTTCGACAACCTCGACATGGTTACGATCAGAGGAGCATTAAAAGGCTCCATCACCTCCCCTTCCATTGATCTGAACTCCAATCTCGATAAGAGCCTCTCTTCTGCATTCAAGGAGCTTTATAACAAGCGCATCACCGAAGCTCGTGCAAAACTGGAACAGTCCATCAATGCACGGTATCAGGAAAAGGAAGATGCGTTTAAAAACAGTCTGGAGGAACAGAAACAGCAACTCCTGGCACCCTACCAGCAAAAACTGGATCAGTTTAATAATATTGAACAGCGCCTTGATGATGAAAAACAGAAGCTACAGGCGCGTATAGATGAGCAGGCAGCAGCACTGCAACAAAAACTGGATGCAGAAAAGGCAGCAACACAAGCCAAAATAGATGCCGAAAAAAGAAGACTAGAAGAACAAAAGGCCAAACTACAGGCTGAACTGGAAGCCAAAAAAGCAGCCGAGAAAAAACGTGTTGAAGAGAAACTTAAGGAATCGTTAAAGAAGAAGTTTGGGTTCTAGCGTCAAATATTCTAAATATTAAAGCTATAGCAATACGTTAATCGTGCAAGCCAAAAACATGACCATTTGAGCACATGGTTAAAAATCACTTAGTTTCAGCCATTGGTTGTATGTTGCTATAGCTGCAATTACAAGACCTAGTAGTACCATACATATACCAAACCATGGTTTGAACCTACCAAGTCTTTCGGTATTTCCAGAAAATGCAAAGACGCCAGTATGATGAGCTAACAAACCGTAACAACCGCCAGCTAGTAACCCTAGCAAAATAAATTCAGCAACACCTGTTATGCTGGTTGCACACCAATATGGTAAAACAAGACCTACAACCACACCTAAAACAGCTGCACACAAAGAAATTGAGAAAGTAGTCCAGTAATTACAGCACCTTCGAACAAACACACCTAATACGCTATCTTCGTTTACTAATAGAGTAGCTCCACAAAAGAAAACTGCAAAAGCAAGTGATAGTGGAAGTGTTAGAGAGGCAAGAAACTCCATGATTCCATTACTAAAAACACTACCCAAACCTAAAAACGGTATCAGTGAAAGAAATCCAAGTGTTGCGATTGCAGGCCACAATTGGCTAATAATGGGTGCTGTATAATGTAACAAAGCAGTGTAATTATGATTGGATATATCTCGATAATTCATATTGGGAATAAAAAGGGATGTGTCATGTTTACCATCCAGAATCCTTAGTTTATGTGTGAAAACGTGGTACTTCCCCTATTACCCATTAACCATAAGAGCCATTCAATTTTCTCGCTCTGTCATAAACGTTTCAGTGACAGATTTTTCTATTTTTTCACATAACTCAGCAACATCTGGAAATTCTTTCATCATCCATTTTGATGGAAAATATGCATGATCTAAATAATGAACAACAGGAGTACCATCGTAGCTTGCGCATAGGATTATTTCCATTTCAGTACCTGCTATTGCGCCGGGAATAAAAACTGTACCATCCTCTTTGATACCAGCACTTCTCATCCATATAGGTATTCTTTTACCTGTTGGAGCCTCAACTTCAAACCATTCCATAATTGTCTCCTTTATGCCTAACGTTACATAAACTGTCAGGTACTATGCAGCCAGCGACTGTTCAGCAGCCCTTTTGGGCTACATTAATTGAATGCCTTGTTAGGCATTTAAGTGTGGATATACAAGCCGAAGGGATTTTTCAATCTCCTCGGTAGATTGCTCTTCAACTCTGTCTAGGTAGCTATGAAATTCGTCCCAATTCTGAGCCGAAAAAGTGTTAGTTCCAAAATATTCTAGGCCATTAGCATCAGGATCATCGCACCAAACTTTCATGGCTCTATCAATGAAAATTGCATCAGAATAAGGCCCGAAAACAGAGATACACTCATAATCGTAAAACAACCCTCTTAGTTTATTCTTTGCTTTTTCTGGATTAGAGAAAGAACCATTTTTTACCATCTTCCTTAGAACGGCAAATAATTCGCAAGATACTTTCACATTAGGAGTATTTTGAAAATAATCTGAAGCAAGAAACTCTGATATACGTTGTAAGCGTAAATTAATTTCTAAGTTAGAATCATAGTGCAACAACGTTTCTACGTACATGGCGTCAATGGGTGCGTGCATATAGGCTAATAAGTCAGTTTTGTATGACTCAACCATATTCAGGTACTGGTTAAATAACGATTTTCCATACCCTTGCGCTTCTTCGGCAACGTCTTCTGAGAACGAAGTTTGTAATTTTTCCCATTCAGGAAATATGGCGACTAGAGCTGCAATTGCGTTATCTTTACCCTGTCGCATTGCTTCTAGGTCGCCGAGAATTGGACGTAAATCAATCCACATATAATCGTCCCATTCGTGGATATTTTCATGGAACGCATCGTTTTCGACTAACTCTGTGTTTCTATCGCCTTGTGTTCTAAATGCGTCAAATGCTCGAACTATTTGTTCTTTTTTTATTTCATATGATTGACTGAATTTGTGGCCACGGGCTGTTTGTTTTATGAATTTATAGAGATTTTCCCTTTGTTCATGACGCCAAAGATGTGTTTCATCTGTATGTACTGAAGAATACGGGCAGACAACTAACTGCCGAGATGCTAAATCTGAAATTCGATTAGCTGCCTCGACAAAATTTGTTTCTTGTTGCCGAAATGCATGAGATAGAAAAAACTGGTCTAAATAGATTATTTTTTTTGTTATGTCAGGTAGGAGGTGACGAAACCATTTACCGCATTTGTTACATCCTCTATTCAGAATGTTTCCAGTTATATTAACGTTACCATACTGTCCGATAACCCCACATTTTGGACATGGTTCATCTAATGGTTGTGTTATCCACATTCTGTTATTTGTCTAACAGGTAATCATATGAACAGTAGGAATATCGTGATTTACAGTTGGCACGTCTATTGGAATTGTATTACCTGACGTTTTTATTAAATTCATCTCCTCTCCTTATCCATGATGTTGCATTATTTGGTGTGCATAGCCTTAAAGTTACCACCATTAATATAATTCTCAAAACAGTTAATCGACTACTCCATGAAGGAACCCAAATGCCATAGATGGTACATTTTCCGATAAATTCCATCCTTGGGACTGGATTCTGACCAATCCATGGCCAGAATGACGGGGTTCTTTCTTTACACATCTGAGGTTAATTAGAAGCTGTCGCTCAGATATTCGTCACCAGAAAAGATGAAGGGTGGCATCTGCCACCCTTCTTTTGTTTATTTCCAGATTGTGACTCGTGAATCCAACTCAGAGGTAAGATATAGAGTCCCTGTTGATCCCACTGCGATTCCCACCGGCCGTTGTAACGTAAAGGTGTTACGTTGTGCACCGACATAGGCAGTAGTACTGGTTAGACTCGGTTGCCCAAGTACTGTTACTGCATCCATTCCATTGGTTATCCCTTTGCTTAGGTCAAAACCAAGCACCCGGTTATTCAGACTATCGACTGCCCATAGAGTATTTCGGGTTGAATCAAAACCGATATCGGTGACCTCATTAAAATTACCAGCACCATTACCGGCAATCGTTGAAGTGAACGCTGATTGCCCCAACACATGGGCTGCCAACATTCCATTGGTGATACCTGAGGAGAGATCCCAAACATAGACCTTGTTTCTTGTGCCGTCAGCAACAAAAAGCCGCTGTGAGTCAGCGTCAAAATCGATACCTTTGGGTGAGCCTAGCTCAGCCTGCCCTTCAAGAGCCGAGTTTGTTGTAAAGTCTGCCTGACCAAGCACATAGGTAGCAAACTGACCTGTTGAAACACCACCTGTGATATCGAAGATCATCACCCGATCATTAAGGTTGTCAGCGATGAACAGAAGCCTTTCATTGGTCGCCTTTAATGTTCCGATAACCATTTTGTTTGGTGTATTCAGCTTGTTTATTGCGATTCCTGATGTTGCGCTTGTAAACGTCGTCTGACCAAGAACGGCTGAGGCGGCCATGCCATTACTGATTCCGGCAGAGAGATCAAATACCGACACTCGATCATTTAAACCACTTTGAGAAACAAACAAAAGTCCGGAGCTTTGATCAAAGGCAACCCCCTTGGGTGAGTCGAGTCCACTGGCAGTTGTATTATTGCTATCGACATCAAAGTTTGGCTGACCAATCACAAAATCTGCCTGCATATCAACCGGGATAAAGTTTGAATCAGCTTCATAGACTGTGACACGCTCATTGAGGTCTTCTGCGACAAACAGATAGTTGGTACCAAGAACCGTACCCAGTGCTATATCCATTGGTTTTTGAAGACCTGTTGCTCCGGTATTGTTGCTACCAAAGGCATCCCAGACGACGGTTTCTGTGCCATCAACCACACCTGGATTCCAGGAGTTCTGACCTATAGCATCAACAGCGTTAGGGCCGTAGGTGGTAGCAACAATATCTGCTGCTAATGTGCTGATATCAAAACTTATCACCCGGTCACTACTCTCTTCGCTGACGTAGAGGTAGTTTCCGGCAACAGCAATCCCCCATGGGGCTGACATTCTATTTTGTGCTGTTGCACTTGTTCCGCTCGTAAATGAGGTTTGGCCAAACGTATAGACTGCCGTGTTATTTACTCCTGATACAAAATTATTCAGGTCATAGACCAGTGTACGATTATTGCTCCAATCAGCTGCAAATAGGTAGTTGCCGGAGACATCAATAAAACCCGGGCCATTAATATTTGTCTGTGATGCTACTAATGCAGTATTTGCAGTAAAGGATGAGTTTCCGACAACATAGGTCGCTGCCATGCCATTGGCCAGATTTACTGCATCAATACCAAGATCGTAGCCAACGATTCTGTCCTCAAACTCTGAACTCACAAACAGCACATTACCCCAGACTGCTGTGGATATCGGACCATCAAGTGAACTGGCAGTAACACCTGTTGCATTGGATATAAAGTTGATTTGCCCCAATACAAAATCTGCCCCCTGACCATTGGTCAGGTTACCAATCCCTGAACTAACGTCCCAGATAAGCACCCTGTCGTTGAGCTTGTCTGCAACTGCCAACAAGGTCTTGGTACCAATTTGATGAACCTTTGCAGATCGTGGACTTGACATTCCAGTTTGAGTTAATGCACCACTGGAGGTTGTAAACGTACTCTGCCCTAACACGATGGAAGCAGACATACCGTTGGTGATACCCGAAGTAATATCATAGATAACCACGCGGTCATCAACATCGTCGGCAACCATCAACCACTGCTTGGTGCCATCATCAAAAAAGTCGGCGCTCTCAGGAACATCAAGGCCGTCAACAGTTGCGCCAGCAGCGCCATTGGTTTCGTTATGTTCAAAATCCTTTTGTCCGATCACCGCAACTGCCTTGCGACTTGCCAGCGATCCATTCGCATTTAATGAGAACACCAGCACCCTTGCATTATCCTGATCCGCCACAAATAGGCGCTGTCCTGTCATATCTACACTCATCCCCTGAGGAGTAGACAATCCGGTTGGTCCGGTATCATTCTCACCACCGGCATCTATCACCGCATTGGTTAATGCAACACCGGTACTGTCGGTATGTCCGATTAGTGAAAGATTGCCCGGTTTGGAGAGTGAGCTTGTTGGATCTGTATTCAGGGTTAGCTCTGTAAATGTCCAGACACCATCACTGTCGTGATCGCTGTCAAAGATCGTCGGTTGGGCGTCTGCATTATCACCAACACCATCTTTGTCGGTGTCTAATGTTTCTGTAGAGTCACTTGGGAAGGCATCCGCATTATCTCCAACACCATCTCCGTCCGTATCTGTCGTTTCAGTTGCGTCATTAGGGAAGGCATCCGCATTATCACCTACGCCATCACTATCGGTATCTACAGATTCACTACTATCATATGGAAATTGATCGGCAGTATCTAAAACACCATCATTGTCATCATCGGTATCTTCGACGAGTGTGGTTGTTATATTTGCAACCAGTGAATCGGGCTTACCATCTCCATCACTATCTTTTGATGCCGCCGCATCGAGCGGAAAGGCATCATTAATATCCAATACGAGGTCATTATCATCGTCAGTATCTTCGATGAGTGTGGTTGTAATGTTTGCAACCAGTGAATCGGGCTTACCGTCGCCATCACTATCTTTTGATGCTGCTGCATCAGATGGGAAATCATCATCAGCATTGAGTACGCCATCACCGTCTTTATCAGGATCGGCCTCTGCTGCAACGATAACAAGATTAATATCGGTAGCTCCGACACTTGAAGTGGTGGTTGTTTTAACCGCGTCATCATTAAGTACGTCACCTATCTGGGCGAGTGTTTTGGTACCATTTTCGGTATCAATCGTGATCGTTGTTGGATCCTTGGCAATCGCTGCATTTACAGCGCTAAGATTATTTAGAGAACTACCAACACCGTCGATCTTGCCGTCAGCAAGATCATCTGCGAGATCATCAAGCACACTGTCATCGTCTGCACCGGTTGTATTTGTCGAGATATCTGCAACAATTGCGGCAAAGCCCTCAACTGCTGCTCGATACTCTGCAACCTGTTGTTTCTCCTCAGCGGTATCGGTGGTGTCCTCAAGCAGTGGTGGCGTTGAAAAGATATCAATGCTGCTACTCATACCAAATCCAAAGGTGCTACTGACATTTGCAGCCGCATCATTAAGGTTGGTTAGAAAAGTTGTCTGAACCGAAGCAAGGGTTCGAGTGGTATCTGCTCCTGCTGTATCGAGAGATGTGTTGGTTTTGGATAAGGCCGCGTTAACAGCCAGCGTTGTTAACGGTGTTGCATAGACCTTCTTTTTCCCATCAAGCATCGCCTGAGTGAGCACAGTCCGCATCACCTTAACCTTTGGTGCGGCACCTGTCATGAGATCCACCGTGCTGCTTTGCACCAAAAATTCGATTATCAATGGTGCCTTGGTTGTATCAGGGATCTCGAGCCCTTGGATAGCTGCTTTTGCGTCGGTGGTTCCACTGTCTATCGCAGTATTCGATCGACTTAAGTTCAGCCCGAATGAATCAATTTCTAGCGGATAGACAGCAACCAGTGCGTTAGCAAGAGGCCCTTTAACAACTGAGCCTGATAATTGAACTGAACCTGTCAATTGGGTGTTATTATTTTGACCCGATGAACTACTCGACCCACCTGAACTACATCCAGTTGCAATCAATACAACCATGAAAATTGAATATAGTGTTACCCAGCCACTCTCTACTGTGTGCTTTGACATCGCTTTCCCCCTTAAGCCAATCCATGAATAAATTTTTTTATTACTTATAAAATACAGCTTATATCTACAAATTGTTTGACAAAAGTCACAGAAATTGACTTATTTTTGAATTGAGCACTATCCACACAAAAATTGTGTGGATTATTGGAAGATTCTATATAAGTGTCAGCAAAAGACACATAACCCAAAAGTATTAGGGGCTAATTTGTCTTGAAAGAAGTGCTGGAGGCGTGATTCAGAGTTTAATCACTGATAGCGAGCCCATGTACGGACGTAGAGCCTCGGGAACGATGATCGAGCTATCGGCTTGTTGATAGTTTTCCATCACTGCAACCAGCGTTCTGCCAACCGCAAGGCCGGAGCCATTGATGGTATGTGCAAGCTCCGGCTTCTTTGTTTCAGGATTCCTGAAGCGAGCCTGCATCCGTCTGGCCTGAAAATCACGGAAGTTGGAGCAGGATGAGATCTCCCGATACGCTTGCTGACCCGGCAACCAAACCTCAAGGTCGTATGTTTTGCAGGATGAGAAACCGATATCGCCGGTACACAGATTAACCACCCGATAGGGAAGCTCCAGAAGCTGCAACACCCTCTCCGCATGAGAGGTAAGCTCTTCTAGTGCCTGCATTGAGTGATCGGGATGAACAATCTGCACCATCTCAACCTTCTCAAACTGGTGCTGACGAATCATACCTCGCGTGTCCTTTCCGTATGATCCGGCTTCACTTCTGAAACAAGGCGTATGTGCAACAAAGCGTAAAGGCAGTTTATCGGCGTCAATGATGGTATCGCGAACCATATTGGTGACCGGCACTTCCGCCGTAGGAATCAGATAATAGGGGTGCTCGCCTTCGGTTTTCAGTGCAAACAGATCTTCTTCAAATTTAGGAAGCTGGCCCGTGCCACGCAATGAGTCGCTGTTCACCATATAGGGAACATAGGTCTCTGTATATTTATGCTCTCGTGAGTGCAGATTGAGCATAAACTGGATCAGTGCACGATGTAGTTGTGCAATCGGCCCAGTCATTACCGCAAAACGTGAACCGGTCAGTTTTGATGCCATCTCAAAATCGAGCTGACCTAAGCCGGCACCAAGATCGACATGATCTTTCGGCTCAAAATCGAAGTCTCGTGGCTCACCCCATTTACGCACCTCGATATTGTCATTCTCATCTTTACCATTGGGCACACTCTCATCGGGGATGTTGGGCACACCTAGCAGGATGTTGTTTAACTGCGCCTGAATCTCAGCAAGCTCACCCTCAGCAGCCTTAAGCTGATCACCCATGTTGGCTACCGCATCCAGCAGCGGTTGGATATCCTCGCCTTTCGCTTTTGCCTGACCGATCGATTTTGAGCTTTGATTGCGCTCTTTTTGCAGATTCTCGGTTCTTACCTGAATCTCTTTACGTTGCGCCTCAAGCTGCTCAATGGCGGCAACATCCAGTTGGTAGCCACGTCTTGCCAACGCACTGGCTGTCTGTTGTAGATCGCTGCGAAAAAGTTTTGGGTCAAGCATTTGTTTTCCGGTTTTAGTCAAAAGGGGTCGGAGTCAATAATCTGACTCCGACCCCGTTGTAAAAATTATGGGCGAATTATAGTTCAGAAACGGTCGCTGAGAAACGGAGAATATGATTTGGTTTAACCGAATCCTTCAGATGTTCAATGGTAGCATCAACCTTTTCTGGAGAGTCAAAGAACTCCACCACCAAGGGTAGATCCAGAGATAGATCGATAAATTTGCTGGTATGCACTTCACCAGAATCACCAAAACCGGCAATTCCACGAAAAACGGTAACGCCGCGTACATGCTCTCTCTCTTTTAAACGCTCCAGAAGATCTTCAAGCTGAGACTCTCCTTCACGTAAATAGATGCGTACAACCTCAACCTGACTCATAGTTGCCTCCCGATTAACACTCCACCCCATACAGCGATAAGGCATAGCAGCACACTCAGTATCATATTCATTCCGGCCTTGAGCAATTCACCCGATTCAATCAGATTCAGAGTTTCAATTGAGAAGGTTGAAAAGGTGGTAAACGCACCTAAAAAGCCTACCAGCAGTACCGCACGCCATTCGGGAGAGATACCAGTGCGCTCAATCATCAGAATGTAGCCGATCCCCATCGCAAACGATCCGATCACATTCACCGCCAGGGTGCCATACGGAAAGTCACGCCCAAGCATTGAGTAAAAGCCGTTAGAGACCACAAAGCGCATCACCGCGCCAACTGCCCCTCCTGCTGCAATAACCAGTAGCTGATTCATATCTGTAATATCACTATATTAATACTCTGTATCTGAACCACCATTCAGTAACATCATACCCTTTCAGGGTAGCTAGTATCACCTCTCACTCTCATCCAGCGATTTCAGATAGGCCAGTCGCTGGGCAATCTTCGCCTCCAGACCCCTGTCGGTCGGATGGTAATAGTGGCGTGCTGGCATCTCTTCCGGGAAGTAGTGCTCACCCGCAGCATAGGCCTCCGGTTCATCGTGGGCATAACGATACTCTTTTCCGTATCCCAGCTCTTTCATCAGCTTTGTAGGTGCATTGCGCAGATGAACTGGCACCTCATGGGACGGCTCGGATTGTACATCGGCCATTACCTGTTTCCATGCCATGTAGACCGCATTACTCTTCGGCACCGATGCTAGATAGACCACCGCATGGGCGATCGCAAGCTCCCCTTCCGGGCTGCCAAGCCGCTCCTGCACATCCCATGCGTTGAGTGCAATCTCAAGCGCTCTTGGATCAGCATTACCAATATCCTCTGAGGCCATGCGTACTACCCGTCTCGCAACATAGAGCGGATCACAGCCGCCATCGATCATTCGCGCCAGCCAGTAGAGTGATGCATCGGGATCAGAGCCGCGCACCGATTTGTGCAGCGCCGAGATCTGATCATAAAAATCCTCGCCCCCTTTATCAAAACGACGGACATCACCCTTTATTAACTCGGATAGCGTCTCTTCGGTAATGGTACGTTGCCCATTAATCTCAACCGATAGGTCAGCGGCAATCTCCAGAAGATTTAACAGTCGACGGGCATCACCATCAGCAGCGGTAACAAGGGTATCTTTAACATGGTCGCTGACATTAAGATTCAAACTTCCCAAACCATGATCATTATCCTCAAGGGCACTATTGACCACACTCATCAACGCATCATCATCGAGGCGTTGTAATTTATAGACACGAGCGCGGGAGAGCAGTGCATTGTTTAATTCAAATGAAGGGTTTTCGGTGGTCGCACCGATAAAGATCACGGTGCCATTTTCGACATGAGGCAAAAATGCATCCTGCTGTGATTTATTAAAGCGATGCACCTCATCCACAAACAGGACTGTTCCTCGTCCTTCAACCTGCTTTAATACCTTGGCGCTATCAATCGCAGCACGGATCTCTTTCACCCCTGAAAGTACTGCCGAGATGGTAATAAACTGAGCCGAAACCTGATTTGCAATGATACGTGCAAGGGTTGTTTTACCTGTTCCAGGAGGCCCCCAGAAGATCATCGAGTGGGGTTGACCCGATTCGATAGCGACCCGTAGTGGCATCCCTTCAGCAAGTAGATGGCGCTGCCCCCAGAACTGATCCAGTGTTTGCGGACGCATCTGATCGGCTAAAGGTTGTCCCGATATCTGTTCGTTTTCTGGCTCACTGTTGGTGAACAGGTCTTTCACTGCTTGTTACCAATCACATCGACACCCTTTGGCGGCGTGAAATAGAACTTGGATTGATCAAGCTTCGGATTTCGTTTCACCTCGTCAAAATAGAGCCGTGAGGTTTGTCCAAAGTTATCCACCATCTCCATGGCTCTTAACGTCTCCCCTTCCATTGCAATACGGATGTAATCAAAATTGGCATCGGCACTTTTAGGATAGAGATTCAACCAGTAGAAGCCTTCATGCTTTCCTAACTCTTCAATACGAAAGTTTTTCGAAACCGGCTCAGTTCCACTCAACAGCAATGCGGGAGTACTGCCCAGTGCATCGCCCTGCTCTTTTACTGTGACCTGTTCCAGATCCTTGTCGTAAAACCATAGATTCTTCCCATCAGCGACATAGATCTGTTCACCAGGTCGATGATAAACCAGTCGAAAGCGATCAGGACGCAAAATCCAGATCTGACCCTCGCTCTCATCAATGATCTCTTTTTTAGCATCCATAACTGTTTGAATGATAGTGGCTTCCATGGTTTGCATATCGTTCAGGAAGTTTTCGAGACGTTGCTGAGTTTCACCAGCATGTAGGGTGCCCACAAACAGCAACAGGGCAATGATTACTCCTGTTTTTCTAAAACCATGATTCATCATGTAGTCATATTTCATGTTTCTTAAATGTTTTTCCTGATTCTGTGGATCTAGGGTCGGAGTCATGCATGACTCCGACCCCTAGAACTATTTGTTCGGTAGATATCGATGGCTTAATCTTTCGGTGGTGGTGGTGCCAATACTTCACGATTTCCGTTGGACTGCATCGGACTGACGATGCCAGCAGCTTCCATATCTTCAACCATACGAGCTGCACGATTGTAGCCAATCTTAAGCCGACGTTGCACACCTGAGATAGACGCCTTGCGGGTCTCAGTAACGATCTTCACCGCCTCATCATAGAGCGGATCTGATTCTGCATCACCATTACTTTCTCCCGGTAACATTGAGCCTTCGGTCTCGACCAAGCCATTGATGATCTCTTCGTTATAGTCGGGCTGCCCGCGCTTTTTAAGATCATCGACCACATTATGAACCTCATGATCATCCACAAACGCACCGTGTACACGTACTGGCAATCCGGTTCCAGGTGGGAGATAGAGCATATCGCCATGCCCGAGTAGTGCTTCAGCACCCATTTGATCAAGGATGGTTCGCGAATCAATACGCGATGAAACCTGAAATGCGATCCGTGTTGGAATGTTGGCTTTAATCAATCCGGTTAACACATCAACCGATGGACGTTGTGTTGCAAGCACCAGATGAATTCCGGCAGCTCGTGCTTTTTGAGCAAGACGAGCAATCAACTCTTCAACCTTCTTACCGACCACCATCATCATATCGGCAAGCTCATCGACAATAACAACAATATAGGGGAGTGGTTCAAGTGTAGGTGGCTCTTGAGGTGCATCCTCAAACATTGCTGGTTCAAAGAAGGGATCAGGGATCGGCTGATTATCTTTAATCGCTTCCTTAATCTTTTTGTTAAAACCACTGATATTGCGAACACCCATTGCAGCCATCAACTTGTAACGACGCTCCATCTCGGCAACACACCAGCGTAGTGCATTGTTTGCATCCTTCATATCGGTCACAACCGGCGCAAGCAGATGTGGAATGCCGTCATATATCGACAGTTCCAGCATCTTCGGGTCAACCATAATCATGCGAACATCTTCGGGTGTGGCGTTGTAGAGAATGCTCAGGATCATTGCATTGACCGCAACTGACTTACCTGATCCAGTGGTACCTGCAACCAGCAGGTGTGGCATCTTGGCAAGATCTGCCACCAACGGTTCACCACCGATATCCTTACCCAACGCAAGCGTTAGCGGAGATTTCGATTTTTCATAAACCTGCGATTTAATGATCTCGGAAAGATAGACAATCTCACGATGCTCATTCGGAATCTCAAGGCCGATCGTGGTTTTACCGGGAATGACCTCAACCACGCGCACACTGGTTGTTGAGAGTGAACGCGCGATATCCTTGGAAAGATTCACAATCTGGCTCACTTTTATTCCTGGTGCTGGCTGGATCTCAAATCGGGTGATCACAGGCCCCGGATGTACTGAATCGACCTCAACCTCAATATTAAAATCGAGTAGCTTCATCTCAACCAGACGTGAAACCGCCTCTAACGCTTCGGGCGGGATCTTCTTACGATCCGATGGTGGAACATCCAACAGGGAGAGTGCTGGCAGTGATTTATCCGGATCATCATCAAAGAGTGAGGCTTGACGCTCCTTCTCTTCGCGAACACTGGTCACTCTTGGGATATCGACAATCGGCTCAATGCGTGGTGGTTTACGCTTAGCCGTGCGCTTCTTCTCTTTGGCGACACTCTCTTCACGCTCTTTGCGCGCTTTATTTGCGATAGCCCGCTCGGCGCGGTCTTCGATCTTTTCTCGAACCCATGTGATCAGACCCAGTGTTAACGCGCCTGTTTGGTCGGTTAAGCGAATCCAGGAAAGTCCGGTGAGAAGAGTGATACCTGTTAAAAATAGCGCCAGCAGAAACAGCGTTGCACCCAGTGAACTGAATAGCTCAACCAGACCCTGTTCAGAAAGGATAAAACCAAGAATTCCGCCACTTTTATCCGGTTCGGGCAGTGCATCCATCGGCACTGAAAAATGGAGATGAGCCAGACCACTACCTGTGCCCATAATCAATATGAACCCGATAACCTTGAGCAGGTAGACCCACTTGTGGGGCTGCCCCTCTTCAATATGTCGTTCACCGCGATAGATGAGGAAACCAAAATAGGCGATTAAAAACGGAAAGATATAGGCCGTCAGACCAAAGAGGTACAAAAAGATATCCGAGAATAAAGCACCGACCTGACCACCAAGGTTGGCTATACCGTTGCCAATACCACTGTGAGACCACCCTGGATCATTCTGATGATAGGTAACCAGCGCGAGCAACATAAACAGCGCAATCGTTACTATCAGGATAAACGCACCCTCTCTTAAACGATGCTGCAACTGATAGCTAATCGTCGCCTGCGGTGGTTTTTTTGGTGATGCCTGCGCCAAGTGAATCCTTTTTTCTTAAAAATAACGATGCGAATAGGCAAGATTATACCGTTTTATCCCGTCTGAACCAGTTCCTTCAACGCGGGGTGAATCACATTTCCGTCACGGACATTGATTCCGTCAGCAAGTGGCTGAAATGATTCCCAATTCGGCTCGGCCAATCTCAACATATAAGGCAATACAGATGCCGATAGTGCTTGTGATGCAGTACGCGGTACAGCTCCTGGCATATTGGTCACACCAAAATGGATGATCTCCTCATCAACGAAGGTTGGGGATTCGTATGTAGTCGGGCGAGTGGTTTCGATGCACCCGCCTTGATCCACAGAGATATCAATAATGACACCACCGGGATTCATTTCGCGCACCATCTCCCTGTTCACAAGATGAGGTGCCCTTGCTCCGGGAATGAGTACCGCGCCCACCACCAGATCAGCCTTCATCAACGCCTCGGCAATCGCGTGTTGGTAG
Organism: Thiohalomonadaceae bacterium; assembly: GCA_050301795.1. Classification (GTDB taxonomy): domain Bacteria; phylum Pseudomonadota; class Gammaproteobacteria; order Thiohalomonadales; family Thiohalomonadaceae; genus JBNKZU01. Next base: position 62,710 of record JBNKZU010000031.1, on the reverse strand, counting down.
GGATAGAGCGCGGTGACATTGGCGCCTAGATTGCGCATCCGCTCCATCTTCTCCCGCTGGGTATCAAAAACAGTAACATTTGCGCCGAGGTTTGCCGCCATTGATGCAGCACTGCCTCCGGCAACTCCTGCGCCAAGCACAACAACATTCCCCCGTTCAGATGCTGAAACCCCACCGAGGAGTAACCCCTTACCCCCCTGCGGTTGATGTAACAGATGTGTACCAACTTGAATGGCCACCTTACCGGCGATATCACTCATCGGCGCGAGTAATGGAAGTGCACCTTGATGTACCACCGTTTCAAAAGCCACTGCGGTGAGTCCCTTCTCTACCAGTGCATTCATAAGTGCTGTCTCAGCGGCAAGGTGGAGATAACAAAACAGCAGATGATCTGGTCGTAGTCGTTCCAACTCCTCCGTTTGAGGCTCTTTTACCTTAACCACCATCTGTGCCCGGTCGTAGAGCACGTTGGCATCTGCCGCAATCCGAACACCGTGCTGCTCATAATCCTCATCATGATAACCACTGAGCACACCGGAATTGCTTTCAATAAAAACCTCATGCCCCTGACGCACCAGTTCGGCAGCAGCTTCAGGAATCAACACCACCCGACCTTCGCGGGGCTTTACCTCTCTGGGAATACCTATTCTCATATTATTCAGCCTTTACCAGATCATGACCACAACGTAACATAACCACTATTCATCATTTGGGGTTTTAACACTCAACTTAAAACCCTATATGGTTGTTAGACGTTCCTTTTCACACTCCTACCCGGAGTCTAGTACACAACGGAGTTGACCAACATGAGCGACACCAAACATTGTCGGCTACTTATTCTCGGTTCCGGCCCAGCCGGTTACACCGCAGCAGTTTATGCAGCAAGAGCAAACCTTGATCCAGTGATTGTCACTGGAATGCAGCAGGGTGGTCAGCTAATGACGACTACCGAGATCGATAATTGGCCTGGCGGCAGTGAAGGACTTGAAGGGCCGGCACTAATGCAACAGATGCTGGAGCACGCTGAACGCTTTAATACCGAGATCATCTTTGATCACATCAATAAAGCTGATCTATCCAGCCGCCCCTTCACCTTAACTGGCGATAGCGCTACCTACACCTGTGATGCATTAATTGTCGCCACCGGTGCTTCTGCAATGTATCTGGGTATTGAGTCGGAAGAGAAGTTTAAAGGGCGCGGCGTATCTGGCTGTGCGACCTGTGATGGCTTCTTCTATCGTGGACAGAAGGTTGCGGTTGTCGGTGGCGGGAATACAGCCGTTGAAGAGGCACTCTATCTTTCAAACATCGCTGAGCATGTGACTGTTATCCACCGTCGCGACAAGTTCCGTTGTGAAAAGATTCTTGCGGATCAGCTTCTGGAGAAGGCGGAGAGTGGCAATGTCACCATTGAGTGGAACCATGAAGTTGACGAGGTTCTTGGTGATGCCACAGGTGTTACAGGTGTTCGTATAAAAAATAGTGAAGGTGCAACCAAGGATATTGAATTAACCGGTATCTTTATTGCGATTGGTCATAAGCCGAATACCGATCTATTTGAGGGGCAGTTAGAGATGGAACACGGCTACCTGAAGGTCAACAGTGGTCGTACCGGTAATGCAACAGCAACCAGTGTTCCCGGTGTATTTGCCGCAGGTGATGTTGCAGATCAGATCTACAAACAGGCGATCACCTCGGCAGCCAGTGGTTGTATGGCTGCACTGGATGCCGATAAGTTCCTTGAGAATAACGGCTAAACAACACCATTAATGGAATCAAATCATTCGCCATCCCCACTGCTATCACAGTGGGGACGCGATCTTCAACTGTGGCTATTCATTGTTCTGCTACTCCAGACGTTTCGGCTGCTGTTGATTACACTGTTTCAAGAGCAAGCAACCCAACTAACGCTACATAATCTAATCCATGTCTCTGGTCAGGGGTTACGGTATGACATCTCAACCGCAGCACTCTGGATTATGCCGACCTTTGTACTGGCGCTGATTCCATTTAAGCCTGTTCGTCAGCGGCTTAAAACAATCAGGAAGTGGATCGCCCTGCTCTTTTTGTTAATCACGATCCCAATCCTCGGTGCCGATATCATCTTCTTTGACGAGTACGGCGACCAATTTAACCAGCACATGTTTGGGATAGTGCACGATGACACCACTGCGATTTTGATCACCATCTGGAAGTCATATCATCCGTTATGGTTTCTATCTGGCGTTGGTCTCTCATTATGGCTACTAATACGTGTTTTGAAATGGTGGATAGCCTATACACCGCAAGTTGTGTCAATCACATTAAACCGTCCATTAACGATCCTGGTTGGCACAATCGGCTTCCTGGCCTTTGCGGCAATGCTTCGTGGAGGGACGTTGTGGGGTGAACCGATTCGGCTAAAACACGCCTTTATTGTTAACGATATCTTTTTAAACCGGACTGTTTTAAACCCCTACAGTGCGCTGCGCTTCACGTTGCAGGAGAAGATGTTGCTTGAGAGCGGATCGGCACTTGAGACTATTTGGCCCGACTCCATACCAGAGGCACTATCGGTGATTAACCCGAATGGCCACGGCAAAACCATCGACCAATGGTTGAGCACAGAGAGTCAAGGCAGCCCCTATCCAAAGCCTAAACATATCTTTATGGTTTTAATGGAGAGCCAATCGGGTTGGCCAGTGTTGCCGCGATATCGCGAAATAGGATTGTCGCCACAGTTAAGCCGACTTGCCGATCATGGCATCTATTTCCCCAACTTTCTGCCATCAGGTAGCGGCACCATTCCGTCACTCAATGCGTTGATTGCTGGGCTACCGGATAATGGCCTGAACATTAACTATGAACCGAAGTCGCTCAAGCCCTACCCTTATGGCATTGGAACCATAATGCAATCCCTTGGGTATCAAACCAACTTCTTTTATGGTGGATACTTAAGCTGGCAACGGCTTGATACCTACGCACTTAATCAGGGCTTTGACACCATTCATGGTGGCGGCATGATGAGTAGCAATGGTGAAATGACGAATGAGTGGGGCGTCGATGATTCGATTCTGTTTGATTACATCATCAACACCATTGACCCCGACAAACCGAGTTTTAACTTTATTTTAACGACATCCAATCATCCCCCTTATGATCTCGATCTGGATGCTCTGGGATATCCTGTAAAAGCGCTTCCACCACCGCTTGAGGCGACCAAAGACGAAACCATCAAGGTACTGGGGCATCTATGGTATGCAGATCAACAGATTGGCCGATTTACCGAGCGTGTGCAAAAGCGACTCCCCTATAGCCTTTTTGCATTTACGGGCGATCACACCGCCAGGCTACAGATTCGATTTGAGCAACCTAATGTGTTTGAGCAGAGTGCAGTGCCATTTATTCTCTATGGCCCCAATATTATTGGCAACGAAGGTCGGCTTATTGATACACCCGGATCACATATCGATATTGCATCAACCCTGTTTGAACTCATCGCCCCCAAAGGGATGCCTTACGCACACTTCGGTGAAGATCTACTTAGCCCTAATGCTGACGATTATGCTTTCGGACATCAATTGATCGGTGCCAGAAACTATGTCGCCACCGATAATGAGCAACCAATGCCATTCCCGCTACCCTTTGGCAAGTATCAACAACCTGATAAGACAACCCTCATCCAATTACGAAAGCACGCCCAGGCATTAAAGGCGGTAAGCTGGAGTCGGGTTAGAGAGACAAACGATAATCTAGAACCGTGAAGATTTCATGAAGCTGTCATCATCAACATTTATATTTTTCATTTCGTTCCCATCTACCTATACTCCGTTTAAATATATAGACCTGCATTGATCATGAAGACAACATCTGAAGTACAACAAACCATTAAAGAACAACGCCAAAAGCTTGCCGCCTATATCGAGGGTAAGATGTTCGATCTCGCCGCTGATTTGGAGAACAACTGGGGTGAACGTGAACAGCTTGATCAATTTCTCGTTTCAAAATTCGACCAGATGAAGTGTGTGAAATATCTCTATATTCTCGATCCGAATGGTCGTCAGGTCAGCTCCAACATTGCCAAGAATGAAGTCATTCCCAAAGACTATCAGCGAGACCGTTCAAGTAGACCCTATATGCAACAAATGACACCAGGAAGACAGTTCCTGCTTTCAGAAGCATATATCAGTCTTCGTGCACGTCGTCCGTCATTAACCGCACTTCACGTTATCAAGAATCGTAATGGGATGCTGCTCGGATATTTTGGTGCGGATTATGACCTGCGCGATCTACCACTCACCAAAGAGATCTACGACGAACCGACATCATGGCGACAGGTGAAAGGGGATCCGGCCATCCGCGGTTCTGTCTTTTCACAGACCCGCACCGAGAGTGAGATGGATAAACACATCGATGATGTGATTGGTGTAATGTACGGGCTTGTTGCCGATCATGGGGTATTTCATTGCAAACTCCACTTCTCCAGTAACCGCGCGACCATCTGGCTTACCAGTGATCCCTATCAATACCGGATCATGGATATCACCATGCTGACCGATCCCGATATCTGTTTTGCCTATCCTCATGTTCCGTACCCGGAAAAGGCTGCGATGCCAGTTGAGAAGGTGATGGAGGTTTTGGATGGCTTTAAGGAGTTACGCTTTATGGATGACACGCTCTATCTACGTTCAGCAACCATCAATATCTATAACGGAATCGTTAACCTGACCTTCTCATGCGATGGCTCACACTATCTATCCTATGATGAGTTTCTCGACAAAGAGCACGCCTTCTGGGCAACCAGCACCCAAAAATAATGAAGGCCAAAATAGAACAGGCAGACTATGCCAACCCAAACGATGCACAAGCGATAAAGCAGCTATTAAACCACTACGCATCAGATCCAATGGGTGGTGGAAATGCATTAAAGAGTGATGTACTCAATCAGGTTGTTGCCAAGTTATCAACATTCCAGACAGCGATCACACTCATTGCATGGCATGGTGAAAAGGCAGTCGGCTTGCTCAATGCGTTTGAGAGTTTCTCAACCTTCAAGTGTAAGCCCCTCATCAATATTCACGATATCGTGGTCTTGAGTGAGTATCGCGGCCATGGAATCGGACATCAATTGTTAAGCGCGATACAACACGAGGCTATCAAACGCGATTGCTGCAAACTGACCCTGGAAGTCCTTGAGGGAAATAAAACAGCACAACGTCTATATCAGTCATTCGGGTTTGACGGCTACCAACTCGATCCGGAAAAAGGGAAGGCGCTGTTTTGGGAAAAGAATCTATAGCTCTACAAGATGGTTTGCCTCACTGTATTCAGCACAACCTACTTCCCGTTATGATGTGTAGGTTGGGCTGAGCCTACGAAGCCCAACATGAGGTGTTATCCCATCTTCTTTTCGTTCTTTGGTGCGCTTCACTACGTTCAACACACCCTACTTCCTGTTTATGAGTTTGTAGGTTGGGCTGAGCCTGTGAAGCCCAACATGAGGTGTTATACCATCTTATTTTCGCTGTTTGGTGCGCTTCACTACGTTCAGCACAACCTTCCTTATGTTCGAAGCAAAATTTCGTGTATAGATCAAAACACGATAGAATAGCGTTTCACAGCAATATCGCATTTTCAGGAGTCATGAATGAGCGCAAAGTGGGATACCCGCTTTTTAGGTTTGGCCGCACATACATCGTGCTGGAGTAAGGATCCATCATCGCAGGTGGGTGCGGTGATCACTGATGGTAATCGTATTGTCTCATTGGGATACAACGGTTTCGCCGCAGGTGTCCATGATACTGATGAGCGTCTTACTGACCGTAACTGTAAGCTCAACCTTACGATTCATGCAGAAGAGAATGCGATGATCTTCGCCAACCGCGATCTTGAAGGCTGTACCGTTTATGTAACCCATCCACCATGCCCACGTTGTGCTTCAAAGCTCATCCAAAACCGGATTAAGCGTATTGTCTCGATTAATCCGAGTGATGATTTTCTCTCACGTTGGGCAGATGATCTAAAGCTCTCTAAAGAGATGTATTCTGAGGCGAATGTCGATTTTGTGACCTATGAACTCGATGAAATCAATGTTGAGAATGCAAAGATCACCGTGTCACCGGGAGGATTCTTTAGCAAGGTTTTAAGTCGGTTGCTTAATCTGAGCTAGACGCCTTCTGCTCATCAGGGATTAATTCATAACTTTGTAGTTTACTGGTTATTGTGTGTCCATCATCATCCTGGGTGATCTTTACCATCATGAAATCCCATTCGATAGCACACCAGAATCGGGTTTTGCGATCTGAGTCGTTGCTTACCCGCTCGACTTCAATGACATTAAACTTTCCTGCTGGCACTTTAATCTGGTCTTGCCCGACCACCTTAAACTGGTAATCCCGAATCACGCCCTTGTCGATCACTTGAAAGGTGATCTCTTTCTCTCCCATACGGATCGATTCAGCGAGATTCACCTGATAAGAGAGACGGTCAATAATCTCGCTCAGCTCAAACTCTTTCGTCTCTCCGTCATAGGTATAACTGACTTTCTGATTTGTGTAATTAAATACCCCGCCCTCTTCTCTTTTTTTTCCATTATCAATATTGAGGTAGTGGTATGAGAGTGGTTTTGCGGATTTTGTTTTCTCACTCCATTGCATTTTACTGACCTCTTCCACCTTCACCTTTTTAAAAAGTGCAACAAATCCTGTTGTTTTCATTGAGGTTCGAAATTCGAGATGATCACCATCTTTTGTCAGGGTGCGCCACATTTCACCCATTGGGATATTATCGGCAGAGACAGAGTATTTGGCACGATAGGGCTGGGGTGGCGCGGCATCCACCATTAAAGGAAGAAGAAGTAACACAACAACTATGAATCGTTGTTTCAATATAGACATCCTTTTAACTACTGTAACGATTGCCCTATTCAACACTCAATAAAGCGTTGATATAAGGGCAAAAGATAAATGCAATAAATAGTTACTTATGGAAGGTCGTCTAACTCCGCCCCTTCCTTCTCTACCGGCATCAGATCCTCTTTACTAATACCCAGTGCCAATGCAGATGTACTTGCCACATAGATCGAAGAATAGGTACCAACAAAAACACCAACCATTAACGCTGTGGCAAAGCCATGAATCAATTCACCACCAAAAATAAATAGTGCCAACAATACAAGCAAGGTGGTGATGGATGTCATCAATGTTCGTGACAGTGTTTGATTAAGAGAGGCGTTGACAATATCTTCTGAGCTACCTTTACGCATCTTACGGAAGTTTTCACGAATACGGTCAAACACCACAATGGTATCGTTGAGCGAGTAACCGATCACCGCCAACACCGCTGCAAGTACGGTCAGATCAAATTCAAGCTGAAACAGCGAGAAGAATCCAATCGTGATGATGACATCGTGAATCAACGCAGCAACAGAACCCACAGCAAAGCGATATTCAAAACGTAACGCGATATAGATCAAGATACCGAGTAATGCATAGATCATCGCCAGGCCGCCATCATTGGTCAGCTCCTCACCCACTTGAGGCCCGACAAACTCCTGACGCCGCATCTTAACTTCTGAACTTGTGGCTTGCAGGATGGAAAACACCTTGTCACTCAACTCTGCGCTAGAGGTATCTTCACGTGGTGCAATTCTTACCAGTACATCCTTTGCGGTACCAAAGTGCTGAACGACTGCGTCATTAAAGCCCTCATTTGCCAATGACTGACGAATCTCGGATAGCTCGACTGATTTGGGGTATCCGACTTCAATCAGCGTACCACCAGTAAAATCCAGCCCAAGATTAAGCGAACGAACAACCAAGCTGCCAAACGAAATCATGATTAATGTAATTGAGATAATCATCGCGTAGCGACGCATGCTCATAAAATTGATGTGAGTCTGACGTTTAAATAGATTCATATCGATAGACTCCGTTAAATTGAAAGCTTCTTAAGGCGTTTTCCGCCGACACTTAGATTAATCACCGCTCGCGTTACCATAATTGCAGTAAACATTGAGGTAACGATACCGATGGATAGGGTGATGGCGAACCCCTTGATTGGCCCTGTTCCAAACCCGAATAACACCAATGATGCAATTAGTGTGGTCACGTTAGCATCAAGAATGGTTGAGAAGGCTTTATCGTATCCGGCATGAATACTTGCTTGCGGCGTGTTACCTGATGCGATCTCCTCGCGTATACGCTCAAAGATCAGCACGTTTGCATCTACTGCCATACCAACAGTCAGCACAATACCAGCAATACCAGGCAGTGTAAGTGTCGCCTGGAGCATCGAAAGCACGGCAACAATGATTACAAGGTTAAGCGCCAGCGCAATATTTGCCACCATGCCAAAACTTTTGTAGTAGAGCGCCATAAACACAAGCACAAACACGAACCCGATAACCACCGATGAAAGCCCCTGATCGATATTCTCCTGTCCGAGGCTTGGACCAATGGTTCGTTCTTCAACAATCTCAATCGGCGCGGCGAGTGCACCTGCACGAAGTAACAGGGCCAGGTTGCGCGCTTCTTCACTTGAATCAAGACCTGTTGTCTGGAAACGCTTGCTAAAGTGATCGCGGATAGTGGCGATGCTAATCACCTCTTCAATACGTTTTGAGGTACGCACCATTTCACCATCAATCTTTTTGGTCTCGGTTTTGGTTTCGATAAAGACCACAGCCATACCCTTACCAATATTCTCACGGGTATTGTGGCTCATCTTCATAGCGCCCTTGCTGTCGAGGGTTACACTCACCAGAGGCCCGCCCGATTGCTGGTCGATTCCAGAGGCGGCATCGATGATCTGATCGCCGGTAATAATCACACGCTTATAGAGCAATACCGGACTACCGTCTCGCTCACGATATAGTCTTGAGCCGACAGGTACTCTGCCATTGAGCGCCTGCTGAATATCGTGCTTATCATCAACCATGTGATATTCAAGGGTTGCGGTTGCCCCGAGAATCTCTTTTGCACGTGCAGTGTCTTGAATACCCGGGAGTTGAACCACAATCCGGCTATCACCCTGTTGCTGAATCACAGGTTCGGCAACACCCAGTTCGTTCACACGATTCCGCAATGTGGTTATGTTCTGTTTTATCGCAAACTTACGAACCTCAAGCGCCTCTTTTTCTGAGAGCGCCGCCATTAAGAACAGCTCTCCATTATTATCCTGCTCTTCAAGCACGAGACCGCTGTATTGCCCCTTAATCAGGTTTAATGCTTCGGTACGGCTTTCGGTATTACGAAAACGTATCTCAACAGCGTCGTCACGATTCACGATAGTGAGGTAGCGGATCTTGTTATCACGCATCAATGTACGAAGATCTTCGACATATCGAGCATTGGCCTGAGTCACTGCGGCATCCATATCCACCTCAAGCAGGAAATGAACACCACCGCGCAAATCGAGACCGAGATACATCGGCAACGCATTAAGTTGACGTAACCAATTCGGAGTAGCCGGTGCTAGATTAAGCGCTGCGGTATAGTTGTCACCTAACATATCGCGTACAGGCTCGTATGCGGTTAGCTGAGTTTCGGTGTCGCTAAAGCGGATTAACAATGTATCGCGGGTTAACTCGTAGGATTTATACGGTAGCTTCAACTCATCAAGAACCTTTAGCACACGATCTCTGGTGTCGTTGTTCACCTCTGACATCCGTGTGGGCGTGATCTGAAGCGCAGGATCATCGCCATAGAGGTTGGGAAGAGCGTAGATCGTACCGATAATGAGTAACACTACGATCAGTAGATACTTCCAGGCAGGATATTGATTAATCATGAGTAACCTTTGATTGTCGCTATGTTTTCGCGTGGCTAATGTAATAGCGCCATAGATGTTTCATGTATGGCGCTATCGCATCTCGCTTATTTGAGCTTTTTGATTGTACCTTTTGGCAAGAGTGTCATCACAGCAGCACGCTGCATGATCACTTCGGTGCCTTCTGCCAGTTCCAGGGTTATGTACTCATCGGTAAGAGCGACCACCCTTCCAAGCAAGCCACCAGTACTGACCACTTCATCACCCTTTTGCAACGCTTCGGTCATCGCCTTTAGCTCTTTTGCTTTGCGCTGCTGCGGACGAATCAGCAGAAAATAGAACACAACCATAATGACAAGAAATGGAAACATCGCTTCAAACAGTCCGGGTTGAGCTGCTTGTCCTGCTTCTGCCATGGCGTCAGAGATGAAAAAACTCATAAAGGTTTCCTTTTAAACTATTTTAAATATCGATATTCACCACTGAGGCACAGAGATAACTGAATAGTCTTGAATCTGAGCTCATTGTGGCGATGTGGTAATCATAATTATTCTATTCGGGCGCTATTATTACATAGCAGGTCGCGCTTGTGACCTCATCTCATAAAATTGGTTCACATACTCATTTAATGAGCAAGAGGCGATAGAGTCACGCAGACCACGCATCAGTGTCTGATAGTAGTGAAGATTATGGATAGTGTTCAGCCGTGCTCCCAGAATCTCCCCCGTCTTATCCAGATGTCGTAAATAGGAGCGACTGTAGTTTTTGCAAGTGTAGCAATCACAATGCTCATCTAATGGGTTGGTATCACGCTGATGCTTGCTGTTGCGGATCTTAACCACACCGCTGTGTGTAAAGAGGAAACCATTACGGGCATTGCGCGTCGGAATCACACAATCAAACATATCGACCCCGCGCAACACCGACTCGACAATATCCTCCGGCTTGCCTACGCCCATCAGATAGCGTGGCGCCTGCTGCGGCATGATTGGAGCCAGATGATTCAGGATCTTGATCATCTCCTCCTTCGGCTCGCCGACCGAAAGGCCGCCAATCGCGTAGCCATCAAAGCCGATCTCCTTCAGGCCATTTAATGAAATGGTGCGAAGATCAGGGTACATTCCCCCCTGCACTATGCCAAAAAGGGCATTAGTATTACCTCCGGTCGCTCCCAGCTTCCTGCCTCCCACGACACTTGCACCTCCCTGTGCATCGTGAGCATCCCTACTACGTTTTGCCCAGCGCAGTGACAGCTCCATCGACTCCCGAGCCTCCTTTTCTGTGGCCGGATAGGGGGTGCACTCATCAAAGATCATCACAATATCCGAGCCAAGATCCCGCTGTACCTGCATCGACTCCTCCGGTCCCATAAAGACCTTGTGGCCATCAATTGGGGAGTTAAAGGTCACCCCCTCCTCGGTGATCTTTCTCATTTTGCCGAGGCTGAATACCTGAAAACCGCCAGAGTCGGTGAGGATGGGTTTATCCCAATGCATGAAATCGTGCAGATCACCATGATCCTTAATGATCTCCATTCCAGGACGAAGAAACAGATGGAAGGTATTACCCAGCACAATCTCTGCACCACTCCCTTGTAACTCCTCTGGTGTCATCGCCTTCACAGTGCCATAGGTGCCTACCGGCATAAATACCGGAGTCTCTATCGTGCCGCGCTCAAAGGTTATGCGACCACGTCTCGCCATTCCATCGGTGTTAAAAAGGTCAAACTTCATGAACGATCACCTGCACGTGCGGAGGGGTGCGGTTCTAAAAACATCGCATCACCATAACTAAAAAAACGATACTGCTCATTCACAGCATGAGCATAGGCTGACTTAATGTGCTCAATGCCACAAAACGCAGAGACCAGCATGAGCAAAGTCGACTCTGGCAGATGGAAATTGGTGATCATCGCATCGACCACATTGAACCGGGTGCCGGGAGTAATAAAGATCTCGGTATCCCCATAAAAAGGCTTGAGTGTGCCATCGCGGGCGGCACTCTCCAAGGAACGCACCACAGTTGTTCCAACCGCGATCACTCGTCCGCCACGCACCCGCGTCGCCTCAATGGCAGTGAAGGTCTGCTCAGAGACCTCTACCAATTCGGAGTGCATTTTGTGATCGCTGATATCTTCAACACGAACCGGCTGAAAGGTGCCAGCACCCACATGCAGGGTCACAAAACTCATTGCGACCCCTTTTTGCCTGAGTTGCAGCATCATGCCGTCATCGAAATGGAGGCCTGCCGTCGGTGCGGCCACTGCGCCATCTTTGCTGGCATAAACGGTTTGATAGCGATCATCATCATGGTCGTCTGCTGCGCGGTCGATATAGGGCGGCAATGGCATGTGCCCATGCAGACGTAATAGCGGCAGAATCTCCTCAGGGAACTGCAACAGGAACATCGAACCGTCACGGGCAATAACCTCAACCTCAATCACACCTTCGAGAATCAACTTTGTTCCTGGTTTGGGCGACTTGCTTGCCCGCACATGAGCAATGGCTTGATTATCGTGAGTGATGCGCTCAATCAACACCTCGACCTTGCCACCACTGGCCTTCGTTCCAAACAGACGCGCAGGAATCACACGGGTGTCGTTAAAGACCAGCAGATCCCGATCAGACACCAAATCCAACAGGTCGTTAAATTGTAAATCCCGACAAACACCATCCACGCCATTAAGATGCAATAGACGGCTGGCACTACGCTCCTTTACCGGAAACTGGGCGATCAACGCTTCAGGCAGATCAAAATGGAAATCACTCGTTTTCATAGGGGGCGGATAATAGCAGATATGCTTGAAAGAGGGATGCCCCATGGTCAATTTGGGACACTTTATCGGTTGCGCCCACAGTCGGTTTCACTATAATGCGTGGTTCCTAAACCTGCTTGATAAATTGTTTAGGTAAAATGCCGGGGTGGCGAAATTGGTAGACGCAGGGGATTCAAAATCCCCCGGTGGCAACACCTTGTCGGTTCGAGTCCGACCCTCGGTACCATCTTACTGTTTCAATTCGTTTCAAATATTTTCACACCAACATACATTTCATTAAATTACAATAACTTACAACTTATTTCTGTTTCATCTAGTTTCAAGAAATTTCATCCAAGCACAGAAAATAACGGGTATATATACGGGTATATTTCTGCTATAAATATCATTGAAAGACTTTTATATACTCATTACATGGAGTGGAATGATGCCCAGAACAATCAAGCTTTATCAGCTCACCAGCTTAGAAGTTAAGAAAGCGAAACCTAAGGAAAAACTCTATCGATTGAATGATGGTGGGGGGCTACGTTTATGGGTTGAAACTGACGGTGCTAAAAGGTGGCGATTTCGATATACCCTTAACGGAAAAGAACGTGAGTATGCAATTGGTGTGTATCCAATAGTAAGTCTTCAGGAAGCTAGAAATGAAGCCCAAAAAGCTCGTGAGCTTGTTTCAAAAGCTATAGATCCTGTAAGAGAACGAAGAAAGATTAAGCAGGAAGCAATAATTGAAACCTTTGCAGATTTAGCAAAAGACTGGTTTATCAAAGAGAAAGGACGATGGTCAGATAATCACACGAGAAAAATATGGAAATCATTTGAAGATGATATCCTTCCATATATTGGGACTCTTGCTATTAAGGAAATAACTTCAGCAGACTGCCTTGCAATAATTAAAAGAGTTGAATCTCGTGGCGCACTGGATGTTGCTTCACGCATCAAACAACGAATGGGAGCTACATTTAGGTACGGAATGGCTACAGGTCGTTGTCTTTCTAATCCTATAGACCCCCTTCAAAATATTATCCAAACACGCAATGTTTCACATAGAAAAATGCTGGAACCAAAACAGTTACCAGCATTCATGCAAGCATTGGAGAGCAATGACTCAGTACACTTAGTTACTCGCTGTGCTTTAAAACTACTTGTATTAACTTTTGTACGTTCTTCTGAGTTACGTGGAGCTAGATGGGATGAGTTTGATCTGGATAAAATGGAATGGCGTATACCTGCTGAAAGGATGAAAATGAGGGCTGAACATATTATTCCTCTATCTATTCAATCTGTTTCAGTATTAGATGAAATAAGAACATTTTCAGGGAATTTTGATTTGGTTTTCCCAAGCGTCAAAAACAGACGTTCTCCTCTATCTGAAAATACCCTCACATTCGCAATTCGCAAAAGGCTAAAGTTTGATGCAACTGCACATGGTTTCAGAGCATTAGCCTCAACTATTTTAAATGAGCAAGGTTGGAGTCCCGATGCTATTGAGAGACAACTAGCACATAAAGAAAGAAATGCAGTTAGAGCTGCTTATCACCGCTCACAACACTTGGAAGAGCGTAGAAAGATGATGCAACACTGGGCTGACTATGTCAGTCGCCAGAATGATACTTCTCAAATTGTTGTAAATATTCATCGTACTCAGTAAGTTATTATTCTATTGCATTTACTCATCATTCATAACGATGAATATAGCTACACAAAGCAGCAAGAGAGAACTATCAGGGGATCACTTATCAGGATCGATAAAGGTCATGGACGTATTGAAGAGCACTACTATCGCCAGTTACAAATCAGTGACTGGGTGAGTCACTCCATAGAATGGAAAGACTTGAATACCGTGATACAGGTAAAACGTATTCGGCATGAGAAAGGGAAGACAACCGAGGAAACCCAATTGTATATCAGCTCATTACCACTTGATGCACAGCGTGCTGGAAAGGCAATCCGTAATCACTGGTTGATTGAGAACAGGGTTCATTGGGTATTGGACATGAGTTTCAATGAGGATGACAGTCGTATACACCGACAACATGCACCTAAGAATATTGCTGCGATTCTCCGGTTTGTAATGAATCTTGCTCGATTTGTTACCACTATCTAGAGGAGTATGAAGCGGAAACGACAAATGGCAGGGTGGGATGATAATGTCAGGTCTGTTTTGCTATTCGGGGCTTAAAATATGCTCCTCCCGCCCTATGAGGGCAGGTAAAAAAACAGAAAAAAAGTTTGACATTATAAATAAAATACATAATCTGATGTACAAGACAAAAAAGTTTTGCATTTACTTCAAGGATAAAAGGACTAATATGAACATAGAAGAACAAGCATCAAAATATAAAATCGTTGCTGTGCTAAACAAAAGCTTGGAACCAGGAGTTGCTTTAAACGCAATTGCCCATATGGGAGCAGGGCTATCCGCATCCGCACCAGATGATCTTAGAGAAAAAATGTCTTTTATTGATTTTCCTGACAAGGATGGAATTAATCATAAAAGTATTTCAGCCTTATCCTTAATAGTGCTAAAAGGCACTGGAGGAAAAGTAAAAACAACTAGACAAGCAGCTGTTGAATCTGGTCTACATGTTATAGATTTCTTAGAAACAATGACTGGAGATACTTACAAAGAGCAACTAGAAAAAACAAGCAGCACGTCATTTAATGACTTAAATTATTTTGGGATCATGATGTTTGGAGAAAAAGAAAAAATTGACCCCATAACAAATAAGTTATCACTCTGGAGATAAAATCAACTAAGAACAGATATATTGTGATATCAATCTGATAGATAATATCACGATAGTTTCGTTATAGTATTAGCAAGGGAACAGGATAGGAAGGATAGCTAAATGATTTTTGACAAGGTCAGTGAAATTTCTTACCCAAGCACCTTTTTAAAAATTAATAATTTCATTAATAATACTATCTATTTAAAAATAGAAAGCTTAAACCTATCTGGATCAATAAAATTAAAAACCGCTAAGTTTTTAATTAAAGACTTAGAAAAAAAATATGGAGAAGAATTACCTCAAAAAAAAATAATCGAATCTTCATCTGGAAATCTTGGCATTGCACTAGCCATGCTTTGCAATCAAAAAGGATACTCTTTTACTTGTGTTACAGATCCCAACGCCTCAATTGATAGCATCCGAACAATACAATCACTAGGAAGTGAGATACATGTTGTTAAAGACAAAGATGGCAATAACGGTTACTTACAGTCTCGAATAAACCATATAAGAAAAATCATCGACAACGATTCTTCATATGTCTGGACAAATCAATATGAGAACCAATGCAATTTAGAAGCCCATTTCAACACAACTGCTGTTGAAATACATACAGAATTTGGAGATCTAATAGATTATATATTTATCGGAACAGGAACATCAGGAACTGCTACAGGATGCGCTCGATACTTTAATAAGCTTGGGGCAAAAACAAAAATCATAGCTGTGGAACCAGTTGGTTCTGTTACATATGGAACTCCCTCAGCTCGTAGAAAATTACCAGGCATTGGAGCAAGTATGAAACCTAAGATATCTACCCTTGAGAATGTCTATGATGTTGTATACGTAAGAGAAGAAGAAACGATAAAAACATGTCATTACATCGCTTTAAATTATTCATTATTGGTAGGTGCTTCGACCGGAAGCGTCTTCTCTGCTATAAAAAAATATAAAAATAACTTTAATAAAAACTGCAAAATAGTTGCCATTAGTCCAGACATGGGTGAAAAATACTTAGACACTATTTATTCTAAAACCTGGCTTGCAAGAAACTATAGCTTAGGATAAGGAGAAATTATGATACCAAATTTTGGCATCATTTCAGGAAATGATATAGCAGCAACTATTCAAGGAAAAGAAAGAAAAATTAAAGATGTGATCAAAAGTGCATACGAACTTCATCACAGTGGAAAAAGTATTAACCCTGATAGCTGTTTCCTACAACTTCCTAACTCCAAAAACAGAATCATTGCTTTACCTGCGCATTTAGACAGTAAAGTAGCTATTTCTGGAATAAAATGGATAGCTAGCTATCCAAATAACATTAGCCATAACATACCTCGCGCATCAGCGGTATTAATTCTAAACGACGCTGAAACAGGCTATCCACTTGTATGTATGGAAAGCTCAATAATTAGTGCTACCCGCACTGTAGCATCAGCAGTATTAGCTATAGAGCACTTAAACCTGATGAGCAAAGAAATCAACAATTTAGGAATTATTGGCTGCGGATTAATATCTAGATATCTTCTAAAATTTCTATTACATGATAATTGGAAAATAAAAAAAATCCATTTATACGATCAAACTGAGATTGAAGCATTAAAGTATAAACAAGATTTTTCAAAAAAAGAGTTAGACATAGAAATATATAAAAACATAGATGATCTATTAGCAGAATCAAACATAGCCGCATTTGCTACAACAGCATCATCACCCTATGTGGAGAATATATCATCCCCCTCGCCTCGTATAATACTTAATTTATCATTAAGAGATTTATCACCAAGCATAATAAAGAACAGTATAAACATTGTGGACGATATCGATCATGTATTAAAAGCTGAAACATCCCTTCACTTATCATGCAACAAAGAAAATAAACCCGAATTTGATCACTTCAACATTGTTCAATTATTCAATCATCCACCCTCACCATCAAATAAAAGATATATATTTTCGCCATTTGGCTTAGGTGTGCTAGACATTGCATTAGGCCAATACATTTATAAGGAAGCAATTACAAACAACTTAATTCATTATATTCCAAGTTTCTTTCACGATATATATAGATAATATCAGGTAAGACTATGCGTAAGGACGTATTTCTATCACACTCATCAGAAGACAAATTAAATGTCGTCATTCCATTTTCTAAGGAACTGGAAAAGCTTCACATTAGCTACTGGCTAGACTCAATTGAGTTAACACCAGGTGATTCGTTAGTCGGAAAAATTTTCAACGGCATAAAGATATCTAAATTAGTTGTTGTATTTATATCAAAAACATTTTTATCCAAAGGTTGGGCTACAAATGAATTACGAAGTGCACTAGCTAGACAAATACGTGAAAATGAAAAAATTGTAGTTCCATTTCTCATAGACATAGAATTTGTCGATTTAATTTCCCACTTCCCTGAGTTTGAAAACATATTCTGTGGTAACTTAGACAATGGTTTAGCGTACGCAGCCCAACAAATAAATAAAATACTAGCTTATTCTCACGAAAAGAGCCCAGCATTTCTAAATTCCCATGAAATAATAAACATCCAAAACAACTACAATAAAGACGTAATTGATAAATTATCAAACCTTTCTTACGACGAATTAGTAAACTTAAGCATTAAAGATGGTGTTGATCTTTTGTATTCATGTGTATTTGGGTTGTATTCTCAAGACATTCTTAGCAAATTTATATCAGATCGAATACATCTCTTTAAGGAAAATCCTTTAGAATCATTTTTCCAAGCATCGCTATTGAACAGACTAACTCCTAGCATTTCTAGTAAAAAATTATGGATAGATATTATCAATAGATATCCTGAACCAGATTATTCAATATTTGAATCAATTAATTTGCCATCTAGAGAAAACATAGAACTATTTAAAGAAATTCCTGCTGGTGAATTTCTATTTGGTGCAAACACCAATGACGAATATAAAAAAGATTGGGTTGCAGATATTCAAACTGTGCACCTTGATAGTTTTTTAATATCTGTAGTACCTGTAACGAATATGCAATACAGCAATTTTTTCCCTTCGTTCGTAGGTTTAGACCACAACAAACTAATGCATCCTGTTACAAACGTAAATTGGTATGAAAGTGTCATGTTTGCAAACTGGCTTTCTTATCATTTCAATAAGAAAATCTCTATTCCTAGCGAATTTCAATGGGAGAAAGCAGCATCATGGGGAGACAACGGTAAATTTGTATTTCCTTGGGGCAACACATGGGATCCATCTAGGTGTGCCACATGGGATGGTTTATCTCCTGCCACCTCAACAGAAAGAGTTGGTTCTTATGAATCAGGAAAAAGTCAATATGGCATTTATGACATGAGTGGTAATGTTTGGGAATGGTGTAAAGATTGGTTCTCAGATGAGTGGGGGCAGTATACAAACCAAAATAATAACAATCCAACTGGCCCTTTATCTGGAAATAGAAAAGTTGATAGGGGTGGAGGTTGGTATGAAGATGTAGGACATCCCACAGTACATATTAGGGCTGCCGATTATCCTAAGGATCGGTTTCCACATTGTGGTTTTCGAATAATTCAAGAAAAATAAATAAAGAGGTCAATAATGAATTTATCAAGTGAAGGTTGGGAAAAATACTATAATCAAACAACATCTGGCGCCTGGAAAGCTGACGCTGAAGAATATTTATTAAAAAAAATTCAAAATACTCACGGTAATTACGCTTTGGACGTAGCCAGTGGTGATGGACGGAATACCCATGTCTTAGTAAATCATTTTCTTACCGTCTGTGCAGTGGATTTATCGAAAACAGCTATTCAGAATTTAAAATCCTCCTTCATTGAACGCTCAATGATTCCTCCTTTACTTATCAGTGAAGACTTTATGAAAATATCATTCGAGGAGAACCAATTTGAGTTTATTATTTGCTTTGATGGACTACCTCAAATGAATAACACAGAAACTGTGATTCACAAAATGTATTCATATCTAAGTCCCGGTGGAAAACTGCTATTTAATTTCTTCACTAAAAATGACTGTGCATTTGGAGAAGGAGAAAAAATAGATAACAATACCTACTCCTATAAAGAAACAATTTTCAAATTTTACGAACCCTCAGAAATAGAGAAATTATTCCCAGAAGACGCTGTTATAGAAGATGTTTTGTTGAAATCTTGGAATGATCCTCCTCACGGAGACTTTAGACCTTACCCCCACACCCATAAGGCTGTGTTTTATACATTAGCTAAGCCAATATGATACTAGAATACGAAATAATCATTAGATATAGCATAGAATTTGGTACTTAAATGAAATTTAAAAAATGGCTCGAACAATGGGATATGGTATCGTTAAAAATAACGACTCCCATGATGGAAATGGAATGGAAACCAAATGAACAAGATAAGACTGCTGCTTGGGAATTGTATGTCGAACTGATAACTAGAGTAACAACTAACAAGCCTGGCACGTTTAATGGTGATGAAATTGCCGCCTTATCAAGCATACATTCGTTATTTGACATCAGTAGAGAAATTATTAAGAAACATGGACGCCATGCACAACAATTTACGAAACTGGCAATTATTATACTTAATCAAATAATACGACCGTTTACTTCAAAGTGGCACAAATTCTCAATGCAGAATTCCTTTGCAGACGCAAAATTGACGGAGCAATTTAAACAAGAACTTTTTGAAACCCAGTCAGTTTTGATTACCTACTCAAAAATGTTAGCTGATCTAGCAGATGTAGAAGATCTCACTTAAGAATTTATTTCTATTGCCAACCACTGATAAGCCTCATTAATCTCCTTAAATTTCTCATTCATCTCATCCCACTGACTAGATCCATGATGCTTATCAGGATGATATTTTGATGCCTGCCTTTTGTAAGCCTTTTTGATCTCTTTGTAGGAATATTCCCTATCAGGCTGTAATCCTAAGATCCTGAGGTATTGATTCATTGTTGAGCCAGAACTTGATCTATATGTTTTCTGACTCTTTTGTTCTGACTTATTTTGACTGGAAGATTGTTTATTCTGATTTTGCTTACTCTGCCTGTAACTTTGGGATTGCTCTTTCCGCTTCTGCCTAGCCTGCTCCTGTTTATCTCTATTTTCCTGTTGCCTTGCCTGCTCATACTTCCGGCGTAGCTCCTCAACCTCTTCCTCTTTACGCTTGATATCTTCATATGCATCACGATAGCGAAGCGCATTGATGAGATCACTGATAGATTCACCCAGGCCATCCAGCATATAGGCATAAGGAAGGAAGTAGCCAACAATGAAAGCTACCAGCATGGTAAGCAGGTGTACTTTTGTGTAGTTGAATTCAGTGATGAACGGGATCAGGATGAGCCCAAGAAAAGCCATCTTTGTAAAATTGAAGCTTTTGGCATTCCCGGCAATATAGCCAAATGCCACCATCATCACTGACAAGAAAATGAATGTTGATAATTCCATATCTGAAGTTGTGTCATTTATCCGTTAAAAAACTCCCCTGTATAAAGGGGAGTGTATATCGTCCTCTGTCAAAAATCGAAACCTATCTGCCCATTCTCGAAGCTTACTGGCTCAACAGGTCTCATCTTGATTTCAGGTGGCTTATTCTCAGATGCTCTTGAGGTATCGAGTGTAAAAAACATTCTCAAAAGCTCTTCATATCGTAACCTCTCATCCCAGGCTCCCAAATAGTGAGCCGGTGTAAAAAGTTGCTCCTGAAACTGCATACTGAGGGTATTTCCAATAATCACTTCAGCAGGGACATTCCACAGTGTTAGCTGAATGTAGCACATCAGTGCCGCTGTTCGGTCAACGTCAATGCACTGCACCCAAAGCTTCTCTGATGGGTTATGCCCATGTTCTAACATCACCTTCACAAAAGCGAGCACCATCCCACCAGCGCCACAAGCTGGCTCTGATAGGGTAATAAATGGCTTTTGGAGATGTTTCAATTCGTCCCCGTAAAGCATTTGCGCCATCATTTGTGATAGTTCAGGTGGTGTGAAGAATTGACCTGTGTGACTATTCCCAAGCTCCAGCTCCATATATAACCCTCCGAGAACATCACGAGGCTCTGGATCAAGGAGATTTATCAGTTCACCTAATAAACCACAGATCCCCATCACCTCATCTTTAGAGTATTTACTGACGATCTGTAAATACTCCTGTTCAAGGGCTTCGACTTTATTCACCACATTGTGCAGTGATATAGCCGTCATAGTGACAAAATCCTTAAAGACCTCATAGCGATGCCTGTACTTTGCAATCGCGTTAAAGTTCTTAATGAATTGCCCACTGTTTTTCGTAGTGCTTTCAGGCATTACAGACCTCCAGTTGAAGGTGTAAGCACTGACCCAAAGCCAGCACTTACGTGACTGACTTTAGATAAAGCACTTGCTTGATTGGTATATATTGCCAACTCACAAGCACACGGATCTGACTACTCCTTAAAAGCAGTAATCAGAGTTATGCGTTTGTAATCTGAGAGGGAAACTAAGGGATAGACTATCCCTTTTTAAACATTCGGATGATAAAGCCCAGGGCGAAAATGATACTGATTATGGTGTTTCTAAAATCAGCTATCCAGGCAGCGCCAAATGAAAAATAAATCACGATAAGGGGAAAGAGAATCACGACAAAAAATCCCCAGCGCTCAGCTAACTCTCCCATCTTCTTTACAAAATGAGCAATTCCATAGCCAATCCCAAATCCTGCTATCCCTGTAAATATCCATGCAGTTTCATTCATCTAAATCGATCCATCTGATCTTGGATGAAATCGTGCGCTATATAGAGATTACGTCTGGTTTCCTCGATACCCCAGAATCCAATTAACGCAGAAAGCAGGAAGGGAATTGTCGCTGTATAGACGATATTGATATTGATGAGTAGCTGTATACATGTCGGAACCACAAATAAAATCGCAATAACCTTGTATAGCCCTGGTTCTCTAAACAGATACCCATTGAAATATCCGATCAAGCAGAAAAAGATTGCCGGATATGTAATGAGCATGGTTAATATGTTACTTAAAAGCTCTGCCACTTCTACAGCCTTACATAGGAAAGTGGTTTTGGGTTACCCGATTGCTCTATCAGGCTTGCCCCTTTTCTGGCTTTCCTGCTAAATCCCCAGTTCTCAAAATATGGAATGGTATTGATCTTGATAGGTTGCCTGTTACCAGAAACAATCAAAGCCTGCGTTTCATCAATCATCCTGACTTCACTGGAATTAATGAGGTTATATTCCCTGTATTGATCCTGGATTTCATTGATCTGCCTTTTCTGCCGTTCTCTGACCTTGCCAATAATCTTTTCAAAGAAATCGCAGGTCTTATCATCTGCACCTGAATAGGTGATATAGGTTTTAAAACCACCCTTTATTGAATCAGCATAGGCTTTACCATACCTGGCCTCTAGCTGGCTGATGCTTTGCAGGATGATGGAGAGTGATACCTTATAACCACGGATGGTATTGGCAATGGAGACAAAGCCAGGAATAGTTGAATGGCCAAACTCATCATAGAGAATATAGACTGGCAGGGTCTTTCTATCTGGCATCCTTCTCATGCAAGCGTTAAACACGCTTTTGAAAAAGAGGCTGGTTAAAAAGCTGTAATACTCCTGATGTTGTGCTGGGGTAATGAAGTAGATAATTGTCTTCACATGACGCATATCTTCAAGTCTAACATCTGATCTGGATGTAATCTTGGCAACATTCTGGTTTGAGAGGCTTTTAAGGGATGTGATGGCATTAAGCACAAAGCTTTGAATACCATCTTTGTTTCCAGTTAACACCCCTTTCCACTCATTCCACAGGCTCTCATTTTCTGGCTCATCTGGATAGACCGTGTATTCATTCATAAATCCGTCAATCCCTTCGCCCTCCTGACCGAAGTTCTGAAACAGGTAGTAGAGGTTATGCAGGTTATTCCACTCTGGGTTATCTTCTCCTGCATTTTTCAGGCACTTCATGAAAAGAGAAACAAAGCGGATCGCACCCTGTAACCAGAAATCGTCCTTACCACTGCTTGTTGGCATACCAGAGCGAACAATAATCTCTGCTATCTGCTCCAGCTCAATCTCTTCTTTGGCCTCTGCCAGTGGATTGAAATGACTGGAACGCTCTGGATGCTCAGGATCGATGACAATGATTTTATAACCCCGCCTTTGCATATAGGCAGAGGTATTGGCGTAAACTTCACCTTTAGGGTCGTTCACTACTATTGAGCACTTCTGACGTGCTTTATCCAGTACATTCGGAATAATGTACCTGGTTGTTTTACCTGTACCGACACGCGCCATCACTGCAACATTCTGAAAGCTCTCACGTTCAGATAGGTGCAGATCATCGCCATCAACCAGCAGACCATCGTTTCGACTGTTTAAGTACTCACGATAGTCTGACTTTGAGGCAAAAACAGCACCGCTGGTTTTCCTGAGCACCTTACCCATCAGAAGGAACTTGGCACCCGCTCCCATCAACTTGAATGGGAATGTCATAATATCTTTTGTAAGACCCATGGCTTTAATTGCTACTCACTTATAGCTTTCTCTCATGTTTCGTAGTTTGTTTAATTCATAATAGTGATGACACGCTGAGATCACGGTGTTTACTCTCAATTCCACTTATCTTTTTCAGGGTACGTTTTACCTGATGTTTCACCCAGCCTATTAACATCCTCATCACTCATTTTTTATGACTCGATTTATCCTGTTCAGAATCTTCGGCTTTTTTCTGGCGAATGGTTTCCATCTCCTCTTTTCTTTGTTGACGTACCTTCTCAGTCGCAGTGGTTTCAGCTTTCACTTCGGCTTTATCTTTTTGCGCTTTTTCCTGTTTAAAGGTTTCAGAAGTGTTATCACACATCTGAGACTCATCGGCACATTCATCTCGCTTGATACGTGATGAAAGTGCTTTGAATTCTTCGTCCAAGCCTAAAGTTTTAAGGCGGTGCTTACGTCCAGTTTCAAGCTCTTTAATACCGATGTTTTTTCCACGAATATAGATCTCCAGCTTCTCTTTGCTCAGAGTTTCAAAGAATGCCTGTTTTGTTTGGGTCTCTTTGAATATGGCCTGAAGCTTCTCTTTCAGAATGTCGCGTTTTAATTTTTTCTTGGTACGGCGCTTGGTTTCATAGGCTTTGTTGGATAACTTTTCTTTTGCTTCATGATTGATGACCACCTTCTGCTCCAGCTCTGGGTAGTTCTTTAAAACCCTCTTTTCCATGTCCTTTTTAAAGCGGTCAAACTGTGCTTTGGATAGCCTGGTCTTTTTGGATTCACCCACAGCATTCGCGCTGATAATCAGGTGGTAGTGCAGGTGCTCATCATGGTCATCGTGGAGTGTTCCGAAAATGAGATTTTGATTTGCTCGATTCCTTGCATACTCATAGGCAATTTCTCTTAGTGCTTCTTTTTGCTTTTTTAGGTCAAGCTTTTCAGCTTTGGTAATAGAGAGGATTTCATGGTAGAGATAAACACCATTTTTACGCCTGTGCATATATCTGGCATTTTCCTGAAACTCTCTTTCAATA
This sequence comes from Thiohalomonadaceae bacterium, assembly GCA_050301795.1. Taxonomy (GTDB): domain Bacteria; phylum Pseudomonadota; class Gammaproteobacteria; order Thiohalomonadales; family Thiohalomonadaceae; genus JBNKZU01. The sequence continues at coordinate 37,942 of JBNKZU010000031.1, read as the reverse complement.
TCTTCAATCTCTCTGGTGTAGAGATTTTGATGGATGTTATATCGCTTTTCTGCTTTATCGATATCCGACATATACTCGATGAGTTGCCCAAATGTCGGCTCTTTACGTGACATGGATTTAATGATCATCCCTGCTCTCCATGATTCTCCCTTCCGTGTACTTCCTGATTACCTCTTCGAGTTGTTTCAGGTGTTGTAGAAGATTGTTTTCCTCAGAAGTTGTTATGCTTCTTACAGTGTTTGAGTGGTGGGCAATTTGGTTAACATTGTTGGCAATGTTACGGATAGCAAAACGCAGGGTTTTAAGTTCAGCTTCAAGGTTTTCAGGGATATTTGCCTGTGTATGTAATCCATCTAAGGCAAGCTGTTTGATATAGCTGGTAACTTTCTGGTTTCCAGCAGAGCGGGAAAAGCTCTGATACTCCTTTTTGGTCAGTGTCAGATTGACGCGCTTAACCTGGGATTTGTACTGCTCCCTATACTGGCGTTGATATGCTTTCCTTGAGTCGTCCATTTATATCTATCAGGTTAGTTGATAATCATTACAGCCTTGTTAATCGATTTGATCAGAGAATATGCCGTTCGTTACGAACTTGCAACAATCATAGAAAAGACTCCTGCATATATGAGTAAGAGGCGCTACATATATACAAAAGTCTTTTAGCAATAAATAGATGGGCAATTAGCTTGTTTTGCAGTTTTTTAATAGATCAGCTAATTGATCAGCAGAAATTGTGATGTATTGATGCTGGAAGTAGTAGCTTCCATCGTCTGTCCATCTTTTGGTTTTAACTTTGAGTTCCACTTTATTGAGCACCTTTCATGCTCTTTCTCAGTTTGGAACTTCAAAATCATAGGTGGATACTGAAAAATTTCAGTTTCTGTATATTTCCTCTTTCGGGAAATTTCTAACTTTGTCCATAAGGCAAGAATGTTAGGATTTAAAATAGCTGGGTATGAATTTATGGCGCCTTGGGTAAATTCATATCCTATATAATCATATTCTAATATTTGATTTATTGCAAATTTTGACCCTCTTTTTCTTCTGATTATGAAGCCAAAAACAAATGTTTTAAAAATTAATATTTTGTTAATATGACATCATTAATATGGATAGTTTTAAACCATATTTTTGAGGGCGTTTTTGTTTCTATTTAAATTTATCCTGAACAATTAAATCGGTGAGGATAAATTTTCAATTCATCAACTTTCAGCTTCTAATCTCTGAATGGGTATATTTTCTCAGAAGCTGTTTAATGGTTACTTCAGATAGTCTGGTCAATAGCATTGTTTTGATTAATTCAAACAACACGTTTACTTCATCAAGAAGTTCATAATCATTTCTCATATGTTTGTAGTTGGTTAATGGATATAAAATGTACTCTCGGAAAATAAGGATTATTAGAAAATACAGTTTTAAAAAGTCAATTTTTTTTATTGGCTTTGCACAGCCATTTTAGTAGTCGAATGCCTTACAAGCAGGGGGTCATAGGTTCGAATCCTATATCACCCACCATTTAACCGATATTTAAGCCATAAACTCACTATAATAATTAGTGAGTTTTTTCTTTTTCTGATGTTGTGACCCCCTGCCTTTAAGTACTCACAATACTCTTGTTGGCAAACAATTCAGGATTTCATTCATGGCGTGACCACCTTCCTGGATAACTTGTATTCCGTTATTGTCTAAACAAAGGCACTTTATCTAACTGCTTTTTCAATCTTCCAGTATCGACACTCAAATAGATTTTTGTGGTGTCGATTTTTGTGTGTCACAAAATCCTGGAGATGTTGTAGATATCAAAGTTATTCTTTACTAACTCTGTTGCAAAGGTATGTCTTAACTGATGCCATGTAAAATGGAATGTCACGCATTGACGTAATTTATTAATCATCAGTCTCAGATCTCTCTTCTGCAAATGGTTTCAGTATTCTGTAGGGAATAGTGGCGCGTCATCGTGCATTTCACCTTTTTTACGCCTCTCCCTTAGATACCTTGTTAATATTTGCACAAGTGTTTTGCTTAACGGAACCAGCCTGTCCTTGTTTCACTTTCATTTCTCAACCTTCAGATAACCATCATGCATTTGTAGATGCCTGATTTTCAGGTTGATTAATTCACTGAGTCTTAAACCTGTATAGAGATAGGTATAAACAATAGTTTTGTTTCTCTTTCAGATGAACACTGCATTATCAAATGCGTTATCAAGATTTTCCAATAACTCATCAACCTGATACTTTGTCAGTGTCTTTGGAAGTTGTTGCGCACCTTTTCTTTTGACGATTCTATCAAAAGGATTTTCAATCAGCTCTCACTCTGTTTTCAGGAATTCACAATAGCATCTCAAGTACCTTCTGTAACTATTGTATGTTTCTGACGACCAGTTTCTTTCCATCAAATTTGCTCACAGGAATCTTTTAAAATTCTGGTGGGTGTATGTTGATAGATCAGACGGGATAACAAACGTGTTTTTCAAAAACAGCCTGAATACAATTCAATACTGTTCTATCATCCTTTCTCATATTCATTGATTAACTTGCTTTTCAAGCATAAAGTCATCAATGTAAGGATTTCAATAAATTTTCATAACCAAAAAAATAAGGGGATAAAAATATCTTCCTTATTTTCCAAAAGTAGTTAAAAGATTAATTCAATAAATATTAATCTTTTGGAAATAGGCAGATGTTAACGAACATCATAGTGCCTCTTTTTAAAACTGCGGGCTTAACTCTATGGAAAAGTCTTTTTTTGTCAAATAAAAACTCATTTGCAAGCCCTCATTTCCGTGCAAATTATTTGAACATATTCATTACTCATTCTTTTTGTCAGGCTAAAAATATCTAAATCTGATTTTCGATAAATTCTTGATATTTTTCTGTTCGTGCATGTCCCAGTTATTCTTCATTTACTGAATATCTTGGATTACTAATCAACCACTGATTCAAGTATACAATAAGCGGTTTCAAGGGTGTTTTTACGAAATAATTAATATGGAATTAACACCTCTTAAAAGCTGATAGCCATTAAATGTTTTTTGAAAATATTTTTCTCCTAAATATTCATCACCATCAAGAATTTAACAATAAACCATATCCAATTTTTTCAAAAACTGTGTTTTGCATAGGTTATTTTAAAAGTAGCAAAACACTACATTTGACAGCTATCACTCGCATTGTGGATAAATCATGTGGATTAATCGTCCCGGTATTTTATCTTCTTAACTATTTAGTTATGAAAAACGATGTACGCGAATTACAACGCCATTTTAGCCCTTTTGGGTATCTTGATTTGCAAAGAGCTTGTGAGATCTGAGATGAATTATGAATTTATGAATATGGTCTTTTTGAAATTATTTCTGATTTCAAGGAGAGCTGTGGATATGAGAATTATGAGTGAATAGATCCTGTTTACTGCATTCTTGAACATATTCTTCAACTAGCAAGAAACGAAATTGAATCGGTAACAGGATATGATTTTATCAATGATTATTCTGGATCAGGTAGTGAGATATATACCTACTGAAATTTTATGTGTAGTTCTTATGATTGGTCTGAGGGTGCGAGAGATGAGCTGATTGAAAAGATCACACCATACTTGTCTGAGTTATCAGAATGTGACTTTTGTAAGTATTTATTCTCTGAATTAGAAATAGGGGCAAGCTAGCCCCTTTTTTTGTTGAACAGTTTGTTAATATATTAGTGTTCAATGAACAGGGCATGTTTGTTTACCAGCTTTCTACATGCATACTTTTTTTCACCCCATTCAAATGCAAATGTTTCTGATACTTCATACCAGTTTCCACCAGGGTGACCCATTCCATGATTTGCCCCCATACAAGAGCATTCACAATGGAAGCCTTGTGCATTCCAACAAGCAGGCGCACATTTCTGAAGCTCTCTATATATCTGAATGACGAATAGCTGGTTGTACCGTTCTAAACACCTTTCAATGATCTTATCAAACCAAGATACTGGTATTTCCCAACCACTGTACTTCTCAGCTCTTTTGGGTTTATATCGATTACTACCTCTTATCCAAGAATATTCATCCCTCAATGAACCTGGCAATTTAATCAAGATAGGGTTAGGTTTATCGCGACGAAAAATAATGGGGATTTTATTCTGTCTCCAAATTTCAATTAATTTTGGATCTCGTTTTTCCATATACTTTCTTATCCATACTTTTATGAAATATTTCGGTTATTTTCTAAATATTGGATTCCATGACTCTTCCATTTCCTCTTCTTCTAACAACTCCTCTTCGTCAAAACCATCTTCAATCGTTATAACAGTAAGCGTCTTTCCATAGTCACCTAGCCCAACAACTTCTTCAACTGCGATTATATTCTTCTTTCCACCAAACCAATCCTGTAGATAAATTTCATTAGAGTCTTTAATGCAATTAGTTATGTTGTTTTGATCTTTATTAAAACTTGCAGTTACAGTACCTAACGGTAACCGCATACCCTTTTTTAGCCACTCAATCCCTTTCATCTCTTTAAGAGAATCTGACATGAATGCGTAATCAATAGAATCGTTACTGCTTATAACAATAGCTGTTTGTATATCAGATAATTGGGCATATCGAATTGCGGTAGCTGTAATAGAAGTAATGCATTTCTCTGATAATGATTCGACAGCATCTAGACCATATCCCGCTTTAGAGACTTCCTTCATAAACAAAAATTTAGGCATCAATAATCCAGCAGCAAAATGATCTGCTTCAATTTCAATATCTTCTTTTGATGTAAAGCCAGCGCGAGAGAAATGTTGACCAGAACTAAGTGGTATCAACTGCTCAGGATGACCAGGTATGAAATAATGCCCTAATTCATGGGCAATACTAAAACGTTGGAACCCTTCATTTTTTATATGAGTAGCATAAGCAATTCCAAACTGATCTCCGCTTTTTAGAAGCATTCCTGAAACACCTTGATTATCAGGTGGCATAGGCTCTACAGCTATGTCTTCATTTTCTGCAATTTCTATTGGATCAATAGGAAGTGATGTTATTTTTAATTCACGAACAAGATGTTCAGCTTCCTGAGTTCGCATTTCATACTTTCCAATAACAGGCATTTAGATATCTCCTTCATCTTATTTTTTACGACTCTTTTTTGCTAAGCTCGCCATAAAATCACGCGCAAAATCTCTATCCTCAGCCGTCAAGTTCTCAAAATCTCTAAAAAGCGCATCATCCGTTTCATTGAATACCTCAGGAGCTTCTGTTCTTCCAAGTAGATAATCTGTTGTTACTGCTAGAGCATCAGCAAGCCTCCTTAGATTTGCAAATGAAGGTTTTCGGGCTCCTGTTTCAAAATGAGAAACCGCTGATGGCGCTAATCCAGCACGCGTTGCTAATTCTGATTGACTTAAGTCACGCATTTCCCTTGCATCACGTAAACGTTTTGGAAAAATTTCTGACTGAGTACTTGACATTATGATGACGTTTCCGTATAGTTATTATTGACGTAATAGTTATCGCCGTTCACCGGCTTTTTTTTGGTTAAAAGCGTTGACGCTTTCGTCAAATTTAGCATAACTAAATAGTAATTTCCACAATGTAAGAGGTACGTAAAAATGGATAGAGCAGTAACTAAAACACGAAAAGACAACAATGGTGATATTACAGCTTTGTGTAACCCTGGTGATTATTGGTCGCCACGTAGTAAAAATGACGCCATTAATGACATAGAAAGCGGTACGCATACTTACTATGTTCCATGGGTAGGTGGAAGAACTGAAATTCGTGTCGTAAATGGCCCGAATGGTAAGTACCTTCGAACAGATCGAGATAGTACTTCCCGTAATAATCTCGACGATCTACCAGATTGTTAAAAATATAGGAGATTTTCAAATGAGTAAGAAAAAAGACATCCATGTCGTTCCTCATCAGGACGGTGGTTGGGCAATTAAAAAGGAAGGTACTGGTCGCGCTGGTACAAGGCACTCAACTCAAAAAGAGGCAATTGACAAAGCACGAGGCCAAGCTAAACGTGAAAAAGTTGAAGTAGTTATTCACCGTCCAAATGGTCAGATCCGAGATAGTGACAGCTATGGTAATGACCCATTCCCACCAAGGGATAAGAAGCACTAATGAAGTATCAATTGAGACAGCATGGAAGCTATTCAATTGAATAGTAAATATCACATCTAGGTTTTTTATATGCGTGACATTTTTTCAAAACAACTGCACAGAACTATTCAGAATATTTATCCATTCATATGGTTAGGACTTTTTTCTGGGATATTAATAGGAAATGCTGGTTCTATTCAGTCAAACTCAATCGTCCAGATGTACATGCAATTTAATGGAATTGAAACAGACCTAGCAAATAAGTCAACTACTATTTTCTTAGAACATTTTGCACCTAATACCTTGTTTGTAATCTGGATATCCGTTCTCTTTTTTTCTGCGATTCACAGAATTTTGTTTGGTGCTACTGAAAGTAAAACAATTCTTTCGATTGGATTTATTGTTCCCCTTGAAAATTTTGGTTCCCTTTTAGCAATTGCATGGCTTGGCTTGATGTTAGGGATGGTATTTCCGGCATTCTATTTTGATGGTTTTGCTATTGGAGTAAGTTTTTTATTTCTATGCTTATATCCGGTTATATATTTAGTCGAAATGACGCTATTTGTTCGCATCATTTCATGGCATGGCATATCTCAAATGCCATTTTGGCCAAGTCAAAGATCAAGATGGAAATTGAGGACAAGGCTAGAAGGTATTTTCATATTTTCAATCGCCGTAGCGTACTTTGTATTTCAAAGTTTTATCATTATGTTAGCTGATACTTTATTGTAATATCGCATTACTTAAAACTGTTTCTCAACCTCCCTCACCAGCTCACTCGCACTCATTCCCAAACCCTCAGCAATCTTGAACGTGATATTAAGAGATGGCTTTCTCTCACCACGTTCCAGAAACGAAATATAGGTTCGTTCAAGAGAACATAACTCGGCCAATTTTTCTTGCGAAAAACCGAGTTCTTTTCTCTTTTGTTTCAAGACATTACCAAATGCGTGAGCTAGTTCCAAATGTCCTCTCCATACTGAAAGGACACATACTGCAAGTTAAAGACTTCTTGTACTGCATACAATTGTATTCAAATTAGATTCGATCTAATATTGAATACAATTGTATGAATTCGTTTTTCATCAAAAAAAAAAGGATAAAGCTATGGCTAAAAAAAGGCAAAGACTCGGATCGTGAGAATCGAGGTAGTAATGGCCCTAAAAAAGGTGGTGAGTCACATCGTCGGGGGCATCAAGGTAGTAACTCAGGTAAACCTGGTAGAGGAAGAAGTCGATAAATGAATCTGGTTAATACGATTCTGGTAACAGCTCTCATTCTCATGAGCCCTACCCTCTGCATAGCAGAGGGTAGTTCCAAGCTCGGAAACGACTACCTGAAAATCACACAAAACCCTCTTTTAGCTGATATCATGCTGGAGTATGAGCCGAAATTGATTGAGTACTATCGAAATTCAGAATACGGGCATATAAAGGGACTAGTAGAAGATGGCGTGAGTACAGTAGCTTTAAATTTAACTATGGATCGTATCAATCGTAGTATGGTTAAAGAGTTCAGAGAATTAGCTCCAGATCTACCATTGAAGTTTCTTGCTTTAGATAAGAAAAAGTACCCCAACCTCTGGAATTTTGGAGAGTTGGAGCGACTAAGGAAAGAGAAAGAAGATTCACTGTGGCTCTATAGGGCACTTCACGGGAAAGAATATTCTGAAAAATAATTGCAATTTACAGCATATCTATATAATGAATAATTAATATACTCTAACCATAAACGCAAAATGGCAGAAACTTTTTCTTGAGCAGAAAAACAACAGCCTCTTAATCCTGAGCAAGAAGCAATAAATATCGAAATCGCTACCCTTAACACACAAATTGAAAACCAATCATTTCCTGATAGCGTGAACACCTTTTTAAACGCGAGAACATCATGATTAAAGGATATCTCTGATAAAAGTGCTTTTGACTTAGAAGCCTTAAATATCAGAAAAATAGCTATGAGATTTGGGATTTTACAAGATGCTTTTCAATGAAAATTAGAATTCGACCAATTTGGTGAGTTTATCCTTTCTTTGGACTCTACTTCAAAGAAGCATGTTTCTGATTTGTTGTCACTGGAGAACCCAATAGATATTACAAATTACCTTGCTAAAAACGGAATCCCAACGAATGAAGCCATGCTTCAAGCATTTTGAAAACACTTTGAATACGAGTTGAATTTCACATCACTCCAAGAACGTCAAAAAACAGCTATTAATAACATCGACAAAGCAAATATAGAAACCCTGGCTGAGATCTATAACGCAACCTCATACAAAATAGATCAGGCATCACCTGTATTCTCAATGCTGAAACAGGTTGCCGAGTGAAACAGAGAGACATACAAGCAATTAATCCCATACCTGAAAGCCAATCCTGCAGAATTGAAGCTACTGGTAACCACTCTTCAAGAATTCGACAAAGAACAAGGGACACACTACTACGAAGACCTGAAACACACCTTGATCACTGCCGATTCAGAATTCCTGGGAATTCTGAATGAGATGGCTTCTGCCAACTCAAAAAAAGAGCATGAAAGAAAAACAAACTTCAATGAAGCCTACCTACTCTCACTATCTGGCGAAAATCCGGTACTCAAAGGTGCAATTCTGGAATCTACCAACAGACACGGGGATACCATCTCTATTGATACCAGCAGAAAGCCACCCTTGCGTGAATTGAAATTAGTCTGATCTGAGTATGCTCTTGAAACAGAATCATCAATCGGTATTCTGCACAAACCCGAAGTACAATTCGTGCAAGAGCTATCAAAATTTGATAAACAACTAGTAACCCTGAACGCACTACAAAATGAGTCGATTATTAACCATGTTGATGATTTGGTAGCGCATGGGTACACACTGCCTGAAATAAAACGTCAATTCGAGCTGGTCTACCACATCGACATTAGCTTTATAGACTCCTTGAGCGATCTCACATCACCTGAAAGTCTGGAGAGAAAACAACAGGAAGTTGAGGCAAAGATCAAAGCCATTGAGCTGGAGTACTCTCAAGCTTTAAAGGAGGCTGAAAAGCTTCACAGGGAAGAGATGTCAGAGCAAGACGAGAAAACCAGAGAGATCCTGCAATTTATCTCTAATACCTGATTTGACCTGATACCAAAACAGCACACAGACAGGCTCATCTCAGAAGTAAAATCATGAATGATTCTCATCAATCAAATTACGCTTAACCCTGCCCGTTTAGATCTAAAAAAAGGGATTTTCTGAGAACCAGAATCAGAAGCGAACGGAACAAAATGGAAAGAAAATCTGGTTAAATTCAATAACCTACTCATCACAGGAAATCCAAATGATCCCATCAACCCAGAAAGCCACCTGTGAACATTTGGGAAAACAGAAGACAAAACCAGAATGAAGCACCTGCTCATCAGTCATAATATTCTGACTGAAACAGGTAGCTTTAATACCCAAAAAGCCAGGGAAAACCTGAGTAAACAAGTAGATTAATTTTTAACCCTTTTTTTATGAGCCACATAACAACAACACCGATCAAAGAAGGCAGAAAAACTATCGCCTATGTTGTTCCAATTGAGGACTACAACAGATACAAAGAGCTTGAAGAGTTAGAGATTCAAGAAAATACAGAGCTTGCAAGAATCGCAAAACAGTCACTTAAAACCGGATATGCCAGCCAATCAGAAACGGATGCCTTATTTGCTGAGATCCTGCAAACATGAAAATAACCCTGACGAATCAGTGCCAAAAAGAGCTACAGCAACTCCACAAAAATCAACCTGGCTATGCAAAATCCGTTGCCCTTAAAATGCAGAAAATCACTAACTGAAATCTGCCTCATACCAAAATTACAGGTTATGACTGACTCTACAAGGCCAGAGTCTGAACCTACAGAATCGGTTATTCATTAGCGGAAAATGAAGTCATATTCTGGATGGTAAAGAAAAGATGAGAGGCCTATAGCAGACACAACCTGAAGAACATACGCGGTAAATTCAGGTAGTCGCTACACACTAGGTGTGGTAGGTAGCAAGATTGCAAGTTCGTAACGAACAGCATATTTCCTGTCCGAGTCTTCACACAACCTTCACAGTTGTGAAGAAGACCAGACTCACTTGCATCTTGCCAAAGGCTCTGCCCTTGGAACCCGTGAGGGGGATAATACCTTAACCCCCTTCAAACCCCCCGACTTGGGAAATTTCAACGTCCTGTTTCAATATCCCTAGTTGGCGGTAGGAGGGAAATGTATTGGTCAACTACCGCTTTTGAGAGTGGCCTTGAGAGTCTGAATTCTGACGATTGTTACGAATACTCGCCATTTCCATCTGACGCTTATTCCTAACCAGATCACTGATTTCATCATCGCTTAACAAACCTTGTTCTTTAGCTTGTTGTATATCGTCCTGATTTAGAGAATGGGTAGCCATGTGCATACTATTTCGAGTTATCTCGTATGCCTGTTCTACCTCTTCTCTTTCACCCAGCCGGTCTTTCCAGTTTTCATCATCCATATATTTGAGGCTAGCTTCTGCATTTCGATAGGCTTCAGATACAGAACGATACGCTCTAACTCGCTCTGAGAGAGAATCATCCTTCGGTGTAAAGATATGTTCGGTGTTAGCCATAGTCTGATTATAATATACTCACGAGAACAATAAATCATGGATTAGAAGCAGCTGATATCTGATGCCGTCACCGTTTAATGACAATATAGGACAAATAGCCGATAGCATGGGAATCGCCCTATATCAGCGATTTACCATAAACGAGGCATCATTATTCCTTCGTTGTTCAATGGCAGATATAAGGAATCTGATATCAAATCACAGAATAGAATATATTCAGGTGACAGATAAGCAGGTTGAGTTCTTTGGATACCAGTTACTTCAACACCTTTTGGGATCAGTACAAGGAAGCATTCAACCACCTACAAAATCATCATTTCAGTCTTCCTCTGACCGGATACTTCGAACCAAAGAAGTTCAAGAGATGACAGGATTATCCAGAACCACTATCTGGAGAGAAGAGAGAAAAGGGAGATTTCCTGCCCGTGTACCTTTGAGTGCAGGAAGTGTTGGGTGGAGGATGAATGAAGTACTAAAGTGGATTAAAAATCGATGAATTTCTTGAAAATTTGTCACTAAAACTTTTACACTTATCAACTTACAAATTCTAGACTTAAAAGGGACTGTAATGCCCATACTCAAATCAATGGAAACACGGGAAAAAGGTTTGATAGTATTAGTATTGATTTTAACAATATCTTATTTGTTCTCTCCTATTCAATTGCAATTTCAAAACAATCTTTCTGAAAGATTACCAATAATGATGGGGTACTTACTCCTAATCTCGTTATTTATTGAGCGTTCTATTGAAATATTATTGTCTGCTTGGAGAAGTGAAAATGCAGATTTAAAAGATATAGCAATAAAACATATAAAAGAGGATGTCACCCATGCCATTCAAACTGAAAACGCTAATTTAAGTTCTCTACGAGATAAACTAAAGGAGTTAGAAGTTGATAGATCGCTATATAGTTCTAAATCTCGAATTTACGCAATATGGGCTGGATTAATAATCGGAGCTCTTACATCAATGGCTGGCATACGAGCACTAGAAGGCATCGTGATAGTAGATAGTGACTCCGTAAATGATGTCCAAAAATCTATTTTTATGCTTATTGACATTTCTCTAACTGCCACTGTATTAGCAGGTGGATCAAATGCCATTAACAAAATAATGAAGGTCTATTCTGGCTTTATGGAAGCGACAAAGTCCAGAACAAATTAACCTACATACTACAGAGATTATTAATACATTCTGTATATTTTCAAAACAGGGTATTGAGAAACAATATGAAATATATTAATGGAATATCAGCAATAGACTTATTCTGTGGTGCTGGCGGACTCACTAAAGGGTTAGAAAAATCAGGAATAAAAGTTAATCTTGGTGTTGATATTGACCCAATGTGTGAATACCCATATTCACATAACAATTCAGCCTCATTTCTAAAAGCGTCTATTGATGACATCAGTAAAAATGATTTACAAAGTCACTACAACAAAAATGACTTGAAAATATTAGCTGGCTGCGCTCCTTGCCAGACATTCTCTAAATATAATCAAAAATCTGATAGTAGTGATAAACGATGGTGGTTACTACTTGAGTTTGAGAGAATCGTCTCCGAGATGAATCCTGAAATCATTACAATGGAAAATGTTCCTGGATTAGTAAAACAAGATGTTTTTACTATCTTCTATCAGCGTTTAAAGAATAATGGTTATAACATATCATATAATATAGTTGATTGTTCAGATTACGGTCTTCCACAAACAAGAAAAAGATTGGTTTTATTAGCATCTAAACTAGGTGATATTTCATTAATAACTCCAAAAGAGTTTTCAAAACAAACCAATAAAACTGTAAAGGATGTAATTGGAAAGCTGCCATCAATAAATGCTGGCGAATCACATGCCTCTGATAAACTTCATAAAGCATCTTCACTCTCAGAAATTAATATCAGGAGAATAAAAGCGTCTAAGCCCGGGGGTAGCTGGAAAGATTGGCCTGACGAACTCATAACAAACTGCCATAAAAAAAGTAGTGGCAAATCATATGTTAGTGTCTATGGACGTATGAAATGGGATTCACCTGCTCCTACATTAACAACACAATTCACAGGCTTTGGTAATGGTCGATTTGGTCACCCCTCACAAAATAGAGCAATTTCACTAAGAGAAGGCGCACTACTACAGGGATTCCCAAAGGGTTATAAATTTGTTCCCCCAAGAGAACAAGCTGAAATTGGATCTATTGCTAGATTGATTGGAAATGCAGTACCTGTGACCCTTGGAAAGGTCATTGGAAAGAGTATTTTAAAGCATATGGAGAAACACAATGCCAGACAGCAAGAACTATAAAATCAATATTGATCCACGAATTCTTGAGTTATTAGGTCCTAGCCTCTATACAAACATATACTACATCTTGGCTGAATTAATTGCTAATGCATACGATGCTAATGCAAAAAACGTTTATATTATTCAAAAGAACGATAAATTAATTGTAGAAGATGATGGTAATGGAATGTCATATATTAACGGAGATGTTCAAAAATTTTTGAATGTCGCTGTAGAAACCAGAAAAAATGATGATGATTCTTTTGTTGAAGGTAGTAATGGCACAAGAAAAAAAATGGGTCGTAAAGGAGTTGGAAAACTTGCTGCTTTATCGGTTTCTGAAGAGGTTGAAATTCTAACCACAAAAAATGATGAAAAATCTGGATTTATTCTATCTAGAAATGTTCCTGATAATCATGAACTAGAACCTATAGCTGAAGATAATATAAACTTTGAACGAATCAGAGGAAATGGAACATCAATTGTAATGCGTAAACCCCATTATTCATTACATAAGACACATAACGCAATTAAAAACAACTTACTTAAAATTTTTCCCCTTGTAAATCAAGAATTCAAAATACATATTCTCCTACCAAATAAAAAAGATATTGTTATTAATTCATTTGAGGAAGAGATAATAAAAGGTCTGGGGGGTTTAATAATACTTGGTGATGATTTTGAGTATTTATCTAAATCATTCAATTGTCAGTTAAAAGACAGAAAATCGCTTGAAAAATACCTACTAAAAATAGAAAAACCATACGAAAAAGTGCTAACCCTTGAGCGCAAGGATCTTCAAAAGAGCGAGTTCCTCTTAGAAATAAAAGGGTGGATTGGAATATACCGCACATCCAGAGGAAAAAAAGCTGACACCAGTGACTTCCCAGATAATTTTATTTCTTTGTTATCTAATAAAAAATTAGGTGAGTTTAATATTTTACCAACTGTAGGTAAAAATGCACTAAATGAAGTATATATTGTAGGTCAATTACATATTGATTTATTTGAAGAGTCTAGTTTACCAGATATGGCTCTAAGTAATCGACAAGGATATAAAACTGATGATAAAAGATACCGAGAAGTAATTAGTTATGTCAGAAATGATTTACTACCAAAAACAATTGCCCTAAGGGCAAAATATGCTTCATACAATAATGATGAGAAAAATATCGGTAAAGACCAGAAAAAGAAAGAAAGTGAAGAAAAATTAAGAAAACAAGTTGAAGAATTTAAACGAAAAGCATCTACTTCAGCAGCAACAAAAATTGCTTTCGCTTTAGGTAAATCTAAGGAACATGAAGAGCTGTTTGAGAATGCGATTGAAAAAGCTATTAATAATACTCTACCTAATCTAGGTCTAAAGAAGAGTGTAGATGATGCTAAACGTAAAATCCTAATCAGTCATACAAGTAATGACAAAACAATATGTGATTTTATTTATAACCTGCTTATCTTTAATAGGATACCACCTCAAGATATTATTTATACAAACAGTGAAAACCATGAATCAAGAATTCCTCAAAGGTCGGATATTTTTGAATATTTAAGGGATTTTTTTGTTGACAGTATTTCTACAGAAAAAATATTAGTCATCTATGTTACAAGTGATAATATGGCACAAAGTTGGCCAGCAGTTTCAGAGGTGGGTGCTGGCTGGATAACAAAAAGTACTCATGATATATTTAATATTGATAATCACCGACCTAAAAGTCCCCTTAACGTTAACAAAGAGTGGATCAATATAGTAAAGGATACTCAAACAGGAGCACCGTGCCTAAATAATATTGGAGTCGATAAAGTCGCAGAAAAGCTAATGCTTATCACAAGAGATTTAGGCTACGAGTCAAAGAATAAAGAATATATAATTGATGAAATAAAAAGAACATCAAATATTTTAGATGATGCTTGATTTTATCTATCATTTTCACATTGTTAGTATTTTTTATTGGTGACAGATTAAGGTTAATGACAAGAAACTAATACATAACTGAATAATTTTAATATATTCACTCTATTGAGTTAATAAAGCAGATCCACTTTATGCACTAGATAAATCCATAACATTAAATATAACGGGTATATTTACGGGTACACACAAAATAAGAACATAATAATTCACATATCATTCAATAACTTATAAGCACTATTTGCATCCGACCCTCGGTACCATTAATCTATCTGTGTTTATCAAAACACCATAAAAATAAAGAGAAGGAACTTATGAAAACACATCTCATTTTTACGGCGATTATCCTTTCCTTTTTTACACAAATTGTAAATGCTTCCCCGGAATCGAAATATTCTCTCGGAGTAAGTACAGGAAATACTTCCTTCTCGAATAATGATACTTATACCTACACCGACAATATCAGTGAGACGACTTCAATCTTTGGGCTACTCAACATAACGGAAAAATACAAAATCGAAGCAGCGCTTACTAATCTAGGAACCTATAGCACAAGCCTATGGTCCAATAGCTTTAAAGCCATGACTGTTTCGATGGTCGGAATTAGTGATAACTATTTTGGATTTAAGGGTTTTCTAAAGGGTGGTTATTCAATCGTATCCATGAAGCAAACCATTTTCAGCATGAGCAATTATGAAAACTCGTCAACTGGTGATGCCATTAGTGCTTCAGCAGGACTGCTCTTTTCACCCTCTTTTATGAAAAGCATGTCATTGAGACTCTCGTATGACCATTACTACTTCAAGACCATGAAGGTCTTTTCCTCAAATGAGATTGATAATAATTTAAGCGCTGTTTCATTAGGCATTTTAATTAATTTGTAGTCGAGTCTGTTCCTCGTACCATATATCTGTTCTTATCTATTTCTGAAAAAAGTGCTAGTGCAATACTTTCAATAACTTGAATGAATATTTTGTTTCTTTTAGTTTCATAAAAATTTCATTGATTAGCAGATAATAACGGGGATATTGCTGCTTCTAATATCATTACATGCACTTGGTCGTGTAGAAGCTTCAGTCAGTCATACACTATCAAGTTGAATCGTTTGATCCCTAGCTCACATTTCCTCGCTTCATTGAACTCTCGGTTTCGAGGCTAGTAAGTGTTGAGTGATGGATTTTAAATACTGTAATCATGTATAGTCCTCCGCCTTATGTTTCCTGACTTTACAACAACTCAACTCGTAATCACTGCGCTACTATTTGTCTGGACTGGTTTCGTTCGTACTGGTCTTGGTTTTGGTGGTGCCGCCCTCGGGCTACCTCTGTTGTTACTGGTCAAACCGGAGCCTTTGTTGTGGTTGCCCATCATCGGTACTCACTTGCTCTTTTTTACCAGCATCACACTACGCACTCGTTTGAACGATGTGGATTGGGGGTATTTAAAACAGTCATCAAAACTGATTATCCCGGCTGCGATCGTTGGGGTTTTAGGGTTAATCTCTTTGCCGACTCAGTGGGTTCTTGTTTTTATCTATAGTGTGTCGTTCTTCTACGCAACCACTTGGGTACTGAACAAAACCATCACAAGCCACAACAAATGGGTAGACCGTACTCTACTGATACTCGGTGGATATGTGGCTGGAACATCGCTTACAGGTGCGCCATTAATGGTGGCTGTTTATATGCGCAATGTCGCCAAACATAAGCTTCGCAATACGCTGTTTGTGCTGTGGTTTATCCTGGTCTCGATAAAGATGAGCACGTTCGCCCTGCTCAATATCGACCTGCATACTCTCGCTGCGATTATGCTGGTTCCTGTCGCCGCTATCGGCCATGTTATCGGCTTAAAGGTGCACGATGTGATTATGCATAACGATCAAAAGTTTAAGCAGTTTGTCGGTGTGGGATTGATGATGATTAGTGTGATTGGGTTGGTGAATCTTATTTAGGAAAATCTGATTAAGTTTGATAAATCAGTCTTTGCGAACGAAGTGAACGACTGCATGGAGGCAGGAGGTACGAGGACAGAAGTCCGAGGTAGAACGACTCAGGAGCCGTCACTTATAGGAGATAGGTGAAGAGGTTTACAGCAGGATGCGCCAGCCTTGCCGAGGATGTAAATAAGCGGTATTGCATTTGCTCAATGCCTATTCAGGTTTATGATGTTTTTTACTTACACAAACTTTTAATGATCTCAATAAACTCATTTGAGGATTTGATTAGTTCCTTAATCTGATCATCACTAACCTTTTCAGACGGCTGTGCATTGCTGGCGATAAGTTCGCTAGCCATTTGGTGTAGCTCTTTGTGCTTTTTATGCAGCTTTGGATAGGATGGATGTCGGCCATAGTATTTCTCGGCGGTGCCTTTATACCAACGGGTGAACATACATTTATCGTCATCGATCTGCGGGACGTCGCTTTGCATGTTTGATTTAAGGTAGTCCACTGTTTTGTTTAACCAGCGGGTGTGACTGAATATGGGGATGTGTAGCTCTGCAACACTATCACCGATGTGTGGCTGATTTGATAACTGATGCCAGATCGATTTCTCTTTCCAGTCGTCTAACCACTGTTCGAATTTTTTTACGCCCATTGGCTGTGCAATTCCAAAGCCCTGGGCGTAAAAGCAGCCAAGGTGCAGAAGCATTAATCCTATTTCGACTGACTCGACCCCTTCGGCGATAACCGGGCGTTTGAGTGCTCCGGCCAAATGGAGCACGCCTTCGACGATATCCAGATCACGCGCATCGTCTAGCATGTCGCTGACAAAGTTCTGGTCGATCTTTACGATGTCGATGGGGAAACGGTGGAAGTAGCTTAATGACGAGTATCCTGTGCCAAAGTCATCGAGTGAAAACTTGATGCCAAGTTTTGCACACCGCTTCATAACATTGGTCATAATCTCTGGCTCTGCAACATCAGCCGTTTCCAGTATCTCTAGCTCTAAATTTTGGCCGATATCATCAGGATAGTTTTGAAGGATTGTCTCTATAAAGTCTGCAAACCTCTCTGTCTGTATCTGTCGTGGGCTTATATTGACGCTAATTGCAAAATCGTGCCCTGCCCTACGCCATAACATCATCTGTTCGAGTGCATTTGTAACAACCCATTCACCAAGTTCAAATTCGAGCGCGTTGCCATCTAAGTAGGGCAGGAAGAGTATCGGCTGCATTTGTCCCATTTCAGGATGTAGCCATCGAACTAACGCTTCAGCACCAATCACTTTGCCATTTCTGAGATCAATCTTGGGTTGATAGAGTAACGAGAGTTGATCCTGCTTTAAGGCGATGTCAATTTCATTGATGATCCGGTTATGTGTTTTTTGTTCCTGTGCATAGGCAAGATCGTAGATATGGTAGGAAGAGTGTCCAGATACTTTTGACTGGTACATCGCCTGATCGGCATGGCGGATGAGAACATCAGGTTCGGAATTGTCGACCGGATAGATTGTCGCCCCGACACTGGCTGTGATTTCGATCTGTGTTTTACCGATTTTGACTGAGTTGCTGATTTTATCAAGAAGCTGCCGGATCGTATTTTCAGAGGCGTGGAGTGTGGGTAGCTCATTGAGCACAATCACAAATTCGTCGCCACCAACTCTTGCAACAAAATCATACTTTCCGAGGTTGCTCGATAAGAAGTGTGATACTTTTTTCAGGATTTGGTCACCGGCTTCCTGGCCGTATTGATCATTAATTGCTTTAAAGTCATCAATATCCAGATAACAGACAGCAAGGTATTCGTATGATCGTTTGGTTCTGGCGATCGATTCAACAAGGTAATCGCGTAGCATTTCGCGATTTGGCAGGCCGGTGAGTGGATCATAGTAGGCCATGAACTCGACCCTCTTTTCCACTTTCCTGCGCTCTACAAAATCGATGGCAATGTTGGCGACATGTTCAACAAAGTCGATCTCGATCTGATTGTAGTCCTGCTTTTTATTGCCGACGCTTATCACCGCGACAACCTTGTCATTACGACAGACCGGAACGGTTAGCAGGTTTTTCAGCTTTGAATGACCTTTAGGCAACCCTTTTTTATGGGGAAGTGATGGATAGTCGTTATACACGACTGGTCTTTTCTGATGCAGACAGTCAGCCCATACCCCTGCTTCTCTTGCCGATTTATGCCCCTCCCTCCCATCAGCAAAGCACTTTTCACTCGATGTTTTTGTTGACCATGCCTGGTGTGTAATTGTCTCTTGATCACTATCCATGATATGGAAGAATCCGATCTCACTGGAGGTAAACTGCTCTGCAAAATCGAGGGAGACCTGCATAATCTCATTTTCATCACTCTCTAGTGAGATCTCAAACAGCTTTCCTCTTAGCTGGTTAATGGATTCATTTAGTTTATGTTTTTCGATATTTCTCAAGAAAACAAATAACAGTCCGCCCTGCATGGATGAGTAACTGACCGAGATCTCGACTGGCCATATTTCACCGTTCTTTCGACGATGCTGTGATTCAAATAGATCGCCACCCTTTTCCTTTACTCTCTGTATATGTGTTTTGGTCGCGTCTTCACTTTCGTTGACATCCAGATCGTTTATGGACATCTGTAATAGCTCTTCCCTGTTGTAACCTGACATCTGGCAATAGGCGTCATTTACTTCCAGTAGTTGTCCGGTTGAGCTATCAAGAACCCAATAACCATCTGTGCTGACCTCAATTACAGAGCGGTAGCGCTCATTGTTCTCTTTAAGAGTCATTTCGATTTGATGTTGTTCGCTCACATCTTTAATCGTACATAGCGTTATCGCTTGATTCTCTTTATCGCTATTGAGCGTCTCCCCGCACAGTTCAACCCATCGCTCATGCTTGTTGTCGAGGAGCAGACGGTGCCTAATCGTAAAATGGGTGTGGTTTTTAGTTGAGTCGTTATAGGTTGACTCAACCAGGGCTCTGTCTTTGGGGTGGACATGTTTTAGATAGTTTTCGAATGAAGCTTTGATCTGATCGGGCGTGGTATCAAATATCTGATAAACCTCATCTGACCAGGTGTTGTTCTGGGTATGATGCTCAAACACCCAACTACCAACCCCTGCAAGCTGATGAGCTTTAACTAAATTGAAGACCCGATGACGGTAATCAGACAGCTCGCTCGTCAGTTGTTGCGTTTGCAGCTTGTGGTGTTGTTGATGATGACGAAGTTTGTCTTCGACTGATTCGCGTAGATAACGCTCTGTTTTATTCTGGTGTTCTAGCTCAGTTATTTTACGGTTGCGCCATACAATGATACCCATAGCGATGACAATAAATATTGTCAAAACTACGGTAATAATGAGTAATAGATGATACGTTTCTGGCATCAGTTAACCTATTTTTCATCCTGAAACAACGCAACTGTATGGACAATAACCCTTAAATAAAGAAGGGTGCCGAAGCACCCTTTGATCAGTCGACTTCACGAATCTTGTCCACATGTTTATACATTAGTGCGTAATACATGACTGGGATCACGACTAATGTCAATAATGTCGATACCAGTATGCCAGATATCAATGAAACCGCAAGACCACTAAAGATAGGGTCATCCAGGATAAAGAATGCACCGAGCATTGCCGCCACACCGGTTAACACAATCGGTTTGGCGCGAACGGCTCCTGAATTGATCACCGCTTTTTCAAAGTCTATCCCTTCGCGAACCTGTTGATTGATGAAATCCACTAACAGGATCGAATTACGCACAATAATTCCTGCAAGCGCAATCATGCCGATCATGGAGGTCGCTGTGAACTGCTTATCGGCCAGCGCATGTCCAGGCATGACACCAATTATGGTCAATGGGATTGGTGCCATAATGATGAGTGGCACAATGTATGAGCGGAACTGTGCAACCACTAATAGATAGATCATGATCAGACCCACTGAATAGGCGATCCCCATATCGCGGAACGTCTCATAGGTGACCTGCCACTCGCCATCCCACTTAATGCTGTAATCGTAAGGATTCTCAGGCGGGCTGATGAAGTACTGCTCCAGCTTATGTTTGAGCGCAGTACCGGAGGCAATCTGTCCAACGACATCAAACATACCGTATAGCGGGCTATCTAACTCTCCGGCCATATCTCCAGTGACAAAGACAACACGCTGTAGATCCTTGTGATAGATCGCGTGCTCGCGTTTACTCATGGTTACTCTTACAACCTCAGAGAGTGGAACCATCGTGCCTTGTTGGCTGCGTAACTTGAGTTGTAATACCGAGTCAATGTCTGCCTTATTTGCAACGTCATACTCAAGGCGGATCGGTAATGGGTATTTCACCGCAGCACCATGAAGGTATGAAGCATCTTCTCCGGCAAGTACCGCTGAGATTGCTGCAACAATCGACTGCTGTGGCACACCCAGTAGCGCAGCTTTTTGCTGATCGATCTTAACAATCATCTTCGGCGCATCGGACTCGACTGAGTCATCAACATCGACAATATCTGCCGTCGACTCCAGAACCTTACGCACATCCTTTGCTACGGTAATCTGGCCTTGATAATCAATACCATAGATCTCCGCAACCAGCGGCGATTGCACCGGAGGCCCTGGTGGAACCTCAACCACTTTAACATTAGCATTATACTTTTTGCCGATCGCCTGGAGTGGTTCACGCATCGATAGCGCAACCTCATGACTTTGGCGTTCGCGCTTATGTTTGTCGACTAAATTGACCTGAATATCACCCACGTTCGCTGCTTCGCGCAGGTAGTATTGGCGTACAAGACCATTAAAGTTGATCGGTGCGGCATTCCCTGCATATACCTGATAATCGGTGACCTCTTTTACACCAGAGATGTATTGACCCAGCTCACCTAAAACACGTGAAGTCATCTCAGGACTGGTTCCCTCCGGCATATCTAATACAATCTGAAACTCAGACTTGTTATCAAACGGCAGCATCTTCAAAACCACAAGTTTGATGCCCGCAAGTCCGACAGAGAGCACAATAAGCACGACAATCGCAAAGCCTAATGTGATTCGTTTACCATGCCCCTGCTTTCCACGAAGAAACGGCCCTAAGCCTCTTTCAAAGAGTTGATAGAGTTTGCCACCACCACTCACTTCGGCGTGTTGGTGAACATCTTTTGACAGAAACTTGTTTGCCATCCACGGTGTCACCACAAATGCCACGGCTAACGAGATCAGCATACCGATACTGGCATTGATTGGGATCGGACTCATATACGGCCCCATTAAACCGGTCACAAATGCCATCGGTAATAGTGCGGCAATAACGGTAAAGGTTGCCAAAATGGTTGGGCCACCAACCTCATCGACGGCAATCGGGATCGCCTCAACCAGCTTTTTGCCACCCATCTGCATGTGCCGGTGGATATTCTCAACCACCACAATGGCATCATCGACAAGAATACCGATAGAGAAGATCAGCGCAAATAGTGACACCCTGTTTAATGTGAAACCCCATGCCCAAGAGGCAAACAGTGTGATTGCAAGCGTAATCACTACCGCCATACCGACAATAAAGGCTTCACGATATCCAAGGAAAAACAGCACTAAAGCCACAACAGATGCAGTGGCGAAGATCAGTTTACTAATCAACTTCTTCGCCTTGGCATCAGCCGTTTCGCCATAGTTACGCGTTACTGTGGCATTAACACCATCAGGAACAAAGGTGCCCTTGAGTTGATCAAAACGGGTGATCACCTCGTTAGCGATATCGACAGCATTGGTTCCAGGCTGTTTGGCAACCGCCACGGTTACCGCAGGAAATTCACCCTGAACATCGATCCCTTTTTCAGAGGCCGAAGGCCCGGTTCCGAACCATACATATTGTTCGGGATGATCTGCGTTTCGACTAATGGTGGCAACATCTTCAAGATAGATTGGGCGCTGGTCGCTGACACCAACAACAAGCGATTTCACCTCTTCGACCGAGGTTAAAAAATCACCTGCCTGAACCAGTACCTCACGATCATGATTAATCAATGCGCCGGCAGGTTGAGTCACATTACTCAGTTGTAATGCCTGACGAAGATCGCCAACACCAATACCAAAACCGGCGAGCTTGACCGGATCAAGTTTAACGTGCACAACCTGATCCGGCCCACCGATGGTATAGATGTCACGAGTACCCTTTACTCGCTTTAATTCTGATTCAATCGTGTGTGCGATCTGCTGTAGTTCGTAGGAGCCGACATTTTCATCCTCACTCCACAATGTCAAACTGACGATGGGTACATCATCGATCCCCTTGGGTTTGATGATCGGCTGCACCACACCCAGGTTTTGCGGTAACCAATCCTGTTTGGAAAACATTGCATTGTAGAGACCGACAATAGCTGCGGTTCGATCTTCACCGACCTTGTATTGCACCGTAAGCACAGCCATGCCTGGACGCGAGGTCGAATAGACATGTTTTACACCGTTAATCTCTGAAAGGATCTGCTCTGCTGGTGTGCTGACCAGACTCTCGACCTCCGCTGCCGAAGCACCAGGATATGGAATAAAAACATTGGCAAAGGTGACATTGATCTGCGGCTCCTCTTCACGAGGCGTTATTAAAACAGCAAACATCCCCAATAGCAGGCCGACCAACGCCAAGAGGGGTGTGATCTCAGTCAGCAGGAATTTTTTGGCTATCCCGCCTGAAAAGCCTAACTTAGGTTCCATTATTTGCTCTCCTGACGCTGTCTTTTTAACTCAACACCCGCCTGGACAGGATCGACAGCAACCTGCTCACCCTCGGAGAGTCCGGCAAGCACTGCGATATTGCCATCATCAAAACGCTTTCCGGTTCGGATATGACGGAAACTTACCTGTCCATCCGAGACAATATATACCGCTGTAACCTCACTGCGATTAACAACACTCTTTTGTGGCACCATTAACCAACGCTCTTCACCAGCGGCAAAAGCTACCTTGACATAAGCTCCCGGATAGATGGAGTGATTTCCAACCGGCAAGTCAACACGCACTTTATAGGTATGGGTAATTGCATCTGCATACGGGGTAAAGGTGATCTTCTCACCTTTTACAGATTTCGATTCGTCATTGCCGAGAATGATGCGCGCTGAGGATAGCTGACGCACAACATTAATCTTGTTTTGGGAAACACTGGCTACCGCACGCAGCTTTTCGAGTGAGATACCGGTCATTAATGGGGTTCCAGGATTAACACTCTCACCTGGCTGAATTAGACGTTTCACCACGATTCCACTATAGGGTGCTCGTACAAGGGTATTATCCATCTGCTCTTGCGCTTGCTCCTGAGCGGCTATCGCTCCGGTATATCCCGCCTCTGCCTTGTCGTAATCAGATTTGGAAACCAACTTCTGACGATAGAGGTCTTTTACCCGGTCAAAGTTTGCCTTTGCCTCGTCAGCCTGTGCCTTAGCCGCTTTTAATGCAGCACGCTGCTCATTGTCACGAATCCGAACAACCACTGCCCCTTTTTCGACAAAATCATCAACATCAACCAATACTTCGTTAACACGACCAGAGGTTTGAGCCGATATCGTTGTTTGGTGTACCGCTTCGATAACGGCATCGACAACCTGCTCATTCACCACACTCTGGTTTGTTGCAACCACGGTTTGGAGCGATTCGGCGTTAACAACCTTCGCTAACGGGGTTAATACCAATATCAGTGTTGCTGTAAATAGTCTGCTGCGATCAAATAACATCAAATTGTCCTCGTTTGAATACCCACTAACATTCAATAATGGAAACCTACCAAATATTAGCATTTTCTAATATTCGTGAATTATAAGGGCATTTTATTATCTTGCAAGGGTGTATTTATGAGGTGGCATAAAAATCATCACTAATCTGACACCTGTTTTGTCTGGGCATAAGCAACGATTTGCGCCTCATGATTCTGGTTTAACGCCAGTTTAGCGTTGAGTAGTAGAGACTCCACCCCATCACCATCTTCGGGGTAAATACTGATTCCGATACGGGGAACAACGATCAATTCATACCCTTGCGTCATCACCGCATCATTAAAACTCGCAATAATCTCTGCCCCTTTTTCCATTGCGAGCGCTGGTTGATCGATATCAACCAGCAGGATCGCAAACTCTTCATGCCCGATTCGGGCAACTGTCGATTGCGGACTAATATGAGACTCTAATCGATTTGCGATTTGTGCCATCATCTTCTCAAATAGTTGATTCACATGAAGCCCGCTGAGCAAATCCGAGAGAGTGAACCCAATACGAAGCAGCGCAAACTGATTATTGAGCACATCTGACTGAATGATTGCACGTTCAATTCTTTCGGTAAGCAACACCCGGTTTGCAACCCCAGTCACTGAGTCGTAATGAATGATCTGATGCAGTCGATCCTTGGCTTTAATCCGCTCAGTGATATCTTTTCCGGTGGAGATAAAATGGGTGACATCACCATTTTCATCCCGAACGGGTGCAATGGTCTTGGCTTCAAAATAGATAGAGCCATCTTTTTTACGATTGATGAAGATATCGCTAAAGGGCAAGCCCTCGTTGAGGTTTTTCCACATCTTTTCATAGAAAGATCTGTTCTGCATCCCCGACTTTAAGATGCTTACTGGTTGGCCAATCGCATCCTCTTTGCAGAATCCGGTTATCTTTTCAAAGGCTTCATTAACATACTCAATAATTCCACCAGGATCTGAGATCATCACCGCATCAGCCGATTGCTCCAGCGCTCTGGATAACATCTGGGTTCGATCTTCAAGGATTCGTCTTTGGGTGATATCACTTGAGATACAGGCCACCTGATTGGGCTGTCCGTCACTTTGCTCAACCGGGAATGAACGGGTGCTTATCCAGCGTGTACGTCCACTGGAGGTTTGAATCCGATACTCTGCATTAAACTGCGACCAGCCTTGCGTCAGTTTCTGCGCGATTAAATCGTAATCATCCGGATGGATGTAGTTCAGAAAATGGTTAATGTCCGCTGAAAATGACTTCCCCGGCTGCTCCCAGACCTCTTCAAATGTCGGACTGAGATAGATCAGTTGCTGTGATTCACAATCGACCAGCCAAAAAATCTCTTGCAGTATTTCCGAGACCTGCATGAAGCTGTGCTCGCTGGCGATGAGCGCCTTTTCACTTCTGATGTACTCCCGATGGATCGCAGTTTCGTGGATCTCTCGTTCAATAACGGGGTTTAATCTTGAGAGGTTGTTTTTAAAGATATAGTCATGGGCACCGAGATGCAGAATCTTTACCATCTCTTCATCAGGAACTGGAGCTGATACGATGATCACCGGCAGATCGAGCTTTAATCGCTTTATCTCCAACAGCAGATCGTGAACTGAATCTTCCCCTGGTTGATGATCGCTGATGAGCAGATCCCAGGATTGGCTTCGCAGAGATTGGGTCAGACTCTCCCAGCAGGTAACATGAGTAACATTAGGGTAGATCTCACCACATTGCAGTTCGTGCAATATCCTTGCAGCATCATCACCTGAATGTTCAAAATGGAGCACATTAATGTGTGACATCTTGTCGTCCCTCCTTCCTGCGAAATTAACATGGTTAGCATGTTACACTTTCGGTTAAAATACCTGATCATAAGAACATGAACAACACAATGATACCGATTGTATCAATTACTTAAAAACAACTAAGACTCTAAGCATGGCTCAATATATCTACACAATGAATCGGGTTGGCAAGATCGTGCCACCTAAACGTCAGATCTTAAAGGATATTTCACTCTCATTCTTTCCAGGAGCTAAGATTGGAGTGCTTGGCCTTAACGGAGCAGGAAAATCGACCCTGCTGCGAATTATGGCCGGTATTGATACCGATATTGAGGGTGAGGCGCGGCCTCAAGCCGGAATCAATGTAGGTTACCTGCCTCAGGAGCCACAGCTCAACCCTGAAAAAGATGTTCGCGGCAATGTTGAAGAGGCTTTGGGAGTGGTCAAGGAGGCGCTGACCCGTCTTGATGAGGTCTATGCCGCCTATGCCGAACCAGATGCCGATTTTGATGCACTGGCCGCAGAGCAGGCGAAGCTCGAAAACATTATTCAAAGCGCGGATGGTCATAATCTTGAGCGCACGCTGGAGATCGCCGCTGATGCACTGCGCCTGCCGCCGTGGGATGCTGATGTCACCAAGCTTTCTGGTGGTGAACGTCGTCGTGTGGCGCTATGTAAATTACTGCTCTCCAGCCCCGATATGCTGTTGCTTGACGAACCGACCAACCATCTGGATGCAGAATCGGTCGCATGGCTGGAGCAGTTCCTGCACAAATTTACTGGAACGGTCGTTGCTATCACCCATGATCGCTACTTCCTCGATAATGTTGCAGGCTGGATTCTGGAGCTTGACCGTGGTTATGGCATTCCGTGGGAGGGTAACTACAGCTCGTGGCTGGATCAGAAAGAGAAGCGTCTGGAGCAGGAGCAGAAATCGGAACACGCCCGTATCAAGGCGATGAAACAGGAACTGGAGTGGGTACGCACTAATCCAAAAGGTCGTCATGCAAAATCGAAGGCGCGTCTCGCCCGGTTCGAAGAGTTGCAATCTGTCGACTACCAAAAACGAAATGAGACCAATGAGCTCTATATTCCACCCGGCCCACGTCTCGGCGACCTGGTGGTTGAAGCCAATGGTATTAAAAAGTCATTTGGTGATCGCCTGCTTGTTGAGGATTTAAGCTTTAATCTGCCTCGTGGTGGAATTGTTGGCGTTATCGGCCCGAATGGCGCAGGTAAAACCACGCTGTTCAAGATGCTGGCCGGACAGGAGCAACCCGATAGCGGAGAGCTGAGAATTGGTGAAACCGTTGAATTAGCCTATGTGGATCAGAGCCGTGACGCACTTGATGGCAGCAAAACCGTCTGGGAAGAGGTCTCTGACGGCCTTGATAACATCACGGTTGGAAGTTATGAGATCAACTCACGCGCCTATTTAAGCCGATTTAACTTTAAGGGCACTGAGCAGCAGAAGTATGTGAAGGATCTCTCCGGTGGTGAGCGTAACCGCCTCCATCTGGCAAAACTACTGCGTAAGGGCGGCAATCTGTTGCTGCTTGATGAACCGACCAATGACCTTGATGTTGAGACCCTGCGAGCGCTCGAAGAGGCTATTCTTGAATTCCCAGGTTGTGCGGTTGTGATCTCGCATGATCGCTGGTTCCTTGACCGTATTGCGACCCACATTCTCGCCTTTGAGGGCGATTCAAAGGTAGTCTGGTTTGAGGGTAACTATGCCGATTATGAAGAGGATAAGAAACGCCGACTTGGTGATGCCGCGGATCAACCTCACCGTATTCGCTACAAACCCTTGGCATAAAAAAGTATCGCACAATCAATACAGTGTCATTTATAGTGTCTCAATAGACGATAACTAAAGGACTATATTAATGAATAAAATGATTACGATTCTGGTTTTCTTTGTCTTTATGACTGTTGTAGTGCCATTTGTTCTACCGCTTAAGGATGGCAAGCCGCTTCTTAATTTCTCGGAGATGACCATGCCGAAGGGACCGAAGCTACCAGATATCGATCTCCCCTCATTTTCATCATCCGATCAACAACCATCCGCTCCCGTTAATTTTTACTCGTGGACTGATGCCAATGGCGAAACCCATATTCAAAACACACCTCCTCCCGAAGGGATAGCCTACAAGGTAAACACCGTTAACCCTGATGCCAACATCATGAAGCATGTCACACCTCAACCATATCGCCCCAAAACAACTGATAAACAGGCCGCAGCAGTCAGCCAGAGTTCGATGCCAATGATGACTGCTGATCCGAAAAAGTTGATGGAAGATGTTGCAAATCTAAAAGAGAGTATCGAAAACAGAACCAACGAAATCGATAGTGAGCTTAAAAAATACTAAGCCAAATGGTTAATCTGGTCACGGCATCTGGGTCATGCCATTGGTGATACGCGCCATAAGAAACATGACCCCAGTCACACAAATACAATCACATCGATTATAAACCTAGCCTCATACTATGATATTATGTCGATATGATTCGGTCTGTGTCATTAAACCAATACAGATACCACGTTTATAACGATAAGTTACGCCCCTAAATAATGGTAAATCCATGGATCAAGAAGTCGAAGAAACTCAAATAAAGCCTGCAACATCAAGTCCACGTCGTAAACAGCTGATTGCGGCATTCATTTTCAGTATGGCGGCGCTCTATCTCGCATCGGTCGTTCCGACAATTGAAATCGCATGGGTTTCTGCCCTCTTGTTACTGACAATCTATCTCTTTGCATTTGAGATTGTCGGTGTTGATGTTGCCGCGGCAAGCGTGATGGTCATTCTGGGGCTGACATCACTACTTGCTCCCGTTATGGGGCTTGAACATGGACTGGTCGATAATAAACATCTTTTTGATGGTTTCTCATCAAATGCAGTGATCTCGATTATTGCGGTGATGATCATCGGTGCTGGCCTTGATCGAACAGGGCTAATGAATGAAGTTGCACTATTTATTCTAAAGGTCGGCGGAAAAACAGAGGGGCGTATCGTTCCGATCATCTCTGCAACGGTAGGATTTATCTCATCGTTTATGCAAAACGTCGGTGCTGCTGCCCTCTTTTTACCTGTGGTTTCACGGATCTCGGCTCGCTCTGGCTTGCCGATGTCACGCCTGCTGATGCCGATGGGTTTTACCGCAATTCTCGGTGGTACGATGACCATGGTTGGATCCAGCCCGTTAATCCTGCTAAACGATCTGATTCTGACCTCCAATCAGGCACTACCACCTGAACAACAGATGGAGACATGGGGTCTGTTCTCTGTAACCCCTGTTGGAGTGGTGCTGGTCGTTACCGGTATCATCTATTTTGTTATTGCCGGAAAATATGTTCTGCCCCAAACCAAATCAGAGAGCAGTACCGTTGCCTCTGACTCTATGCAGTATTTCCGTGATGTTTATGGTGTGAACTATTCGATTAATGAGTTAGTTGTCCTCTCCGGTAGCTCTCTCATTGGAAAACAACTCGATGATGTCGAAACAACCTATCGTGTTCGCATCATTGCCAGTAAGGCATCGGGCGGTGATACCCGCATCGGCCCCGGAACGGTTGCCAGAGATACCGAGATTACCGATGGAATGGTTTTAGGTGTGGTTGCTGATCCACGCGATCTCTCACACTTTGTTGAAAAATACGGGCTTCATCGTCGAAAGCTGTTACGCACCTTTGCCGAGGCACTCTCATCAAGAAAGTCTGGTATTGCCGAGGTTGTTATTCCCCCTGGCTCTAACCTGATTGGCAAAAGTGCACGTGATGTTTGGATGCGTAAGGTTTACGGCATCGCGATGATTGGACTTCACCGCAACGGTGAAACCATGCGCGAAGGCGATGATATTCGTAGTCTACCCTTTCATCCAGGCGATACCTTGGTTGTGCATACCTCTTGGAGCACATTACAGCGGATTGAGAAGGATAAGAACTTTGTCGTAGTTACCACAGAGTACCCGCGTGAAGAAGAGATGCGTACCAACAAGGTCTTCCCTGCGCTATTCTTCTTTGCGATTGCGCTTTCAATGGTACTGTTTACCGACATTCGTCTCTCTGTTGCTCTACTGACTGGTGCTATGGGGATGATCTTAAGTGGGGTACTGAGCATTGAAGAGGCGTATAGCGCCGTGAGTTGGAAGACAGTGTTTCTGCTCGCGTCACTGATCCCGCTCGGCTTAGCTGTTGAAACCACAGGAACCGCAAAATGGATCGCTGAACAGGTGTTGGTCATTGTCGGTGACATGCCGATATGGGTGATTCAAACCGCAGTGGCAGCATTGGCCACATTCTTTACATTAGTGATGTCAAACGTCGGAGCCACGGTTCTACTCGTTCCTTTAGCGGTCAATATTGCGATTGGTGCAGGCGCAAACCCGGCAGTGTTTGCACTGACGGTTGCGATTGCGACTTCTAACTCTTTCCTGATCCCGACCCATCAAGTTAATGCATTGATTATGGGGCCGGCCGGATACCGAGTATCTGATTTTATGAAGGCAGGCGGAATAATGACCGTGCTCTTTTTAGTGGTGATGATTTTTATGATGAATTTGGTGTTTTAAGATCTGATACTGGTAGATAATTATTGGAGTTATGCTCCTTCGCTTAACAAACACTTATGTGCAATATTTCCTCAGCAGATACTATTGTTCCCACTTTAATTACAATTTCGGCACATATTGACGTTTTTAAATTTGGGGTTAAATGTTGTTACATTGACTGTTTTTTAATACATCTCTACAGAAACCATCTTATAAACAGTTCGAAATCATGATCTCGGACGAATATAATCGTCTGCTTCCTACAATTTCTCCAGACAACAGTAAAAACTAATCCAGCTAATTTCTTCAGGAGAAAGCGATGAAAAACATACTAAAATATCTGTTATTAAGCGTGACCATTGCTCTTATTAACACCAACGCCTACGGTGAAACAGCACAATCAAACTATCAGGTTGGTGGGTATTCAATGCTGATCAATGGCAGTATGAATTTATCTAAGATAGATTCATCATTTGACGATCTTTCTGCAAACGGGATCGATGGCCCTCACCACTCATCACTCTATCTTCTTCGTTCGATGAATGATCATTTCGCCATTGGAGTAGCAACGCTTGTTGGTGACTCTGAAAATAAAAGTGGTACAACAATGGGATTCCAAGGAATTGGCTTTATGCTGGATGCGAAATATGGGAGTAAGTACTTTTTTAAAGGAGGGCTTCATATTGGATCCGCAATTGTGAATGTTATGTCCCATACATCAGGTTCAGCCAGCATTACCGGGGTCAATAGTGGTACTCATTATAAGGATTCAGGTGTATTTATTGCGCCGTATGTAGGTGTTGGTTGGGATCTGGAACTCCTTGAACTGAGCTTCATTATCAAACAGGTCGATTTTGTCTTAAGTGATAAAAACAACAATATTGATGCATTTAACGCGATGTATAGTGGTATTGGCTTTGGTGTGAAATTTTAGGAGAGTTCCCGTAATTCATTAATGAATATTCTTTTCAATCCAGTCAGAAGGTGTATCGCCTGTTACCCTCTTGAAATGACTATTAAATGTTGATTTTGCATTAAAGCCCACCTCAATCATCAGGTCAGTAATGGAGCCTTGATATTTGTTTTGCTTGAATAGTGTTTTAAACTCATTTACACGCAAATTGGCAATGTATTCTGAAAAATTACAACCAATTCTTTGATTGATATAGGTTGATAACTCCCGACCTGGAACACCAATTTTCCGTGAAAGCTGGATAAGCGTGAGATTAGGATTAAGGTATGGTTTGTGTTCGCTAATATAGGAATCCAGTTCATTTTCAAGAACTCTCTGGTAGCGGTCATTCCCTGTTTTTTCGGGTTGTTGAAGTGATGGTGAGTGATCTATCCCCGATATTGCAACCTCTTCATCACTAAGCGCGATATCTCTTCTGGGACGGGCGATAAACACAAGAATAAGTACGGTAATCATCAGGTAGATCCATAACCCCATGATAAAAGTGATGATATGCATTAGGGCATAAGCCTCAATCTGAACCAGATAGGCTCTTAATGAGTTAAGCGCAAGCTGGATAATATAGGCGATGCCAAACCATTTAATAAGCAAGTAGCTTTGATCGAATGTGTCTGAACGGAGCTGAAGTATCGCCTGACGATGGCGTAGAACAAGACGCGCTAACATCACAATCTGTATCGCAAACATCAACAGAACCACCGCAGAGATCTCAGGCCAGTTGATCGGGTGTGTTTGCCAACTACTCTCCCAATACGCCTTTTTCAAATCCGCAGGCTGTAAATGGTAACTAAAAAGCGCAACACCAGCTTTGATTAAAAAGGGGAGGAAATGGAGCGAGTCATACCAGCGCAGATGAAAGGTTTCTACAGTAATCATGCGAACGTAGATATAGGCAAGCCCGGGGATTAGCGCGGCAAACATCTTACCGATATTGCCAAATTGCGGGTATTGCATATAAAACATCGTTCGTTCAATACCCATATCCAGCAGAATAATGGCCAACACAAAAAATAGCGCTGCCAGTACCCTAGGGTGATGAGGCGCTTTCTCTTTTTTTAATAAAACAAAAACTGTCGCGGTAATGAAAGACTGCAGGCCTGCAGCAATATAGATAACGATTAAAAAGTCGTAATTCACACTAAATGACTCGGAAAATATTTATTCTTAATTATGAGAAAAATATTTTATCACACACTAAAACACAAAAAATTGCCCCGTTACAGGTTCGAAATCGTGTTTTCGGACGCAAAAAGTGTGTTGTTAAAGCAAATTATCCTTACAGGTATTAAAAACAGACCGAATGGAATACTTGCCACGGTCGATACCTCGTTGTTTAGGCACAACACTATGAGGATAAAAAATGACTATAACAATACGTACAATTGCAATATTACTTCTGTCAATCACCATAATGACACTCACAGCGTGTGGAGACAGTTCAGGTGATTCACCACAACCACCTTCAGCCCCTGTTGATCTAACCCTATCGTATTCAGGCACAACCATTACTGTTAATTGGAGTGCTGTTAGTGATGCCACCAGCTATAACATCTACTGGAATGACGGTGGAGTCACAACATCCGAGTATGTAAAGCTGGATTCAACATCAGATGTCAGCTATTCACATACAGGTATAACGGCTGGCGTTAACTACAGTTACCAGATTTCCGCCGTGAATAGTGGTGGTGAGGGCAGTTTATCCACAGGCGTATCTGTAACACCGCTGGCGATGCCAACCGGGGTTGTTCTAACGCCTTTAGCTTCAAAAGTGCTGTTGCAATGGGACGCAATGGCTGGTGCCGACAGTTATAACATCTACTGGAACGATAGTGGTGTGACCACTACAGAATGGACACTGCTGGATAATACAACCGATATCAGATATCCACACACCGCACTAACCAATGACGTGGCATACAACTACCAGATAACAGCTGTAGAGAGTAATGGTGAAAGCAGTGCAACCGCCACTGCTACCGCAACCCCCAGAGCTACTCCGGGCGGTGTCACCAATATAAGCACAAAGGTAGATGCAACAGGTCAGTTAACCCTAAATTGGAAAGCCTCTACCAACACAACGTCGTATCGGGTTTATTACGATACGGCCACAGTTAACACCTCTGACAGCTATGTGGATGCTGTAACGAATACAGCAACCCTGACGATTCCCAATGAGAGGCAATACAACATCAAGATAATGCCATACAACCATGATGTGGCGGGATCACTATCTGCCAATGTAACTGCTCGTGGTAACTCTGACTGGGTTATGCACACCCCCGGTTATGGTGTTGTAACCAAACGAGCCATTGCCCATGATAGTGTCGGTGGCGTTTATGTTGGCGTTGGGGATAGAGGGCTGATTATACGAAGCACCGACGCAGTTACCTGGTCAGTCCAGAACTCCGGTAATAATGATTATGATTTGCGTGATGTCGCATGGACCGGTAGTCGCTTTGTAGCAGTAGGCTATAAAAGTACAGACATCGCACTGGGTATTGTTATGACCAGCAGTGACGGTGTTGCCTGGACGGTCTCAACAGATGCCATATCATCAGGAGCGCAGGCTGTGGCAACGAACGGGAGTCGCCTGGTAGCAGTTGGTTTCAAGTTTGCTGCCTATAGTGATGATGATGGGGATACCTGGACAGATTATGTCACTATGGCAGGTTCAAATGTCTCCCAGTTATTCGCTTTTGAAATATTCTGGGATGGTTCACAGTTTCTGATTGGCGAAATCGGTCTAACGCTAAGCTCCAGCGATGGTGGTACCTGGGCAATACATCAGCTTAACGGCACTAATTACCCCATGATTCTTCAATACGCTGTTGGTGGGTCAACCTATGTGCTGGCCGGGCACGACGGCCTTTATAGCAGCAGTGACGGATATACCTATACCAAACGTCAGGGACCTCCTGCTGGGGCGGGTGGTAATTTCTATTTCTACAGCGTGGTCTGGGATAGTGGCAATAATCAGTTTGTTGCAATGGGCGTTGATACCGGTGTTAATGATTCAGCAGTTATCTACTCCAGCAGTGATGGTATTACCTGGACCGAAATGGTGTCAGCTCAGAGCAGGTATACAGTTGGGCTGTTTACTGACGGACTTAACACTCTGATGTTTGGCGACCGAGGTTTGATGAAGCTGCTAATAGGTTCAACCTGGGTTGATCTGGAAGATCATGGGGGCGTTGCATTAACCGGTATCGAATCTGTGGGTACGGATGGATGGGTTGCAGTTGGAAACAACGGCCTGATTGGAACCAGTGCTGATGGTAGCAACTGGAACTGGAGTGTTTATAACTGTTCAACATGGAGTATCAATACAAACTGGAGAAAAGTTGTCTATCACAACAATCTCTATGTGGTGGTTGGAAATGATGGTTGCATCATCACCAGTTCCAATGGGACAACCTGGACTGAAATGAACAGCACCGTAACCGATCATCTGAATGATGTGGCATGGGATGGCACGCAATACATCGCAATAGGAGCCACCGGCGTTATTGTGACTAGCCCGGATGCAACAACCTGGACAAAACAGACAACACCTGTGGCTGATAATCTGGCTCGTGCGGAGAGTGCAAACGGCGTAACCGTTGTCGTTGGAAATAGCGGTACTATCCTGACCAGCTCTGATGGTGTGAGCTGGACACAACAAACCAGCTCGACCACAAGCCATTTACGTTCTTTAGCTTATTACAATGGCTCCTTTGTCACCGCCGGAGGAAATGGAACCATGATCGCCAGCAACGACAACGGGGTAAGCTGGAATCCTTCGAGTGACATTAAAACCACCAGTACTGCCACACTGCGAGCTATCTGTGCAACTAATAGTGGGCTTATTGCATTCAATGATTGGGCTATGCAGTTTAGTAGCAGCGACGGTATTAACTGGGAACAGCTATTAACACTGCCCATATCAATTACCTATGACTGCAAGACCAATGCATCGGGTAAAACAATGATCTCCGGTCTGGGTGGTCTGCTAATGTCCAGATAGTTGCTGACCAGCCTGCCCCAGGCAAGTGGGGCAGGTGTACCCTTTGGGGTTCTTTATGAACCCCCTTTTTATTTTTTTAACTCACTGTGGCATTTATGAACGATAGCTTTCAACGTAATTATTTAACGAATCAACGACTCATGCCCATCATGTTGTCATTACTGGTTGTTGCGTTCTTATCTGAGAATGCCTATGGCAATGTGCAGTGTCCTGCTGAGAAGAGTATTACCCTGCGTAGTGATAGCGTGACTATAATCGATTTTCGAAATGGTTATGTAACGGATAATCCTTTAGTTAACCCATCACAGTTTCTGGGGGGAGATCAGATCTGTATACATCCTGCAACGGATGGCATTTCACCCGGGTTAAAAATCCGAAACTTTTATGATGTCCCGAATCTATCTGTAACTTCACCAATCACATTTATCAATGCCGGTGGTGAAGTGGTCTTTGGCGATCAAAACAGTGACGCATCGGTCTATATCCAGAATAGTCGCCATTTAAGAGTTAGTGGCAGTGGTGTTGATAGTATTGATTATGGATTTCGCATTGATGGTCAGGACATTACCTCTCAAGGGTTAAAGATTACCAATCGTTCAACTGATATCGAGATCGATCACTGGCAGATTGGCAATGTAACCAGTTCCGGTATCCATTTAATTGGTCTTGCTAATTGTGCGGATGCGTCTCCTCCTCAAGGTGTGAGTTACCGGCATGTTTATGATCTGGATGGAGACGGTTCATCACAGCGTGGTTGGTTGCTTGGATATAACTCTTTAGGTGATCCAATCTATGACCCAGGTGATGTGGATGATGTGGTAAGCCAAAGCAGCTTCACCATGCAAAATATCTCCATTCATCACAACTATATCCATGATACCGGTACTGAGGGCATGTATCTGGGACAGAACATGGTGGACCATCTCTATAAAAGTGATGGCTCGCGTGGCCCTGCAATGGGAAGTGAAGTTGTCTGTAACTACTCAAATCCGAACTTACCACCTGAGTTTCAACCAGATGTAAATAATACAGATGATCCGCTAAATGCCCGAATTATCGGTATCGATGTCTACAGCAATAGATTAGTCAATACCGGCTGGGATGGTATCAATGTAAAAGGTGGTGCCAGGGATTGTGAAATATTCGATAACCAGATCACGAATCATGGCTGGCGTGCCCGTCTTGATGGAGAGACCGACCAAACAAACGGTATTAGTACAACACCTAATGTTTACTGTGATGTTTATAGAAACAAAATAAGCGGTGGTGGCGGCTCAGGTATCTTTCTTTATGGCGTGGGAGGTATTGTTGCCAACAATCTTGTGACCGGTTCAGGAGAGGGAGGAACATCAGGGGGCGTCAAAACAACAGGGATTGAAATTGCAGCTCCAGATACAGTCGAATGGGATCTGACGCAATGGTATCAGGGAAATAGTTTCGGTGTTTATAACAACACAGTTGCATCTGCTTTAAGTTACGGTTATCGGTTTAAAGTTCCGTATAGTGTTCACAAATTGGTTAATAATCTGGCAATAGCAACGATTGCACCACCTGACGTTGAAAAACCAGGGTTTAATATTGCCAGTAATGTTGTCTCAGACAACAATCTTTACTTCTCTCTTAAAGATGACAAGGCATTGAATCTCGATCAACAGTATATTCAACAGTCTGGCTCTGTATTAATTGATGCAGGGATAGATGTCTCCACAGATATTTACAATCTTGAGATCTATAAACAGGATCTTATTGGCAACCAACGAATTGTCGATAGCAAGGTCGATATCGGAGCATTTGAGTGGCAAGGTACTCAATCACAGGGCGGTACTACTAATCCTACAGTTGATGAGAATCAAAATAGTAATGATAGAAACAGCGGGGGAAGTGGATCCTCCTCAGCGCTGATATTGTTGCTTGGAATATTGATTGTGACTAAACGAGTTTGGACTAGAACCAAATCACGAAGCTAATTGATTGCGCCACTCTGACGGTGTACTGCCAATCTGCTTTTTAAAATGAGTGTGGAAAGTCGATTTTGAATTAAAACCAGAATCATACATGGCATCAATGATTGAACCTCTAAATCCATGTTGTTCGTATTTTTCCTTAAACTCCATGATTCTCCATTCG
>JBNKZU010000030.1:0-7611 GCA_050301795.1 Thiohalomonadaceae bacterium | reverse complement strand
GTTAACACGATCATTAAACAGGATACGATTTGGAAGTCTGGTTAACGGGTCGTGATGCGCCAAAAAGTCCAGCCTCTCCTGACTCTCTTTGATGCTGGAGATGTCTGAGAATACCGCTATATAGTTTACCGGCTCGCCGTTATTATCGTAGACGGTATTAATGGTCTGCCATACCGGGAAGACCTCTCCATTTTTTTTGCGATTCCAGCACTCACCATGCCAGCTACCGGTTCGGTTAATCTCGTCCCACATAATGTGGTAGAACTCTTTGCTGTGGCGGCCAGATTGGTACATCTTCGGGTTGTTGCCAATGGCCTCATCACGGCTATAGCCGGTTATGGCGGTAAAGGCCTGATTCACATCCTCTATGATGCCTTCTCTAGTGGTGATGATGATCCCCTCCGTGGTGCTCTCAAAGATTTTCGCCCACATCAACAACTGTTCATCGGCTCTCTTTCTTTCGGTGATATCCTCGGAGATCCCCAACAAGTATTTCGGCTTGCCGTTGGCATCAAATATCGGAGCTTTGATGGTATGCAGTACTCTCTGCCCTGATGGGGTCTCAATCAGCTCTTCGGGAATATCAACCACCACACCGCTTCTGATAACCTTGCGATCCTTGGAGACAAAGAAATCGGCCTGCTCTTTGGGGAAGAAGTCATGGTCACCAAGGCCAATCATGTTCTGCTTTGTCTGCCCAACCAGCTTTTCGCCAGCCTTGTTAAAGTTTACAAATTTTAGGTTCTGGGCATCTTTGACAAACAGCATCATCGGAATATTGTCGATAATGTTGTTAAGGTCGTTCTCTCTTTCGCGAATCGAATCGACCATTCGGTTTATGGAGTTTTTAAGATCCCCAAACTCGTCACTCGAATCCACCGTAATCTTGCTGTGATAGTCGCCATGCTCAAGGTTTTTAACGCCAGTCAAAAGGTGTTTTAACGGTCTGTTAATCGTCCGGTTAATGAATAGCAGACTTAGTGGCACCATGATTAACGCAACAATGGCCATTGCGATCATCGTTGCATTGCGGGTTCGGGTGCTCGCATTGAGATAATCACTCATTGGATACATCGAAATGAGATGGACATGGTTATCGTCATCCAAATGCATGACACGGCTCCCCAGCAGCCAGTTCTTGGACTCAATATAATAGAGTTCAGGTGTGTTCCCGG
This sequence comes from Thiohalomonadaceae bacterium, assembly GCA_050301795.1. GTDB lineage: Bacteria > Pseudomonadota > Gammaproteobacteria > Thiohalomonadales > Thiohalomonadaceae > JBNKZU01. The sequence continues at coordinate 6,436 of JBNKZU010000030.1, read as the reverse complement.
TGATGAGCTGTTTGTCTAGATTATTTACCAGATACTTTAGTTCATCATTGCCAACAACCATGGTACTGGTGTCGCTGATGATTCCCAGGTTTATTGAGGTATTAGTTGTGTTGGAGAGTGATTTAGCATCGATAATGTCTACGGTAACCAGTGAGCCGATCTTGACCTCCTGATTGGCTCGGCGATGGATAATGGGCTGGTGATACTCAAGGATGAGCTGGTTAGCTGTTTGGTGGTAGTCGAGACCGCTCTCATCATACTGGTGTTGGGCTATACGGTCAGATACATATTGGGTGACAAAGCTGGCACTGACATGAGAACCATTCCCCTTGAGTAGTGTTATTGTCCCTTCACCCGCCTCATAATTCTGATAACCGCTTAGCAGGTTGTTCTCAATAGAGCTGCTAAAGCAGACCAGTTGATAGCTGTTGTCATAGACAAAGATCTCATTCACTTCTGCCGATTTCATGTGATCCCTGAGGTGATCAGCCAAACTGCGTTTCTCAGGCTCAAACAGGATTCTGTTGTAGTTTTGGGAATCTTGATAGCCATCGATTAAAAAGAGGGTGGCAACAAGATTCTCATCTTTGGACATGTTTTTAGCACTGGTAAGAATCTTTTGCTGTCTTTTGGCAATGACCGATTTGATGTTCTCTGTTGCCTTGTAGAGTTCGTCATGCGCCACAGAGAGGTGGTATTTATGCAGGCTCCTATCAATCAGATAGCTTGCACCACCTAGCGACAACAGTACTACCAAAAGGGCATATGTTGTCAGCTTACTTCTGATAGATAGTGTGAACATTAAAATATCGGCTCTACGGTCTCGGCATTATCTATGGTCACCATAATCGACTCGATCACAATCTCCTTGGGTACTTTTTTATGTTGAATAATATCGATGGCAATCTCTGCCCCCCTGGTGCCACCAGTTGGGTAGGTGAAACTGGCACGCTGCTTGCCATCGATTATGGCGGCTTTTGCCTCCGAGATAAAATCGATTCCGACAGTAGGGATCGAGCTTGGATCAATGCCGTGGCGTTCCAGAACCATTCTGGCTCCAGCGGCCATGCTGTCGCTTTGGGAATAGATGGCATCGAATTTTTCACCCCGTTCAATTAGCTGCTCCATACTGTGAATGGTATCCGAACGTAGATAGTTTCCAACGATTCTGGTGACTCTGATCTTTGAATAATCACGGGTAATGTTTAAAAACTCGTTGCTGCGAATCGTAGCTGTAGATGATGTAGGAATGCCTTCAATCATCAAGATGTGTCCCTCTCCATCTAATTGTTTCACAAGATAGTTGGCTGCTTTTTTTGCGATAGCCTTGTTGTCGGGATGGATGAATGTAGTGTAATCACTGCCAGTGACAGAGCGTGACAGTAGAATAATTGGGATCCCTTTTTTGAAGGCTTTGGAGATAACAGGTGATAGTGTCGCGCTATCTCGGGGGCTGGTAATCAGCACATCAACCTTTTTATCGGCAAGCTCCTCAATATGCAATGCCTGTAGCGCGGTGCTGCCTTTGGCGTTGGTGTAGATAAATGTGATCTCGGGGTGTTTGGAGAGTGCTCTTTTAACCTCCATCACCTGCGCGCTTCTCCAGTCATTGGCCATGGTATCCTGTGCAAAGGCAACCACAAAGGTATCTTTGGCAATGACTGGGGTGATCGTCAAGGTGCTTAACCAGATAATCAGGATGGTTGTTATGTTTAATGGCTTAGTCATGTTAGAAGTTTTTGATTAGGTTGATATTTATAGTAGTTCAAAGTTTTGTTGATGATATAAAAACTTTACGACAACTCTGATTGGAGTATTAGTGAACTTCATTCCAGTATGGTAAAAAGCGTGTATGACAATGAATAGAGATACATTCTCCTGGGCACTCTATGACTGGGGTAACTCCGCCTATGCCACAGCAGTAATGGCCGGTTTTTTTCCAGTTTTCTTTAAAGAGTATTGGAGCGCCGGAACTGAAACAACCACCAGTTCATTCTACCTTGGCATTGCAAACTCGGCAGCGAGCCTGATCATTGTGCTTTTGGCGCCGCTTCTGGGTGCTATAGCTGATCGTTGGTCGGCTCGTAAACGCTTTTTATTGATCTTTGCGTTTCTCGGAGTGGTCATGACTGCACTGCTACCACTGGTTGCAAAAGGGGAGTGGCAGTATGCGGTTTTGCTTTATGTTATCGCAACATTAGGCTTTTCAGGCAGTGTCAGCTTTTATGATTCCCTGTTGGTTTATGTCTCTGAATCAGATCAGTACGACAAGGTGTCGGCTTATGGTTATGCCTTAGGCTATCTCGGCGGCGGATTGCTGTTTGCCTTTTGTGTGTGGATGACATTAGCCCCTGAGACATTTGGATTGGCAGATGCCGCAGAAGCTGTAAAAACATCGTTCATTCTCGTGGCATTGTGGTGGGCGCTTTTCACGATACCCCTATGGCTCTATGTGAAAGAGCCTGATGAAGGTGCGGCTGGAAATCTGTCGATAGCGGTAGCTGAGGGTATCCGGCAGTTAATCCAAACCTTTGGCGAGATCCGTGAGCTTAAGGTGGTATTAACCTTTCTAGTTGCCTACTGGTGTTATATCGATGGTGTTGACACCATTGTGCGTATGGCGGTCGATTATGGCTTGTCGCTCGGCTTTAAATCAGAAAGCTTGATAACTGCGTTATTGATTACCCAGTTTGTCGGTTTTCCGGCTGCGATTGTTTTTGGACGGTTGGGTGAGTCGCTCGGGCCAAAGAGTGGAATCTACATTGCGATTGTGGTCTATATCGGTGTGGTGATTGCGGCCTACTTTATGGATAGCGAATTGGAGTTTTATATCATCGCAGTTGTGATCGGGCTGGTACAGGGAGGGATACAGTCGCTTAGTCGTTCGCTCTATGTGCGTCTGATACCTGCTGAAAAGTCTGCTGAGTTTTTTGGTTTTTACAATATGTTAGGCAAGTTTGCGGCAGTATTGGGCCCGATAATGATGGGGTGGTCAGCCGCCGCTACCGGGAGTACCAGAGCCTCGATTCTCTCATTGCTGATCCTGTTCATACTCGGTGCACTATTCCTCTCTAAGGTTGATATCGGTGAAGGACAACAGCGGGCGGAACACCTTTAATAAGGGTAAAACTTTCTTTTCAGCGAGGGGTTCCATTTGCAGGGGTTTTTCGGCATTATATGCACCCTTCGCGAGAGCGGTCTTCATTGGTGAGCGTAGCTCAGTTGGTAGAGCCCCGGATTGTGATTCCGGTCGTCGTGGGTTCAAGTCCCATCGTTCACCCCATATTCAATCATTTCGAGATTGTGACCTACTGATAAAGTAGGTCACTCGGAATTGTTTGTTGAAATCCCAGTAGCAAATAAACCTGTCACCTGAGATATATTTCCATCATATTTGGACTACTCTTGATCACTGATATGTGACACTCCTTTAACACTATTTCGGAGATGAATCATGAGCACTTCTGAAAATAAATATTTCACATCCTTACTGTTGCTTTTTGTCACCGGTTTCACATCAGTTAGTTTGCAATCGGCAGAGCTTCCTGCGCGTGGTCCAATTCCTTTTGAGGCCTTTGATCGTGATGGTAACGGATCGATTAGTGAAATAGAGTTTTATACAGTTCGTGGTGAGCGTATGAAAGCAAGAGCCGCTGAAGGTGGGCAGATGCGTGGGGCAGCTTCCGCTCCTGCGTTTACTGATCTCGACTTGGATGGCAATGGAGCGTTATCACCTGAGGAGCTGAATTCCGGACAAAGCGCCCAGATGGGGAATCGAAGTGGAGTAGCACGTCAGCAACCTCCTGGTATGGGCAAGGGTATGGGAAGAGATATGCCCACTTTTGCTGAATATGATCTCAATGGTGATGGCAAAATGACAGAAAAGGAGTTTAACGAAGCGCGTGGAATGAGGATTGCTAAAAGGGCGCAGCAGGGTTATCAGATGAGGAATCTGGGTAACGCTCCTACGTTTTCTGATATTGATACCAATGGGGATGGTGTCATTGGTGTTGATGAATTTGCTGCACACCAGTCTCAGCATCGTCGACAGTTTGCTCAATAGCGAGTTGTCTGAGTTTTAATATCATTGTGTTACTGACAATAGTCGTAGCTTTGTCTATTGGTGTATCAATCTAATCTGTAAAGCCGCTTTTCTGAACGGAGTTTTGTTGTTGTATCTCCAGTTCAGATTTCATCATCTACTCTATATTCTGAATAACTCAGGATGGTGATCGACTGAGTATTGTCGTGATTACTGAAATAGAGATCTCCAAACAAACCATCAAACCGTTTCACCTTTGACTATCTAAAGCGTAATCGGTGCGGCATATGCCCCAAGTGAGTGGGTGTTATCACGCGCTCTTTCCCTGCGTGATTAATAAAACCTAACAAAAACAGAGACTTCAAGAGTGGCCTCATTCTTGCTGTTATATGCGCCGATGTCATTATGGTTGGGTGAGGTTACAGGATGTGCCCCTGACCAATTTCTGGAGAAGGGTATCAATGAAAGTAACATTCGGTAATATCGCATTGGCTAGCCTGTGCGCACTACTTTATTGTGGTGTCTCAGGTGCTGAACCTTTGTGGCTGTCAGAAACATCACCACACTCGAGCCATGGTGGTGGCCACAATCACGGAGGTACAGTCTCAGTGCGACGAGGGGTTTATTACAAAAATCTGTGGTTGCGCTTGGGTGCCACACCTCAGGTGGCAGGTTATGTCAGTCAGGTGACTTCATTATCAGATGTGCAACTACTTGATACTGAAGGTAACTTGAGTGAAATCCCGATTGCCCGCGATAAGGAACATGGCCTCTACAATGTCGAGTTCCCGATGCCCAACGAGGGTTTCTACAACGCCTACGCCACCCATCAATGGGTCAATGGTTCACAACGTGAGGTGCAGATCGCCAAGGCCGAGGTGCTAAAGCACAGTTGTCGTGAGGGGCATGACAATGTGCAGGAGAAGATGCCACCAAAGTTCAATGCGGCGATCCCGCTGGAGATCGTGCGTGTGCGTCGGACAAAAGAGAATTTTCATAGTCTGCTTGGCTACGGTGACACCACCTCCTTCGTGGTGATGCGTAAAGGCGAGCCGCTGCCCGGTGCGGAGGTGACACTTACCAGCGAACAGGGCTGGAGTCGGACGATGGTGGCTAACAGCGAAGGGCGGGTTAGCTACACCATGATCCGCGACTACTTCCCACCGTGGTCGATGTTCCAGAAACGTAAAGGTCAGAGTTATCTGGTTAGCACCCATCTCAGTGTGGCTGATGGCGGTAAGCTGGATGGCAAGCCATACCGTAACACCGTCTATCGTGCCAGCTATGCGGGGAACTACTACCCCTCACCCAACGACTATGAATCCTATGCCTACGGCCTCTCCTTCGGTACCGCTGCGCTAGTACTCTCTGGCATTGGCATCGTGCTCTATCGTCGTCGTCGTAATCGTCCCTACCGCGAGGTGCGCTTTGATGAATAGAGTGCGCACCGCAATAAACAATGTGGATCTGCGGAGTTTCCGTTTCTGGTTACAGCTCGCCTTCTTTGTATTCTTTGTTTATGGAGGCTATTTCGCCATCAATCTGGGTAACAGCCTGCCCACCTTCTCCTGTGCCTTTAACAGTGAAGGTCGGCCTGGGGTCTGCTTCCTTTTTCCCATGCAGCATCTGCTGGCGGGTAAGTGGTCATCGCTGTTCGGCTGGATGGGCATCGGTGTACTGACCGCCTTTCTCACCTTTGCCCTCTGGTTCATTGTGTTGAATAAGGCGTGGTGTGGGTATGCATGCCCACTCGGTACTCTCCAGGACTGGATCACATCGCTGCGCACCCGTATCGGGATACGTGCCTCACGCTACAGTCAGAGGCAGTTCAGAAATCTCAGCCTGATAAAGTATGTGCTGTTGGCACTCACCATGCTGATTCCGTTGGGGATCGGTGGTGGCCTGCTGCCGCACTCCATCGGTACGCCGTTCTGTGATATCTGTCCTGGGCGGATGATCATCCCGCTCTTTACCGGCGATGTCTCACAACTCACCATCGATTTCTCCAGCAAGACCACCATGATCATGACCGCGCTGGGAATGTTGATCACCGGTGGTTTTATTGCCGGGGCGTTTTTCAAGAAGCGCTTCTTCTGCTTCTTCTGTCCGATGAGTGCGCTGCACTACATCTTCTCCAGACCCGCGCTCCTCAACCTGAAAAAGGACGGCGATAAATGCACGCGCTGCGGCGACTGTTACCGGGTGTGTGACATGCAGATCACGGAGATCGCTGATGATGTAGAGACCCCGCGTATCATGAAGGACGACTGCATTCTCTGCTTCAAGTGCATTGCCGCCTGTCCAGAGGATGGTGCCCTCAAAGCCACCTTCGCCGGTATCCCCATCTTCGAATCAACCGAAGAGGGATTCAGCAAACGTATGAACAAAGGAATC
>JBNKZU010000029.1:0-1816 GCA_050301795.1 Thiohalomonadaceae bacterium | reverse complement strand
GAAGAAGGCTACGGTTTCTTTGCACCATTTAAACCACACAAAGATGCGCAAAAGGCGGACTTAATAGGTGATGATACACCTGTTTCTGATGAGGCTGCTGCAAGTGCGCAGGAGGCTAACGCCAATACAGCAGCAGCGAGTACTGCGCAAGCAACACCTGCAGCTAAACCTGCAGCAAGCGCTAGCAAAAAAGTAGATAAGGCGGCTTCAGCCGAAACGACCTCTATTCGTGTAGGCGTTGAGAAAGTCGATCAACTCATTAACTTGGTTGGAGAGCTGGTAATTACACAAGCCATGATTGATCAGCGTGTATCAGAAATGGATCCAGTTCAAAATGAGGCGCTCATTAACAGTGTGACACAACTGACCAGGAATACGAGAGATTTGCAAGAGTCAGTGATGTCGATTCGCATGATGCCAATGGACTTTGTCTTCTCACGTTTCCCACGCATGGTACGTGACCTTGCAAATAAATTAGGTAAAAAAGTTGATTTTGTTACTGAAGGTGCGACAACCGAGCTAGATAAAGGCTTGATTGAACGCATTGTCGACCCATTGACCCATTTGGTGCGGAATAGTGTTGATCACGGTATTGAAAAACCAGAAAACCGTAAAGCAGCGGGCAAAGGTGAGACTGGTAAATTGACACTATCTGCAGCACATAAAGGTGGCAGCATTGTCATTGAGGTAACTGATGATGGGGCAGGTTTGAATCGCGATAAGTTACTCGCTAAAGCCAAATCAAATGGTTTAGAAGTGAGCGAAACCATGACCGATACAGAGGTGTTTGGTTTAATCTTCGCGCCAGGATTCTCGACAGCAGAACAAGTTACCGATGTTTCTGGCCGTGGTGTGGGTATGGATGTGGTGAAACGAAATATCGCCTCTATGGGCGGTTCCATTGAAATCCGCTCTGCCTTGGGATACGGCACGACCATATCAATCGCTTTGCCGTTAACTTTAGCTATCTTGGATGGTATGTCTGTCTCATTAGGTGAAAGTCTATATGTTTTGCCACTCAACCTGATTGTAGAAACCATGCAACCGAAGATGGAAGACATTAAAACAGTTACCAATGAGGGTTTGATGGTACACGTTCGAGGTGAGTACTTACCAATTATCCCGTTATATGCGCTATTTAATCAAGAAACTGAAATCACTCATCCTACTGAGGGTGTGTTAGTGATTATTGAAGCAGAGGGTAAAAAAGCTGCATTGTTTGTTGATGCATTGGTAGGGCAGCAACAAGTAGTGATTAAGAGCTTAGAAACAAATTTCAAAAAAATTCAAGGCATTTCTGGCGCGACCATTATGGGTGATGGATCCGTCGCATTGATTATCGATGTCCCTAGTGTCATTAAGATGGGGCAAAGCAATATTAAAGAAGGAGCATACGCATGAGTACAGTGACAGAAACGAATCTAGAAACAAATGGTGCTGAAGGATCAGTCCGTTCACAAGAGTATCTTACTTTTGTGTTAGCAGATGAGTCTTATGGCATTGATATTCTAAAAGTACAGGAGATTCGTGGTTATGACCCTGTGACTAAGATTGCCAACACACCAGAGTTTATCAAAGGCGTAGTTAATCTACGCGGTTTAATCGTGCCGATTGTCGACCTTCGCATTAAGTTTGGCTTAGGCAAAGTTGTATATGACGAATTTACTGTTGTGATTATTTTGAATCTGAATGGTCGCGTGGTAGGCATCGTTGTTGATGGCGTATCAGATGTGATGAACCTTAAAGGTACAGATTTAAGAAGCGTACCAGATATCGTGGCCAGTATTGATACGAAATACATTACTGGCTTAGCAAC
>JBNKZU010000028.1:0-31958 GCA_050301795.1 Thiohalomonadaceae bacterium | reverse complement strand
GCTAAAGCTGCCGTAGGTGCCGGCAGTGCCGGTTTGGGCGGTCATCGTCGCAGCGACACTATCGGCATCGGTGATGGTCACGGTGCCGGAGGTGCTCAAGATGGCATCGGTTTCAGTCAATGCGGCGCTAGCGCTACTGACATCTGAGGGGTTTCCGGTAATTATCCCTGGACCCGATGATTGGGCGACAAAAATATCGCCTCCCGATCTTGCGTCAAAATCTGTGCCTCTACGACTTACATCTAACCCTTGACGCTCTGTTGAGGTACCAACAGCAGCTCTTTCTACGCTGCCTTCAAGGCCGGTACGCTGATAGTTTGGAATGTCCGCCTTAACTTCTGCTTCTGGAGCCGTCCTTGCGGCGCCAGCTTCTGGAATATTTTCGCCAGCCGCTGTCGCATCAAACTCGTCCAATCGCTTAATCTCTTCAGCGCTAATAAGGGTGTTGCGAAGGTTTTCGATATCAGACAGAACATCTGCTTCAAGAAACTGGTGTTGTCGATAGACGGTCTCGTCTAGAAGCATCTTTTCATTAGCATCAACCATTAAGGTTTTACCGCTAATGAAGTCGATTTGGACTTGTGATACGTCTCCGGTTAATACGACTTCACCTTCGTGTACTGCATCACCAACCATTAATATTTTTATTACGCCGTCGACGGTGCGAACTTGTACTGCGCCCTTCAACTCAACAACGTATCCAATAACTCGGCTAGCCATAACATTATCCTTTATTGTCTATGACTATATTATTGGGCGGGACAATAGGAATGACTATTGTACGAAAGTCGTAAAATTACACTTTTTTAAGATAAATTTAAGCTTTTATGGGAGGGTAGATGTGGCTTTTTTTGACTATGCGAGCTTTTTTTGAGCACTAAAATAATTGTTAAGCATAATCGCGAGTCCAACGCGATCCTTGACTTCAAGCTTATCGAAAATATGAGTAAGGTGTGCTTTAACGGTTCGCTCAGAAATTCCATGAAGCACCGATATCTCCTTATTGCTTAATCCTTCAGCGACAGTTTGTGCTATCTGCTTTTCACGCTTGGTCAATTGATCGATATTGTTGGGTTTTTCTGGCTCCTCAGTAATCGATAAGCTGGCTCGCTTAATGATTTCTTGAAGTATTGAGGGATGAAACCAGTTCTGACCCTTGTCTACCATATTGATCATCTGCCGATAGTGAATATCCGCCATATAACTATTGAAATAGGCTTTTATTTCCCATTCAGAAAGCTTAAGTAGCTCTTCAACTAATGGTTCGTTGGTGGCAATGGCAATATTAACCGCTCCCATCTCTGAAACGGCTTTTACAACCATATTTAATGAATTCTGGAATGAGTCGGCATGGATCAGAACCAAGGGATTATCCATGCCTATATCCTTCAATTCATCTACTGAGTGAATGACTTCGGCATTCACCTTTTTCGGTAGAGAAGCTTGAATATGGCCTATTACAGAATCAGATTTTGAGAGAACAAATATTTTCATCAAACCCGGCTTCAATTTCTTTTCAGTTTATCCATAAATATTATCGTTAATATTTTTACTTCAGAGTCTAAGCGGGTAATACTGCCGCACCCATTCTGTTCATCTAACACGCAAAAAATGACCGCGACACAGAGGGTTCATAGTGTGACACCATCTGCTTTAGTATCTATTGTACTAAAGTCGTAAAACAGACCGTTTTTTATATAAAGCATAATTAAAATTTAAAATCTTAACTCTCACTCAATGAGTTTTGTAGGCCTCGCACTATTGGTTTTAGCAAATATTGCAGGATGGTCTTCTTACCTGTAATGATATCCACCTCACTCACCATACCCACCTTTACCCTAAGCTGCTTCTCATTTCGACCTAAATACTGCTTAGAAGGTACAATTCTTGTGATGTAAAAGCTCTCGCCATCACTATTGGTGATGGTATCCGCACTTATCAGATCAACCGTCCCTTCAAGGCTGCCATAGATCGCAAAATCATAGGCTGTAAACTTGATGCGCGCGAGTTGGCCAACGCTTAAATCGCCGATATCGGAAGGTTTAACCTTTGCTTCGATAATCAAATCTTCTTCTCGAGGAACGACCTCGATGATCTTTTCACCTGGCTGGATAACACCACCCACAGTGGTAATGTAAACTTGTTTAATGGTTCCTTTTACCGGTGAGCGTAGGGTGGTTCGTTCGACCCGATCGACTAAGGCCGCTTGAGCCTCTGCAATTCGGTTGGATTCCACGATGGCTTCATTCAGCTCTTTCTTGGCACTATTTTGAAAATCGAGATCCGACTGGGTAATTTTGCGTTTTGCCTCATCTCTTTTTGAACGAATTCTTGGAATAGATAAGCGAATTGCCTCTAACTCACCAGCCATTTGTGTTTCCCGACCACGAAGCTGTAAAAAATCGACCTCACTAATCAACCGATTCTGCATCAACGGTTTCTTTAAAGCGATTTCGTCTTTAAGAAGGTTGAGGCTTTTCTGTAATTGCCGCTCTTTTGCTTCTGCTTCAATAATTTCGTTATTGAGCTGAATAACCTGTTCGTCTAGGATTTTTATCGTCTCATTCCGTTGCTGCTTATTACTATCAAACAAGCTACGCTCCGAGCGAAAGACATCAGGTGCCTGTTGGGAAATTTTGGGATCGGGAAGGAACTCCTCGCCATAGCCTTCGGCTCTAAGCCTGGTAATACGTGCCTGTAGTTGCAGGTATTGCAGACGGTTATCTTCGAATGAGCTGGCAAATGAGATATCACTAATCTTCATCAAGGGCTGATTAATCTCAACCTGATCACCGCTTTTTACCAAAATTTCTGAGATAACCCCACCCTCAAGACTTTGGATAACCTGCAACTGGCTGGATGGAATAACCTTTCCTTGAGCCCTTACCACAATGTCAATCTCTGCCCAGCCTAGCCAGACAACAAACGAAACTAAACTAAGAAAGAGAAGTGCAACGACACGAACAAGATAGCGAGGTGAGCGTGTAACGACTGCGGCTGCAAGACTGTGCATATACTCGACATCATCGTCACTAAATTTGCCATAACGATGACGATTTTTTAATGAATCAGTGCCTAGCATCCTAAACCCCCACCTGACCTTGTTGAAGTGCCTGCATCACCTTCTCTTTTGGCCCATCAGCTAAAATTCTGCCCTCTTCAACCACAATCAACCGCTCAACTAATTCAAGCATTTGAGCTTTATGTGTTACCAGCACTAGCGTTCTATCACGAGTATGATCAAATATACGTTTTCGAATCACAGACTCTGTTGTGTTATCCATAGAGTTAGTCGGCTCATCAAGAATGATGACTGGCGAATCAAGCAACACGGTTCTTGCAATTGAAACCGCCTGACGCTGCCCACCTGAAAGACCAACGCCCTGTTCGTTAAGTGGAGTATCAAACCCCATTGGCATCCGATTAATGAACAGGTCAACACCACCAACTGAAGATGCCTTTAGCAGCGTTTCATCATCAATATGTGGCTCTTTATAAAGGATGTTCTCTCTAATCGTTCCCCGAAGGAGTTCCACCTCTTGAGACTGAAACGCGATCTGTTTTCTTAGCTCCACTGGATCGATCTGGCTGATATCAATACCATCGATTGAGATCGATCCCTCGGTGGGACGATAAAGCCCAAGTAGTAACTTAACCAGTGTGCTTTTTCCTGAGCCAACCCGACCAATAATTCCGATATGCTCACCTGGATTAATCTTAAGATTGATCCCCGATAGCGTCTCTTTTTCTGACTCTGGATAGGCAAAGCCAACATTCTCCATCGCGATGGCGCCCTCAAAGACCGGGCTTTGGACAAACCGTTTGCCTTGTGGTCGCTCAACGCCTTTATGCATCAGTTCGTCAATATTGTCGTAGGCCGTTTTAGTTTGCTGATAGCTGGTAATGAGTCCGGCAATCTGAGCCATAGGACCGACGGTACGACCAGAGAGAATCGTTGTGGCAATCAGACCACCTAAGGATAGTTCCAGATCACTAATTAGGTAGATACCAAAAACGATGATCCCGATGGTTGTCATTTGCACCAATAGATTGGTGACCACCGTAATTGAATTTGAAAGCAGCCGTGAACGTAGTGACTTATTTGCAATCTCACCCGTTGCCTCCTCCCACTCCCATTGAGCATGATGAGATGAACCGAGTGTTTTTATCGTCGTGATGTTGTGAAGATTCTCGATTAACAACGCATTCTTGTTTGCCGTGGCTTCAGAGGTACTTTGAATGCTCTCTTTTAATGGTTTAATCAATGCAAAGCTAAACAGAATAAGTAGTGTGATCGTGATCACCGGAACAATAACCAGTGGGCCTGCGATATAGGAAATGACGATTAAAAAGATGATTGAGAACGGGAGATCGATCAGCGCCACCATTGTCGAGGCGGTAAAAAAGTTACGGATCGTTTCAAACTCTCTTAATGTATTGGCAAAACTGCCAATACTTTTCGGCCATTGCTCCATCCTTAGATTCAGCGTCTGCTCAAAGATGATGGATGACATAATAATGTCACTTTTTTTACCGGCGATTTCCAGAAAATAGGTTCGGATAAACCTGAGTATCGTATCGAATAAATAGGCGATCGAGATTCCAATGGCCAATACCCACAGTGTCTCAATCGCGTTATTTGGCACCACTCGATCATAGACATTCATTGTGAACATCGGTGTCGCCAACACAAAAAGGTTAATCATCAGTGATGCGACGATGACGCTATAATAGATCTCCTTTGAGCGCCACAATGTACCAAAGAACCAGTGCCCCTGATCCTTATCAATCAGATTCAGGGGGCGGTTTTTGTACCGATATTCTTTCTTAAGCAGGAAAGCAAAACCAAGGTACTCTTCCATCAGGTCATTGACCGGAACCCACTCTTGCGCCTCGCCGACTTCGGTAAAAACAACCTTGGCGAGTCCTTTTCTTCTGTCGATTGAATCGAGAATACACGCTCTTTTATCTTTTAATACCAAAATACAGGGTAGTAACAGATCTGAAATCTCGGTCAGATCCTTTTCGATAAGCTTGGAAACAAAACCTGCCCTTTTAGCAACACGAGAGAAAAGAGATTTAGATTTGTTAATCGAGAACATCTCAGGGCTTGCCTGATGAGGCTCAACCGGCAACCCAGCGATCAACGTATCAATTGAAACTGGCCGATAATAGAGTTTTGCAAAGACAACAATGGCCTCTAACAACGGATCATATTTCTTTTTGGTTGAACTCATTCCTCAACCTCTTGTGGTTTCCCAAGAAACTCACCCTGCATAATGGAAATTCCTAATCTATTCAATCTATCGATCATCTCTTGAGAATCCACACCAACAGTGATCATCTCAATATCCAATGCCTCTACCACAGTTTTAAGCGACTGATAGGCCGTATGAACTTCATCATCCGTAATATCCTCCAACTGCCTCACCCCAATCTTCACATAATCTGGTCTTATTATCTGCAATATTTGTAGCGAGCAACCAAGATCGAGGCGATCGACCCCGATAATACAGCCATATTCCCTCAATAACTCAGTAATATACTCTGCAATATCACTATGTTGCAAAAGCAGATAGTGTCCGACCTCAATATGTAGTGGAGCATGGGGAGTACTGACATACTGTTTTAATAGTTGTTCAAACTCAAGAAGCGCTTCGGTGTCGGTAAATATTTTTGATGAAAGATTGATCGCTACTGCTTCATCCAAATGTTTTCGCCCAAAAATAGTGACTTTCTGGAAGATCTGTTTGTCGATCTCAAACTCCAGACCCAGGGAAGTAGCTACCGGAATGAAAGCCCCTGCAGCAATAACATGATCCTCACTATCCTTAAGACGAGCGAACATTTCACGATGAAACAATGAACCATCCGGATTGAGAGCGGGTTGAGATGAGAGAAAAAACCGCTTTTCAGCAAGCGCCTCTGAAAGCCAGTTGCGCCATTGCTGTTTACCATGAGGCAGATCAGGATGAGTGTACTGACTCATATAGATCGAATAAGCGCCCATCGATTTTGCCTGAGTTAATGCAAAATCTGCCTCTGATAGAATCGTCCCCACATTGTGACCTGGCTCAATCGGTGTAAGGCAACCATAGAGCCACACCATCTTGTCAAAACCGTTTTGTTCGATCTCTGTTTTAAATCCTTGAAAGATGTTTTTCAGGTAATTTGTTGCGCCATCCTTGCCGGTTGAAAGGTAGATGATAAACTCGTCTGGCTTTAGCCTTGATGCGTATTGAGGTGAATCTTTCTGTTCATCCGGGATCATCATCTTGGCAAGTTGATTGGCGAGCTCTTCAGCCTTTTCGAAGCCTTTTGCACTTAACAGATCCTCAAAACCATGAATGCTAATTAGTGCCAGCCATCCTGACATAACCGATTCTTCACCACACAGCTCATTTAACCGCATTACGAAATATCGCCTGTTTCCAAGACCGGTGCTCATATCACGATATAGCGCCTCATGATATTTATTCACAATCTCACTCTGGTCATCAAATATGGTTTGAACCTTGCTCACCATACGGTTCATTGCCCTGACAACCTGGCCTAGCTCTACCGTGTGAGGAATTGATGGTTGCTGGATAAAGCGATTTTCGTGTATCGCTTCAGCTTGCTCCTTAACAAGCTTTAACGGCCGTAGGATCAAGTGGATTAACCCTGACAAGAGCGCGATACCGGCCACTGCAATTAAACCAAACCAGATCAGCATATTTTGTAGCGTCAGGTATAGCTGGCTATAGGCATAACCAGGGTGTATTACAATTGAAAGTGTTCCGTAGGGAAGCCACCCTTTCATAATCTGGGTTTTGCCTTCAACTACCGGAAATTCGACCTGCTCAATAAACCACTTTGGAATCGAGTTAATCACTATCGGCTGGCTTCGGCCTGAGATCTCTTTGCCATCCATTGAGGTCAATGTGATCTTAGAGTAGTAGCCACTATCAAATACCGAATTGAGTAGTGTGTCGATCTCTGCAACATCATCACTTTTTACTGCGGTGGCAATGGTTACACCCAGAGTGGTGGCCATATCATTTGCCGTACTTTGAAGCTGTCCCTGAAGAAACGTGCTTGACTGTCTGAAGTCGTTCCAGGCAAGCACGATCAGCAGAATAATAAATAACACCGTAATAAATAGTGAGATTTGTCGAAACAGGGTCATTTTGTGATCCTCTTGATATCTCTAAGCAGTCGCTCCCACTTGCCGTTTCGAATACGACTTGTTGGCAGCGATTGACCCAGGCCAGCCGAGTTCGAAAGAAAAAGGGATTCTGCGTTAAAGCTATATACTGGGATTAGGTCTTTTCGTTCTGTCGCTGGCACAATCTTATGAGTATAGTTGCCGAGCACTAAGGGAATGCTATCTGGGGTTTCAAAATAGCTTAGAACCATGTGCGCGATACTATAATTATTTCGGATCGCTTTAGCATAGGTGAGATAGAGCTTGCTATCTGGAATGCCCAACGCCCTTAATGTGAAGTACTTACTGATCACATAGTCCTCACAATCACCTTCGTGTAGACCCAGAAATTCTGTTGGCGTTTGCCAATAGTCTTTGACTCCCCATAGCTCCTCATCCGACTTATAACCAAAACGGTTAAAAAAAGTGTTCACCTCTTCGAGCTTGATTTGAGTATCCTTGTTCTGAAGGTTTTCAATCAGTCGATTAAGTGCTACTGACCGATTATATGCTGACTGGCCATACTTTTTTTTCAATACCTGATACTCAATCCACTCCACTGAAATCTCAGCGAAGTGGATGAGTGGAACTGCTATCATGCAGAGTACGAGTGCAAACCATACTTGGCGCACGTTTTCACCAAATTAATAGAGGATAATTCTAAACTCGCCACGGCGATTCTTTGCCTGACCAACGATCGTAGAGTTATCTGCAATCGGGTGTCGTTCACCCATACCAACCGCCTTAACGCGTCTTCCATCAATACCTCTTTCAACCAATAGTTGAAGGATCGCTCTAGCGCGTCGCTCAGATAACTCCTCGTTATAATCCTTTTTACCAAGTTCATCAGTATGTGCAAAGAACTCAACCTCAGCTAGTGGATACTTATCGAGCTGTAACAAGATATCGTCCACCTTCTTCATGGACTCTGCCGTTAATTCGACGGAATCGAATTTGAAGTTAATATGCTCAATTTGTGGCGCCTCAGGTCGACGATAGCCGTAATCAATCGGCAGACGCTTACGGCAACCAAAGTTGTTCACCTCTTCATAACTTAGAGAGTTATCGCAGTGATCATAAACATCCCTAACCACGTCTTTATCCCGATCACTTGGATAGGGCAGAATATCCTCTTGTGTGTCTTCAACCTTAACCTTTTCAACAATAAGAGAATCGCCAGAAAGCGCGACATTAAGCCCTATCGGCTCCAACATCTGACCTGTACCCTCATGGATACGGTAGATCGCAGCAAAACTATCGTATCTCGACTGGGTCTGCTGGATTAAGGCCGTATTCAGTTCATTCTCAGCATCGAGTAGATCTAACAGATCTCGCTGACCAATATAGAACTCATCTCGATACGATTTTACCGTTTTAATCGCCATATCGACCTGACGGTCTAAATAGTAGAGCTGCTTTTGGATACCTAAATCTGCAACCCATGAAAGGCGCAGACGATCAATAACCTGGCGTTTCACTAAATCGCGATAGGCCTTATTTTCATAAACAACACTTGATTTCTTTCTTCGCTCTGCAACATCCGCCCTACCGTTATACAGATTGTAGCTAAGGGTTAGGACAATACTATGTTTATCGACGCGGTTGCTCGCGGTGGAGGTGTAGGTATCGGTATCATCACCAACGATCGATTGAAGCTGAAGATCTAGACTGGGAAGATAGTTCCTTTTACTTCGTTCGTAATCATAAAAAGCGGCCAACTCATTAAGCTCGGCAACCTTAATGGCCGGATGCTGCTTAAGGGTTTCGCTGATTAAATCTTCGAGATCCTCTCCTGGTCTGCGTATCAATCCAGGCTCAGCGAGTTCCTGACCCTCATAATAGCGCCCCAACATCTTATGGAATGCCGTTAATGCGTCTTGGTAGTTATTCTGTTGAGCGATCAATCCTGAATGAGCTCGTGCAACACGACCTTCAGTCTGCTCAACTTCAGAACGACGCCCGACACCCGACTCACTACGCTCTTTGATATGAGCCAAGATCCGATTGTGAGATTCAACATTTTTAATGGCTAAATCAACAAGGTGCTTCTGCTTTAGTAATTCAAGGTAGGCTTTAACGGCATCTAAAGCGATGTTATCGACAGAATCATAAACCTCATAAAGCGCCGACATCAGCCGTGCATCATTCTGGTCTATTTGGTTATTGGTATCAAAACCATTGAAAAGGTTATAGTTTAATGCCAGCTTTATTTGTGCCGCGTAGTAATCTTTTCTGACCTGATTGGTCAGAGGCGACTTAACCGAATACTGCCCCCCAGTACCCGTAAGATCGATTGTAGGCTGCCAGCCTTTACGCGCAATGACAGAGTCCTGAATCACCTGACGATAGTAGTGAACCTGTCGACGTACATCAGGATGCTCATTGATAACATCCGCCACATAATCGGTGAGTGTTAGTGCATTCACACTTGTTGCACCTAAAAACACCATCATGGTGATTAGTGTGAGTGAAAACCCTTTTACGAATATCGACATATCTTTCATTTTTTCCTATATTGATGATCATCATCAAGCTGTTGATAGGCTCAAAACAGAAAATTCTCGGCCGCATGGTATGACATCCAATGTTAGCAAATCAATTCGCCGATTAATAGGCCAAATACCATTTAAAATCAGTAACATCTGTCTATAATCTACATTCAGTATTAACTTGCGGCTCTAAGTTTAATTGATATTCGTCAAGTAATGATCTTTTCTCAGTTTCTTTCAGATTTAGACACCTCTAATAAACCCTCTTTTCATCGGAAAACCGTTACGGTATAGTCGCTGCTCGCAATCTATCAATGGTTCCTTATTTGGATTAAACGGGAATTCACCTCATAGCCACACCATGAGTAACTGAAGCTGACCCCGCAACTGTATTCGGTAAGGCAGTAAAAATGGCGATATCGCCAAACCACTGAGTTTTAAACTTGGGAAGGTTTTTACTGCCACCAGAGCCGAGAGCCAGGAGACCTGCCATTGGTGCGTTGTTGTCCGTCTACCGGGGTGGTGTTGATGGGTTCAGAGGCTTCCTCTGATCTTGCAAATATCAAGTAGTTCGGCACGAATCGTCCTTTTCGTTTAACAGCGCATTTTTCAACCTTAACTGTTAAACGGAGTACGATTTAATGCGTAAACGCATACTAACCCCACTTTTTTTATCGACAATAATCGCCTCATCTGCAAGTGCAGAGATCATTCGCGCCCCAGAAATTGTTGTGATCGGCTCACGCATCGCACAGGAACCTGAACAGGTCGGCTCCACTGTTGTTGTCATTGATCCTGATGAATTGGTTGAGCGTGGAGTAACCTATATTTCTGATGCATTACGCGAGGTTCCTTCGCTCAATGCTAATAGCTACGGCCCCAGAGGAAGCCAGGTACAGCTTCGTGTCCGTGGAAATGAATCCAATCATCTGCTCGTATTGATTGATGGCGTTCGGGTCGGTCGTGCCGATAGTGGTGAGTTTGACTTCGCAAATCTGTCCATCGCTGCGATAGAGCGTATCGAGGTGATACTAGGGCCACAAAGCACACTATATGGTAGTGATGCTGCTGCGGGTGTGATCAGCATTACTTCAAAAAAAGGGATGGGGGAGTTTGGAGGCCTGGTAAAGATCGGCTCAGGCTCCAACAACTCTCAAACCGGTAGCATGCAACTCTCTGGCAGTGCCGAAAACCTGAACTACGCCCTCACAGGCGAATACAACAAAAGTGATGGCATCTCTGCAGGAAAAGATGCCAACGGAACCAGCCCTCTTGAGAAGGATGGCTTTGAAACACGCTCATTTAGCACCAAACTTGGTTACGATCACCGCCTTTTTGAAACATGGGTTGCTCATAACCAGAGCCGATCCCTTTATGACTTTGATGATGATAGCTATACAACCGGACACGCTACTGATAATCCTTTCAACCAGCAATGGAACGATTTAAGGAGCACAACCTGGACAATGAATGTTCCTGCAATGGATGGTCAATTGAGCAATCAGATTCAACTTACAACCACCAATAACGATTACGAAACCTATGCCAACGATCTTGCAAACGCACCGTTTGGTGGGGTTTCAACCTATCTTGCAAAAACAGGCCGCCAAAGCGTAGCGTATCAGGGAGATTATTCTCTCTCTGCCAATAACACCATGCAATTCGGCACTGAGCAGATCCGTGAATCCCTGAAAACGAAGTACTATTCTGCAAGTTTCGGAACCTCACTATTTGATGAATCTGCCAAACAACACGGCTGGTATGGTCAGTTGATATCAACGATGGGAGCCTTCGATATTACAGTCGGTGGCAGGAGAGATACACATGGTGAGTATGGTAGTCATACCACACAACGGGTAACCATAAACTACCGACTGAATGAGCAGTGGCGCATTCATAGCGCCCATGGCACTGGCTATAAACCACCAAGTCTACTCGACCTTTATGGAACATCACTTGGCGGCAACCCCAATCTGAAACCAGAACAGAGCAAGAGTACCGAAATGGCAATCGAGTATTCTGGTGATACCTTCAAAAGCACCATCACACTGTTTGACCAAACCACTACTAACCTGATTCGTTGGGTGCCAAACATTGCCACACCCTGGACAGGCACGCTAAACAATGTTGATAACGCAAAAAGTCAGGGGCTAGAGCTTGCACTGACCAATATATGGGATCAAATCACATTGGACACCAACATCACGTGGCTTGATGCTTCCGAAACCAAATCGGGTATCACCAAAAGACGTATGCGAGTTCCAGCGAGATCTGCAAGCCTGCTTACCAGTTACAATCACGACAAAGGGCGTTACTATTTCGAGGCTAAATATAACGATGAGCGCCGTGACCAAAATTTCGCAACCTCAAGTGATGTCACTCTGGATGCCTACTATCTGATTAATGTCGGTGCAAACTATGAACTGCAAAACGATCTGACATTAAATGCTCGCATTAACAACCTGACTGAAGAGGTCTATGAGGAAGTCTTTAGTTACAACACTCCTGGTCGTACTTTCGATCTTTCCGTTAACTGGAGTTTCTAGCCCTAAACGGATCGTATCACTGGATCTCTGTACCGATTGGATGCTGGTCAAAACTGCTGACAAGGCACAGATCCGTGCCTTGTCACCGTTACTTGCTCAATATCCGGTAGATTGGATCGAGCACAAGTGGCCAACACATAATGGTTCCTTGGAGGAGATTATTCGTCTTAACCCGGATCTGGTCATTACCGGCGAGTATAATGCAATACAACTGCGAAGCCGTTTGGCATCCCTCGGCTTTCGTGTCGAGATCCTGCCATTGCCCACCTCTGTGTCAGGATTAAACCGTTATCAAAGTCGCTTTATGCAGCTTGTTGGAAACAACGCCGACACGCCCCGCCAACCAGAATATCAAACCACATCAAAGCCACCACGTGTGCTTCTGCTTGGTGCTAACGGCGTTGGAACTGGCCAAAAAACATTAGAGAATGAGATCCTTCAATACAGCGGTATGACAAACTATCTCTCGGAGGAGGGGTATATCTCTCTTAATATCGAACAGTTGATTAATGATCCTCCGGATCTGATGCTATGGTCGGCTCCCGATGCAGCAGCCCTCGCAAACCAGTTTGCTGAACATGCCGCATTAAAGAAGGCGATCCCGCAACAACAGTGGCTTTCCACTGATTACTGGTACTGGCAATGCCCAGGGCCGTGGACATGGGAATTGATTCAACGACTCAGACAATGGCAAAAACAGTAACCCTCATCATCATCTTAATCACCGTGATCTTGTGGTCATTAGCCATCGGTCCAATTCCGGTGTCTGTCTCAGGCGGTGTTATTGATTGGCTTCTAAACACACAAAGCCAGGATGCTCTGATTGTCGGAGAGATACGGCTGCCCCGAACGCTTTTGGCAATCACTGTCGGTGCTGCTCTTGGTCTCTCTGGTGCTGCGCTTCAGGGGTTGCTGCGTAATCCTCTGGCCGAACCAGGACTTGTTGGTGCCAGTCAGGGGGCTGCGCTTGGTGCTGCATCGGTTTTCTATTTCGGGCTATTTGCCGGATACAAGGGGCTTGCAACTGCTGTTGCTGGACTCATCGGGGCGGGCGCTGCTCTGCTCTTAATGCTGCTCCTTGCTGGAAGCGGTCGTCCGTCTCAAGTGATTATGGCCGGGCTTGCGATCTCAACCCTCACCGGAGCGCTGCTTGCCGTAGTACTCAACTATGCCCCCAACCCCTATGCGATGCAGGAGTTGGTCTTCTGGTTATTAGGATCTGTTTCAAATCGCGGCATGGACAGCCTCACGATTGCCACACCCGCACTGCTGATTGGTTCGATCCTGATATTGCGTCAACGACCACTTCTCGCAGGACTCTCTCTTGGTGAGGATGTGGCAAGGAGTATGGGGCTTTCGGTTACATACGGTAGCCGGATTATTGTTCTTGGTTGCTCTGTCCTCGTCGGCTCATCTGTTGCGGTTGCCGGTAATATTGGATTTGTCGGGCTACTGGTGCCTCATATTCTCAGACCTTTTTTTGGACATCGACCTGATCGATTGCTAATCCCGTCTGCACTCGCAGGCGCGATCCTCGTTACGGTTGCCGATATTATGATTCGCCTTCTTCCTCCGGGTCGGGAGCTTAAGCTTGGTGTTTTAACCTCTCTGCTCGGTGTACCGCTCTTTGTATTCCTTCTATTACGGGAGCGAAA
Organism: Thiohalomonadaceae bacterium; assembly: GCA_050301795.1. Taxonomy (GTDB): domain Bacteria; phylum Pseudomonadota; class Gammaproteobacteria; order Thiohalomonadales; family Thiohalomonadaceae; genus JBNKZU01. Next base: position 18,082 of record JBNKZU010000028.1, on the reverse strand, counting down.
ACGATGGTGATGATTCGTGTCGATCAGCTCTGTGTCGATCATCGTGTTCTCAACACCAGCCTTGAGTTACATCAAGGAGAGCTAGTTGGGCTCATTGGCCCAAATGGTGCCGGCAAATCGACCCTGATCAATGCCATCGCCGGAATAGAGGCCTTTAGTGGTGAGCTGCAACTCAATCAACAGCCGATCAACAACTGGTCAGATCTTGAACGCGCTCGTCATATCGGGCTACTTCCACAACTACCGGAGTGCGCCTGGTCGCTCAGTGTGTTTGATGTTGTCTCTCTTGGCCGCATCCCTTGGGGTGACGATGATTATGAAATGATCCATCAAGCCATGCAGTGGGCAGAGATAGAGCATCTGGCGACTCGCCCGGTGAATGAACTCTCCGGTGGCGAGCGCGCCCGGGTCTGGCTTGCGCGGGTATTGGCAGGGCAGCCGCAGGTACTCCTTGCCGATGAGCCCATCGCCAGCCTGGATATCCACTACCAACTGGTGATACTCGATCAACTCAAGCGATACGCAAATGAGGGACATGCGGTTTTGGTGGCAATCCATGATTTAAGCCTGGCCTCGCGCTACTGTGACAAACTCTATCTGATGGATCAGGGTCGGATTATCTCAACCGGCACACCACAACAAGTGTTAGACCCTGAGGTTCTCTCCGCCACATTTAACGTCGCGATTGAGGTGAACCTTAATGGAACAACACCCTATGTCCTTCCCAAAGGTGAATAATGGCGTTAAAACCAGGCAAAAATAAAGATGAGCTTTGTTACCCCTATATCTATGAGTCATCGGCGCTTTGTGACTACGAGGTTGTGACCGACGAGCTGTGCAGCCTAGTCGGACTGGTGATATCTACGCTACCCCCTCAGTTTGAAGAGGTAAGGCAGGATCTTGAACACCTCCAGCCATTAATCTTTCACCTCAATGGCTCAATCCGTGGACGACTTGCGATTAGCGAGCAAGACCAGCAGTGGCTACATGATCGCTATCACCACTATCGGTCGGAGATTGGTGACCGGATAAAAGGATTTGTACTTCCACGAGGCTCGATCCCGGTGCCATACCTCAATCTGTCACGCTCTGCGGCAAAAAAGGCGATCCGGCTCATGGTTAAAATTGACGAAGAGGGCATTACAGTGCCTGATATTCTCCACCGTTTTTGTAATCTGCTTTGCAACCTCTTTTTTGTATTAACCCTCTATATCAATAAAAAGTGCGGTTTTTCAGAGATACCGTTTGTGAGCAAAAGTTACCCGAAAAATCCCGTTCGGGGATAGAACCATATAGGAGAAAAACGTGTCTGTACGGTTCTGTTTATATATCAAAAGCAGCGCATCAGGCTCTGGGTTAGTACCTGTTACATCTATATAATGGAATATGTACTGTTTTATCGAAGGCTTACAAAGCCATTGCTACTGGATGGGGAGATATACATCGGTAATCATCTCCTCCTCAGCAATATCGGGACCGACATTTACATAGTGAAAGAAAACGGGAAAATCTCTTAGTTTCTCTCCGCTTTCTGGAAGCCATTTATTATAGAGATATAGCACGGCGGTCACACTCTCTCGGGAGCCGATATGACGAGCTACCGCACACCTTCCAGCGGGGATGACTTTGTTAATAACGCCATACCTGTTATCAGAAACCTCACCATCAAAAGAGACACAAAAATCTACCCTATAGTTTTCTGGATGCGTTGTTGATGGGTCATCATAATGCACCCCATAACTTTGATGCTTTGTTGGCGACACTTTGTTCTCTATACGCCACGCAATAAGCCTGCTGGCAGACTCGTGTTCTGATGCAGGAGATCCACGATGCTCAATTGCCGCAACCTTGGTTTCCGGGAAGTCTACGATTTTAACGATCATATCGCCTCCGATTGCGGATGTGCCGAGGAATTCACGCCCCGCACCATTCTATAGTTTTTTAACTGTTGATCACGCACCGTTATAACTTGCTCTTTTTCTACTGAAAATCCCATCGCTTCGAAAAAAGGACGTGCCGTAATACTTACATTTGAGTGCATTTTAGAAATGCCCTTCTTCTTCGCCTCTTCTTCAATCGCTGCAAATAATGCACGACCAACTCCCTGCCGCTGAAACTCATGATGACAAAAAAAATGATCGATAAGCCCGTCAGGCTGAATGTCTCCGTACCCAATGATCATTTCATTCTTTATCACTACGAAAGGATCGATGTCCCTAAATTTTTGGATGGCTTTATTTTTATCAAAATCACCAGGAGCCCAGGCTTCTATTTGGCTTTTATCATAATCCCGAATATTCACATAATGGATAGTGTTATAAAACAGCGCCCATAGTTCTGTTTCTTCGCCTGTTTTAAGCTTCCGAACTTCCATAAAACTTACTCATATCTTGCTATATCGCAACATTTTGCACTCTTATGCCGCTAACGCTGCCAACACCGCAGCTTTGTCGTGAAGGCGAAGACGCAACGAAAAAGCTTTCACTGTACCAGGTCTTGTTATGCTCGATCACTAAAAGCTATCTTAAGTCCTAGAGCAGCAAAACTTGACGCGAAAATTCTTTGCATGATAGTACCGGCTCTTTTTGACTTAACAATAAAATTGCTAAAACTGCCTGAAAGAAAACCGTACACAATAAACACAACAAAGGTCATCAACATAAAAACAAGGCCAAGTACCATCATACTAACTAGAACGCTATCGGCTGTGCTAGGGATAAACTGTGGCAAAAAAGCCAGAAAGAATATTGAAAGTTTAGGGTTTAGGATATTAATCAAAAAACCTTTTACAATAATGTCATTGTATCTCGTATCTGGTTTATTACTTTTCAATGAGAGCGGACCAGAAGATCGCCACATTTGCCATGCAAGATAAAGCAAGTATACAGCACCGGCATACTTTACAATCTGAAACGCGAACGCACTGGCATGAAAGATAGCAGCAAGACCAAAAGCGCTGGCTAAAAGTGCAGGCACTATACCGAGGGTGCAGCCGAATGCCGCAAATATACTGGCACGTTTACCTAAGAACAGCCCTGTTGCGACGGTATACAAAACCCCTGTTCCTGGGATTAGAACCACCACTAGCGAGGTGAGTAAAAACTCTATAGAAATCATCTAATGTTTCCTTTTTCCCTTAAAGGGTATAACGCCTGGTTGTGCCGCGCCGCTAGGAGTCGGCACGAACCACTTGTTATGTTTTTTGACCCGCACTAGAATGTGTAATGTTTTATCTTGTATACACACTGGTGCATTATGCGTACGAACATAGTAATAGACGATGACTTGATGGCGCAAGCATTAAAAGCCACAGGCCTGGACACAAAAAAAGATGCTGTAGAACAAGGACTTAAGCTCCTAGTGAAAAGAAGCAAGCAACAATCCATCAGAAGCTTGCGAGGCAAAATCAAGTGGGAAGGTGACCTAGATGAGATGAGGGATAATGAGTGATCCTAGCGGATACCAGCGTTTGGATTGACTACCTTAATGGCAAAATCACTCCACAAACAGATTTACTCGATGAATGCCTGATAGAGGGAACTCTCGCAATGGGAGATCTTATTTTTCTTGAGATCCTTCAAGGTATTCGTGATAACAAGCAATATAAACAAGTGAAAACTAAGCTGTCACTATTAGATCAATATTCAATGTTTAATCCATCGATGGTCGTTAAGTGCGCAAACAATTTTCGCTCCTTGCGCAAGAAAGGGATAACAATCCGAAAGACTAATGATGTGATCATTGCATCTTTTTGCATAGATAAGAAAATGGGGCTTCTATATACGGACAGAGACTTTAAACCGTTCAGTGAACACCTCGGTTTGAAATCGGCATATAGCGAAACATAACTCTTAGTATCAGGCGATTTTGCCAGATAACCCCCTCGTTTTGGGGTGATATCAGGCGATTCGCCTGTATATCCGTAATTTAGCTTTGCAGAGAAATCTGCCTGCTGTTCATGAAGGGAATAAATGGGGGAATAAAGATGGCGCGCCCGAGAGGAGTATTCCGCACTTCCTTGTGCTCCACCCCTACGGGGCCATGGCTTTGCCATGTTCCAAATCGTTCCAGACGATTTGGTCGAACGCAGAACCAAACCAAGTCCCTCGACCTCTCCATATAACAAAGCCCGCTTTTCGCAGGCTCTCTTATATGGCGCGCCCGAGAGGATTCGAACCTCTGACCTCAGCCTCCGGAGGGCTGCGCTCTATCCAGCTGAGCTACGGGCGCATGATTGAAATCATCCCTGTTTCAGGGCGTGTAAGGATACATCCCTGTTTACGCTTCTACAATCGTTTATCTTGCTCGCTTAATCGCTATTTTTAGATACAATATGATACTTACTTGTTTTTATGGTGCCTATGAATGATTCGGTTTAGTACCTTGCTACTCCTTGCTCTGCTGCTTGTTTCTGTGGTGTCCGGGTGTGGTGCTAAAGGTGAACTCTATCTTCCTGAGGCCGAACAGCAGAAGAATGATAATTAATTTATGGACTTTTTTAACTACCACAATGGCCAGCTCTTTGCTGAAGAGGTCTCTTTATCTGATATTGCATCACGATTTGGTACGCCTTGTTATGTCTATTCGCGCGCGACCATCGAACGCCATTGGGGTGCATTTGATGCGGCTTTCTCTAGCGTAAATCACCTTGTCTGTTTTGCAGTTAAGGCTAACTCCAATCTGGCTGTTCTCAATGTGATGGCTCGCCTTGGCTCGGGGTTTGATATTGTCTCCGGCGGTGAGCTTGAGCGGGTGTTGGCTGCTGGCGGGGATCCCTCAAAGGTGGTTTTCTCTGGCGTCGGCAAGCGAACCCATGAGATTGAGCGTGCTCTTGAGGTCGGCATTCACTGCTTTAATATTGAATCGGCCTCTGAGCTTGAGCGCATTAATCAGGTTGCTTCACGTATGGGTAAGGTCGCTCCTGTCTCATTTCGGGTCAATCCAGATGTTGATGCCCAGACTCACCCCTATATCTCAACCGGACTTAAAGAGAATAAGTTTGGCATCGCCATCAATGATGCTGAAGCGCTTTATCTGCGCGCGTCAAAGATGGAGAGCCTTAAAATCAAAGGCATTGATTGTCATATTGGCTCTCAATTAACGAACTCTCATCCGTTTGCGGATGCGTTGGATCGTATCCTTGAGCTTGTTGATCGCCTCTATGACCAGGGTATTGCTCTGGATCATATCGATCTTGGCGGCGGTCTCGGGATCAGCTATCGCGACGAAACTCCTCCGCTTCCGGGAGATTATGCTGCGCCGCTGCTTGAAAAGCTCGCTGGCAGGGATCTGACTGTCATTATTGAGCCAGGCCGTGCCATTGCCGGTAATGCTGGTGTTTTGATAACTACCGTTGAGTATCTAAAGCACCATGAAGATAAGAACTTTGCCATCGTCGATGCTGCAATGAATGATTTGATGCGTCCGGCGCTTTATCAAGCTCATCAGGAGATCATTCCTGTTACCGAACGCCTTGATGGACAATCCTATATCTATGATGTGGTTGGCCCGATTTGTGAGACCGGCGATTTTCTTGGTAAGGATCGCCAATTGACGATCAACGAAGGGGATCTGCTTGCGGTTAGGTCTTCGGGTGCGTATGGCTTTACGATGAGCTCTAACTACAACTCACGCCCACGCGCTGCGGAGGTAATGGTGGATCACGACCAGTTTTATCTGGTGCGTGAACGCGAAACGATCCCTTCTCTGTTTCAGGGCGAACATCTCATTCCTTAGGTTTTTATATGATCAATCGGGATTATCAGCCCTCATTGATTGAGGAGATGGCCTTGGCGCGTGACTTTTCGCTCGCCTATTATGATGATCGTTATAACCAGTTTATCGATTATTACCAACGACATTTCCCTGATCATTTGCCATCGCAATGTGTCGTTGAATTGGGGTGTGCGTGTGCCGATATCACCACCCGGTTTGCCGAGAAATACCCAAGTGCGCGCCTCTATGCGATTGAGCCATTGGCAGATTTTATCTTTTTCGCTAAACCACGAATTGATGCAAAGCGCCTGCATGAGTCGATTCGACTCTTTCAGCAGCCACTAACAGCATCAACTCTCCCGTTGGATCACTTTAACGCCATTATCAGCTATCAGGCTCTGCATCGGGTTCAGTATCCGGCCGATTTTTGGAGCCATTTAAGAACCTTATCAAAACCGGGAACCCGTATTCTGGTCGCTGATCTTATTCGTCCTGAATCTGTTGATCATCTCCATATTGTGGCCAATCAACTTTCGAAGGGTGAGCCGGACTCGATGAACCAACTTGCTCAACGCATGTTATTCAGCGCCTTTTCGATCGATGAGGTTAGGACGCAACTTAAAGCCGCAAAGCTGGATTACCTAGCGGTGGAAAATCTGGATTCTCACTCCTTTGCCGTTATCGGTGAGATTCGTTAGCCACAACCCCATCGATCCCCTGTTTTCCGCTAATATTACTTTATCTCTTTTCTCACAATCGTTAATCTGGCGTTATGACAACACAATTTACAAAGATGCACGGAACAGGTAACGACTTTGTTGTGATTGATGCCATTAATCAATCCTTCACACCGGATCCTGAGCAGGTGCGGCTGTTAGCAGATCGACACTTTGGTATCGGTTGCGATCAGCTATTGCTTGTTGAAACCTCTGATCGCGATGGGGTTGATTTTAGATATCGTATCTTTAATGCCGATGGGGGAGAGGTTCAGCAATGCGGCAATGGTGCACGCTGTTTTGCCCGGTTTGTCCGCGAAAAGGGGCTAACAAACAAGGATGAGATTGTTGTTGAAACGGCGTCGGGCATCATTACCCTCTATCTGGAGGAGGGCGGTCTGGTTCGTGTCAACATGGGCGTTCCCGACTTTAGACCTGCCTCACTTCCACTAAAGGTTGATCAACAACAACCCCGCTATGCGATTGATACCTCGTTTGGCGTTATTGAGGTGGGTGCGGTCTCTATGGGCAATCCGCACCTGGTTTATCTGGTTAATAGCGCCGCGAATGCACCGGTTGAAACACTGGGGCCAGAACTTGAGTCACACCCGCTTTTTCCTGAGCGTGTAAACGCTGGTTTTATGGAGATTGTTGATCAACACACCATCAATCTGCGCGTCTTTGAGCGCGGCAGTGGCGAGACGCTGGCTTGTGGTACTGGCGCCTGTGCTGCGGTTGCTGTGGCACAACAATGGGGATTGGTTGGCTCTGAGGTCAATGTTCATCTTCAGGGTGGTGAACTACTGATTAGGTGGCAGGGAATTAATGAACCACTATGGATGATTGGCGCAGCTGAAACCGTCTTTGAGGGAAGCTTTTAATATGAGTGATAACGATCAAGCAATGAGCGAAGAGGATATTATTCGCTACCTTCGGGAAAACCCCGATTTCTTTTGTCGCCATGAGTTTTTGCTTGAGGAGCTTGTGCTTCCTCACAATAATCGTGGTAATGCGATCTCTTTTATGGAGCGCCAGGTCGAGCGGCTTCGTGAATCAAAGATATCGAGTGAACACAAACTCACACAACTCAATAAAACAGCGCGACATAATGAGTTATTGCTTGAACGACTACAGAAGCTCATTGTGATGCTTATCGATACGGATTCGCTTGAACAGGCAATGGAGTATCTTGATCGGGCACTTCGAGATGACTTTCACGCCGATGCTGTTGAGTTGATTATCTTTAATCAATCGCCAGAGGTTGACCGTTCTGCATTACGACCAATCCTGGATCGTCGAACAAGCGTCTGTGGCTCATTAACCCCGGAACAACGTGACATTCTTTTTAGTGAACATGCTAACGAAATCGCTTCTGCCGTTGCTATCCCACTATGCGAACAGAACGATGAACCCTGCCTTGGATTGATTGCTGTTGGCAGTGTTGACCCTAATCGTTATCATCCCGATATGGGGACAGTTTTTGTTAATCATCTTGGTGCGGTCATTAACAAGATCTTCATTTCACATCTGGAGCGGTAGTGGACGAGCAGAGCACCGCCTGGATTGCCGATTATTTTAACTATCTGCAATACCAAAAACACTACTCACCCCACACTCTTAGTAACTATCGACGCGATATTGAGCATCTAATGATGTTCTGCGATAAAGCGGGCATTACATCTCTTGTGCAGGTTAAGAACAGAACCTTGCGCTCTTATGTCGCTTCCCGTCATCACCAAGGTATTAGTGGTCGTTCGCTTCAACGCGAACTCTCTGCCATTCGCTCGATGTTCAATTTTCTGCTTAAAAACAAACATGTTAAAGATAATCCTGCCAAGGGTGTTGCCACGCCAAAAAGTAAAAAGCGACTCCCTAAGGCTTTATCTGTCGATAAAACATCGCAGCTTTTGAGTTTTGACACCAATGATCCTCTATTGATTCGAGACATCGCAATCATGGAGCTTTTCTACTCCTCCGGGTTACGACTTTCTGAGCTGATATCGCTTGATATTGACACCATTGATTACAAAGCAGCTACTGTGAGAGTGCTTGGCAAGGGCAATAAAAGTCGTGAGATACCTGTTGGCGCAATGGCGATTGAAGCCATTAATCAATGGCTCAAGATTCGGGGGCAATTTGCAGATGCTGATGAGAACGCGCTATTTGTTTCAAAGCGTGGCAGTCGCATATCTCCTCGAACCATTCAGTTGCGTCTCAAACAGTGGGCGATAAAGCGAGGCCTTGACGAGAGTGTCTATCCACACATGTTGCGCCATTCCTTTGCCAGTCATCTGCTTGAGTCCAGTGGCGATCTTAGAGCAGTTCAAGAACTGCTCGGTCACTCCGATATCGCCACCACCCAAATCTATACCCACCTCGATTTCCAACATCTGGCGAAGGTCTATGATCAAGCACATCCGCGTGCTCATTTAAAAAAACGATAACTTTAACCCGCTTCGTTACACCTGTTACAATGACGCCCTTTTAAAATCACCGAACAATAATCAATGACTCACTTCGATATCTTTAATGGCGATGCTGATGGCATCTGTGCACTTCATCAACTTCGTTTACATCATCCGTTACAAAGCCAGCTTATTACCGCAACCAAACGAGAGATTAATCTGGTTGAGCGCGCGCAGATACAATCTGGTGACTCCTTAACCGTGCTCGATATCGCGCTTGAAAAGAATAGCTCGGCCATTAATGATGCCATTGAGGCTGGAGCCTCAATTGAATACTTTGACCACCATTTTCCCGGAGAGATCCCGCAAAGTGAAAGGCTTGTTACTCATATCGACACCTCTGCCGAGGTCTGTACCAGCTTAATCGTCAACGCCCATATCAGTGGCACATTTAGTGCCTGGGCTGCCGTTGGTGCCTATGGGGATAATCTGATTGCAACCGCCGATGAAATGATTAAAAACCTTGGGTATAGCCCCGCTGATCGTGATCAGCTTTATCAACTGGGTACCTGTATAAACTATAACGGTTATGGGTCTTCGATTGAGGATCTGCATTTTCACCCCGCAGATCTCTATCGTGCTCTTGATGGATTCAAAGACCCTATCGATTTTGCCCGCAACTCGAGCGAATACCAAAAACTGCTTGGCGGTTTTAATGAAGATATCGCGTTAGCTCAAAAGATTAATCCTGAGATTGAAAAAACCTCTGGTGCTCTATTTCTGCTTCCTGATATGCCGTGGTCTCGACGTGTTAGCGGTGTGTTTGGAAACCAGTTGGCACGCGACTATCCTGATCGCGCACACGCACTATTAACAATCCTTGAGAGTGGAGACTATAGAATCAGTGTTCGTGCTCCGATGAATAATAAATCGGGCGCTGATGAGCTTTGCTTAAAGTTTGAAACCGGTGGTGGACGAAAAGGTGCTGCTGGTATCAATAAACTTCCTCCCGCAGAATATGATCGTTTTATTGAACTATTCTTTGAGCAGTTCAGCCATTAAGGAAGCTTTTGAATCGCATTAAACAGCAGTTCTTCAATTCGTTGTTTATAGATTAGAAAGTGAAGGCTTTGCAGTCTATCCAAACCATCGTGGCCAAGCAGTTCGGGAGCCATACTGATGTCTGAGATATAGATAGGATACTTGCCATGACTTGGACGCTCTGAGACAACTCTTTGTGCTACCTTATGGTATAGCTCATCTCCATAGAGCAGGTTTGAATACTCTTCGCCATATAAATAGAGTGTATAGTAGATGTGACCCTCTTCATCGCTATCGACAATGACATTGAATGTAAGCAGATCGTCGTCATCATCATTGAGTGAGGATATCTCCATCTTTATTAGATCAACATGATCCTCTGTTCGATTAATTTTATAAAACTCATAACCGTTTATCGTTTCTGAAAGCCTGTTATTTTCCACCAACAGATTGATGCGGTTCATGATGGTCGTAAAAATCTTCTGATACTGTTTTACTAAAGAGTCATCAGTGAAAAATTCACGACGATGTATATGAAGCGATCCTCGCTCATCAATCACATAGATATCGACATCATTACCATCAGTCTCATAAAACACCTGAATTAACCCTTGTTCATTTTTATCGTACATCTGAACAAGTGGTTGCGTGATATGGACGTTAGGGTCAATCCTTGTTTCGATAAACTCTTTGTTTGAGCTTCCTAGATAATTCAATAGTTCGTATTGTGTTTGAATCGTTTTATGTTGCAGATCATTTTTATCGAGCGATATCGCAAACAGCACCTCTCCGATGGCAATGATATATCTCTTGGCGGCTGGAGGTTTATGGTTAAACAAATACTCTACGATGTTTGAGATATTCGTAGCAATGGTAGCTTTTATCTTTGCATCACTTTCAACAATAGAGTAACTAATGGTATCTAAAATATCTGATGCGGCGATCTCCTCTTTTTGTTGTCGCATAAGTGTATAACGAAGCGCCTCTATCACTGCATCCTCTCGGACATATCGTTTTACAAACACCTCTTTCCAACTTGTGATCACCACCTGGTCTATTGAAACCAGTCCTGAACCTTTTTGATCGGTTTGATTTCCGACATTGAGATAGAGCCTGTTACTGATGATCGTTGATGCTTGCTCATAGAGATCAAATTCTGCTGTGGTGTAAAAATTATTCGGATAGAGATCCAGAATATCCGGGATAAGCGTATTGACGATTTCCTCATGGCGCTGCTTTAAAATCCCTATTACTGATATGGATGTGCTCTGATTAATCACCCGGTTAAAAACTGCCCAAATCAATAGCTCGACAATATTATGCGTATTTTTTACCGGGCTTGAATCATTCAGCTCTTTTTTTAATAGCTCTCCAACATAAAGCGACCAGACATTTCCAAGTCGTTCTTCGCATTCATAATTGATCGTTACATTATCGATTAATCTCCTTTCTGCAATGCCAACACGAATGATCTCGATTTTATCGGCTTTACGTTCGTAGGCTGTAAATAACTTTCTTCCAAGTACGGTGAGGTCGTGCTGACTGACAAGTCGTTCATCTTCAATTTTTTTACCGAATTGAATTTGACGTTCATACGCTTTAGCAAACGACTCATAGATGACTTGATGCTCTTTAAGTATCTCTTTGATATACCATCGCTCTTTTGAATCCATGAACTCAATCATCGATTGGCTCCACCCCCACCTTTTAACCATTGTTCTCATGGTCTCAAGCTTCCAGGGATCGATATTGTGCCCCACATTACTCAAATTAATGCCCACCTTTGAGTAGAAGCTCCGATAGAGCAATCCAAGTCTAAGCTTATCCCCGATCTCTTCAAGGTATTCTATGATCGTCTCAACCATCATCTTGTAGGGGTCAATGCTTTCAAGTGTTGGCGTTTTAAGCATTATTGCAGTTTTGTACTTATGGCATAACAGTTCGGCGTCAGGATATTGGCTTATGTAATACTCGATTAGCATCAGCTTAATGAATGATTTATAGGGTGAGTCGATTGCCTTTGAGAGTTGCCAGATGGAGCCTCCGAAATACTCCTTGGCAGGTATGGAATCGATTTTACCAAAGTCCAGTGTTGACTCTGAGATGCTTTGATCGCTCTTGATCAAGTCACTGCAATACGATGAATAGTTCTTCTCTTCATTAACTGGAACATGCCACCACAGCGGGTGTTTTCCGGTAAGTAAAATCAGGGTGCGGTAGAACTCATCTTTTAAAAGATGATGTTGGGTAGAGCCGCTGCTTTCGTTACTGAGTACTGGCAGTTGCCCCTCTCGAAAGCTATCAATATGAACCAGGAATATATGCATCTCAAGACCAAAGCGCATTGCCTCTTTTTCAATTTGCACACATTTATGGTTTATCTGCTTAAGCTCTTTTGATGTAAACGCTCTCTTATAACAGAGCCAGATATCGAAATCGCTGTGCTGACTATAGGCAATCGTCCCCGTACTGCCCATAAGATAGAGCGCATCAAAGTCCTGATGTTGGTGCGGGGTATAATTAAATGTCGGATAACATGCCTGTGCCAGTTTTTGAATATCTTGATCCATTTGATATCCATACAATCCACACGGACGTTCCTCATGATCCAAAAACGGAAAATGAGCCTTTTGGCTATGAATGATTAGGGGTAACAGTTTTAAAAAGGTACATTGATCCGGAGTGATCGCTTTAAAAAGCTGTTGCAGACGAATGCGGTTGGCACCCTCTAAGCTTTGTAAAACAAATCTACTCTGCTCAAGACTCACCATTCCCCCCACAGCATTCTGATAGGCAGTTGGCAGATCAGTGAGGGGTCACTCTTTCTGATATCGATATGAAAGAGTGACATTTGCTCCTAGCACTGCTCCCAGGGCAGATCATCATAACGCCATCCACCTAAGGTGCTGCGATGATGGTCATCATCCAACTCGCCCTCAAAACCGTCAAGAACATTAAAGACGTCGGTAAACCCTGCTTCGATAAGTTTCTGCCCCGCTTCGACTGAACGTTTTCCACTACGGCAAATGAGAATAATCGGTGCACAGCCTGTCGCCTCATCCTCGATGATGCCCCCCAGCATCAGCTCTTTGATCTGTCGCGTAAAATTCGGATTAATATCCCAATCAGGTTCGTCGATCCATGGAATATGGATTGCCCCTTTAGGATGTCCTACAAAAAGAAACTCCATATTTGAGCGAACATCGATTAGAACCGCTCGTGGATTTTCTTCTAGTAACTGATGCGCCTCAATCGGCGTCAGATGTTTTAAAACTGTGTTGCTCAAATTTATCTCCTCCACTATCTGCCTCTCCTAAACTTATTCGTCCGTTTTATTATTATGAGACAGGTACACCATTATTCACGATAACGCATAATCAATCTATGGGCGTATCAATTTTGTTCAACTTTTGTTGTACAATCACCCCCTATGAAGCCAATACTAAAACTCCCAAAACTACTTATGCGCCCGATTGGCCGCGCCATTGCTGACTATCAAATGATTCAAGAGGGTGATCGGGTTCTGCTTGGTCTCTCTGGTGGTAAAGACTCTTTAACTCTGCTGCATGTTTTACGTCATCTACAACGACATGCACCGATTCATTTTGAGATAGGAGCAATCACTGTCGATCCACAAATCCCGGGATTCGACCCCTCTATTCTCAAGCCCTATCTTGAGGAGATGGCGGTTCCCTATTTTTATCAATCACAGCCGATAGCTGACGATGCAGCACAGTATCAGGATGATCCCCACTTCTCATTTTGTGCCTTTTGTTCACGTATGAAGCGCGGCATTATCTACTCAACCGCTAGAAAAGAGGGGTATAACGTCATTGCCCTGGCGCAACATCTTGATGATTTGGCGGAAAGCTTTTTAATGTCGGCCTTTCATCGTGGCCAACTTCGCACCATGAAGGCTCACTACACCAACGATTCAGGTGATTTACGCATTATTCGACCCATGGTCTATATGCGTGAGCGTCAATCCGCCGCCTTTGCCGAACATGCCGAATTGCCTGTTGTGCCAGATAACTGCCCTGCCTGCTTCTCAATGCCAACTGAGCGCCAGCACTTTAAAGCGCTGCTCGGTGAGGAGGAGAAACGGCATAAAGGTCTATTTAAAAACCTGCTCACAACGATGCGCCCGCTGATGAGTGACGATAACCGCCCTGATGAGAATGAATAATCCAGGCGTTGTCCTACTTAAGCTTTTTTCCCGATTGCCTTTAGCAGTAACCCATCTATTGGGATGGATTCTCGGCATCATCCTCTATCTCATTCCAAACCAGCACCGAGCCATTAGTCGTAAAAACATTTTGTTGTGCTTCCCGGATAGAGGCGCTTTATCGAACGAGTGGTTACTCTTTAAATCTTTAATCGAAACCAGTAAAACCCTGTTTGAAACTGCGGTCATCTGGTTTTCAGATCCAAAACGATTTGATCAACTGACGAAAGAGGTTGTCGGTGAAGCGGTTGTTAATGATGCCATCGATCACGGAAAAGGGGTCTTAATAATCGGTCCTCATTTAGGCTCATGGGAGTTGGTCAGCCTCTACTGTTCACGACACTACAATATTACCTCTCTCTACCGCCCGTTACGTTTTAACGCCCTTGAGGATGAGGTTAAACAAGCTCGCCAAAAGTTTGGTGCCAACCTGGTTCCCACTTCAACCAGGGGAGTAAAGGCATTGTTCAACACTCTGGCGGAAAATCGCTTTGTCGGCATCCCTCCAGATCAGGATCCGCGTGACAATGGTGGTGTTTTTGCACCATTTTTTAATATTAGTTCCAATACCATGTCGTTATTACCCCGCCTTTACCAGAAAAGTGGCGCCTCACCGATCCTTGCTGTAGCTGAGAGATTGTCATGGGGTCGGGGGTTTAAGATGCACTTTATCGCGATTAACGACCTCAAGCCGAACCAAACCACTGAACAGCTTGCCACGTCCATCAACCTTGCGGTTGAAAACGCAATTCGCCAGTTTCCGTATCAATACCAATGGAGCTACAAACGCTTTAGAACCAGACCGGATGGTAAAAAGCCATTCTATCCATAATACCCGTTGGAAGTGCGGCTTTAGCCGCGCTCCGGGACTGAAGTCCCGGCTCCATGTTTTATCTTTGAGAAAAAAGTCGATCAACATTTCGGGTCGTTATTCTCTCCCTCACCCTGGCCCTCTCCCCGGAAGGGGAGAGGGAATGGCAAAATTAACGCTGTGAAGTCCCTCTCCTTCCGGGGTTGGGGTGAGGGTGTTCCAGATTTAGTGGCTCAGATCGGTTGGGCGAGGGCGTGGGCCGGAACCCGGTTTGCCATTCATGGTGTAGGGGGGAGGGGAGCCATCCGGTCGGCTCTGGAATAGCCGCAGTGTCCACATATACTGCTCTGGAGCGAGATCAATTAACGCTTCAAGTGCCCGATTGACGGCTGTCGCATCCTGCCCGGTATTCCCTGAGGGAAAGTTCTGTAGTGGTGGCAATATTACCACCTGGTATTTACCACTCTTTTTATCAAAGTATGCCGATACTGGCACAACCGCAGCGTCTGTCATTTTTGCAATACGCGCGGGGGTTGTAAGTGTCGCCTTGGCAACATCATAAAATGGTACAAATATGGATTGTTGCGGACCAAAATCTTCATCAACAACATAATATGGCAAACGACCAGAGGTAATATTCCGCATTAACTCACGCAGACCGGACTCGCGCTGTAATACCTTTAGTCCATATCGACTTCGACCATGACTCATCATCCACTGCATTAATGGATTTCGGCTCTTATTCACATATCCGACCATCGGATAGTGGCGCGATACCGCCATCCCGCAGAGATCAATAAAGACCGAATGCCCGGTGATTAATACAATATTGCGTTTTGCTGCGATGAGTTGATCCAGATGCTCCCGGCCTTCGATCTGGTACAGTTCGTCAAAACTCCTGTCCGATCCCCACCAGAGAGTTCCAAACTCCACAATCATCTGGCCAAGATAGCCTGACAATCCGTGAGTCGCTGTGGCTCGCTGCGCTGCACTCCAGTGTGGATGTGTCCATTCAAGATTGGTGTTGATGATCTCGGTTCGCTTACTGTTTCTGGAAAAAACAGACCTCCCAAGCATCCGACCCAATGACTGTCGCCAGCGATGGGGGAGCCATTTCAGAAGCCATAACAGCGCAAAACCGAACCAGACTAGCCAGTATCCCGGCAGTAGAAAGCGGCTATCAAATGCGTTATCGATCTTTCCCTTTGCTGTTTTATCGCTAGAACTCATTTGCTGATAATACCATCACCTGACGGTTTTGCCGGAGTGTCTGGCCGTGGTCTCGGTCCGGATCCTGGTTTGCCTTTCATCTTGTAGGGTGGTGGGGAGCCATCAGGTCGGGTTTGATAAAAACGTAACCCCCACAGATATTGCTGTTCTGGTGCCATTAAAACCATCGTCTCTATCGCCTGATTGATTGCGGTTGCATCGGCAACAGGGTCTTCACCGGGCACACCTTCCAGCGGAGCCATTATCACAACCCGATATCTCTTCAGTGACTCATCAAAATAGCAGGTTACCGGAACCAGCACTGCACCCGTGAGCCTTGCTATTCTGGAGGGCACGGTTAATGTAGCTTTCTGAATCCCAAACAGCGGCGCAAATACCGAATTCTGAGAGCCATAATCGTCATCGGCTGCATAGAGGAGATATTTCCCGGTGGCAACACTACGCACCACATCACGAAAACTCGATTCTCTCATCAGCACAGTACCACCATAGCGCCTGCGACTTTTGTCCATCGCCCACTGGAAGATCGGATTGCGCGCCCGCTGGGCATAACCTGCTACTGGATAAAGGCTGGTGAGAATCAGCGCCCAGAAATCAATGAAGTATGAGTGGTTGGTTATCAGCACACCATTGCGCCCCTCTTTTATAAGGCGTTCAATATGCTCACCACCCTCAATCTTAAACTGATTCTTCAAACGGCGATGGGGCGCCCACCAGAGAACACCCAGATCTAAAATTAACTGCCCATAATATGCAGAAATTTGTCTGGTTAGCGCTTTTCGCTGTTGTGCATTCAAATGTGGTAATGCCCACTCCAGATTGGTATTAATGATTTCGTTACGCTTTTTATTTCCTGAAAGAAACAGCCGCCCGAACAGCTTTCCGATTCCGCGACGTATCGATCCTGGTAACCATGAGATCAGCAGCAACAGCAGAAACCCGAACCAGGTGATCCAGTAACGAGGATGCAGGTGCGATAACCGAAGCACTTCACTATCCATCGGTTTCCTTATCCTGTCTGACACAACTATGACTACCTTAATTATCTGATGAGAGTACGGCGGCTAACTATATAACCTCTCCAAGGAGACGATCAATCATTGACATCGCCTGTGTCTGATAGCCGCCACCAAACAGATTGAAGTGGTTGATAATGTGATAGAGGTTGTAGAGTGTTTTGCGAACGCGATAGCCCTGATCCAGTGGCCATACCGACTCATATCCACGGTAGAACTGACTCCCGAAGGCACCAAAAAGCTCGGTCATCGCCATATCGGCCTCACGATCGCCATAGTAGACTGCCGGATCGTAGATCACCGCCTCGCCTTCGCTGCTGAATGCGTAGTTGCCTGACCAGAGATCACCATGTAACAGTGATGGGGCAGGAGAGTATCCACTAAAAAAGTGATCCAGCTTTTCAACCAGCAAGCGCCCGTTATCAATGAGCCGACGAGTCCCGCCGTTACGTTCGGCCAGATCGAGCTGGTAACCGTAGCGATGCCTGCGCAGAAAGGTGATCCAGTCGTTACAGTAATCGTTGTGTTGAGGGGTTGAGCCGATGGTGTTGTCTCGAAACCACCCATATTGATCCGCTGTGTGCTGATGCATTTGCGCCAGTTGCTCCCCAAACCGTGCCATATCACCACTACCACCAAACGGAATCAACTCCATCACCAGCCACGAGTATCCGCCATCTATTCCATGTGCTACCGGCTTAGGTATTCGGATGGTATTTGAACGCGAAAGCTCTTCAAGCCCATCGGCCTCGGCGGCAAACATATCTCCATGATCTGCTCGATTCACTTTTACAAAATAGCTTTCACTCCCATCTGAGATACGATAGGCCGAGTTGATGCAACCACCGCCTAAAGGGGTTTGAGAGCATAAATTAAATGGTCGATTTAATGTTTTGCTTAGTGCTTTTTCGATTGATTTCCAC
>JBNKZU010000027.1:0-48362 GCA_050301795.1 Thiohalomonadaceae bacterium | reverse complement strand
TGAGCACCTCCGGCACCGTGACCATCACCGATGCCGATAGCATCGCTGCGACGATGACCGCCCAAACCGGCACTGCCGGCACCTACGGCAGCTTTAGCATCGACGCCTCAGGAAACTGGAGCTACAGCACATCATCAGCACTTGATAACCTCAATGCCGGCCAAACTGTGACCGACACCTTTACCGTGACCGCCACTGATGGCAGCACCAATAGTGTCACCATCACCATTACCGGTACGAATGATGTACCGGTGGTTACATCTGGTCAGTCGTTTACTTATGCTGAGAATCAGATTGCCGGTGCGATCGTTGCAACAGTTGCAGCAACGGATGCAGATACACCTGTTACCGGCTTTACGTTTGATAATGGTTTGCAGACATCGGCAGATGGCTATTTCACTATTGATAATAGTGGGCAGATAGCGATCACTGCGGCGGGTGTTGCGGCGGGTGTTGCGCAAAACGATTTTGAAACTGGCGCAAATACGTTCACATACAATATTGTTGCAACTGACGGTATCGGCAATTCAACAGCAACAGGTATAACGCTGAATGTGAGCGATGTGGCAGAGAATCTACCACCAGTTGCGACTGATGATGCAGCTACTGTTGTCGAAGATAGTCCGACAAATCCAGTAAATGGAAATGTCCTTACCAATGATACTGATCCAAATGTTGGTGATGTATTAATTGTTTCTGCTGTCAATGGTAATGCAGCAAATGTAGGAAATACTATTACTGGTAGTTACGGAACTATTCAGATTAATAGTGATGGAACATATAGTTATACGCTTGATAATGGGAATCTTGCAGTCAATCAGCTTAATGCCGGTCAAACTGTGTCTGAATCGTTTGTTTATACCGCAAATGATCAAAATGGAGGTACATCCGTAGGCACATTGACGGTAACAGTTAATGGTACAAATGATGTGCCGGTTTGTGCGTTTAGCGTGATCAATGCAACAGAAGATGATTTGGAGAGCGGAATTGTTTCAGGGGTAGTGAATGTTCTTACAGGATCAACGGATGTAGATAGTACAACGATTACTGTAGGTACGATTAATAACCAAGCTGCTAATGTTGGGTCTCCGGTTGTGATGACGCTGACCTATGTCGATGCGGCAGGTGTTACACAAACGCAAAATGTTAACCTGACGGTTCAAGCCAATGGTAGTTACTCTATTAGTGCATTTGATCTGGATGAACTGCCAGATGGAAATAGCGCTACAGGATCGTTTACATACCAGTTGACTGATGAACAGGGCGGACTTTCAACAGTCCAGACAGTTAATGTCACGATTGGTGGGACAGAGGATGCTCCAATAGGTGTTAATGACTTTGCAAAACTAACTGTAGATCCATCTCAAACAGCGCCTGTGCCTGTGACTGGCAATGTAATAACTAACGATACAGATCCTGATACGCTAAATGCTAATCTGACAGTTGCTAATGCTGGCACTTATTCTGGTCGTTATGGTTCTATCACTATTAATACAGATGGTAGCTATAGTTACACGCTTGATAATCAGGCGTTTGCTAACGCTACAGATGTATTAAATGCTGCACCTATTAATAATCTGGTTACGCATTGGTCATTTGAACAAGGAGCAACAGCAACAACTTTATATGACACAGCGCCAGGTGGGTTATCAGTCGATAATGTTGCGGCTGTAGTAGATGGTGTCAATGTTAGTTATAACAATGATGCCAAGTTTGGCGGAACATCACTTCAATTCTCTGGTGCTCATACAGGCATAGATCTTGGGCAGTCAACAGATATTAATATGGGTGGCGCTGTAACTGCACAGACTATTAGTTTATGGATTAAACCTGATGTTGGGTCGACGGATGATCCATTGGTAGTTGGTGACAGACATGTAGTCTATGAACAGGGAGCGCAGGTGAATGGATTTAATATCTATTTCGAAGATGGAGTATTAAAAGCCGGTGCATGGACAGGAACAGGTGCGTCAGGCACATGGGTTTCAACAGCATTAGCAACGCCTGAAGCACAAGTGGTTGAGGGACAATGGAATCAGATCACTCTCACCTATGATGGTGCAACTACCAGTATTTCACTTTATGTAAATGGGGCTCTGGCTCAAACGCTTAATACTGCACCAGCCTCTATATCACAACATAGTGGATTCATATCACTCGGCGCGGATACTTCAACAACTTACTACGAAGGTGTAGGCATTTCAGGTGGCGTGGGTGCTGACACCTATATGGGATCGATGGATGATTTGAGGATATATGATAGAGCATTAAATGCATCTGAAGTGTCTAATCTATTAGGTAGCGTCACTGTTCCAGAGACATTTAGTTATGATGTAACAGATGGCACACTAAGTAGTACAGCAAACCTGAATATCATGATTAATGATATTCCAACGGTTGCTACCCTGATCACAAATCAAACATCCCCCACAATTTCAGGTACAGCGACATTGGGTACAGGCGATACCCTGAGAGTAACGGTTACCGATGGGGTTAGTGGTACACCTTATGTTTACACATTAGGTGATGGTAACCTGACGATGGATCCAGCAACGAATACCTGGACACTGGTTATACCTCCAGCAGTTACATTAAATGAAGGCAGCCATGATGTAAGCGCTGAAATTCTGAACGGTGGTGTACCTACTTCATCAGATGTAAGTGTTAATGAAGTTACAATTGATACTACTCCGCCAGCAAATACACCAACAGTAGATATTATTGGAAATACTACGGACGCTACCCCCACTCTTACAGGTACAGCAGTACTTGATCCTGGTGAGTCACTGTCTGTAGAGGTTAATGGCGTTGTCTACTATGAAGACGGTGTCAATCTTATTCATGACCCTGTGGCAAACACCTGGAGTTTAACTATTCCATCAGGTTTAGCTTTAGCGAATGGAACATACGAAGTAGTCGCAAAGATTAGTGATGCAGCAGGAAACTTCAATCAGGATGCTCAGACAGCTGAGGTCACTATAGATAGCACAGCAACGGTTAGTCTGACGAATGGTACAGTGGATGTGGGTGAAGGTAGTGCAGCTACATATACATTAACCTTCGATGTAGAACCAACAGAGCCAGTTCTTGTTTACCTGTCACTCGGTGGGTCAGCAACAAACGTCGATGATTATAGTGTTAATAACCCAATTGTTATTATCCCTGTTGCAGGCCAGCTTAATTATACCTTTGATTTACAAACGGTAGCTGACGCAATTCCAAATGAAGTTGAAGATGTAACGATTACATTAACCTCAGCAACGGGTGGCGGATTAAATAGTATTGGTGTTGATCCTGTGAATAACAGCTGGACAACCAATATTGTTGAAGGTGCTAATGCTCCAACATTGACGGGTGATGTAACAGAAACTGTTTTTGAGTCAGGTCTTGCTGGTGGAACTCAGGAAGGTGCTGCTGTAACAAGTGTCACCGGCCAACTGGTATACAATGATATAGATGGTGACACTCTTACCCTAAAGGTTGTTGATCCACTTGCTCCTACGGGGCCGCGTATTGATATAGGTGTGCTTGATGGGACAACCAATATTATTGGCACCTATACGTCAGCAAATGGCACTACAACATTCTATGGTAATGGTACATGGTCGTATCAGCTTTCAACTACGGCAGCACATCCTGTTGCCCAGGATGTTGTGGCAGATACTATTCAGGTTGTTGTTACTGACAATTCAGCTGGAGCATTAGAGTCCACACCAGCAACTCTGACAATGAATGTGACAGATGATGCTGTTACTGCAAGCCAGCCTGTTGAGGTTTGGTTGATGAATGGAGGTCTTAACACCTTTACAGAGGCGTTAACCACGACAGGTGCTGATTCAGCATTAACAGTAGATTTTGCAGCGTTTATCCAGAGTCAGCCTGGATATGTGGCTGGAAATAGTCATGTAGCAGCAACACAGACGATTACATACGATGGTGTTACATCCGCAGCAATTGCGATGACATCAAATGCGGCTCCTATTTACTATTGTAACTATCTGGATCCAGTGACTAACACATATAGTCTGGTTGCCTATACAGATCCGGGAGGTGCTGCATTTAACGGGACTCAAACCAAACTGTTTGAAGTGTCAATTGATACAGTTAATGACACTTATAGTATTCAGAACTTCACTGGTGCATTACCCATCTTTGATAATGTCGTCGCTGGCAATATGAACTCTAATTCAGGTCGACTGACCGGTTCTCACATTAGTATGGATATGACTCCTGCAGGTGCTGTAACTACGGCAGCCTTTGCTGATACAGCAACAGCAGTTGCTGGTATCAACAGCAATACAGTGATGATGGTAAGTGGAACAGACTTTACCGGAGCTACAGCACTAGTTCAGTGGGATTCAGGTAATAACAGGATTGGTGTAGATGACTTACAGGGTAATGGTTCAAATCGATGGGTTGAACAGGCCTTTGGCGAACAACTACATTTTGAGTTCACAAATGCTGATGCAAATGCCATTACATTTAATGTAACTACAGGTGCGGCTGGAGATCTTTACAGATGGACTGCTTATGACGCTGCTGGCAATGTTCTGGATACTCAAACCAGTAGTCTGGCTGTACTTAATATAGCTGGTATAGGAAATATTCATCGTCTGACGATCGAAGGTGCGAATGCCAATGGTCAGTCCACTCTCCAAATTAATCCTACAGGCTCAACTTTCAATAGAGTATTTAATCCTGAAATTACCGCTACGGTTACTGATACGGATGGTGATACAGCCACTACAGTTATAGATCCAATATTTACTGATCAGAATGTAACGGTAGTTACCTCTCCTGAATTTGTTGATGAGGTGAATAGTGTTACCTATACCATTACAACCTCTGAGGCAGCAGCTGCAGACTGTTATGTGTTGCTTTCTATCGGCGGAACAGCAACCAGTGGCGGTGTAGATTACAACGGAGCAACTACAGCTGTTGTAACAATGGCAGCCGGTAGTAATACAGCAACCTATACAATTACAACGGTTGATGATCAGCTTGTAGATAATCTTGAAAGCATGACGGTAACTGTTGTTGGCTTTAGTGATGTAAATCCGGCAGCACCAGCATTCCCTGTTAATGCACCTACCACAGGTGCTAGTTCAACTACCTTGATTGATGAGATACCGACAGCAATTGCCGTTGATGCAACATTAACTGGGCCTGCAACTATTATTGAAGGTGAAACATCTACACCTTATACCATTGAGTTTACCCAGGGTGGTACGCCGGTTAATGCTATTAATAATGCGGCTGTTGAGATTAATTATTCTGGTGTTGCGGCTAATGGCACAGACTTTATTGGTCAAACCATTATTTACGTGAATGCTGGAACATCTTCGGCAACATTCACTATTCCTGCGATTGACGATGTTTATGCTGAAGGAGCAGAGAATGTAACGGTTAGCATTGGAAATATTACTAATAGTGGTTATGAGCTGGTTCAGGCGAGTGCAACCCAATCGTCTGTGATTACGACCATTGTAGATCAGACAGGTAGCGATGCCGTTCCAGGTGTTGAAGATACGGCACTTGTAAGTATTTCTGGTCCAGCATCGATCTATGAAGGAGCTCCTGGTTCAGGTGGTACTACAGGAACATTTACTGTTAGTGTGGATAATCCACCTGCTGATGGTAATCCACTGGTTGTTAACCTTGTATATTCTGGTGTCGCTGTTAATGGCACAGACTTTAATGGAACTACAACGGCAATAATACTTCCTGGACAGACCAGTACAACATTCCAGGTCAGGTCGATACCTGATGGTTTGACCGGAGAAGGTGCAGAGAGCTTTAGAATTAGTATCGACTCATTTAGTGGAGGTGGATACGAGGCTGTTCAGGCAGATCCAGGCGCATCGTTTGTTGATTCCCAGATTAGTGAAAACAACAATGCTCCGATTATTACAGACTTTACAACTGGTGGCTCAACAGACACTGGAATCGTCTATGAAGCAGGACTTGTTGAAGGTAGTCAGGTTGGAAATACTTCACTGATTACTACAGGACGGATATCTGCAACAGATTTAGATGGTAATGATCTTTATGTAAGGGTTAATGGACAACCTCTCGTTAATGGTAATGGCGGTCTCCTGGATGGAACGACCAATGTTATAGGTACCCATACCACAACTTATGGAACAGTCACATTCTTTGGTGATGGAAACTGGAGCTATGAGCTTGCAAATGCGGCAGATCATACTGTTGCAACCAATGATCTGTTATCAGTTACGGTGACCGATAATATTGAGGTATCTACAACACCGCTTGATATTACGATTAATATAAGTAACGACGTTCCAACGGTAGCATCTATTAACGATACCTGGGTTAGCAATAGTGGCGCGACTACAGTGACTACCACAATGGATACTTTGGGAGCTGATACGGCGTACAATGCAGATCTCACCGCTACGATTACAAATCTTGCTGGAAATGCAGCCGGAATAGCCTACTCTGGTCAGACTCACCTTGGTCAGGCAATCTACTACTATGTTGATCCATTAGCACCTAATTCTCTGATTGCCTTTACTGATGGCACAATGTTTGTCCCACCAGCAGCACCAGCGGTACCAGCAGCCTATAACCCTGTGGCGACTACAACCCTGTTTACAGTGGATGCACTGCCAAATAGCGATCAGATAACTATTACAACGGATCCAGCTCTTGCAGGGCCACCTGCGGTTAATATTTTTGATAATGCAGGGCTGTCTACACCAACGGCCAATAATGATATTAATGCAGCTAATGCATACATCGTTGTTAATGATTTTGGTGGTGTCATTTCAGGTGTTGGATCAGCTGCTCCAGTTACTCCTGCTACTACAATGGCAAACATGCTAATGGAGGTTAGTGGGTATGTGAACGGCTCTCTTACCGGTGTTGATTGGGGTGTTGCAAGAAATGGTCGTATTGGTGTTATTGGTGGTAGAAGGGATGAGGATATAGAAGCGGGTGAGTCTATAAAAATGGACTTCCTGACATCTGATGTTGTTTCTGCCTCCTTTACAGTAGACACAAACTTCTCTGTTGCTTGGACCGCTGTTGGAACGGATGGAACTGTGCATACAGGAACCTTCTATGGAAATGGTAATTGGCAGCCATTGATTATCAATGGGCTTGGTCCTCTAGAGAGTATTACTTTAGAGGCTGTAGGCGATCGAATGAGACTGAGTGAGACAGGCATACAGTTTGAACGTGTCATCGATCAATCGTTTGATATCACGGTAACAGACTCTGATGGTCAGGCAACGACTGCTGTTGCTGAGGCATACTTCACCGGACAGAACATGATGGCAATCAGTGCGCCTTCACTTGTGAATGAGGGCGACGCTGTTGAATATACCGTTAGTACTACACTGGTACCAGCAGCTGGATCTACGTTAGAAGTAACACTTTCAATCACTGGATCTGCAACAGCAGGCACAGACTATACTGGACCTTCAACGGTAACTGTTCAGATACCAAGTACTGTTATTGATCCAGTATCCGGATTACCTGTTCCTAATAACAGCGGTACATTTACACTAAGCACGATTGATGACATTCAGGCGGATAATCTTGAGGATCTGGTGGTAACGATTACGAATGTTGTTGATGTAACTGCCACACCAGCATTCCCGGTTGCTCAGACGCCAGTTGTGGGCGCATCGGTTACTACAGTGATTGACGATAGTGTGACTCCGCACACTGAGCTAGTAAGTCTGGTCGGTGGTCCAACTGCTGTGACAGAGGGTCAGACTACCGGCTTCTACACCGTAAGTGTGGCCAATGCGCCGGATACAGATATCACCGTAAACCTTGCTTATAGTGGTACTGCAACGGATGGTCAGGACTTTACAGGAACGACATTTGTAACGATTCCTGCGGGTAGTAATAGTGCAACCTTTACTATAGATACACTGGATGATGCGCTATTAGAAGGTGCTACAGAATCATTTACCGTAACTCTTGACACTGTAACGGGTGGTGGATTTGAAGCCATTGCAGTAGATGGAACTAATAATTCTGTTACAACAACAATCATTGATGATGCAGTACCAGACACAGCCCTGGTGAGTATTACAGGTGCGAGCGCTATCTTTGAAGATGGTGGCGTTGGTGCCTATACCGTCTCTGTGTCTGAGGCTCCATTAACCCCATTAGTCATTGATCTGGCATATACAGGTACCGCCACAAATGGTGTTGATATGATTAATGGACTGACTCAGGTTGTTATTAATCCACCTAATAGCAGTACAACCTTTGATATAACTGCGGTTGCAAACGTGGATGGTGTTCTGTTTGATGAAGACTTCACGATTACAATCGGTAATATCACCGGTGGTGGTTATGAGGCTGTGCAGGCAGATGCGGGTGCAAATAGTGTCACTACAGTTATTAACGAAACGAATACTGCTCCAGGTGCATTAACTGCGGGAGGTGGTAGTGTTTATGAAGCAGGTCTCACTGAAGGAACCGCTGTTGGCCTTACCACGACTACGGTGACAGGTAATATCAATGCGACAGATCCTGAAGGGAATGACCTTTCTCTGATTGTTGGTGTAAATGGAGGAGCAACAACCAATTATGGAGTGATGGATGGCTCTACGAATGTACTGACAACCATCGCAGCACCACATGGCACTGTGACCTTCTATCATGATGGTAGCTGGAGTTATGAATTAACATCAGCGGCTACTCATGATGTTGTGAACACTCCGATACTGGATAGCTTTAATGTTCAGGTTTCCGATGGTCAGTTTACAACCGCTGCTGTGAATCTTGATATGTCGATTCAGGATGACGCCGTTGTTGTTACTCCGGTTGCTCAAACACAAACATTGTTGAATCTACCTGGCGTAACATCAACAGGAACACTGGATGTGGCCGGTGCTGATGTAGCCTACACCGCTGACTTGAGTGGCAATATTGTTGGGTATGATAAAGTGAATGCAGCTACATGGTTTGGTGCTGCAACGAGAACGGTAAATGCTGGTAGCATCATTACAACCGATCCTGTCACTGGGATAACTACGGTTACACCTGGCGCAGCTGTAACTATTCCATATAGCTTCGATGGTCATCAGGTGTATAACTATGTAGATAGTGCAAACCCTGATGTGATGTATGTTTATGTCGATACGGCTGCAGTTGCAACAGCATTTAATCCTGCTGCGGTATTCGATCCGCTAACTTCAACGCAGCAATTGTTATATACAGTGACGGTAGATCCTGCTACGGATAGTTTCTCAATTGATACCAATCCTAATCTTGTACAGATGGGGCCTGTTACAGCGATTATTGATCCTGTATCTGGACTACCAGTTCCATCCGCTGATCTGTTTGATAACAGTGGCACCACTTATATAGGTGTACAAGGTGTTAATAATGTTAGTGGACAATACTTTACTTTCTCAGATACGAATGGGGTGATTACAGCAGTTAATAATGGAAATGCGGTACCAGCAGCATTTACTTCATTTGATTCTATTTTAATGTCGGGAACGAAAAACGGTGTAGCCTCTAATATTGGTTGGAGACAGGACAGAGGACGAATTGGCATTGGTAATGATAATGATATGGATCCCGGTGAAGCCCTGACGCTTGAATTCCTGCATGCAGATGTAACCAGCGCAAGACTGACTCTGGATCTGGATGTGGATGCATTGATTACTATTATTGATGATCAAGGTGTTGCGCATACACAGGTGCTGACAGGCGTTCAGGGCTCGCTGACATATACCATTGAGGGTTATGGGCAGATGCGTAGTATTACTATTGAACAAGGGCCAAACTCTGTCGCTGGTGATCGTGTGAGACTTGAAACTGGCGGAACCAGCTTTGAACGAGCAATTACACAAAGTTATAACGTAACAGTAACCGATGCAGAAACTTTTGATTCGGCCACTGCAACGATTGATACGCTGTTCAGCCTTAATAACCTAATGTCTATTACAGGCACAACGGCTGTTAATGAAGCAGATAACGACCAGTTGACATATACGATTAAAGTTGCTGAAGCATCAACGGCAAATGAGACGATTACGTTGACCTACTCGGGCACAGCAACGAATGGTCAGGACTTTGTTGGTGAGACCACAGCAACATTAGTGGCAGGCTCAACAACTGCCACTTTCACAGTGAACATCACCGATGATGCGATTGCTGAAGGTATTGACCCTGTCTCGGGATTACCTACAGGATTAGAAACCTTTAAGATCACTGCAAGTAATATCACCAATAATGGATTTACTGTTCAGCCTGCTGTTGGTGGAAGTATTACTACCACTATTAATGAGGCGCTTAATCCAACCACGGTTCAGGTAACACTATCCGGCCCAACGGAGATCCTTGAAGGTCAGCCTGCGCTTTATACCATTACTCTGGATGAGCCAGCAGCTGTTGATACGGTTATTACTCTGGACGTACTGACAGGTAGTACCGCAACTGCAGCTGATTTCAGTAATGCTCTACCTGCCACAGTGACAATTCCTGCTGGTCAATCAACTATCGGCTTTACTGCAAATAGTATTGATGATGGTACTGGAGAAGGTGTTGAGATACTAAATGTTACTATGACAGGTGTAACTGGTGGAGGGTTTGAGGCCATTGCCTTAAATCCACTCGCCAGCAGTGTCGCCACCAATATTCTTGAGCCGGGCTCAATTATCATTACAGGTAATGCCAATATCAACGAAGGTGGAACAGGTAATTACACCATTGATGCAGGCCAGAATGCACTTGCTAACGCAACATACGAAGTAACCCTGACTGGTGCCAATATCACACTTGATGATATTACGGCTATCTACGTTAATGGTTCTACTACACCTGCTGTGATTACAGAGGTGACCCCAGGAACATATACGTTTAGTGTCGATCTAGCGACTGGGAACTCAATAAGCACATTTGATGTGGTTACTAATAATGATGCAATCCTGGAAGGAAATGAGAGTTATTCAGTATCTGTTACTAATGTAACACCGGGTACATTTACAGCACCCCCAATATTACCTTCGACAACCTTTACAACGACCATTGACGAGGCGGCCTCGGCTGTCGATTCACTAGTGAGTATTACTGGAAGCGCAGGAGTGGTAGAGGGTGAAGTGGCTAGTTATACACTTAGTATCACTGACACGCCTCTTACAGATGTAACCGTAAATCTTGCATATAGTGGTGTAGCGGTTGATGGTACAGACTTTACTGGAGTAGCACAGTGGACAATACCAGGTGGTAGTAATACATCTCTGCCATTAACAATCGCAACTATTGATGATCCATTAGCAGAGGGAGCAGAAGACTTTACAATTACCATTGCTTCAGTTGTCACCAGTGGTGGGCTTGAGTCTGTAGTAGTCGATCCAGGTAGCAATCAGGTGACAACAACTATCACAGATCAAACAGGTACAGATGCAGTAGCCGGACCGGAAGATACTGCTGGTGTATCAATTACAGGACCTGCGACCATATATGAAGGTACAAGTTCTAGCTTTACAGTGGCTGTAACCCATATGCCAACATCACCAGTCAGTGTTGATCTGACATTTACGCCAGATGTGGTCTCTGGAGCTACATTCGGAGTTGATTACACGGTTATTTCAACAACGGTAGTCATACCAGCGAATCAGTTATCAGCAACCTTTGATATTAGTGCCATTGATGATGCATTAACGGCTGGTGCTGAAGGGCTTGAAGGATTCACGGTATCAATTGCGAATGTCACCGGCGGGGGATTTGAAGCAGTTGCGGCTACTGCAGGAAGTGATTCCGTAGCTGTAACAGTTGATGAGAGTCAGGCACCTCAGGCGCAGGCGAGTAGTGTTACAACATTGGAAGACACTGCCCATGTGTTTACCTCAGCTGAATTCCTGAATCTTGATCCTGATCCAACAGGTACCCCTGCGCTGTCTATAACGATTCAGTCACTAGAGCAGGCAGGCAGCTTACAACATAATATAGGTGGTGTCTGGACAAATGTTCAGATTGGCGATGTGATCACATTTACAGATATTGATAGCGGTTTACTCCGGTTTACACCACAGCCAAATGCGAACGGTGCTGGATATGACAGCTTTAATTTCACTGTTAACGATGCAACAGGAACAGGTGTCGTACCAGCTGCAATGACTATAAATGTTACAGCAGTGAATGATGGTGTGGTTGGACTTATATCTGATTCTAATCCTGCAAATAATGAACTAGCTGATAACGCAGTGGCCGGAACGGCAGTTGGTATTATTGCAACGGCATCCGACCCGGATCCTGAAGATACCATTACCTACTCACTTAATCTTGCGGGTGCAAATGGTGATGCCGGTGGTCGATTCACGATTGATCCTAATACCG
The DNA here is from genome assembly GCA_050301795.1 of Thiohalomonadaceae bacterium. Taxonomy (GTDB): domain Bacteria; phylum Pseudomonadota; class Gammaproteobacteria; order Thiohalomonadales; family Thiohalomonadaceae; genus JBNKZU01. The sequence goes on along the minus strand of JBNKZU010000027.1, from coordinate 36,029 downwards.
GTGCTGTGACCTACACAGGTACAGGTGCTCTGGTTGCAGGCACTGCATACACCATCGATGTGGTCGCAACCAGTAGTGATGGTTCAACCTCAACTACACCTATGACCATCACAGCAACCAACGCCGCCGATGATACTGCAGTGGTTCACGAGAGTGCTATGGCGAGTGGAAGTGGTCAGGCAGAAACGCTGTTTGACGCTAATGATGAAGCTGGTCAGGTTGCAGGTCAGGGTGTGAGCGTTGCAACAGGTAATCTGCTTGCAAATGATGCTGGGGCTACAGTGATTAATTCAATCACATATACCGATGCGCTTGGTGCATTGCAGCCAGCAACTCCTGTTGCGGGCGTGATTACAGTAGCCACTCAATATGGTGATGTAACAATATATACCGATAATACAACACCGGGTTATGCAGCTGGTGATTATGTCTACAACCTAACAACACCTGCTAACAACGTGGCACCAAACGATCTGGGTGTTGTTGATAGCATCAGCTACACAACAAACGCTGGCACAGCAAACCTCAATATTACAATTGTGGATGATGTGCCTGTTAGTTCTTCTGTAGTAGCCGATGTTCCTCAGAATCAGTTGGATAGCTATCGCCTGGTATTCACACTTGATGTATCAGGAAGTATGACCGGCGCTAATGCAGGTGGACTTGTTTATCTTGATGATGGAACAGAGACAAATCGACTTCTTATGTCTAAAGAGGCTTTAAAGACTCTTGCTCGTGAGTACTTCAACCAGTCAAACTCGATCGAACTTTATCTGATTGAGTTTGGAAATACGGCTATTTCACTAAATCAGCAAATCAATGGGCAAGGAAATATTCCATTTACGACGCTAGATGCAGCAATTGCGGCTATTGATACGTTCGGTGATCCTGCATACGCGTCTGGAAATGGTACAAACTATCAAGCACCACTGAACATGATGTCTACCTTACTTGATGTGGGTGCAGTTCCTTCTGTGAACAATGTTGCTGGTTCTGCGTTTAATGCTAATAATCCTAAAACAGTGACATACTTCCTTTCTGATGGGGTTCCAGCAACAGCACCAACAGCAGCAAATTATACAGCCTGGGATACTACAATTAATAATACTCCGGGAGGTATCGATTCATATGCAGTAGGTATAGGGGCAGGCATTGCTGACTTTACTCATCTTGATGCGATCCATACAGTTGACATGGTCGGTGGTAGTGGTAATGAGATGGCTAACGCAGCGCCTGATCAGAATAACGCATTAAATGTCCCAGATTTGACACACCTTGAACAGGAGTTATTGAGCACAGTTCCACCTGCCTTTGGAGGAAGTGTAGTACTTCAGGGCGATGTGAATACTGTACTATTTGGTGCGGATGGTGGATTTATAGATACGATTACCGTTGATCTGGATGGGACAGGCAATACCGCAACGTTCTTCTACACACCAGGTGACCCTCTTGCAAACCCTGTTGCGCTACCACAGATTACCAGTGATATTCCTGGGTGGACTGTTGTTAATAGTGATCAGTTAACACTTGACGCTACAGCACAACCAACAGGTGCTGGATTTACCTTTGGTACATTAATCTTCGACTTTAGTACGGGAGAATATAGCTTTGCTCCGGCAGTAGGTGTTGCTGTCGATACCAGCTTTGACGTCAACTTTAGGGGTCAGGATAGTGATGGTGATATAACTCAACCAAATACATTTACTATTAATATCGTTAAAGGTGTACCTGTTGCAAACGATGACACTGATACACTCTTTGGTATGGATGCTAACATTGCAGCAGCAACAACACTTGATGGTAATGTGATTACTGGTGTTGGTACAGATGGAGGTGTTTTAGGTTCATTGACTGATTTTGCTAAATCTGGTGGCGGTATCGATAATGCAATAAATGGTTCAACAATTACTCAGATTGTTTATAGAGGTGATTCACTTAACCCAATCGATTTAACAGTTGCAGGATCCGGTTCTGGAACAGGTATCGATGGATCTACATATTCATATACCACGGCATTGAATGCAGCATCTGGAGCTATAGAAACAACGATTACTAACAGCGATGGCTCAACTCTAATATTTGCAGACAATGGTTATTATCAGTATTCACCTGTAGCTGTCCCAGTAAATGTTATCGATCCAATTCCTGTAACACAAAGCTTTATGCTAGGAGCAGTACTAAATGGTATTACTCTAAGTGCAAATGCTAGTGTTGGTGGTGTGTTGACAGCAGCTACTGCAAGTCTGACAACACAAGGATTGGCAGTTGGGCCAACTGGTCCAAACGCGATCGACTCTGGAGAACGAGTATTTATTGATTTTGATCAGGCAACATATCCAAATGGTGTAGAAAACATTGTTATAAATTATGCAAATTTAGCAAATCAGTATGATTCATTAACATTCTCTGTGTTCCATGTTGATGGGCGTGAGTTAGGGCAATATTCAGTTAGTGGTGTATCTATTCCAGCAGGTGTTGCACAGATACCGCTTGAGTTTACGAATATCGGGCGTATTGAGGCTCTTACAGGTAGTGGTGCGGTTGCGAATATTACAAGTATGACATTTGATGTTATTCAGCAGAGTAATGTAACAACAGCACAGGCACCTGAGGTTGTCGAATATACACTTACAGATCTAACTAACCCGGATCCATTAACCAATAGTGATACAGCAACCTTAACCTTAAATACTATCTACAATACTCAGGTAGATACTGCGGGATTAAATACACTTACAGGTGTTGCTGGTAACGATTATCTGTCAGGTCTTGCGGGCGATGATACATTAATCGGTGATGCAGGCTATGACATCCTCAAAGGTGGTGATGGAAACGATACACTTATAGGTGGTTTGGATAATGACAATATCACGGGTGATGTCGGTAACGACACCATCTATGGCGATAATCAGGTTGTGAATGACACAGCGGTTGGTGTTGGTGACGATACCATTAGCGGTGGTCTTGGTGACGATACGATATACGCCGGCGGTGGTGCTGATACTATTGATGGTGACGAAGGCGTGGATACCATCTACGGTGAAGCCGGCAATGATGTTATCCGAGGTGGCGATGGAAACGATGCAGTCCTAGACGGTGGTGCTGGTGATGACTCTATCTATGGCGGATTAGGTGATGATTCCCTGATCGGTGGTAGTGGAATCGACTTCCTCTACGGCGGTCGAGGTGATGATACCTTAACTGGTGGAACGGGTGCTGATACCTTTATCTGGAATGCTAACGATCAGGGTACAACCACCATGCCATCAGTCGATACGATTACAGACCTGTCGTTCAATGTTGATGGCGATGTGATTAATCTTGCCGATCTGTTGCAGGGTGAACAAAACAATCCGATTTCAGATTATCTACAGATGGAGGTTGGCGAGTTCACAGGCGATGCCACTATGGATACCCGATTCATTATTGACCATAACGGTGGGGCATACTTCCAGGCGACACAAACCATTGTGGTCGATGGTGTTGATCTCACACAAGGTGGAACGCTGAACCTTCAAGACCTATTGGATACAAGCAAGATCATTACGGATTGATCAATAGTTGCCAAAAGATTAACTGTGACCTTGTTTCAGGGTCATGGTTAATCTGGCAGATTTCTGATTATGGTTGTTGCCTAAGGAAAATATGATTAAGTTTGATAAATCAGTCGTCGCAATGACCACTTGTTCAGACTCTTCCTAAGTTGATTGTCTCTATTAATTAATTGATAAGCATAGGTAGTGGGATGCTTTTATTACTATTATTTTGAACAGTTTTTCGATGTCAATTTTAAAAAGATATTTATATGAATCCGTATAAAGACCTACCTCAAAATGCTTTCTGGAAACCTGCTATATCTGAAAAAAATATGTTTGATATTTCAGATATATGGGATCCAAAGTTTCATATAAAACAGGAGGACAGAGTCATTACTTATGGCTCATGTTTTGCGCAACATGTTGGTAGTGCTCTGAAAAGGAATGGTTTCACCTGGTACCAGACCGAAGAACCACCTTATGGCTTAAGTGAGATTAACTGTAAGAAGTTTAACTACAATGTGTTCTCTTCAAGAACAGGTAATATTTATACAACATCATTACTTAGACAGTGGGTTGACTGGGCTTTGGAAAATAAGGACATACCAGATGAGGTATGGGAGTGTGAAGGTCGTTATTATGATCCGTTCCGACCCCGGATTGAGCCAGATGGATTTGAGTCAGTTTCTGAGCTCTTCAGTTCTCGAATGGAAGCTGTTAGAGCCTTTAAAAAAAGCCTTATAAAAGCAGATTATTTTATTTTTACGCTTGGATTGACAGAGAGCTGGATAAATACGGTTAACAAATATGAATACCCAATGTGCCCAGGTACAGCAGCGGGAGTGTTTGATAAAACAAAACATAGGTTTGTTAATCAGCAGTTTACACAAATTATAAATAATCTAGTCAGAGCTGTTGATATGATTAGAAGCATAAATCCCACCATCAAAATCATATTAACTGTTTCACCTGTTCCGCTTACTGCTACCAAATCAAACCAGCATATACTGGTTGCTAGTATGGCATCCAAATCAATTCTCAGAGCAGTTGCAGATCAACTATCAAAAAACAGAGGTTATGTGGATTATTTTCCTTCCTATGAGATCATTTCTAGCCCGGTTTTTAAAGGTGCTTTTTATGAACCAAACATGAGAAGCGTGAGTACTCAGGGCGTCAACTTTGTGATGGAAAACTTTTTTACAAATATGGGTAACAAATTTGGGTATGAAGTAAAAATAAAAAAGCAGCATAGACAAAGAATAGAAGAAGTGTGTGAAGAAGAGTTGTTGGAGGCATTTGGTTCATAATGCCTAAACAGGTTCTGATTATTGGTAACAGTCATAACGCATCGGTATATAATGCTTATAAGAAAATGTATCCAATATCTGGCTGTGAAGTTTCTTTCCTGAGTTCTGATGGGGAATCACTTCTATCAATTACTGATTTTGGAAATCCTAATTCAATGATGAAGGTACATAAAAAGGGACAAGGGTATTCAAAAAAATTTGTCAGAGATCTGAAAGAGTATGAATCTATCTTTGTCTATGGTTTGAGGTTACGTTCTTGGTTAAATGGAAACAATAATTGGTTAAATATTGTCCGAGAATCCTCAATGTTCTTTTCAAGCGCAGCCAGAACTCAAGCATATCAGGATTACATAAGAGGCTCAGCCAACTACAGGATTCTTGAAAAGCTTAAAAGCCAGGGGCTCCAAAATCGTACAGTTTCCATGCCATGTCCATACCCGGGTGAAAGGGAGGAGATTGATGTTACACCTGATGAAAATAATCTTGAGCTGTTTAATAGGATTATGGAAGAGGAAATTACAAAGCTGGGATTTGGATTCTTGGATACACCATCGGAATTAAACTCAAATTTAAAGTTTTTTACTGATCAAAAATTTAAGAACAACACGGTTGGTGATTATAACCATTTGAATATTCATGGTGGAAATATAGTGCTAGAAAAGATGCTTTTATCTATAGAAATAACGAATACATAAAGTGAAGTAGTATTTTCGTTGAAATGAAGGCTGACAGTCGTGTATCTTCACTACTCTGTACTCACCAGTATAGGTGTGGTGGTTTAATAATTATTACAAAGTCAGGCACAGGTTGATGAACGTAACATACTTCAATGTTATGTACAGATTAACTGAGTTGTGAATGTCTGATCAGGCTGGGTTTTTATAACGAGGGTGGCGGCACCTAGAGTGTTGTTACTCATAATAAATGAAAGTGATCATCTGATTGGGAGTGTAATATGAAGTTAATAAAAGGCCTTTCTGTTGCGGTAACCGTAGCAATGCTTGGTGTCGGCAGTGCGTTTGCCGGAGACACTATCAAGGTAGGAAGTTTTCTTGCAGTAACCGGTCCGGCATCGTTTTTGGGTGATCCTGAGCTGAAAACCCTGCAAATGTATGTTGATGAGATTAATGCCAAGGGCGGTGTTGATGGCAAGAAGGTAGAGTTGATTCATTACGATACCAGCGGCAAAGCAAAAGAGGCGGTGGGTTTTGTTAAGCGTCTGATTAAAAAGGATCGCGTGGATGTCATTGTGGGCGGCTCTACATCGGGTAGTACCATGGCGGTGGTTAAGGATATTGAGGCAAATGGTGTCCCATTTATCTCCCTTGCCGGAGCAGTAGTTATTGTTGAGCCTGTGAAGAAATGGGTCTTTAAAACACCACATACGGATCGTATGGCCGCAGCAAAAATCTTTGAAGATATGAAGAAGCGTGGTATCTCCAAGATTGCTCTTATCAGTGGTAGTGGTGGTTTTGACAAGTCAGGTCGTACTCAAACATTGGCGCTTGCCCCCGAATATGGGATTGAGGTTGTTTCAGATGAGTCCTACGGTAAAACCGACACAGATATGACAACCCAGCTTTCCAAGATTCGCGGCACTGGTGCCCAGGCAATCCTTAATTTTGGTTTTGGAACCGGCCCAGCGATTGTGACCAAGAATGTTCGCCAGCTTGGTCTGGATTTACCTCTGTATCAATCACATGGTGTTGCTTCGAAGAAATTCATTGAGCTTGCAGGTGATGCCGCAGAGGGAGTGCGCCTTCCTGCCGCAGCACTTTTGGTCGCAGACAAACTGCCAGATTCTGATCCTCAGAAGGCTGTTCTGGTCTCATACAGAGATAAATTCGAAGCAAAGCATGGTGCAGTTTCGACTTTTGGTGGTCATGCCTATGATGGCTTGATGATGGCACTTGAGGCGATTGATCGTGCAAACTCAACTGACAAAGCTAAGGTTCGTGATGAGATCGAGAAGACCACAGGCTTCATCGGTACAGGCGGTATCTTCAATATGAGTTCAGAGAACCATCTAGGTCTGGGTCTTGATGCATTTAAGATGTTAGAGATCAAAAATGGTGACTGGACTATCGTAGAGTAGTTCGCATTCATCTTTTACTTCATAGCGTCGTTATTTGCGTACTCGAATGGTCACATGATTAAGGTACATTCGCAGAAAATTGCTCCTGCATTTTCTGCATACAATACATCCATGTATCTATTCGTGCGCAAATGCCTTGCTCTGAAGCAAAATCTAAACGCGAGTCGCTGCTAGAGCTAATGGCTCTAGCAGCATTACTTAGTAATTCGTATGGATCAAATCCTTCAATTTATTATTACCGGAATCACCGTCGGCTCTGTCTATGCGTTGGTGGCGCTTGGTTTTACGATTATCTATAACGCTTCTGATGTTGTGAATTTCGCCCAAGGTGAATTTGTAATGATTGGAGCGATGTCTGCAGTCTTTTTGTCGGCAAGTGGCGGATTGCCTCTACCATTCGCTTTAGTTGGTGCGGTATTGATTACAATGGTGGTCGGCATGTTGTTGCAACGCTTTGCGATTGCACCTGCAAAAGATGCCTCGGTAGTCTCCACCATTATCATTACAATCGGTGCCTCGATCTTCTTGCGAGGAGTGGTCTTGGTGGTATGGGGCAAAGAGATTCATGCGCTGCCTCATTTTTCAAGCGAGATTCCAATCCATATCGGCGAGGCAACCCTGCTTCCCCAAAACCTCTGGGTACTTGGCGGCACGGCGGTGATGGTGCTGAGTGTGCATCTCTTTTTCCACCATACCTTGTTTGGTAAGGCGCTGCTGGCGTGCTCCTGTAACCGTAATGCCGCATGGTTGATGGGAATCAATGTGAACCGGATGATGCTGTTTGCTTATGGTCTCTCTGCCTTTTTAGGAGCGATGGCCGGTATTCTGATCACTCCGATTGCGTTTACCTCTTATGACGCTGGTGTCATGTTAGGGCTTAAAGGCTTCTCTGCGGCGATTCTTGGGGGCATGGGTAATCCGATGGGTGCAGTGGTTGGGGGATTGGTGCTTGGTTTGATCGAGAACCTTGCCGCTGGCTTAATCTCATCCGGCTATAAGGATGCCATCGGGTTTATTATTCTGCTATTTGTACTGTTTATTCGGCCTAGCGGTATTCTTGGTAAAGCGACATCGGATCGAGTGTAGAGAATACGTGAATAGATATCGTGGTTTGATAGTGATGATGGTTCTGCTGCTTGCGCTGCCGAACCTCTTTCCTGGCAACTACTATGTGACGGTTGTTATGACTGCGGCGTTGTTAAACGCGGTTTTAGCGATCAGCCTTAATTTGCTTATGGGCTATGCGGGGCAGATCTCGCTTGGACATGCCGCTTTTTTCGGGATAGGCGCCTACGCAACTGCAATAATGACGGGTCGCTATGACTGGTCTCCACTGTTTGCCTTATTGCTGGGTATGATCGTTACCGGAGTGGTTTCGTTTGTGATTGCCAGACCCATTCTGAAACTCAAGGGGCACTATTTGGCAATGGCGACGCTCGGATTCGGAGTGATTGTCTCGATTGTGATGGTTCAGGCAGGAGCGCTGACCGGAGGGCCAGATGGGATGGGTAACATTGCCGTTTTGTCGCTGTTCGGATGGGAGGTTGATCGCGACCTTCGCTGGTATATTGTGATTTCTGTCGTGTTCCTTCTGGTAGTCTTACTGGTACAGAACCTGATTGAGTCACGAACAGGCCGTGCACTTAGAGCATTGCACGGCTCAGAAATTGCGGCACAAATGATGGGGATCAACACCCCGGCTACCAAGACTCAGGTTTTTGTATTATCGGCACTGATTGCCTCATTTGCTGGAAGTCTGTTTGCTCATCAACAGGCATTTATCACACCAGATTCATTTAACTTCTTCTTCTCGATTGAATTGGTAACGATGGTGGTTCTTGGCGGCCTAGCATCGACCTATGGCGCAATCTTCGGTGCTATTGTGCTGACCTTCCTACCGGAGCTTTTGGTCGTTTTCGAGGATTATGAGGTGATGGTGTTTGGCGCGATCCTAATCTTTATCATGATCTTTCTACCACAGGGGATCTATGTCGGCCTACAGCAGAAGCTACTCCATTTACGAAACAAAAAGGAGGCGCCTGATGTATGAGGTGAAGGATCTCCTTAAGTCCTTCGGTGGTGTAACTGCGATTGCGAACCTCGATTTTAAGGTGCCTGAGGGCAAGGTCTATTCAGTGATTGGTCCAAACGGTGCTGGTAAGACCACGCTGTTTAATATGCTTTGTGGCATCTATGTCCCTGACGAGGGGGAGATCCTGTTACAAGGGCAGTCTGTTATTGGAAAGTCCCCTTATCAAATCGCCGAGATGGGCGTTTCGCGCACTTTTCAGAATCTCCAGATCTTTTTTAATATGAGTGCGTTGGAGAATGTACTGGTTGGATGCCATCTTCGCACCGACAGCACCTTGCTCCATTCACTTTTACGTCTGAAAAAAGTGCGCCAGGAGGAAAAAGAGGTTCGAGAGTGGTCAGAAGCAAGCCTTGAGTTTTGTGGCCTCGCACAATATCGAAACCGTCAAGCCGATGCACTCTCCTATGGTGTTTTAAAGCGGTTGGAGATCGCGCGCGCACTCGCTGTGAAGCCTAAGTTGCTCCTGATGGATGAACCGGCAGCAGGATTGAATGATACCGAGACTGTAGAGATGCTCGATTTGATTCGTCGAATCAGTGAAAGTGGTGTAACGGTCGTGCTTGTTGAGCATAATATGAATCTGGTCATGAATGTCTCGGATCGCATTCTGGTGATTGAGTATGGTAGCCGTCTTGCGGAGGGAACCTGCTCCGAGATCCAGCAGAATAAAAAGGTGATCGCCGCCTATCTTGGCGGAGAGGTGCAGTATGCCGTCTGAGCTGTTACGGGTAGAGAGTCTCAATGCCTGCTACGGGCCGGTAAAGGTGCTATACGATATCTCGTTGCAGATTGAAGAGGGTGAACTGGTTGCGATTGTTGGTGCGAACGGTGCGGGTAAAACCACGCTAATGCACGCACTCTCAGGCATTCATTCCATCAGCAGTGGTCGAGTCATGTTCCAAGGTCAGGAGATAACCAATGCTGCTGCGAACAAGATCGTTCAAGCGGGGATCTGTCAGGTGCCAGAAGGGCGACAGGTTTTTGCGCCATTAAGTGTTGAAGATAACCTAATTCTTGGTGCGTTTTTACAACGTGATAACCGTGACTGGGTTGAGCAAGAGCTTGAGTCCATCTACACGCTATTTCCGATTCTTAAAGAGCGCAGGCAACAGATGGCAGGAACACTCTCTGGTGGGCAACAGCAGATGCTGGCGATTGGTCGAGCGCTACTCGGTAAACCGAAGTTACTACTATTGGATGAGCCGTCCATGGGATTAGCACCACTGCTGGTTGAGGAGATCTTTCGTGTCATCAAGCGTCTGAATCAGGAGGGTGTAACCATTCTGTTAGTGGAGCAGAATGCACGCATGGCGCTTGGTGTTGCCAATCGTGGATATGTATTAGAGACAGGCAAAATCGAGCTGTCAGCCACTGCTGATGAGCTATTAGGTAATGATGCCGTTAGAAAGGCCTATTTGGGGTATTAGGAGAAGTCGCATGTATGTAGCACAAATAATGTCGCAAAAGGTAGAAACAGTCTCAGGAGATGAGAAGCTGAGCCATGCCTCTCAAAAGCTTCATGAGAATGGAACCCGTTTCCTCCCGGTTGTTGATTCTGAAAACCGGCTAATAGGATTGATTACCCGTCAGGAGATCGCACAAAGTGAGCCATCAGCGATCACAACGCTCTCTGTTGGTGAGGTGAACTACCTGCTCTCTAAGCTCAAGGTGAGTGACTCAATGATCACCAATGTTGTTACCTGTACGCCTGAAACGCTTATTGAAGAGGCGGGGAGGGTGATGAGGACGAATGAGATCAGCTGTCTGCCAGTGGTGGAAGCGGGTAGATTTGTCGGATTAATCACCGATGACGATATTCTCGATTTCTTGCTGGATATCACTGGAAGTCGCCAAACGGATACGACTCGTATTGCGCTACACCTACCTGATGAAACAGGAAAACTTGGACAGCTTCTTGATGACGTTAATGAACTCGGTGGTTATATCTCGACAGTTGTCTCACCGATATCACACGACTACACCGGTATGCGGATTGTGATATTGCGCTATCGATCTGAAGAGCCGGAAGCGATTGATAAAGCGCTGCGTGAGAAGGGGTATGATCTGATTGATGAACAGGTTGTCGAAGAGAAAACCCACCCCGTTGAGTTTGACATTGAAAACACCACTCCGGAGATGATTGCAAAGTGGATGCATCAGCATGATCGCTTTATTAACCTGCTCGGTATTGAGTTGGTTGATGCAAGTGCCGGTTATTGCAAGGTGCAGTTGCGGGTAACCGCAGAGATGATGAATGCGGTTGAATTAACACAGGGTGGAGTGGCTTTTACACTCGCTGATTTTGCTTTTGCGGTGGCCTCTAATTCGCACGGGACGACAGCGGTGAGTCTAAATGCAACCATTAGTTATCCGGCAGCGACAACCCGGGGCGATGTTCTCGTTGCAATCGCACAGGAGGATAATCGCACCAATCGAACCGGACTCTATACCGTTAGAGTTGAGAAGGATGATGGCACACTGGTAGCGCTATTTCACGGTACAGTTTTCCGGCGCAGTGATACCTTGATTGAGTGGATGAACAAGAAATAGGGTACTGCATTACCACTAAAGTGCTTAATGACATATTCGCGGGAATGGTATCGCTTTATTAACAACACGCAGCACTATCAGCATGTTGATTAATGGTGCCTTTTAACGTCATGGCTATGGTTTTTTCAGCGACTTGATTCGCCAATTTCGAGAACTCCTCTTCTGAAATATCATCGCAGGAGAAGCGATCCCCAAACGCTTTATGTATCGAATGGGCATTGATATGAACAATCTGATCCTTTGCGATGATATTTTCTAAAACACGACCGTGGCAATTTAGAAAACAGCCATCGATCATTACCACCTGATCAGCACTTTTTACCCATTTTGCCATTGTCGAGTGGGGTACATAGAAGGCCTCTCCGTGACAGGCACGTTCAAATCGTTCATCAATCTTTGGTATAAGCATCGCTGCTCGCCGAGCAATTTCACCTTTGGCACAGGGGCCTTCACAGGACAAAACCGGGATTAGTCGGCTATTTATTGCGGCTTTTGACCAATCCTCTCCGACTTTACAGTGACCGGATACTTTTGAAACGGTATGGCTAAAGGCATCGGTAATGGTCGTGTTTCCCTCTACAGCACAACAACTCCCTTCATTGTTTGAATTACGCATCGTCTATCTCCTCTTTATGATAGGTAAGCCCAACTTCAATGGACTGTTATTAAATGACAAGGTACAAAGCTCGTTTTTCCATGCCGATCGTTATGGTTTGTCTCGTATTGATCGATGTATGCTCTATCCTGATGAATGGTGTGATCTCATGATGAAAATCTAATCTATTTTGTACGGGGTAAATAACTGTCATTTCTAACAGGGATGACTTCTGAACTAACATGCGATCCTGTATGGCCTGAGCCATAGTGGGTCAAACAGGTTATTAGGGGTGAAAAAGCAGTGAAGTACTGGCAGGAGGAGCAACTGAAGGCATTACGCACTATAAATTGTGCCAATCAGGAAGAGTGTGAAAAGGGGGTATTTGATACCCTTCTTAGAGAAACAAAGCAGTTGGGTTTTGAATATTGTGCGTATACTTTTCGTAGTCCGTTTCCCCTCTCGCGACCAGAGACAACCTCCCTCAATAACTATCCAACGCAGTGGCAACAGATATATGAGGAGAAAAATTTCATCGCGGTCGATCCAACGATTCAGCACGGAGTGCGTTCATCATTACCTCTTGTATGGTCAGATGAGATTTACAGTGTTGACAAGGATCTAAGACATGCAGCGTGTTTATCCGGATTACGATTTGGTTGGACACAATCGTATCGAGATGCCTCTGGCATTACGGGAATATTTACACTGGCGCGATCACATAATTCCCTGACAAAAAAAGAGCTCCACAATAAAGGATTAAGAATGACATGGATTGCACATATGGCTCATCTCGGCCTGTCCAAGTGCATCTCCTGTAGGGAGCCACAAACCTCGCCACAACTAACACAGCGTGAGATCTTAGTGCTGCAATGGACGGCTGATGGGAAAACCTCATGGGAGATTGCCGAGATTATCGGTATTTCCGAACGAACGGTTAATTTTCATATCAATAATGCGACGGAAAAACTGAATGTTACCAATCGAACAGCGGCAGCGGTTAAGGCGGCCTTGTTAGGGCTTGTTTGCTGAAGTTATATATTGTAAATATCGCTCTAAAGTGTGTTTTAAATTAACGCCATTCAAAAATCATATTCCTATTTCGGCATATTCATACCGATAACATCTCTATTTCAGAAACAGGCAATAAAGTAAGTTTTATGGGATACTTTCCGTATATTCCCTGAGGCTGCATTTGGGGACAATTATGAGGATTGTGAGTACACGCAACCCTCGTGATTGATTAGAATCGTCAGGAGGATATGTCGTGATTTCAATAGTCGGATGTGAGAAAGAATAATAAATGGGTCTAGCCCTGAAACAGGTTTCCATATCTGAAAAAAAACTTTTCTGGGAGTAGTCGATGATTTTACATAAAGATGTCGAGACCATGTCGCGAGAGGATCTGGAGGTGTTGCAGCTTGCGCGTCTTCAGCAAACCGTTGAGCGCTGTTATCACAATGTTTCCCACTATAAAGAGGCGATGGATGCTGTCGGCGTTAAACCGGAAGATATCAAAACACTCGCCGATATTCGTAAGCTCCCGTTTACCGAGAAGGATCATCTTCGTCAGAACTACCCATTCGGGATGTTTGCAAAGCCGACTACCGAACTTGCGCGTGTTCATGCCTCATCTGGGACGACCGGAAAGCCTACAGTAGTTGGATATACCTTAAACGATATCAATATGTGGTCAGACCTGATGGCGCGCTCGCTCTCCGCTGCCGGAATGAATCGGGGTGAGCGCTTCCACAATGCCTATGGTTATGGACTCTTTACCGGAGGGTTGGGCTTCCATCAAGGGGCTGAGCGACTTGGTTGCATGATTACACCGATGTCGGGGGGGCAGACTCAAAAACAGGTGATGCTGATCCAAGATTTTGCGCCAGACGGACTCGGTTGTACGCCATCTTATGCGCTCAATATTGCCGAAGAGGCAGAGTCAGAGGGTGTGGATATCAAGTCATTGCCGTTGAAGGTCGGGATCTTTGGTGCTGAGCCGTGGACTGAAGAGATGCGTGCACAGATTGAAGAGCGCCTTGGAATTGACGCCATTGATATTTATGGACTTTCAGAGATTATTGGCCCTGGTGTGTCTGTGGAGTGTATTGAGGCAAAACAGGGGCTACACATTTGGGAGGATCACTTCTTTGTTGAGTGTATCGATCCTGACAGCGGAGAGCCATTACCCTATGGGGAGCAGGGCGAGTTGGTCTTTACATCACTAACCAAAGAGGCCTTCCCGATCCTGCGATATCGCACAAAGGATATCTCGGTACTTGATGCGACGCCTTGTCGTTGCGGCAGAACCCATGTGCGTATGAAACGGATCACAGGCCGAACCGACGACATGCTGATCATCCGTGGTGTAAACGTCTATCCATCTCAAATTGAAGCAGTGCTTGTTAAAACCGAATCATTAAGCCCGTTCTACCAACTAGAGGTTTTCCGTGATGGAAATATGGATACGATGCATGTCAATATCGAAGCATCCCCAGAGTTGGCAAAACAGGGCGATGAGGCGATGAATCGGGTAGCCCAAAAGGTTGCTCACGATATTAAAGATCTTGTCGGAGTCTCTTGTCATGTGTATGTGAAACCGGTCGGAGGAGTTCCGAGATCGCAAGGGAAGGCGGTTCGGGTTATCGATCATCGTAAATAGCGATACGCTTCTCGCAAAGGCACAACAATCGCTGAGGGTTATCACGCGATTGCTTTTAGTGTTTTGTGCCTTTGTGAAACCCATCCTAATGAGGTATTAGTTTTGAATAGTACAAACCCAGAATTAGAACGATATTTTATGTCTGGTAACGAAGCGGTTGCCCGTGGCGCTTATGATGCAGGATGCGCTGTTGCTGCGGCTTATCCCGGTACACCATCGACTGAAATATTAGAGTATGCAGCAAATTACGATCTTTATACCGAATGGTCGGTTAACGAGAAGGTTTCACTGGAAGTTGCAATCGGGGCATCTTTAGCAGGAAGCCGTTCAATGTGTGCAATGAAGCACGTTGGTTTGAATGTCGCCTCTGATGCACTCATGACACAAACCCTGGTCGGTGTAGGCGGTGGCTTGTTGATCGTGGTTGCAGATGATGTCGGACTATCATCTTCACAAAATGAGCAGGACTCAAGACACTGGGGTCGCTTTGCGCATGTGCCAATGCTTGAGGCGGCAGATTCTCAGGAAGCGTATGAGATGACGCGATATGGATTTGAACTGTCTGAACAGTTTAATACCCCTGTCATTTTGCGATTAACAACACGTGTTTGTCATGTGAAGGGTGTTGTTGTTCCTACAGAGCGCACAGAATTTGTTCCGAAGAGCGGCTTTGTTAAAGACCCCGCCAGTAAGGTTATGGTGCCAGGTAATGCGAAGCTCCGCATACCGATAATGTTTGAGCGAGAAGAGAAACTAAAAGCCTTCTCAGAAGAAGTAACGCTGAATTATATAGTGGAAGGGAGTGACTCCTCGATTGGATATATAACCTCAGGCCCAACCTTCTATCATGTACAGGAAACCTTTCCAAATGCTCCAGTGCTTAAGCTGGGTATGAGTTATCCACTACCGATGGAGATGCTTCGAAACTTTGCAAATACGGTTGATAAGGTGGTCGTGGTTGAAGAGGTTGAGCCACTGATTGAACGTGAGATGAAGGCAGCGGGCGTTGATGTTATTGGTAAAGCACTGTTGCCAATGGAGGGTGAACTGTCACCAAACGTACTGAGAAAAGCGTTATTCTCGCTTACTGGGGTTGAGCCGATATCGGTAGAGGATTCTGCTTCGACGCAGACAGCTTCAGTTGATATCCAAACGGTTAAGGATGCAGCAAAAGAGATCTTCCCTCGTCCTCCAACAATGTGTGTCGCCTGCCCCCACCTCGGTATCTACTATTGTCTGTCTCATATTAAGAATACGATCATCTCTGGTGATATTGGTTGTTATACCCTTGGAGCCGGTCATCCCTGGAACGCGCTTGATACAACCATCTGCATGGGTGCGTCAATGAGTGTTGCACTCGGTATCGATAAAGGTCGTACTGCGGTAGATGAGAACAAGAAGGTTATCGGGGTTATTGGTGATTCGACCTTTATGCACATGGGTATGCAGGGTCTGCTTGATATTACTTATAACCGTGGGAATGTCACGATCCTGCTTCTGGATAACCGAGCGGTTGGCATGACAGGTGGGCAGGATAATCCGGGTAGTGGTCGTAATCTCCATGGAGAAGAGACTCCGCGTGTTAACTTTAGAATGTTGTGTGAATCCTTGGGGATTAAGAAGGAGCGGATTGTTGAAGTAAATCCGTATGAACTTCCAACGCTGTTTAAGGCGCTACGAGAAGAGACCAAGATCAATGAACCTTCGGTGATCATTACCAATCAGCCCTGTGTTCTCGTTGATTTTTATGGTTCAAAACCACCGTTAACCGTTGATGAAGAGAAGTGTACAGGCTGTAGTAACTGTCTGGATGTCGGGTGCCCTGCGATTTCGGTGACACGTCGTGAAACGGTGGTTAAGCCCAATGGCAAGGAGAAGGAGTTAGCCTTTGTGAAGATTGACCACATGGCGTGTACCGGATGTGATCTTTGCCCTAACACCTGTGCTCCGAATGCAATTGTTCCTCTTGAAGGCTTTGTTCGCCAATAACAAATAGAGAAAGATGATGAGTGATAACAAGGTTACAAATATATTGGTTGTTGGCATTGGCGGGCAAGGTGTGATGACTGCGGCTGAGGTGCTATCGCAAGCGGCAATTAATCAGGGCATGGATGTTAAAAAGACAGAAGTTGCAGGAATGGCACAACGTGGCGGTGTCGTTACATCACATGTGCGTTTTGGCGACAGGGTTCTATCTCCGGCTATCTCAGAAGGGGAGGCCGATATTATTGTCGGCTTTGAACCGGCTGAGGCGCTACGCTGGATACAGTGGATGCGTCCAAGTGGGATTGCGATGGTGAATCGACAACCACAGGAGCCGCCAGTGGTCAGCCTAGGGTTATTTGACTACCCAGAAGACCCGGTCGCAACCATGGAGAATGCCGGAATGAATGTTCATGCTTTTGATGCAGGAGAGATCGCGCGTCAACTGGGTAACTTCAGATTGGTGAATACCGTAATGTTGGGTGCGATCTCTGACTATCTTCCTTTTCCTGCCGAGGTTTTGAAAAGTGAGATCGTTGATCGCTTTCGAGCCAAGAAACCCAAGTTGGTTGAGATCAATGAAAAGGCGTTTGACGCAGGACGAAAGATTGGTGGAATGAAACAGTAGTCTATTAAACGTGTATGCAAGCGATCTTAAAAGAAGCTGTAAACGCTCATAACCAGGGAGATCTCCAGAAGGCTCAACAGCTATATCAGGAGATCCTCGCATCTGATCCTGACAATCCCAGGGCACTCCACTACCTGGGTGTTATCGCATCGCAGAATAATATGTCACTGGGACTCTCCTACATGGAGAGATCTCTGTTATTGCAGCCGGATAATCCAGAGTTTAACTACAATATCGCAGGGATCTATGCACGTTATGGTGAGTCACAAAAGGCGTCAAAACACTTTGAAAAGGCAATCGCGCTTAAGCCCGATTATGCCGAAGCCTATCAGGGTTTAACCGAGTCTAAAGAGTGTGGTCAAGAACCTGATCTGTTAAACAGAATCAAGGCGCAGCTAAACAGCGAGACCACAACAGCTGATCAAAAGGTCTATCTCCATTTTGCGGCAGCAAAGATTTATGAGGATTCAAAAGAGTATGATCAGGCCTTTGACCACTATCAAAAAGGGAATACGCTAAAAAGCGGACACTACGATAAGGTTGGGAATAGCAACCTGACGCAGGAGATCATCCGCTTCTTTGATGATAAGTGGGTCAACACTCATCGTGAGTTTGGGCTATATAGTCATACACCAATATTTATTGTCGGAATGCCGCGTTCTGGAACCTCGTTAGTTGAGCAGATCCTCGCTAGCCACAGTCAGGTTTTTGGAGCAGGAGAGCTGGCCGATATCAATTTAATGATTGGTGCGCTAATTAACCGTACAAAGAATAGATTTCCCTATCCGCAGTTTTTGACTGAGGTGGTTGATCAGGATCTACTCGGGTATGGTCAATCGTATCTACAAAGGTTAAGTCAGATCTCAGGCAACAGCCGTCGGGTTGTCGATAAAAACCCAAGTAACTTCCTGCGTGTTGGTTTGATTTTACAGATCTTTCCGAATGCAAAGATAATCCATACCCAAAGAGATCCGCTTGATAACTGCCTCTCCTGTTATTTCAACAATTTTGCACGCGGTCATTACTATACAAACAGCCTGGAGTCTCTGGCTGCCTATTATAATGATTACACTGATCTAATGCGTCATTGGCAGAGGATCTATCCGGGAAGGATCCATACGCTCTCCTATGAAGCATTGATTGAGAACCAACAGCAAGTAACAAGAGATCTGCTGGACTATTGCAATCTCGAATGGGAGGAGCAGTGTTTGGCTTTCTATAAAAGTAAACGAAATGTTACAACTGCAAGTAAGCATCAGGTCAGGAGGCCGCTCTATAAAAGCTCAGTTAAGCGATGGGAGCACTATAAGGCACATATCCAGCCATTAATCGCTAAACTCAATAACGAATAATTCAAATTGATACGCTGTTCTGATTGATATCTCTAACCCAGACTTTTTCCACTATCAATATAGGCTTGGGCAGCAGTTTTCAGATCGATAGTCGTACTATCAACAATCTGTCTGATTTGATCCTTTACCTCGTTATTGAAATACCACTGTTTGGACGAGTTCTGTTTTGGTGGGATCACAATCTCGTTTAAGGCACGATTCTCACTTATCGAGTTCAGTAGATGATGAGCGCCTGGCTGATTGGAGATATCTGAAAGCTGGTATTCATGTAGTCTGACATTTTGGTGTTTCAGTATCAGTTTGTAGTATTCGGCTCTTGCGCCCATTTCATGGGCGTACCAGACACAACTACCAAATGCGCCATGTTGTTTATAGGGTGTGTAATCAATAATGTTTCGAGGATATTGAGGATCAAGCGCAAATAACCAGGTGTAGCCATTGTTGGTAAACTCAAAACGATTGGCGTAGCTCCAGGCAATATCGAGTACATCTCTTTTTAGGATGATGATATCGATCGATATTGAAGGATCGATAAGGTTAATGTTCTCCAGCAGACCAGCCTTGGTCAGATAGTGAGACAGTTCAGCATAGGTTGATGATGTCCCGTAAGATATTCCTGCCAGCTTCTGCTTCCAGAATGATTGAACATCAAGCGTGTTTCCAAGGGTGTTAAATCTGGTGAAATGAGATAGATCCGGTGAGCTCTTCCCATTGCCGATATAGGACATACGTTCGTGATAAACCTCAGCATCCTTCAGGTTAAGCTTAAGTAGCTCGGTTAGATATTGCGTACCGGAACGTCCGGTTGTAATGGTGAATATTAATCGCTCTCTCAATTTCCACTCTGGTGTGGTGTCGGGATCACTGATAATGGCGCCTGACTTTATCAGATTAACCGCCTCATTCTGTCCAACGTGCCTGTTTCCCGGTAACTCTGTATTGGCAGGAAAGGGTTTGGCATCCAGAACCCTGAAAAGGCGGTCATGGATAAGGCAATCACGACGAATGGCTGGCCATATGATCTCTTTTAAGAAAAACTGATCACAGTTTCTGGTCTTTGTTGGGGACTCAAGATAAGCGTTGATGTAACTCTCAAATGGAGGCAGGACGCAAGCCTTGCCACCCCACATTCCGGCCAGAATCAGTTCAGTATGTGTGTACCAGTCACGCATGATATGAAAGGACTTATCACTACTCAGCCACTCATTGACAGCAACGGCCTCACGGATATTGATAAGGCTGTCAGCATCACGGATAAGGAAATGGTTTACCGAAGGATCGCAGGCAACCTTAAAGCGCCAGAATAGCCCTTCGTATAACCGGGTCTGATCCGGCATCATGATCAGGGTTGCACCAGTAGCAAGCAGTTGGCTACGCACGGTTTCAGAGACAGTCGAGTCAATATAGAAACGTGCCTCCCAACCAGGATAGATCTGGTCGACCAGGCGGGCGTTGTTTATCGCAGTCGAGGTATACTTTTCATGATCACCCCAAAGCGAGAAGGCGATGACATTCTTTGTGTTGTTGGCTTGTTGTGCGGCATTCAGTTTTAATGGAGTGGTTGAGTAATAGCTGTTTTTTAATACTAATGATTGCTCACCATATTTAATGGCAGCCTCAGAATTTCCCATTGAGTAAGCGTTTGATGCCAGAGCGTCGTAGAGAACAACATCATCATTCTTTATGGATAAGGCCTTCAGGAAGAGTTCATTGGCTTTGTTGTATTCAGTAACCCGGTTATAGGCAATCCCGATATTCTTTAAGAGATCATAATCATCAGGCCATAGTGTCAGGGCATGACTGAGGAACTGGATGATCGCAGGAAAATCGTTAAGGGCGTAGAGAATAAAGGAGATCTGATGAAAGTCGGTGATCTCTGGCGAATCTTTTGTTGCATTGATCACACCTAGCTGGGTTGTGATCGCCTCCATGAGTCTTCCCGCCTGGAAATGTTCTATCGCCTGTTTTCTGGTGTTATCAATATTCATATAAATCTTTTAATGAGTATAAATTTATCCCGGAGTTTTCAAGCCAGGCTGTAGTTCCGGTGATCTGTTGCGATAGTAGTATACGGTGAAATGGTCGAAAAGATGAACTTCCTCCTGATAATCCAAGGAGGAAGTGTTTAGAAGTGGAATTAGAGATTACTTAACTTTTACCTGAACCAGCTCTTCACCATCCGGGTCGGTGACATGTACCGCACAGGCAATACAGGGGTCAAAGCTGTGGATGGTTCTTAAGATCTCTATTGGTTGTTTAGGATCATGAAGATTGTGGCCTTCGAGTGATGCTTCATAAGGCCCGCTTTTGCCATTGGCATCACGAGGGCCTGCATTCCAGGTGCTGGGTACCACGGCTTGATAGTTATCGATCTTGCCATCCTTAATGACAATCCAATGACCCAATGCACCACGGGGTGCCTCTAAAAATCCAACGCCTTTTGCCTCTTTTGGCCATGTACATGGATCCCACTTGGTTTCATTAAAGGTTTTAAGATCACCGGCTTTAATGTTGGCAATCAACTGGTTGTACCAGCCCTGCATCTGATCCGCGATGATCTTGGTTTCCAGTGTTCGTGCAGCTGTTCTGCCAAGTGTTGAGAAGACCGCTTCAATTGGCGCATCTAATGTTTTAAGGGCGTAGTGAACCAGATCCTTGGTCTGCTCATGACCAGAGGCGTAGAGCATGAGTACTCGTGACAGAGGGCCAACCTCCATCGGATGTCCACGCCAGCGAGGTGATTTTAACCATGAATAGGAGGCCTCGGTATCCAGATGCTCATAAGGTGGTTTAGGACCAGTGTAGTTTAGATTGGTCTCGCCATCATAAGGGTGGAGTCCAGCATCCTTTCCTCCAGAGTAGTCATACCATGAGTGAGAAACAAACTCCTGTACCTGTGAAGGATCGTTCAGATCCAGTTCATGCACGGTTGACAGATCTCGATTCAGAATAACGCCTCGTGGCACGAACAAGCCGCTGGGATCATTTGTTGCGGCTGAGGGGAAGTCGCCACAGGTCATAAAGTTACCAACTCCTTCTCCCTGAGTGAACCAATCCTTATAGAACCCGGCAATCGCCAAGGTATCCGGCACATAGACCTGATCAACAAAGTTAATCATCTCGTTAATCACATTCTGCACAATAGAGAGGCCAGACATATTGACCGAGGTTGCACCACTGCCGCCCATTGCGGTCTCATCATCAACACTGATAGCGCATGGTACACCACCGACCAGGAAGTTTGGATGTGGATTCTTTCCACCAAAGATGGTGTGAAGCTTAACCACTTCGCGCTGCCATGAGAGCGCTTCAAGGTAGTGAGCAACAGCCATCAGGTTCGCTTCTGGTGGCAGTTTGTAGGCAGGGTGTCCCCAGTAACCGTTGGCAAAGATACCTAGCTGACCCGACTCAACAAACTTCTTTACCTTCTTTTGGACATCGGAGAAGTATCCGGGAGAAGACTTGGAGTAGTTACTAATACTTTGTGCCAGTTGTGATGTTGCCTTAGGGTCGGCACTAAGCGCCGAGACCACATCGACCCAGTCCAGTGCATGAAGATGGTAAAAGTGCATTACATGGTCGTGAATATATTGCGCCCCAATCATCAGGTTACGAATGAGTTGCGCGTTTTGTGGAATCTCGTAGTTGAGAGCATCCTCAACAGATCTGACAGAAGCGAGTCCATGAACCAGTGTACAGACGCCACATATTCGTTGGGTATAGGCCCAGGCATCACGTGGATCACGCCCTTTAAGAATGATCTCAATCCCACGAACCATCGTGCCACTACTGGAGGCCTGTGTAATCACACCATTGTTGGTTTCAGCCTCTATCCGTAGATGACCTTCGATTCGTGTAATTGGGTCAACAACAATCTTTTGAGTTCCCATTTTTTATCGCCTCTTCAAATTTTTCTGATTCCCGCAGAGAAGCGGAGAACACGAGTTGAGTATTACTTTATTGAGGTGTAGTGCCTCACTTATGCGGTCTCTGTGTCTCCACTTCTCTACGGTAAAACGGTTATTCATCAAGATACTCAGCCAGTAGTTCAGTTAGCCCGACAACCTCGGTATCCATGTTGTAGTGCTCAAGACCCTCTTCAAGCACAATGCGGCAGTTAGCGCAGGCAGTAACCATCTTATGCACACCTAATGCCTCAATCTGCCCTTTCT
Source organism: Thiohalomonadaceae bacterium (assembly GCA_050301795.1). Classification (GTDB taxonomy): domain Bacteria; phylum Pseudomonadota; class Gammaproteobacteria; order Thiohalomonadales; family Thiohalomonadaceae; genus JBNKZU01. The sequence continues at coordinate 13,057 of JBNKZU010000027.1, read as the reverse complement.
TACGTTTGAACACAGTGGTCATCAGCTCTTCGGCACGATCATTAGCACTCACACCGCCACCGCCGCCGCAACACCAATTCAACTTGCCATGATCATTCATCTCACGAAAATCGGTGGTAATGTCATTGAGAAGATCGCGTGGTTGCTGTATCACGCCACTGCGTCGAGCAATCTGGCACGGGTCGTGATAGGTGAGTGGTTCAGTATCACTGCCTTTGGTTTTAATCTTTCCGGTACGTTTGAGTTCATCCAAAAGCTCCAGAATATGCACGACATTAAAGTTATAAGGGCGACCAATCAGATTAGGTCCCTCCCAACGCAGTGCCGTAAAGGCATGACCACACTCTGGGCTGATCACGTTTTTTACCTTCAGTTTTTCAGCGGCGCCAACGATGCGGCTGACAATATCTCGTGCGATGTCAGAAGATCCGATCTGGATCCCCGCATTGGTCGCTTCAAAGGCTTCGGAAGATAGTGTCCAGGTGACTCCGGCTTTATTAAAAATCTTTGCCAAGGAGCCGAGATACTCAGGGTAGTTGATGATCTCCATTGAGGAGAGCAGCGCCATGTAGTCAACACCTTCGACATCAACAGGGATCGGTAAACCACAATCCTCTTCCTGGTGTTTAATGGTCGATTGAAGCGAATGGAGTGTGACGCCCATCGGGCTACCCAGTTCAACGGTGCGTTTAACCGCACCAATGACACCTTCTGGCGCGTGACCGGAGACCGCCATGCCTTCACGCATCTTGCGAATCATATAGGTGATGTCATTACCCACAGGGCAGACCAGCGAACAGCGACCACAGAGGGTACAACTGTCATAAACCAGTTCACTCCAGTCGGCGAGCATCTGATCGGTCACTGGTTTGCTCAATCCAATCAGTGAGGCGAGTTTGCCAGTTAGAGTAAACTCGTTTTGCCATACCCTTTTTAAGGGTTCAAGTTTATGGATTGGGGTGTATTTGGCATCGCCTGTTTCGGTATAGAAGAGGCAGGCCTCAGCACACAATCCACAGTGAACACAGCTTGAGAAGAAGCTGGAAATGGGTGCATCCATCACCTCACGGAATGAGTTTTGCGCACGTTCAAATGAAGCACTCATGATGCAACCCCCTTACGACCAAACTGGTCGCCGTTATACCATCGCGCAATAAACAGCGTCACCACATGTGCAAGCTTGGTGAATGGAATCACCACCAGCAATAACTCCGCAGAGAGAATATGTAGCGCCAGTATGAGTGCATAAGGGTCAACCATGTGGTGATAACTCATATATCCAGTGAGGATCGGGAGAAAAGTAACCAGCCAACCGAAGTAGTCCCCAATGGTAGAGATCTGCTTTTTGACAGGATTTCTAAGGCGATCCACCAATAGCACCAATAGACTGCCGATGGTGAGAATGGCGATAAAATCAACCACAGGTGAGGGTAATCCAGGCCAGCTAATATGGAGAACCGAGTGGATCATCTCAATATGCGGAATAAAAAGTAGAACCACAACAAACAGACCGATATGGAAGATATAGCCAGCTACATAGGTGATTGCGGTATTGGTGTTAAACCCTTCAAAGTTGATTGAACGGGTAAAGATGGTCTTTAAGCCAGAGCCAGGTGAATTCTCACGCGCGACTGAGAGATCTGGCTTGCGGCCTAAAACCAGAATCTCAGTGATCCGCACAACAATGCCAAAGACAAAGATAGCAATGGCGTAAACAAAGCCGGGGCCTCGTGCCCACAACAACAGTTCATTCGCTTCGGTGATCATGACTCTTTCTCCAGATCTGCAATAGAGGCTTTTTGGTGCTGCTTTCGTGCCTCATCACGATTACTCATACTCTTCCAGGCCGCTGCACCACCAATTGCTGCACCTGCGACTGCTGCGGTGGTCGCTACCTTGCCCACAGGACTAGTGGGAACAGAGAGTGCTTCATAAAACCCTCCAGCATCCCAGAATTTGGGTTCAGAGCAGCCGATACAGCCATGTCCGGACTGGATAGGAAAACTGGTTCCCTGATTCCATTTAGTGGTGGCACAGACGTTGTATGTAGTTGGGCCTTTACATCCTAGCTTGTAGAGACACCACCCTTTACGCGCGCCATCATCATCAAAGGTTTCGGCAAACAGACCACGGTCATAAAAGGTTCGGCGGTAGCAGCGATCATGAATCGTGTCGCCATAGAATGACTTGGGTCGAAGCAAACCATCAAGTTCAGGAATACGTCCAAAGGTTAGATAGTGAGCAACCACACCGGTAATGACGACCGGAATAGGAGGGCAGCCAGGAACATTAATGAGCGGTTTGTTTTCAATCTCGCCGGATGCCATCAGATCCTGGATACTTACTGCACCAGTTGGGTTGGGCTCTGCATTTGGCAGACCACCAAAGCTGGCACAGCTTCCGACCGCAATGACCGCAGCAGCGCCCGCAACCACCTCTTTGACCATCTCGATATTGCTGATTCCTGCAATGGTGGAGTAGACACCGCCATCTTTAAGTGGAACCGAGCCATCAATCGCTACCAAGTATTGCCCATGATATTTCTCCATCGCCTGCTCTCTGGCAAGCTCGGCAGCCTCGCCAGAGGCAACTTGTAAGGTATGGTGATAATCGAGAGAGATGGTATCGAAGATCAGGCTTTCTAAAGTCGGCAGGTGAGAGCGTGTGACCGATTCAGTGCAGCCAGTACACTCCTGGAATGAGAGCCAAATCACCGATGGTCTCGGTGCCTGCTCCAGCGCAGCGGCAATCGCAGGTACCATCGATTGAGGCAGTGCCATCATTGAAGCGGCAGTTGCACAGAATTTTAGAAAGCCTCTACGCGATATTCCGCGTTGTCGAAGAAGTTCTTCAAGCCCAAGCGCTCTATTTTCACTGTCATTGGACATGTTCGCCTCCATTGGTTTGAATCTGTTGTTGTAGCAGCTCTAACCCGTCGGCAATGTCACGCGGGTCAGACTTTAGAATCTCAGGGATGCTGGCAACCTCAATCAACTCCGTTACCAGATGCTCGTTTTCATCAAAATGCTTAATCCACCAAACTCCGGTAAAGCGGGTTTCAATAATGCTGGAACGTCCAAGCATAGAGAGTGTTGCGCTAACCTCACCTTGGGCTAATACCTGTTCCAGGTGTTGATAGTTATCTGGGGAGAGTGGAATGGTATTGAGATCAATGACGCCACCCTTCCCGCTGTCGATTAATTGCTGCATCAAGTCTGCAATCTCATGCAGTATGGCTGAGGCGCTCTGATGGCCTTCAGTTGCATCATCACCGAGTGTTGACAAGATTGGGATATCGCTCAGGCTCATGACTGTTGCCACCTTTCTACGATCTTTAGAGCCATATCACATGCCCGGGGTATCGCCTCTTTTACCGCATCACAGGGCGACTCACCCCAGTCAACACTATTCGGTTGAATTCCGATGAGCGCTCTTTGTTCGGGGAGATCATCCGTTAAACGATTAATCGAGAGCAGGTCAATCAAACTCACTTCATGCACACTACGCTTTCGATTAGAGCCGATGAATTGATCCATCGCATCACCTTCAAACACCTCTATGCTACCGGCAGGCTTTTTTAGCTCAGAGGCATCAATAATGATTAAGGCTTCAGAGTCGGCAATTGGTGAAGCAAGGGTAAAGCTGAGCGTTCCCCCGTCCATGTACTCAACATTCTCAGGTTGGGTATGGTGTGTTTTGAGATAATTAATGGCATGAATACCTGCCCCCTCATCGGTTAGCAGATTATTGCCGATGCCTAAGATTAATATGGACACTTTCCCCGTTACTCCGTGAATATTTATAATAATTGGTCTTAATTTCTCTTCTAATTAAAGACGCTCATCATCACATTGCAAGGTAAGTTTGAAATTTAATTCGTCTATTAGCGATGGGTTGATCATCGCGTCAATGTCACAAATCTAATGGGGTTATTGGCAGAAGAGGTGTTTAATTCATCAATAGCAACAATAACGCGGTCTGTTTTGCTTATAAAACGATGAAGGCTATCCGAGATTAAGAGGCAGGCTCTATGTAAGACTCACCTTAGCGTTTAATCTTGCGGGCAATATGGATGAGTGACACACCTTGATGTAATTGCAGACGATAGTCGGTTCAACGCTTTACTATAATTAGTGATTGCGTTGAACCGATTATCGTAAAGAAGAGGGTGATGCTTTTTAAAACGCGTAGACCATGGTTACGGCTAATTCAGTGTCAGTCTCTTTAGTTCCCGGTGTAACATCAGAGTTATTTCTCAAGGTGTAGGTGATTTTTGATGATAGTGAATCACTGACAACACTCTTGAGACCCGTTACCGATTTAGTCGCAGTGTTACTGCTCCCCGATTCGATTGATAGATCTTGTGTAAAGGTAGAGGTGGCACTGATTTTCCATTGATAATCTAACGCCGCTCTAACGATGCCCTCATTATTAGAACCACCAGTGACGAGGCTGGCTTGTTTAGCACCAAAACCTACCTCGACCTTGAGTGATGCTATCTCGTCTTTTATTAACACAAGACCATAACCGACGCTTTCTGTGGTCAGCATGTCATATCCGCTAAAGCGATCATCTTCGTATGCCATCAGTGCAAATAGGTATGACTTCTCGTTAAGGTTGTACTCACCCTTGCCACTGGCAAAATAGCGTTCGCCAGTTATGGTCGTTTTATCTTTGGTGCGGGCACCCTCCAACTTTCCTGTATAGGTTCGGGCGCTGGTTTCATTGACTGCCTTAACCTTGGCATTTAAAGACTCGGTTTCAGAGTTGCCACCGGTTTTAATAAACCCCAGTTCAGCTTCTGATTGCCACGGAGATGGAGCCTCCTCTGCTAAAGCATTCACACTAAATAATGTTAGGGAGCCAATGAATAGTGTTGATCGAAATGTTGTCACAATATCTCCTGATTTTCTTTGTATAGATGAACATCGGTTTGTGGGAACGGGAACGTAATGTTCTCTTCATCAAAGCGCAGTTTGATGGTTTCAATAAGCTCAGAGCGTACACTCCAGTAGTCGGAAGTATCAACCCAGGGTCTGACATTAAAATCGACACTGGATGCCCCCAGTTCAGCAATTGCCACCGCAGGTGCCGGCTCACTCAATACGTGCTCATTTTCAGTGAGTATCTGATTAAGCAACGCTTTTGCCTTCTTAATATCATCGTCATAACTAATACCAATCACGAGATCAATTCGTCGTGTCGATCGGGCGCTGTAGTTGGTAATTGTGTCGCCATAGATCTGTGAGTTGGGCACGATGATTTCTCGATTATCACCAGTGCGAATTATGGTGTTAAAGATCTGAACCGATTCAACAACGCCACTAACACCTGCGGCTTCAACAAAGTCACCAGGCTTAAATGGACGAAAGATAATGAGCATCACACCTGATGAGAAGTTAGACAGAGAATCTTTTAATGCCAGACCAACAGCAAGACCCGCCGCTGCAAATAAGGCCATAATTGATGTGGTATTGACCCCCAACTGCTCCAGTGAGGCAATGACCACAACGATATAGAGTGCGGCACTAAGCAGGCTGGATAAAAAGTCGATTAAAACCGTATCAACCTTAAACCTCTCCATCAAACGTCGAACGGCTTTCACCAATAGATTTGCAACCCATTTACCGATGACGAAAACGGCAAGGGCAGTAATAAAGTTTATTCCCCAAGGAATAACATAATTAGTAACAAGCTCTTCAAGATCTAAGGAACCAATGTCCATTGAATAATCCTCAATTTAGAAATCACAACACAATAATTAGTTATATAGTGTCATGAAAATCACTGTAATCCTATGTCACCATATCACAACACTTAACGATCATAGTTGATTAATACAATGAGAGAACCGGCGATTTAACGCCGCTAGTGAGCCTATAAAAAGGTGTTACTTTTTCGGGACATTTTGCTCTATACAAATAAAAGAGGAGCTAATTCACAGATTCAATTAATATTGATTGATGCGATCACCTCTTTTCAAAACTCATTACGGTTGGATCATCGTCTTTGCAGGGATACTCACGCTGTTCGCTTGTCTTGGGCTGGGGCGCTTTACCTTAGGTATGCTGTTGCCATCAATGGGGGAGACGCTGCATCTCACCTATAGTCAGATGGGACTGATTAGCACCTTCAACTTTATCGGCTATCTTGCTGCAGTTGTGTTAGTACACCTTTTGGTAGAACGAATCGGTACACGTCATACCGTTGCAATCTCACTCCTGTTGATCGGACTATCAATGGCGATGATTAGCTTCGGTCAGGGATTCTACTCAATTCTATTTCTTTATCTCATTACTGGCATTGCCAGTGGTGGGGCGAATGTACCCATTATGGGGTTAGTCTCACACTGGTTTCGACGAGACCTGCGAGGTAAGGCTGCCGGATATATGGTGATAGGAAATGGCCTTGCGATCATGTTGACTGGAATCATGGTGCCGATGATTAATCTGGCACAAGGAGCACAAGGGTGGCGATTAAGTTGGTTGATTATGGGCGGGATTGTTATCGCAATAGCAGTGATCGCCGAGATCTTGCTCCGCAACAGTCCAGAAGAGATGGGATTGATGCCACTCGGGCGACACAGCGATTTTCATCAGCAACACGCCAAGAGTGATGAAAAAGAGCGACGCAAGATCGTGATACATATCGGTTCGATCTATTTTATGTTCGGATTCTCTTATGTGATCTACGCCACCTTTATCGTCACCACGTTGGTGAATGAACGGAACATGAGTGAAGCCTTCGCTGGAAATATCTGGTTTTGGATTGGGTTTTTCAGTCTCTTTTCCGGCCCACTGTTTGGCACCTTATCAGATAAGCTCGGACGAAAAGCTGGGTTATCCCTCGTCTATCTGCTCCATGTGATCTCATATCTGCTGATCGGAGTGTTTAACAGTGAATGGGCCGTCTATGTTTCAGTATTCCTTTTTGGTATTTGTGCGTGGAGTGTACCCTCCATAATGGCTGCAACCACAGGTGACTATATGGGGCCAGAACATGCGGTCAAAGCATTTGGTACTGTGACCCTCTTTTTTGGAATGGGGCAGATCATCGGCCCGACTTTGGCCGGTCTTATTGCCGAGAGTAGCGGTAGTTTTGTAAGCAGTTATCTGATGGCGGCGGTGTTTTCATCGTTTGCGATCGTGTTATTACATTTTTTGAGAAAAGCGCATTAAGGCGAGTCAGGATAACCTGGGCATCGCTCGCTTATATCCGATCCCTTTGGGGCAGCAACAGTGATGAATATGAGCCGTCAACAGGCTCTAGAACCTGAATCAAAAAACTGTCGTTAACAGGAAGATTCTCTATTTCTCTCTAAACTTTTTATGACACGACTTGCACGCCTTACCAACTTCCCCGAAGGTCTTTAGGGTTGCGTTGGCATTAAAGGTGTTAGCCGCCTCTTTGAACGCCTCAATTTTTTCAGCGAATTGATCCGGGTGATCCCAGATATCCATTTTGGCATCAGTATCCCCAAAATCTGAGCCTTCAGGAAATAGTCCGTCTGTCATGTTTGCTCCATCAGCGATAGCCTGGGCATGACGTTTTAGGTTTGCGTTGAGATCAACCTTGCCTTTAAGGATCATTGAGGATGCCTTGAGATTTGCCGAAAGCGACTTCATTACATCCTGACGATATTTAATGTAATCCTCATCATCAGCAAGAAGTGGTGTAGACATTAAGGTTGCTGCAAGAAGTAGTATCAGTTTTTTCATCGTCTTATACCCGTTTGCATGTTGGAACACTATTTATGGTGTGGGTTGCTAGTTAAAAATGCAATCTTCTGCAAAGACGATCTATTGCTTTCATCCGTGGGCGAGGCTATGTTTCAGTCTCTATCGGAATTAGGGTGCATTAAGCGAAATGCGGAATTGGTTAATCAGTGTGGTGATTTTGGTTGCTGTAGGCGCGGTTGCTGCTAGTCCAGCACGGCCAACTGTTACTGCTGTTTCCAACCTGCAACTGTTAGCTCAACAATCAAAAAGCAGAAATATCCCGATTATGATGATGTTCTCATCGGATGATTGCCGATACTGTTTGATTGTAGAAGAGGATTTTTTGATTCCGATGCTGATTAGTGGCGACTATACCAATCGTGTCATGATCACCAAGTTCAAGATTGATTCAAATCTGCCCGTTGTCGATTTTAATGGTGGGGTTACGACAGCAGAGGCAATTCAATCCCGCTACAAGATCAATATGACCCCGACGATTCTCTATCTGGATGCCACTGGTCATGAGCTAGTTGAGAAGCAAGTGGGTCTGACAACGCCCGATTATTATGGTGGCTATCTGGATATGTCGATTGATGAGGCATTGAAAAAGCTCAATGCCGTTGTTGATTGAGTCCTGCTCCTCAACAACTATCGCGCCCGCTCTTTAACGAGTTTTCTAATCTCAACATGGTGACGACGGCTGACCTCTACACGTTGTTTTAGATCACGCAGTAGCGCAAATAACCTTCCTTCCCTGTCCTTTTCACAGCCAATAATCTGTCCGGTTTTAACCAGGGCATTGCGATGAACACGCACAAAAAAATTGGCGAACTTATCTTCAATCTGTTTTAACGATTCATCAAGAATGATCTGACGATCCGAGGTGTAAGCGGTCACATACTTGTTATCCGCCAAAAGCAATAGAATCTCGTCAACCGGAATCAACTCGGATGTCCCTTGGTGGATTGCCCGAAGATAGGGTTGATCATAATCATCATTTGAGGCGAGTTCGGTAACTCTTTTTTCGACACGCTTGAGGGACTGAAGCAGAGTTTCAAACCGGATTGGTTTGAGCAGATAATCGACAGCTTCAACACCAAATGCCTCAAGTGCGTGCTCACTATAGGCTGTGGTAAAGATAATCAGTGGTGGTGAGGATTGTTTTGAGATCTCCTTTGCGACTTTCATCCCGTCAACCTCTGGCATACGGATATCCAGCAGGAGTAGATCTGGTTGTAGTGTTCTAATCTGTTCCAGTGCATCAGCACCATCAGCCGCTTCGCCACAAACCTCAGCGATGGTGCTTTGGGAAACCAGTCGTTTTAATCGTTCCCGTGCCGGTTTTTCATCATCAATAATCAGGGTTCGAATCATGATAACGACCTTAGCGGGATCCTGATCGTAACCGTATAGGTGTCAGCCAGTTGCTCAATGGTTACTGAGCCTGGGGTCGGCTCCAGCGTTTCGATCCGGCTTTGAATATTGGCTAGGGCGATCTGGTTGCCATGATGACGATCATCCGTTGTCGCCAATGGGTTCGATACGGTGATGATCAGCTGTTGCTGATCCTTAACGACTGATATCGAGACACAACCACCACCGGATATACGTTCAATGCCATGATAGATCGCATTCTCAACCAATGGTTGCAGAATGAGTGTCGGGATCAGGATATCGTCTATTCCGTCTTCAATGTTCCACTCCACTTTAAGACGCTCTCCGATGCGAAGCGATTCGATGTGCAGGTAGCGACGGGTTAGATTTAACTCCTGCTGGACTGGAAGCAGATGCTCACCTGAGCTTAGACTTTGGCGAAACAGATCTGAGATATCGAGTAGTGCCTCTTCAGCCTCATCCGGTTTGGTGTGAATCAGGCTGGTAACGGTGTTGAGGCTGTTAAAGAGAAAGTGGGGGCGAATTCGAGCCTGCAATGCCTCAATCCGATACTGTGAAGCTGCACGTGTGCGTTTGCGCCACTGGTGTTGTAGGTAGTAGTAGTGAAGCGACATACCGCCGATGATGATTCCAATCGCAAGTGAGCGCCAACGGAAGTTTTCTGAGAGATTGAAGACATTCTCAATTTCAACCTGTGGAATGAGATAGAGCACAATCTCATTAAGTATTGCCTGGATCAAAATCAGAATCACAAAGGCCGTGAGGGATGCCTTTACCGTACTTAACCGACTTAGTCGTGGGCGCAGATAACAGATGATGGTGGAAAAGCTCAATACCAGCCACAGCATATAGAGCGACATTAGTCCGAAAATGCCCCAAAAGGCATTAAAGGTTCTGGCCGAGGTTAAAGAAAACACCAGTGCTAGGAGTGTCGCCAGTATGATAGAGACAAACGTCGTTTCGCGATTGCAAAAGTTCGGCAGCGATTCTGTGTGGCTGTTTATTGGCGCTTCAGACGACATTCTTTAGATGATCCGCATAACTATTTCTGTTCAATCTTAGTCGGATCGGCAGTGTGTGGCGAGTTTTCAGTTCGATCATCGCGATTTAGCTCACAGATCGGATATACTTCCGTGATAATTAATTAAGCCGATAGTGAACAATGAGCGATAAAACCACCGTAGAAAAACCCTGGACCGGACGTTTTACAGAACCAACCGATGCCTTTGTTGAGGCCTTCACCGCTTCTGTCGGATTTGATCAGCGCCTCTACCACCACGATATTAATGGCTCTATTGCTCATGCGACAATGCTGAGCGAGGTCGGTGTTCTTAGTCCGGATGAGCGAGACCTGATTATTTCAGGTTTAAAAGAGGTGGTCGCAGAGATCGAGCGTGGAGAGTTTGCGTGGTCCATCTCGCTTGAGGATGTTCACATGAACATCGAAAAGCGTCTCACCGACAAGATTGGCGATGCCGGTAAAAAACTTCATACGGGACGTTCACGCAATGATCAGGTTGCGACGGATGTTCGCCTCTACCTGCGAGATGAGATCGATCTTATCCATAGCGAACTTAAACGTCTGCAAACAAACTTAATCGATTTAGCCGAACGCGAAGCCGATAGCATTATGCCTGGTTTCACCCATCTACAAACAGCCCAGCCGGTAACATTCGGGCACCATATACTGGCATGGAACGAGATGCTTCAACGAGATAGCGAGCGTTTGACAGATTGTCGTAAACGGGTCAATACCATGCCGCTGGGTTCAGCAGCACTTGCCGGAACAACCTACCCGATTGATCGCACCATTACCGCAAAACTGCTCGGATTTGAACGCATCTGTCAGAACTCACTGGATGCGGTTTCTGATCGCGACTTTGCGATCGAATTCATTAGCCTATCGGCCACTTTAATGATGCACCTTTCGCGCTTCTCAGAAGAGTTGGTGATGTGGTCATCCTCACAGTTTGACTGGATCGATCTTGGTGATGGCTTCTGCACCGGATCATCGATCATGCCGCAGAAGAAGAATCCTGATGTACCGGAGTTGGTTCGCGGGAAATCGGCACGGGTTTATGGACACCTGATGAGTCTGTTAACACTCATGAAGTCTCAGCCGCTGGCCTACAACAAAGACAATCAGGAAGATAAAGAGCCACTATTTGATACCATCGATACCATCAAGGGTTCGCTCAAGGTTTATGCCGATATGATGGCTCAGGTTACACTCAAGCGGGAACGGATGTACGAGGATGCAAGACGTGGCTTTTCAACCGCAACCGATTTAGCCGATTATCTGGTTGTCAATGGCGTACCGTTTCGTGATGCCCATGAGATTGTCGGAAAGGCAGTTCGCCTTGGTGTGGATAGCGGGCGGGATCTCTCAGAGATGACGCTGGAGGAGCTACAGCAGTTCTCCAATGCCATAAACGAAGATGTCTTTGACGTTCTCACCCTCGAAGGTTCGGTTGCTGCCAGAAACCACCTCGGAGGAACAGCGCCTGAGCAGGTACGTGTAGCGGCAAAACGCGCCAGAGATCTCCTCTAAGATGAATGCAGCAGAGCGTATCGCTGCAATGCGAGAGCTTGCAGCACAGATGGAGGGGATCGATAAAGCTGTATACCAAGAGTATGACAAGGATTGGCAACAGCCGATCATCGGTCAAGGCCATCCCGATACCCAGATCGCATTCTTTGGTCGAGATCCCGGCCGGGACGAGGTAAAGCATCAAATGCCGTTTATTGGTGCAGGTGGGCAGAAGGTTCGGGTTCCTGCCTATGAGTTTCTCTATAACCAGCCACTTCCTGATTTTGAATCATCCATAAAGGTAGGAGAGCACTTCTACTGGATCAATACCGTGCCCTACAAGCCGATTGGTAATAAAGCCTGGTCGATGAAGATCAAAAAGCAGTTTCAGCCATTGATGGCAGATCTGCTGATCCATAGTTGGAATGGCCATAAAGTGATCACGCTCGGACGCGAGGCATTTTTGTGGTTTGCAATCAACCAGCCACGGGATGTTAAACAAAAACTCGAAGCGTTCTGGGCGAGGGATGATCGCTTTGAGACTTCGATAGATATTGAGCTCACAGCAATCGATGGTCAGAGCAGAGTGATCAATCTTAATCCGCTGCCACACCCATCACCTCTAAACGCCACCTGGTATAAACGCTTTCCCGCGCTTTTGGTAAATCGCTTGCAACAGCTCTATTCAAGATAGACCAAGGAGACAAATCATGAAAAAGCTACCACTGCTCTTTTTGATGTTACTACCATTCAATGCCTCATCTCTTTTTGCCGAAGAGAGCCTATGGGAGAAGGCAAAAGAGGGCGTTGGCTCAATGGTTGATAAAACCAAAGAGGTTGCCGGTGATGCAATAGAGTGGAGTGGTGACAAGGCCAAAGATGGTGTCGAGGCAGTAAAAGATAGCGCCAGCGATGCGGCCGAATGGAGTAGTGATAAAGCGAAAGAGGGATGGAAAGCGACTAAGGATCGCGCAAAAGAGTTGACTGACTAAAAGGATCTAAAATGAAACGACTATTTATTGTATTTTTTTTGGTGCTACTGATTGGCGGCTGTGGATCACCCACCAAAAAGCTAGATCAACTTGATCAATTAGAGGCCAAAGAGCGACAAAAGGAGAAGGCGCAAAGAGCACATCAGGAGCTTGATCGGGAACTTGGACATTAATCGGTTTTGTCACAATTAATGTGGTGTATGACTCGCTCCCCACCGACTCATTCAGGCAGAAAGACTTTATCCATTTTTCGTTAACCGGGTATTGAATTAATCACTATATGTGAGCCTGTAAATAATTCTGTGTAACTGCTGTAGTTAAACATAATCCGTTAAGCGGTCTTCGAACTCAATCATAAACCGGTTCAAGGCCGCTTTCCAATTTCTGATAGGCATCGTCCATTTTCTGGATGCCTCATCTAT
>JBNKZU010000026.1:0-40029 GCA_050301795.1 Thiohalomonadaceae bacterium | reverse complement strand
CGCCGTGAGCATGAACACCGCATATGGCACCGTCAGCGGTATCGCACGACTAGGCGATGTAAGCGACCATAGCGGCATCACCGTGACCATCAAAGATGGCGCCACCACCAAAGGCGTAGCGACCACCGATATCAATGGTGTCTGGAGCATGAGTCTGGCAGAGGCGACCTATAGCGCCGGAACCATCGACTACCAAAAAGCCAACTACAGCGGCCAGACCACAGCCTCGACAGCGATAGCCATCAATGCAGGGCAGACTACTACTCAAGCCACGGTTACCATGTTACCGATGCAGAACGATGTCTTCGGGAAGGTGGTTGCAGAGGATGGAATTACCGGAATCAATGGGGTTAGTGTTTCAATCCCGGGCGTCGGTACTGCCACTACGGCAAACGATACTGTCTTGGGTGACGGCATCTTTACCATTGCCAATGTTCCTGTTGGTGTTCACAGCATGACCAGCAGCATGAATGGCTATAAGAGCACGTCACAGGAGATCGTTGTCACTGCTTCTGCATCAACTGATGCCGGCTCAATCGTCCTCAACCAGTATCTGCTCTCGGGTTATACCAAATCGAATGGAGCCGTGCTGGGTGGCGTGGATGTAAACGTCAAGGGAACCAGCAGCCAAGGGCAGGTTATTAACTCTACAGTGACCAGCGATGGGGTAACAGGTCTGTTCCAGATTGCAGGTCTGGCACCAGGCAGTTATCGATTGCAGACCACATTAACGGGCTACACAACCCAAAGCCTGACCATCACCATGCCTGATCAGGCATCGTATGCACTGCCATACAATGTCGATCTGATAAGAGCGCAAGGGTCATTAACAGGAACCGTAACCCTCAATGGCGGGGCAACAGATCACAGCGGCACGCAGGTGACTGCTACGGCAACCGATGGCAAACAGTATCAGGCGGTTACCTATTCGCTTGGGCAGTGGTCAATGACCTTGCCTGTGTTACAGACAAACGAGAGCTACACCATCACCTATACACACGGCGGTTACGTGCAGCAGCAGGACAATAATGCAGGGGCAGGTTATACCTTTGCAGAAGGCCAGGCGACCACTGTGAGTAGCGCAACACTGGTATCCAATATTGGTACGCTGTCAGGAACCATTACCGATGGTTCAACCGGGCTTCAAAGTGTTGATGTAACCATTAGTAACAGCGCCCACACCTATACCACGACAACAGATGCCAATGGTAACTATGCACGTATGGATATTGTTCCGGCTACGGACTACACCGTTACCGCAAGCAAGTCTGGATTTGGTAATGCACAGCAGGCCAATGTTGCAATTACACTTGGCGCTACAACCACACAAAACCTGGTACTTGCAACCAATCAGCTCACTGGAACTGTTGCTCTTGATGGTGCTGCGGTCGGTGGTCATGGTGCTATCGATGTGAAGCTGGTCGATAATACCGGCACCCAGCAGGGAAGTACTACGACCAATCCCGATGGTACATTTACACTTAATCAGGTCGTTGCAGGTATCTATACTCTGGTGATTAATGGTGCGGATAATGGCACCCATGATTCTGTATCACTGCCATTAACGATAGTCGGTAATGATGGTTATGCCTATCCTGCAACCATTGCACTATCGAAGAAGGCGATAGTACGTGATAGTGAGTTGCTAACCTTTAACTACATCAAGGGTAAGAATAGTGTAGAGACCAATGTGCGCTATAACCTCCAATTGCCGCTATCAATGCCGAATGGCTCAACGGTGAGTTGGAGTAGCGATAACACCGCGATTCTGGGTAATGACGGTGTGGTAACTATTCCGCTATCAACTGCAACGAATAAAACGGCAACTCTGACTGCTGCCTTTGCCTATCCAGGTCAAACGGTTGCAAATAAGGTTTTCAATATCACCATCCCTGCGGTTTATCAGCCAGTGTTTGGTAACACAACCAGTAGTCTGTCGGTATCTGAAGATTTTGGATATCTCTTCAGAACGGTTAATGCTACCAATGTGAATGGTGAGACGATTACCTATTCGGTAACTGGTCAGACCAACGCTGCGCTGTTCACCTCTGCAAGTATTGACCCGACCACTGGTGATGTGATCTTGCGTTCCAAGGCCAATGCTCATGGAACTGCGACGGTGACAATACAGGCCAGCTCAGGAACACCAGTTTTAACCGCAACCCAAACTTTAACAGTGACGGTAAATCCGGTGGCAGATTCATTGACTGCTAATGCAGGGAGTGATCAGGTGCTGACACCTGGAACTACTGTTAATCTTGACGGTACGGGTAGTAGTGATATTGATGGTGACGCGGCTTATGCCTGGATCTTTGTAAATAAACCAGTTAGCTCAGCGCTAACAAATGCCAGTATTGTGAATTCATCTACTGCGACACCATCCTTTACACCAGATGTGGCGGGTGATTATGAACTACAGTTGTCATTGAGTAACAGCACTTATTCTGTAACGGATAATGTAATTGTTAATGCCTATCCACAACTGGTAGTTGCAGATGTTTCTACGGCTGAGGGTAGTAATGTTTCTGCAAGGTTTACATTAACCTTGAGCCATTCACATGATTTTCCTGTATCAGTTGATTACTCAACAACAGATATCACTGCTGTTGGTAATGTTGATTATCAGTCGGTAACAGGAACCATTACCTTCGCAGCAGGTATTAACTCACAATATGTAGATGTTCTTATTACCAATGACCAGCTTCCAGAAGCAGCAGAGCAGTTCAAGCTTGAACTCAGTAACTACAGCAAGATTATTCCACCTTCATCGTTACCAGTGGCAACAATTACTCACACTCCGTTGGATCTCTTCTATCTTACAGGGCAGAACGGATTTGAGATATCAGGTTCACAACAAATGGATATGGATGCATTTAAAACGGTATCTATTGTTGGTGATGTGAATGGTGATGGTTTTGAGGATATGCTGGTTTCATCACCACAGTCACCGCAAACAGGTAATACAAATGGAGAAGTAACTCTAATATTTGGAAGCAGTGATGCCGGGACACTGGGGAATGCAGATGGTTTAGCAACAGTTGCAATTACAGGCGCTACCCCTTGGTCAAATACAGGAATGTCAGTTAGTGGAGCTGGTGATGTCAACGGAGATGGCCTTGATGACTTTATCATTTCAGCTCCTTACGAAGATTTTACAGGTGGAACAAACTTTGGGGTGGTCTATCTCGTGTTTGGCAATTATTCACTGACAACAATGGGAACAATGAATCTTGCAGGATTCACCACTTCAAGAAGCACTGGGATAAAAATTCTTGGTGAGGGTTATTTTAACACTGGCTTTTCTGTTGCCAGTGCAGGTGATGTAGATGGTGATGGTTTTGATGACATTCTGATAGGTGCACCAAACGCTAATAGCCGTGCTGGTAGAGTCTATGTGGTTAAAGGTAAATCAGACTTTGGTGTAGTTGATCTTAATTTGTCGACTATAGTGGTCTCAGGTGCTGGGTTTGTCATTGATGGTCCGCCACCACCAGCAGGTACTTATTCCAGTGCAAATGCTGGAAGAAGTGTAGCTTCAGCCGGGGATGTTAATGGTGATGGTTATGCAGATATATTAGTAGGTGCGCCGTACGCAAATAATTATCAAGGTATTACTTATCTGATTTATGGCAATAACACTATGGCAGGTAATACCTATTCACTTCAAAGCCTTGGAACTAACGGTGTGACCTTCACAAATAGCGACAGTCAAGGCAGCTATTCAGGCCAGTCGGTTGATAGTGCGGGTGATTTTAATGGTGATGGCTACACTGATATCATCATTGGAACCCCATACTCAAGTAACTCTTCAGGGGGTGCCGCTATCATATATGGTGGTAGCAGTCTGGCAAGTGTGACCACATTGGATATTGGTACATCTCTGACAGGAAAAGGCATACGTCTGACAGGGAATGGTTTCTATTCCTATACCGGGGGCTCTGTTGCTGGTGTTGGGGACGTCAATGCAGATGGCAAAGATGATGTGGTTATCGGTGCAAAGAATGAAGGCAGGTATAAGGGTCAGATCTATCTTGTCTATGGTGGCTTGGGCACAGACCTGTCGCTCTCTTTACTTGATGGTAGCAACGGCTACACCATCACTGGCTTAAACAAGGGCGATCGCCTTGGCTCCAGTGTTTCAGGGCATGGTGATATCAATGGTGATGGTTATTACGATTTTGTTGGCCACACCAATTACGGTAGTAGCAAGGCTTATGCCTTTGTTGGTGGTAATTATACCAATGCAGTAACTGTTGATGTCTCAACAAATGGTAGTGCAACAGGCACTAGTGGCGTTGATGTGCTGGTTGGTGATAGCGGTAACGAAACACTTAATGGTCAGGGCGGAGCAGATATATTTAGTGGTGGTAGTTGGAGTGACACCTTCTATGTCTCTGATCTCAATTTTGCCCGTATTGATGGTGGTAAGGGTATTGATAAGCTGGTTATTGATACGTCCGGGAATAACGCTTTTGATATTACCTCACTTAAGCCAGAGCAGATTAAGGGTATAGAGATTATCGATTTTGCCGGTAGTGGTGCTAACTCTCTTGCTGTTAATGAAGCCGCGATACGAATGCTAAATCAACAAGCAGATTTTGGCAGAGTTATCATAAATGGTGACAGTGATGACAAGATTGCATTCCTTGATGGAGGCTGGAGTCCAACTTCAGGTCAGGATCTTACGTTATATACATTCGGTACTGGCGGTGTGAGGTATACCAACAATAATGGTGTATCGATCTACGCGAGTCCGAACCTCCCAGGATTACCCAAGATTGTAATCGATACCGTTGGAGGCATAGCCGGAGGAGTTACTTCGGTAAATGAGGGAGCTGGGTTTGCGAAAATACGCGTGAAACGAACGACGGGTGTTTACCAAAGTAGTTTTGACTATACACTTGTTGATAACACAGCTCTTGATGGTGTTGATTACACCACCCCAAGTCCTGCAACTGTAACCTTCTATCCGGGTGAGCTTGTTAAGGAGATTGCAATTCCGTTAATTCAGGATCAGAAGATGGAAGGACCTAAATACTTCTCTCTTAATGTTAATACTAATTCGATGGTCAATGCGATTGCACCGGATATTACAATCTTATCTATTGAGATAACTGATGACACTATAGATCTTAAAACCATGACTGAGTCTCAGGGCATTACTATTAACAGTGGTATTACTGATTCATATATGGGAAATGATGTACAGATCGCAGGTGACCTTAACAAGGATGGTTATGAAGATGTGGTTGTAACAACAGAGCGTGGATATGCTTATGTTTTATATGGAACCAAAGATGGTACCTTTGCAGATATTTCACTATCAACAATGACTGAATCACAAGGCTATAAGATTGATCTGTTCGATCCGGTAAGTATTTGCCCGCCACCATGTGTTGTTGGAGGAAACCTGGCAATTGAATCTATAACCGTAGCTGGTGTAGGTGATGTGAATGGTGATGGGATTGATGACCTGTTAATAGGTAGACCACAAAAGAGTCAGGCGGTTCTCTTCTTTGGACAGGCGGGTATAAGAGCAGGTGGTGTGGTTAGCCTAAAGGACTCCGTAGATCCAACATTGATTGATACTTCACTTACAAGCATTGCCGTCGTGATGCAATCATCCAATACTAATTATACCGGTACAAAGATTGCTGGAGCGGGCGATATCAATGGTGATGGTTACGATGACATGTTGGTTGCAAATTCTTCATGGGTAGTGACTAGTGCGATTTATGTCATATATGGTCATGGCGGTGCATGGAGTTACGATCCTGCCTTCTTTAGTAATCTTGATGGTACTAATGGATTTGTTGTAATTAACGATGGGACAAGTAGCGGATTTGGTGAGGCAATAGCGGGTGTAGGAGATATGAATGGTGATGGCTTTAGTGATATTGCAATCTCTTCACGCTATACCAATACTCCTGTAACAGGTGGGGGTAGTGTTTATATTATTCCTGGAAATTCTACATTTAGTTTGGGTGGAGTTGGACTGAATGAATTTTCAATAACTGATCCGTCAGTAGTTACTATCTCTGGTTCAGATGCAAATCTTCATATGGGTTACACAATCAGTGCAATTGGCGACTTCAACCATGATGGTTTTGATGATTTGGCGATAGGTCATGATCAGGCACAAAGACAAAACCCAAGTACGCTTGTATATGAATATATTGGAAAGGTGTATGTAGTCTATGGAAAGGCTACTCTAGCGAGTATTGCAGCGCCATCAGGGTTGAATGGCACAACCGGATTTGTAGTTGAAGGCGGTTCAAGTGATCCTGCTCTAGTTAATACATATATTGGTTATCGTGTTGGAAAAATAGGTGATATCAACGGTGATGGCTATGATGATCTACTGTTTTCGTCACAAAGTTATGATTCAAATCAAGGAAAGACATATGTGGTTTACGGAAATGCAACACAGCCATCAGTTCTTTCATTAACCACCGTTGACTCTGATTTGACCAAGGGGTTTGGCATTCTTGGTGTTGATAAAGATGAGAACTTTGGTGTTATCGGCAACGGTGGTGATTTTAATGGAGATGGATTTACTGATTTGATCATGAGCGCATCAAGCTCGTCAACAGTTACAAACAACGGTGGACAAGCCTACCTGATTAAGGGTGGTGACTTTGGTGGTAATGCTTATTATGTTGGAGATGAAGGTAATAACACCAATACATTATTTGTAAATAATTATTTCTATCCAAAACAGGGTGATGACTACATGGATGTTTATGATGGGCCGGACATTGTTTTCTTGGGTCAGGGGGATGATGTTGTTAAAACATTTGGTTATAGCTTGTCTTCAGAAATTGGACGTCTAAGCGGAGGTAAAGGGTTTGATACCTTACATTTCAATTCTGGAGCTACGGCTATTGATTTCTCAGTGGCAGGATTTGGTTCAGCAATAAATAGGATCACTGGTTTTGAGAAGATTGATTTAGTTAAAAACGATGGGATTAGTATAAACACTTCATATAATCTCACGTTATCGACAGCCATTATCCGTAATCTGCCAGATAGTGATCGACACACTTTTTATGTTGATGGCGATCTTAATGATTCGGTTAGTATTGTTGATGGAGCATGGACAAACATCGATGCCACAGATAATGATGTTACAAATACAACATGGAGTCTGGACGGCACTCCGATACAACTCAAGATTAACAGCGCAATACCTGTAACGGGGCTACCATAGCTATTGCGTAGCAACGTTTAAAAATTACTCAGTCTGGGTAGTACTCAGGCTGAGTGTCTTTAGAACGACATAATTTAAGTACAACCCTTCACTATTGATACATTTCTTTCAGATACTATCCAGATTGGAATCATTACTTGGCTACTACTTTAGTAGTATTGACGCTATAGGGTGATACCATTAAAGTCCTTCATATATGTAGGGAAATGTCTCTCCGCAGATGGTAAAGGATTAACCCACCTCTTTGCCTGATTGGGGCGCATTCAATCAACAATACAAGCTAATCATCAACTAAAAAACGATCATCTGTTTTTTCAGATTGCATAGGGGAATACGGAATCATGAATAACATCTATAAGAGGTTCACTTTATACACTGGACTGCTGTTAATAATCGCCTCATTAACTGCGCCAGCTTATGCAGATAACGATGAAAAGAGTAAAAAAAGAAAAAATAAAGATGATGATGTTATTACGATCGTTGGGCCTCAAGGTGAACAAGGGCCAATGGGGCCGCAGGGTGATCCTGGTCCACAAGGTCCAATCGGTTTAACTGGTCCAGCAGGTCCCAAAGGTGATACTGGTGCAACCGGTGCACAAGGTCCCATCGGTTTAACCGGCCCAACAGGACCCAAAGGTGATACTGGTGCAACCGGTCCACAAGGTCCCATCGGTTTAACCGGCCCAACAGGACCCAAAGGTGATACTGGTGCAACCGGTCCACAAGGTCCCATCGGTTTAACCGGCCCAACAGGATCCAAAGGTGATACTGGTGCAACCGGTCCACAAGGTCCTACCGGTTTAACTGGTCCAGCAGGTCCAGCAGGTCCCAAAGGGGATACTGGTGCAACAGGGTCTCAAGGTCCTATCGGTTTAACCGGCTCAGCAGGACCCAAAGGTGATACTGGAGCAACCGGTCCACAAGGTCCTACCGGTTTAACTGGTCCAGCAGGTCCAGCAGGTCCCAAAGGGGATACTGGTGCAACCGGTCCACAAGGTCCAATCGGTTTAACCGGCCCAACAGGACCCAAAGGGGATACTGGAGCCACGGGCGCACAAGGCCCTATCGGTTTAACAGGTCCAGCAGGTCCAGCAGGTCCAGCAGGTCCCAAAGGTGATACTGGTGCAACCGGTTCACAAGGTCCTATCGGTTTAACTGGTCCAGCAGGTCCCAAAGGTGATACTGGTGCAACCGGTCCACAAGGTCCTATCGGTTTAACTGGTCCTCAAGGTCCCAAAGGTGATACTGGTGCCACAGGTTCACAAGGCCCTATCGGATTAACTGGTCCAACAGGTCCAGCTGGACAAGATGGGGTGAGTATTATTGGTCCTCCAGGTCCACAGGGTGATCCTGGTCCTATGGGACCACAAGGGCCGATGGGTTTAACATTGGGTTGTGACAATGGAGATATGCTGATTTGCTATCCACACACGTCAGGTTTAGCCACAATCGGTGTTAGTAGATGCAAGACCGGTTATCGAATATGTTCCGATGGTCTGTTTGGTAACTGTGTAGGCGCAGTTATCCCTGAAACGGAGATCTGTGGTGATGGAATAGATCAAGATTGTAATGGTGTCATTGATGATTGTTTACTAATTGACAATGATGGAGACGGTTCTTATAGCTATCTAGATTGCGACGATAATGATCCTAATGTTTTTCCTGGTCAGACAATGTATTTCAGTTCACCATCATTGACACAAGGGTGGGATTATAACTGCGATGGCATGGAATCAAAGCGGGACAACTATACAACAATTAATCTTCCAAGTTTCTATTTACAGAATTCATGTAACATTCAGATATTAAACTATGGTTGGGGCAACTTGAATGCAGTTATTGATATGTATAAAGAGTTGCCAAATGGGCCACTATGGTCACCATATTTGGATCCAATGAACGTACAAGCTCATCCAATAAATGGTTCGGTTCATCCTGGTTCAAATATTGTTGATACCGTTGTCGTTCCAAACTGTGGAGAAATGTCAGAAATATTGTCTCCAGGCGTTATCATCGATTCTTGGGCAGACTGTTCGAATACTCTTAATAGATATATAAATAACCCTGTGCCGGTTGAACAAAGAATTGTGGAGTGCCACTAGTAGATAAAAAGTACATTTCACGTTGGTATTTTGTTAGCAAGAATATAGCCCTTCAATATGAAGGGCTATTGCTGTAAATATTCCTGTTTGATCCAAGTCGATTGGGTAGATATTCCTGATGTCGACATATTTGCTCCATTCCATTCTGATACCCCATACTACTATTTCGCTAAAGAAATCTTGCCGGATTTGAGATACAGTTAGCCTTTGGTGGGATACTTCGACTGTGCCATCACCAACATGGTTATAGTCGGCGGCAAATAACAAAAAAATAGTGGGTATGGTAGAAAAGCGCTTTCAAATGGGGATTCACTGTAGAGTATTGGGTGCCATCAGGCCTTTGTCGGTAGCTGAGATATGGCCAATTTCTCTGCGCCGCGCGGTTTCCCGCGTTTTTATCGATTTATTTGAGTCTGTGGGCGCCGCCGTTCCATTTAGTTGCCAATGTCCCTTTTCCGTTTCTCATTCAATACAGTCGCTAGCCGTGGTGGTTCGATGAATATTAGTGGTGTCATTATTCGCTCTAAACCCCGTGAGTTGTTGCGAGTCAAAGAGCTGCTCAGCGAGATCGAGGGTGTTGAGGTGCATGGGGTTAGTGATGATGGCCGTATGGTGCTCACCGTTGAGGGTGTTAGCGATGATCAGCTCTTCAATACCGTCAATGACCTTCAAAATATTGATGGCGTTCTCAGTGCATCGATGGTTTACCACCATTTCGAGGATATCGGTGCCAATGAACGTGTAGTTCAGGAGAGGGCATAATGAAACTCAGCCGCCGTGACTTTATTAAATCGCAGGTTATTGCGGCGACAGCCACCGTCGCCGGAATTACAATTCCAGGGCTGGGGAGCGCTGTGGTTAACGATGACAAGATCCGCTGGGATAAGGCGGTCTGTCGTTTTTGCGGGACGGGTTGTAGCGTACTGGTCGGAACCCGGGAGGGTAAGATAGTTGCAACCATGGGCGATCATGATGCACCGGTTAATCGTGGACTCAATTGTATTAAGGGCTATTTTCTCTCCAAGATTATGTACGGAAAGGATCGGTTGACTCAGCCGCTTTTACGGATGAAAGATGGTAAATACCACAAGGAGGGTGAGTTTACAGAGGTTAGCTGGGACGAGGCCTTTGATGTGATGGCCGATAAGTTCAAGCTGGCGCTTAAAAAGGACAGAATTGCCAACAGGGATAAGTCAATAGCAGAGATGATCTCAAGTGTCGGGATGTTCGGTTCCGGTCAGTGGACAGTATGGGAAGGCTATGCTGCTTCAAAGCTTTTTAAGGCCGGTTTTCGCTCGAACAATATTGATTCTAATTCCCGTCATGGAATGGCTTCGGCGGCAGGGGCATTGATGCGAGCCTTTGGTGCCGATGAGCCGATGGGTTGTTATGATGATCTCGAACATGCCGATGCCTTTGTCATCTGGGGCTCAAATATGGCCGAGATGCATCCGGTTTTATGGTCTCGCCTGACTGATACCCGTTTAACCAAAGAGGGGTGTGAGGTACATGTTCTTTCAACCTTTGAAAACCGTTGTTATGAACTGGCCGATAACGAATTAACCTTTAAACCGCAAACTGACCTTGCAATCCTGAACTACATCGCAAACTACATCATCGAGAATAGAGCCTATAACCAGTCGTTTATTGAACAGCATGTCAACTTTACCAAAACACCAACTGATATCGGCTATGGGTTGAAGCCAGATCATCCAAAGGAGCAAAAATCAGTAAATGCTGGTCGGAGTCTTCTCGAAAAAATCAGCTTTGATGAGTATGTAGAAACACTAAAACCTTACACTCTTGAATATGTCTCTGAGCTTTCAGGTGTTTCTGAACGCAGCCTTGAGCAGTTAGCACAGCTCTATGCCGACCCTAAAAAGAGAATCACCTCATTCTGGACCATGGGTCTTAATCAACATTCACGCGGTGTCTGGGCAAATGGCCTGATCTATAACATCCATCTTCTGATGGGTAAGATTTCTGAGCCAGGAAACAGCCCATTTTCGCTTACCGGCCAGCCTTCAGCATGTGGAACATCGCGCGAAGTTGGAACCTTCTCTCATCGACTACCGGCCGATATGGTTGTAACAGCCAAACCACACCGCGACTTCGCCGAGATGGTCTGGAAGTTGCCTGAAGGAACAATACCCGCCAAACCCGGCTACCATGCGGTACAGCAGAATCGAATGCTCAAGGATGGCAAGCTCAACGCCTATTGGGTGATGTGCAACAATAACATGCAGTCCGCGCCAAACATGAACGAGGAGGGTTACCCAGGTTACCGTAACCCGGATAACTTTATTGTGGTTTCCGATCCCTACCCAACGGTTACCGCAACAGCCGCCGATCTGATTCTGCCTACAGCGATGTGGACAGAGAAGGAGGGGGCTTATGGTAATGCTGAGCGTCGTTCTCAGTTCTGGCGTCAGCAGGTAAAGGCTCCGGGTGAGGCCAAATCAGACTTGTGGCAGATTATGGAGTTCTCAAAACGGTTTAAGGTCGAAGAGGTCTGGCCTGACCATTTGATTGCAAAAAAACCAATCGTTCGGGGCAAAACGCTATTTGAGCTGCTCTTTAATAATGGTGTTGTTAACAAATATTCACAACAAGTCGTTACCGATTATCGTGGTAATCACTACGACAATGATGAGATGGAAGCCTTTGGATTTTATGTACAAAAAGGACTTTATGAAGAGTATCGGCTCTTTGGTTTGAAAGGGCCTAAAAAGGGGCATGAACTTGCATCCTTTGATCATTACCATCAGGTGCAAGGGTTGCGCTGGCCAGTTGTTGATGGCAAAGAGACACAATGGCGTTACCGTGAAGGGTATGATCCGCATGTTGAGAAAGGAAGGGGGGTTCAGTTCTATGGAAAACCCGATGGTCGCGCCAACATTATCACCGCACCATACGAGCCACCTGCCGAATCACCTGATGATGAATATGATCTTTGGCTTAGCACCGGTCGAGTGTTGGAGCACTGGCATTCTGGCTCAATGACCCGGCGTGTGCCAGAACTGTATAAAGCCTTCCCTGATGCGATTTGTTACATGAACTCCAGAGATGCAAAAGCACGCGGCTTGCGTAGAGGGATGACAGCGAAGGTCATCACCCGACGAGGGGAGATCACCATAATGATTGAAACCAGAGGTCGAAATCGAATGTCTGAAGGCATGGTTTTTATACCGTGGTTTGATGCCGGACGACTAGTGAATAAACTGACGCTTGATGCGACTGATCCATTATCAAAAGAGACCGATTTCAAAAAATGCGCCTGTAAGATCACACGAGTAAAGGAAGAACACGATGATTAGAGTGACAGGAGTTGTGTTGCTTCTTTTGCTTGCCGGGTTTTTACCTCAGGCATCTGCCGATGTTCTCTCGTTAAGGGGTGCTAATCCGATTAGCGGCGCATCAAATGAGGTGACCAACAAACCCTGGCAATCTGACCGGGAACCCATCGTTCGTGACTATGTTCAGCAACCTCCACTGATTCCTCATACCATTAGTGGTTACACCATTAATGCCAGGTTTAATAAGTGCCTCAACTGTCATAGCTGGGTTAACTATCGCAAATCAGAGGCAACCAAGGTTAGCCTGACACATTTCGAAGACAGAGACGGAGGAATACGAGCAAATATATCGGCACGTCGATATTTCTGCACAATGTGTCATGTTCCTCAGGTTAATGCAAAACCGCTGATGGAGAACACATTTGAACCACTGTTCTCAGTGCAGCATAAACGACGATAGCTGTGATTAGCGCAGGATTTTGGAGAGAATGAATGTCTAAACATCGTGGTCTGATTTCAGTATTAACAAGACCAACAACTCGTTATTCCATTGGTGCACTGCTTGGGATAGGTTTTGTGGCGGGCATCATCTTTTGGGGTGGCTTTAATACCGCAATGGAAGCGACAAATACCGAGAAATTCTGTATTAGCTGTCACGAGATGGAGGATAACGTCTATACCGAATATCAAAACACCATTCACTATAGTAATCGTACCGGTGTGCGAGCAGTCTGCCCTGATTGTCATGTGCCAAGAGAGTGGACGCATAAGGTGATTCGAAAAATAAAGGCAAGCAACGAGTTATGGCACAAACTACTGGGCACAATCGATACACCAGAGCAGTTTGAAGAGAAGAGATTAGAGCTGGCACAGGTGGTATGGCGGACCATGAAAAAAACGGATTCCAGAGAGTGTCGCAACTGTCACGATTATGAATCTATGGATTATGTCAGACAGGGGCGGCGAGCTGTAAAGCAACATATTAAGGGCTTCGACCATGGCGAGACCTGTATTGATTGCCATAAAGGGATCGCCCATTCGCTACCTGCGATGTACTCCGTTGATCCCAGTACAGGCGTAGGTATCCATTAAGTACCACCAGATTTTTATCATCGGATATCAGGTTGACAATCAGGGGGGTTACATTAGAATAGCGGCTCCTGAATTACAGGCGCGTAGCTCAGTTGGTTAGAGCACCACCTTGACATGGTGGGGGTCGTTGGTTCGAATCCGATCGCGCCTACCAAATACAAAAAGGGGTTCCCATAAGGAACTCCTTTTTTTATTTCCAGCGATCGGATGAGAACGTGTTCGACAAAATCGCTGGGAGCGATTTTGAGCGCACGGAGTGCGACCCGAAGGGTGAAATGCACGACTACATGGATGTAGGAGGTAGAGCAACGCAAGGAGCGGTTGCCGAGGATGCCTGAAGTAATCCGATCGCGCCTACCAATTTCACGTTACTTTTCAGTAACTTAGAAGACTTACAGGGATGTGGGTTTTTCTGCTCTATCATCAGTCTACTATCAGTCTACAATTAAGCGTCATTTTCAGGCACTGCAACGTCTTTAATCTACAGTTCTAAAACGACAGAGTAATGGTTTATTCGCTAATAACCTTGATATTTATGGTATATTCGAGGCGCATGTGCGTGTGGTGCCAGTTCTTTAGATAGCAGATAGTGTTTTGCGATCGGCTTTTTAAAATAAGGTGATAAAAAGGGCTCTCAGAGTAGATATCAATGACAAATGAGTCTCAAGATAATATTGATACATTAGTCAGAATCGACAAGCTCAGGCTGTTGTTTGAGTTGTCATTTCCTGCAATGTTTATCAGTTTTATTATGGCGCTACTGCTGACAGCAATTCTTTGGCCTGTTCAGTCTCATTTGATATTGGGTATATGGCTATCTTTACTCACATTCGGAACACTTCTGAGGTTTTTACTGTTTATCAGTTATAAACGCCGACGCCCAGAAGGTGATGTTCTACTAGTTTGGAAGAGATACTATTTTGTAACACTCCTGTTCTCTACACTCATTTGGGGGATAGGGAGCATTGTTATACTGCCTGTCGACTCCTTAATCCATCAGGTTATTGTTTTATGCTTTATGGTTGGTTTGGCTGGAGGGGCAATATCTCTTTATTCAACAAACAAAGGGATGGCATTGGTCACCATCTGCATCATCATTGTTCCGATACTGTTTTGGTTTATGTTCCATGATGAGGCACTCTTTCGACAAGTGTCGATCAGTATCACGCTTTTTCTATTCTTTATTCTTGTTACCACGAAAAATATTGCCTCATCATTTCACCAGAACTTTCTATTAACTCGTAAATTGAGCGAAAGTGAACAGCAGCTCCGTTTGGCGGCAGCAGTTTTTGACCACTCTCAAGATGGCATATTTATTACTGATGCAGATGGAATTATTGTTGATGCAAATCCTGCGAGCACAAAAATAACTGGTTATGAGCTTGAAGAGTTAATCGGAAAAAACCCGAATTCGATAAGCTCAGGCAGACATTCAAAAGAGTTCTATAAACAGATGTGGGATGAGTTGATTCAGTCCGGAAATTGGCAGGGCGAGTTTTGGAATCGCAGAAAGAGTGGTGAAATCTACCCTCAAAGATCAAGTATTGATCGAATCGTCGATGAAGAGGGCAACCTTAATCATTACGTCGCAGTATTTCATGATATTAGTTATATAAAGCGGCATGAGGATGAGCTAAGGCAGATGGCTTTTTATGACCCATTAACAGGGTTGCCGAATCGTCTATTGCTCTATGATCGAATTAAATCAGCGATAAACCAATTCAAGCG
Organism: Thiohalomonadaceae bacterium; assembly: GCA_050301795.1. Classification (GTDB taxonomy): domain Bacteria; phylum Pseudomonadota; class Gammaproteobacteria; order Thiohalomonadales; family Thiohalomonadaceae; genus JBNKZU01. Next base: position 24,601 of record JBNKZU010000026.1, on the reverse strand, counting down.
CCATCATCAGTTGTTAGCATTATGTTATATGGATCTGGATGGCTTTAAACCGATTAATGATACCCATGGACATAATGTCGGTGATCAGATCTTGAAAGAGATTGGGCAACGGTTACAAAATGCTGTCCGCTCTAGTGACACTCTGGCGCGGGTTGGTGGTGATGAGTTTGTCGCACTCATTAACGATTATGAAGATGAAGAGCAGCTTCATGCGATACTGCACCGAATCCTGGCCACGGTTTCTGAACCCTGCTATGGTACATTTGGTGAAGCGAAAGTATCGGTAAGTATTGGTGTTGTCTGTTCGTTTGAACAAGGTGATGAAGACCAACTGTTAAGCAAAGCTGATAAGGCGATGTATCAGGCTAAAGCAAAGGGTCGGAATCAGTATGTTTTTTATCAAGATGATTTCAACAGGCTCTAAAGTTTATCCGCTCTTTTTGTACGGAAGATGTTGATCTAATTCATCCATATAATCCTGGATCGCCTGATACTCATCATGTGTAAATTGTTCAATCGCCGCTTTGAATCGAGGCTCTTTTATCCAGTGGCATGAACGGGTTAGTGTTGGAATAAATCCTCGCGCTATTTTGTGCTCTCCCTGTGCACCGGGTTCAAATCTATTGAGTCCATGCTTAATACAGTATTCAATGCCCTGGTAATAACACGCCTCAAAATGGAGCGCGTTAAAATGTTCAATCGATCCCCAATGACGACCATAAAGTGTTGTGTTACTGCGGTACATTAATGCACCGGCTATAGAGCGATCATTATGATCTGCCATGACCAGCACAACTTGATCTGGCATTGCCTTTGCCACGGATTTAAAGAAGTCACCATTAAGCGTTGCGATCCCCCATTTTTGATTAAAGGTTTCGTGGTAGAAACAGCAAAACCGATCCCAGTCATCTTCAGTGGCGCAGTGCCCATCTAAAACCCGCAGGCTGATCCCAGCTTCCTGAACATACCGACGCTCTTGTTTGATCTTTTTGCGTTTGCGGCTATTCAGATTTGCCAGAAAATCATCAAAGTTTTGATAGTCCTGGTTATACCAGTGGTATTGGCAGTCATGGCGTGTATAAAACCCTTGAGATTGCAGCCACTGTTGCTGTTTCCCAACAGGAAAGAGGAGGTGCAGAGAGCTTGCATCGTAGTTCTCGACTGCGTTTTGCGCCCCTTCTAGAAGACGTGGATAAACCTGCTGCTCATATCCCTTTTTAACGAGTAGTCGCTCTCCAGTCGCCGGAGTATAGGGGATTGCCGAAACCAACTTGGGATAGTATTTCAAACCGTTACGCTGCCATGCATCTGCCCAACTCTGGTCGAAGACAAACTCACCATAGGAGTTGGTTTTCAGGTAGAGCGGCATTGCACCTACAAGCTGTTCTCCCTCATAAACCGTCACATGACAAGGTAGCCAACCAAAGGTTTCACCTACACAGCGATGTTGTTCCAGAGCCAGCAGGAACTCATAGCGGAGAAAAGGATGGTTATCACGAACCAGTTGATTCCACTGTTGTTGATTGATTTGTGCGATCTCTTTTTCGATCCTGACAATCATTCTTTAATTTTCCGTCTACACTTTGGATGGGTATAAAGATTTGGGATCTGAAACAGAAAAGCAATAGTAACAATCCCTAATCAGTGGCTTGAAAGCGTATTTAAAATCCACCAGATCCATGGATATTGATTAAATATTGAACAAGGGAGAAGGCTATGAGGATTGCAATCACCGGAGCGAGTGGTTTTATTGGCAGACATTTAACCTCAACTCTCAGGAGGGATGGTCACCAGATCATTGCACTTGGTCGAGCTGACCTCGGAAGTCGCACTGAGCATCTTGCAGAGCGTATACAAGGGTGTAAGGCGATCATCAATCTGGCAGGTGAGACCATCAATCATCGCTGGAGTCGCTCATATAAACAGCGCATCTACAATAGTCGAGTTGAAACTACCCGTAAGCTGGTCAAGGCCATCGCAAAGCTACAGCAACGTCCCGGAATATTTATCTCTACATCGGCAATTGGTGCGTTTGATGCGAATGGGTGTTATGTCGAGTCAGATAAACCCAATGCTAAAGACTTTCTCGGTAAGGTCTCCCGTGACTGGGAAGAGGCAGCATTAGCAGCAACAGCGTCCGGGGTGAGAACACTGATCTTTCGTTTCGCTTTGGTACTTGGTCACGATGGCGGCATTATCAAGCAGCTACTTCCGATATTCAGTATGGGACTGGGAGGCCCGGTAGGGAGTGGTCAACAACCATTCTCATGGGTACATATTGATGACCTGACAAGTTGTTATCAACATGCACTGAAGCAGCCTTCAATGGAAGGGATCTACCACATCAGCGCACCAAATCCAGATACCAACCTCGGGATGACAAAGGTGTTAGGTAGGGTACTTAATCGACCTGCGGTGATTCCTGTGCCGAAGCTACTACTTAAACTGATATTTGGTGAAGGGGCAGATGTGATGACTTCTGGACAGTGTGTTACCTCTGAGCGGCTTGTCCAATCCGGTTTTGTCTTTAAATATCCTGAGCTTGAGCCGTCATTAAATGCTGTGGTGGCCAAACCACTGATTGTCGACGCATCTGAAATCCGTAGTAGCTGAAACAGGTAAGATCCGGGAGAGTTGTATAAATGATGTACAACACAAAGCGTTAATATTGGAACAGATCATAAAAAAAACAGTGTTACTGAGTATCGGGTGGATATCGTTGATCACCGGACTTATTGCCTTATTGATCCCGGTTGTACCCACAACCCCTTTTCTTTTGATCTCTGCATGGAGTTTCTCTCGTAGTTCCGAAAGGCTACATCAATGGATCTTGAATCATCGCTATTTCGGAGAGGGTGTCAGAAACTGGGAGCAGGAGCGCTCAATGACAAAACCGGCAATGATTAAAGCGGTCTCAACCATCGTGATATCCTTTGCAATTACAACCACGTTTTTTATTACTGATCTCTACCTGCGCATCATTATGATCACTGTCGCGATAGCGATTTCGCTGTTCCTTATCTCGCTGCCTGAACCTGGAAAAAGGGTCAAGGTGGACGAATAAATCCTGGTTATCAAATCGAAGTTTATTTAGTAAAAAAAGTTTCTGAATCAGAGGTCAATTATTTGTTGCGCTAATGATAATTGGGTGCTATTTAGCTGTTTAAAATATAGCTGTTGGAAAGCCCATAGCGTCAGTCATGATGTAGCAAGCCCGCCCCAACATAACTGGAATAACTTGTTATGAATCATATGCGTGCAGCACTTTCTGATGCAAGGTCAGTAACAGACAGCGTCACACCTGTGACGCTTCCCTCCTCATACCTGAATCTTCTGTCACAACTTATTCGCAGTCCGAGTGTTGTCGGGGCTGAGCACTCATTTTATCGCACCTTACAACGTGAACTAGAGGAGCGAAATGTAAAGGTAACCTGGTATGAGGGCGTATTGGTTGCTCAGGGAAAACAGCCAGAAAGTCTGATGCTGTCGGCACATATTGATCGTCATGGATTGATATGTACCGGACCCAATGAGTTTCAGTATGCGGCCTTTGTTGCCGGTGCTCGATCTGATCTATTGGGTAACTCTGTTGAAGAGCAGCTAATGCGTAAAATTGAGAACCGATTTGCAGAGCAGCAGGTTTTTGCCTATGAACCATGGTCTGGTGCCTATCGCGGAACAGGGCAGATTACTCACAGCTATATTTGTGCCAAACGTAATAATCTGATTTTTGAGGTGACAGGACTTGAGCATCTGATTGCAGGCACTCCGGTGGCATTCAGGGATCGATTGCGTGTTGATGAGGAGAGACTCACAGGACAGATCGATAATGTCGTGACAACCGCAGCACTGATATATCTGTTTGAAATTGGGTTTGAGGGGACGGTCTTTTTCACTTCACAAGAGGAGGCCGGTAAAAGCTGGCGATATCTTCTCGAATGGTTTCATCGATTCGGGCATACAACCAATCAACTGATTGTTGTTGATACCAGTCCATTCCCCGATATTGAGACAGCAAAACAGCAACATCTGGTTTTACGCTATAAAGATGCCAATAGTCATTTTAATCGGGAGTTAACGCAAAAACTGGCCTCCATCTGTGAAAAAGAGGGAATAACCGTTCTGTTTAAGGATCAATATGTTGAGGATATAAATCGCCACTTGCTCTCAAAAGGGGAAGAGCCTCAATCGCTGGGTTCAACAGAGATGGGACGAATCATTACTGCCTCCAATGGTGTTGTTGATGGAACTACATTGCAGATCCCGACATCCGATTACCATACAACAAATGAAACGGCACCAATATCATCGGTGATAGCTTTTATTCAGATACTCAAGGTACTTGCTGGACTTGGAACCAATCACTAACAGAGCGCAATAACAGTGTATAAGACAATAATTGTTATTGATGATGGTGAGTTACAGGTTGAGGATGAGTACCTTAGTATCATCACTTTTGAAACGTACCTTAACGAATATCCAAAAAAGAACGAACCGAAAACCCGTATCATCAATCTGTGCAATACAGAGCACTATCTGAGCAGGGGGTATTACTGTTCATTGCTTGCAGAAGCACGCCAACACAAGGTGATTCCCAGTGTTTCGACCATCAATGATCTTCGTCATCAGGATCGCCAACTGACCAGTAACAAGATTCCCTCCGAGTTGATGAGATTAATAGACGATGGTCAGAGTGTTGAACTGTATTCATTTTTTGGGTGGGTTGAACAACAAGAGTGGAAACGAACCATTCGTTCGATATTTGAACTGCTCCCGGCACCAATTCTAAGAGTAACACTCACCCGTAACCATAATGCCATTCAACAGAAGATAGAACGTCTATCGCTTGGTCAACTTGATGAAAAACGTCATTTAATCTTTATTGAGAGGTTACAGAATTTCACTCATCAGGTATGGCGCAGGGCATCATCACAGAAGCATCTAAGATGGGATATGGCAATTCTGGTCGATCCAGAAGAGAAACACCCCCCCAGTGATAAAGAAGCGATAAAGCGTTTTGTAAAGGCAGCGGCAAAGGTGGGAATCAATGCGGAGGTGATTACAGCCGCAGAGGCATCACAAATCAATCAGTTCGATGCGCTGTTTATTCGTGAGACCACAGCGATAGATCACCATACCTATCAACTGGCGCGTAGAGCTGAGCAGGAGGGGTTGGTCGTTATTGATGATCCAACATCGATTTTACGCTGTTGCAACAAGGTCTTTCTACACGATGCCTTTAGCTACAAAGGTGTTCCATCACTCAAAACACGTATTGCGATTACGGCTTCACCATCTGGTCTTGATGAACTTGAGCACAATTTTGAATACCCGATGGTATTAAAGGTTCCAGAGGGATCATTTTCCAAAGGTGTCTTTAAGGTTAATGACCGTAGTGAGCTACAGGCCAAACTTGAAACCATTCTGACCGATACCTCACTGGTTCTGGTTCAGGAGTATCTCTATACCGATTTTGATTGGCGGGTAGGCGTGCTAAACGGTCGTGCAATCTATGCGTGTCGATATCACATGGCAAGGAATCACTGGCAGATCTATAACCATGATGTGAAACGAAACAGCTCAGGAGGTTTTGAATCGTTACCAACATTTGAAGTCCCACGCTCAGTTCTGGGTGCTGCTATCAAGGCGGCAAATATGATCGGTAAAGGGTTATATGGCGTTGATCTCAAACAGAAGGAAAAGCAGGTTTTCGTGATAGAGGTTAATGACAATCCAAGCATTGATTACAAGGTGGAGGACAGCTATCTCGGGAATGAACTCTATATGTTGATTATGTCGGAGTTTGCACAGCGTTTGGAGCGCAGGGGGCGATAGTGGATTTCTCTGTCAGAAGAGCCGTTGTCACTGATTTGGAGCCACTGGTAGAGATTGAACACGCCTGTTTTAGAACAGATCGAATCAAAAAGCGGCAGATGAGATATCTGCTCACCAAGGCAAAGGCAGTTACCTTTGTTGCAACAAGTGAACAATCAGTTATTGGTTATCTCACAATGCTTATCCCACAGTCACCGAGGCCAGTCAGAATCTATTCGCTGGCGGTAGATCCGGTTTATCGGGGCAATGGTGTTGCAAAAAAACTGATCGCTGCACTTTTTATGGTCTGTAAAGAGCTTAGACGACAAAGAGTGCGTCTTGAGGTTAGAGAATCTGATCTCAATGTCCAGTCGCTTTATACAAAGATGGGCTTCAGTTCGATTAAAACACTGGATAAATACTATGAAGATGGAGAGAACGGAATTCGCATGGAGTGCAGGTTATTAAACATTACTGTCTAAGGAAAAAAATAAATGAATGTAATAACAAGTGATATGGTCTCTGGCGGTTGTGGTAGTGATGACCATCTTTTTGAAAACATAGCCAATGATATTCTTCAAAAAGGGTATTCGATTAATCCCGGGGCATTACCACACGACCTGGCAGACAAGTTGTGGGCGCATGTGACTGCGATGAAACCTGAAGAGTTCAAAAGAGCCGGTGTCGGCAGGAATGAAGACCATGCAATCAATGATTTCATTCGCACCGACGAGGTGTGCTGGATCACCTCAGAATCGGAGGCAGGTTCAGCATGGCTGGAGTGGATTGAATCATTTCAGAGCTATATCAATCGTCGATTGTTATTGGGACTGTTCTCCTATGAGAGCCATTTTGCGCACTATGAACCGGGTGACTACTACAAAAAACATCTTGATGCCTTTAAGGGTGAGTCAAACAGAGTCTTAACAACAGTGGTTTATCTTAACCCTGAGTGGTTACCTGAGGATGGTGGTGAACTGGTGATCTATCTTGATGATCAAAACCAAAACCATCTGAAGGTGATGCCAACCTTTGGCACCATGATTGTGTTTTTAAGTGAAGAGTATGTTCATGAGGTTTTGCCAGCGAATCGTGAACGATTCTCTATCGCCGGATGGTTCAGAATCAATTCATCTACAGCGCAATGTATCGATCCACCACAATAATAGGAATTAACTTTACGTTGTGTTGATGTCTACTCTGAACTACTATTTTTCTATGCATTTTTTCAGGGCATAAAACAGATTAATAACAATAACGCATTGGAGGAACTATGAAACGTCGCGATTTTGTAAAAACAATGGGAGCAGGCTCTGTTGTTGTGGGTGCTGCAGTTGTAGGTGCACCGGCAGTTCATGCCAAGACGAAGATCAAATGGAAGATGGTGACCACATGGCCGAAAAACTTTCCCGGCCTCGGCACCGGTGCTAACGATCTTGCCAACCTAATCAATGAGATGAGTGGCGGACGTATGGAGGTTAAGGTTTACGGTGCCAAAGAGCTTGTTGGTGCACTGGAGATCTTTGACGCCGTATCTCGCGGGACAGCTCAAATGGGGCATGGCGCAGCCTATTACTGGAAAGGCAAGAGTGAAGCGGCGCAATTCTTTGCGGCGGTTCCGTTTGGTCTGACTGCTCAGGAGATGAATGGCTGGTTCTATAGTGGTGGTGGTATGGAGCTGTGGAAGGAGGTTTACGAGCCATTTGGACTAATCCCCACTGCTGCCGGAAATACCGGTGTACAGATGGGTGGCTGGTTCAATAAAGAGATCAATTCATTAAGCGATCTCAAAGGCCTGAAGATGCGTATTCCAGGTCTTGGTGGTGAGGTGCTCAAACGTGCTGGTGGTACTCCGGTTCTTCTACCTGGTGGCGAGATCTTCCCTTCACTGCAATCAGGTGCAATCGATGCTACAGAGTGGGTCGGTCCCTACAATGATATGGCCTTTGGTCTGTATAAAGCCGCCAAGCACTACTACTATCCGGGCTGGCATGAGCCAGGCACTACACTTGAGTGCTTTGTGAATAAGGAGGCGCTTGAGGCACTTCCAAAAGATCTTCAGTCGATTGTTCTTAATGCGTCGAAGGTTGCGAATGCGAATATGCTAGCTGAGTATACCGCACGTAATAACGCAGCACTTGAGACATTGGTTAATGTTCATAAGGTTGATTTGCGTAAATTCCCTGATGACGTTCTTAAGAAATTGAAAGATCTGTCGGATGAGGTGGTTTCAGAAGTGGCCGCGAAGGATCCGATCTCAGGTAAGGTGTTTAACTCATTCCGCAAATTCAGGGATCAGGCGATTGCATGGCACAATGTGTCAGAGAGAGCCTATTTGAACGCCAGAATGATCTAACGTGTATCAGGGGAGGGGTCGGAGTCACTCTGTAAGGAAAAATAAGCGTTAGTTGAAAGAGTGTCGCTAATAACTTCTGCAAAATTTTATTTCAGGTTGACGCCGACCCCGGATTAGAGGAAGGGTCGGAGTCACTCTGTAAGGAAAAAATAAGCATTAGTTGAAAGAGTGTCGCTAATAACTTCTGCAAAATGTTATTTCATGTTGACTCCGACCCCGGGTTAGAGGAAGGGTCGGAGTCACTCTGCAAGGAAAAATAATCGTTAGTTGAAAGAGTGTCGCTAATAACTTCTACAAAATTTTATTTCAGGTTGACTCCGACCCCGGATTAGAGGAAGGGTCGGAGTCACTCTGTAAGGAAAAATAAGCGTTAGTTGAAAGAGTGTCGCTAATAACTTCTGCAAAATGTTATTTCAGGTTGACTCCAACCCCGGGTTACGACCATAGATTAATCCAAATCATAAACTAGAACGCCCGGTAGACTCGGGCGTTTTTAATCAGCTTCCGTAGATCAGATTGGGCAACCAAGTCACCAAATGCGGCCAATAGGCGAGCAGTGCCAGGGTAATGAGTTGTATCGCAATAAATGGAATGACACCCAGATAGATGTCAGTTGTTTTGATCTCAGGTGGTGCAACACCCCTAAGATAGAACAGAGAGAAACCAAAAGGTGGAGTCAGGAACGAGGTCTGCAAATTCAGCGCAAACATTACCCCAAGCCACACAGGATTAAGCCCCATCGCCAGCAGCACTGGGGCAACCAGCGGCACGACAACGAAGGTGATCTCGATAAAGTCGAGGATAAATCCAAGCAGGAACATAATCAGCATCACAGTGATCACCGCACCAACAACGCCGCCAGGCAGATTGTGCAGGATCTCCTGAACCACCTCATCACCACCAAAACCACGAAACACCAGTGAAAAGACCGAGGCTCCAATCAGAATCATAAACACCATGCTAGAGACCTTGGTCGTGCCCTCAACCACATCCTTCAAAATCGACAGGTTGAACTTGCGTTGGCTGATCGCGAGCAGAATAGAGCCGACTGCACCGACAGACGCAGCTTCTGTTGGTGTGGCAAAACCACCAAGAATTGAACCCAGAACTGCGAAAATCAGGAATAGAGGTGGTAACAGTACCTTAGCCGCACGGATCAACAGCTCTTTGCGATTAATCAGGTTACGCTCCTCAAGCGGAATTGCCGGAACCTTTCCAGGACGGATCACCGCAAGAAATATCAGATAAATAATATAGAAACCAACCAGCATGATTCCTGGAATCAAGGCTCCAGCAAAAAGATCCCCAACCGAAACAGTGTCCGGGGCATAGATGCCCATATTAAGTTGTGCCTGCTGGTATGCCGACGACATCACATCACCAAGCAGCACTAAAACGATGGAGGGAGGAATAATCTGTCCGAGTGTGCCTGATGCACAGATTGCCCCCGTTGCCACTCTGGGGTCATAACCGCGTTTTAACATGGTTGGTAGTGACAACAGTCCCATCGTGACAACCGTTGCACCCACAATCCCGGTGCTTGCTGCGAGTAACATGCCGACCACCATTACCGAGATACCCAAACCGGATCTAAGCGGGCCAAACAGTAGCGCCATCGTCTCCAAAAGCTGCTCGGCAACCTGTGACCGCTCTAACATAATGCCCATAAACACAAATAGAGGCACCGCGATGAGTGTTTCATTAATCATCGTACCGTAGATTCGGTTGGGGATCGCCTCAAGGAATGAGGCATCAAATGTACCAGTTAAGGCACCGATACCGGCAAAAAGCAGAGCTGTACCTGCAAGTGAAAAGGAGACAGGAAAACCGAACAACAACACCACAAACACAGAGATAAATAGCAGAAGAGGCATCAATTCAAACATCATTAGATCTCTTCCCGTTCATGTTCAGCTTTATAGGGTAATCGACCAGTCAGATAGAACAGATTGGTCAAAAATATCGATAGCCCCTGAAGTGTCAACAAGCCGGACATCAATAAGATAATGCTTTTAAGTAAAAATACCGCAGGGATACCTCCAGCCTCCTGAGAACTCTCCATCACAGACCAGGAGGCAGCAACATACTCCCAGCTTATCCATGTTATGAAGATACAGACCGGAAGTAACAGAAACAGTGAGCCGAGCAGGTCGACCCAGATGCGGAATCTTTCAGATTTTTCACGATAAAAAATATCAACACGCACATGCCCATCGTGCTTTAAGGTATAGGCTGCTCCGAGCATGAATACCACGGCATGCATATAGGTGATCGACTCCTGCATCGCGATCCAGCCGGTGTTAAACAGATAGCGGAATATCACCACAGCAAAGGTCACCAGTACCATTACCAGTGTGAGCCAAGAGACAACACGGCCAATGTACTCATTGAGGCCGTTAATAAGCGTGATTATGTATGGTGTGCTATCGGGTGAATCCGAGCCATGGGTCATGGGATAGTCGTACCCTTGTTATTATTTACTGTCAGCAAGGACTCATTTTGCACAATCAGGGCTAAATGTGCCAGTTTTGCCTAAGGGGCAAGGAGTGATCGCCTCACACTGTCAGGCATCGCAATGGTGACTGCTGATGAATAGGTAGCTCAAAAGAGCAGAAACTCCTTAAACTCGCCGCGCAAGCAGTGGTTGGATGCCATCGATGCGGAGTAGGCACCAGCATTGATTAGGGCAATGTGCGAATGGTCGGACATATCCGGCAGTAGCGCGTTTTCGGCCCAAACATCCAGCGCCTCGTTTATATTACCGACAACATGATGCTTGATAAGTGCCTCGCCGTGGTAGTGAAGCGGCACAGGCTGAAACGGTAGCTGGTAGTAGACAGGCTCCGGGGCGATGTTAAACCCGGCATCAGCCCCCAGGAAGAGGGTATCGCGACGGGTTTCAAGATAGGTCTTGCCGAGCAACAACAACCCGGAGTCCTTGGCGATGTAGTCGCCAGGCTCAACCTCAAGACGGATATTTTTGGCAGAACAGAAAGCGGCGAGGATAGATGCCCACTTGCCAAGATCCAGCGGTTGATCATAAGGGGTGTGTGGTACGCCCAAGCCACCACCGATATTGATGCGCTCGATAGTGCCCGCCTTGTTCACAAACCAGTTGCTCGCCTCAAGCACCTGTTCAAGAAGCGGTAGCTGAGGGGTTAAAAAGCCGCATCCGGTATGAAAGTGTAAACGCGAGACCGTTAGGTTGTACTGTCGCGCCAACTGTAGTGCCTGCTCAAACTGCTCGCGGAAGATGCCAAATTTGGTGGTCTTTTCTCCGGCATAGAGTAGCTTGTCGTTATCGCCACGAGCGGTGCCTGTGGCCGGGTTGATACGAATCCCAATTTGGGTGCCGGGTTTTAGCGCCCCCCACTGTTTAATCGCATGAAGCGAGTCGCAGTTCATTAACAACCCGTCGATGCGAGAGAGGGTTGCAAAATCATTGGTGGAGAGGCTTCCAGCGGTAAAAGAGATCTCCTCCGGCAAAAAGCCACAGCCGAGTGCATGAACAACCTCATTGGGTGAACAGGCGTCGATTCCACATAGGCCGCTCTGCTTTAGCATCGTCAGAACCGGTGCAAAACGGTTTGCCTTCATCGCATAGTAGAGAGTGTGGTCAATGAGACCAACACCATCCAGTGCCTCATGAAGGCGTTGTAGATTGTTTTTAAAGCGGGACGCCGAATAGATGAAAGAGGGCGTACCAAAGCGCTTGGCGAGGGTGGAAACATCATATCCAGCGAAGGTTAGCTGACCATTGACATACTGTAGATCGGGGCGCTGCCACCAATTCATGACACCATCATTCATGAGCTAAAACTTTCCACTACCTCAAGAAGCTATACGTTGAGCAGATCGTCAGACTGAACCAGATCTGCAATAAATGGCTCTTGTTGCAACCGTCCAGTTACCCAGCCGCGACAACTACTGGAACCGCAGCCACACGGAAAGGTCTTGAACAGATAATCCTCGGTCTCGGCATAATCCATATAGAGCCAGCTATTAGCCGGAATATCGGTCAACGCAGTCACTGTCATCCGCCGCATATCCAGCGAGATATTGGGCTCACAGGCGTGCAGGAAATAGCCGGAGAAGAAGGGATCATAGTTGTGCAGTCGAGGAGTGATCTGCAAGGTATGTTGTTTGATCTCTCTTATCCGATAGCCGGCCATCTTCGCAATGACCTGGCCTTTACGCCATGCGCGAAAGGTAAAGACCCCGCTACCGGAGTTCTCGTCTTTGAAACGCACTTCAAAATCTTCAGCCTTGGGGAAGAGCGGATTACTTCCAAAATCAGGGGGATATAGCATGAACTAGCTCCTGGGTGAAAAAGGACCTTGGAGTTCATACTGTGGGTATTACAGCTCCTTGGACAGTTAAAAAAAAGCACTTCTGTTTAAGTACGATAACTATCTTGTGCTAAGCGATATGCAAATCGGTTAGCCATCAAATTTTCGCGATTTATACAACCAAACCTCACGCTTGTATACAAAAAATGTCCATCAAAATCCCAAGAATTTTTTATCAAAACATAGAGGAAACAGGGGGTAATAAAAATAACTAATCGAGTAAGGTTTGGAGTGGGGATGGTGGTGCCTATCCGGTTGATGCTTAGGTGACTATTCGTCAACACCGATAAGCAGCGCTTTTAAACCTTTAAGCGGATAGCTGGGGCTGATTGACTGGTAGGGGATGTGGTTTATCTGATAGTGCAGTTCGGCAAAGCTGGTATAGTCAAGGCCGCCAAAATCGGCAATGTAGTGCTCAATCTGATATGCCATATCATTCATAGAGCCGAGCACGCTTCGGTTATTGGTTTTGGTGTAGATGTTGTGTTGGCTCCAGTCGAGCATACGTTCTATCTCTGACTGTTTGAAGTCAAATAACTGCATCGTCTTGAATAGCGTTTGTCCGAATACATCATCAAAGTGATCAAAATCATTACGCTTTAGCCCAGCAACAAATATAGAGAACAGGGTCATGTTATGGGTAAAGAGTACACACTTGCGACGTTCAATGCGTAACAGGTTGGCGTGCCAGCTTCCGATGTTGTTAACCACTTCCGCTTGTTGCGGTTTGATGCGTAGCTCTTTTAACAGTTTTTGTGTGCAGCGAATAATCATATTCCGACCATATCACGCTCAAAACGGCCTTACTAACCCCAATTACATATCGACAATCACACCAAAGACACTTTTTAGTGATAGCATTACGATATTAAGACCGCAGGGTGGATAAGCGTCTACACATCCACTTTCTAAACGCCCTAGTAGAGGTGGTTTCACTGATTCTCAATAAACTCATGCATTGAATCGTGTGACGTTACGCGCTACACTTTTATGATGATTAAGAGTTTTCGCCATAAGGGACTCAAAAAGTTTTTTGAAACTGGGTCAAAAGTAGGGATTCAAGCTGGTCATGCAAATAAGCTTAACCGTCAGCTAGGTGTCTTAAATCGTGCAAGCCAACCAGAAGATATGAATATACCTGGCTGGAATCTACATAACCTGCAAGGTGAATTGGCTGATCACTGGTCAGTTAAAGTGAATGGAAACTGGCGATTAACATTTAGGTTTGAAAATAGTGATGCAATTCTGGTCGATTACCAGGATTATCACTAGGAGGTTAGTCAGATGAATCAAATGCATAACCCACCACATCCCGGAAGCATTTTACGCGAAGATGTTTTGCCTGCATTAGGTATCACTGTGACTGAGGCAGCTAAAGAGATTGGCTGCTCTCGTGCCGCGTTATCACGTGTCATTAATGAGCGTGCAGCCATATCACCGGAAATGGCCCTTCTGCTCGAAAAGTGGTTAGGTGTAGAAAATGGTGGCAGGGCTGAAGTCTGGGCAGGTATGCAGCTTGATTACGATATGTGGCAGCTAAGACACAAGGATGATGCGGCATAGTCGTTAGTATGAATAAAGAATAGTGAATACATTTAGTTAAGGAAAAAACGGAAACAGGAAGATGGTTCCAAATCAAAACCCCGAACAGATCGCACGAGACAAAATTGATGATTTACTAAAAGCATCAGGTTGGCTCGTTCAGGATAAGAATAGTTTTGATCCGCATGATGGATTAGGTCAGGCAGTGCGTGAGTTTCCCACTGATAAGGGACCCGCTGACTACGTGCTGTTTGTAAATATGAAAGCAGTTGGTGTTATTGAAGCCAAACGTGAAGATATAGCCCAGAAGATCACAGAAGTTGAAAAACAGACAGAAGACTACGCAAGCGCAAAATTAAAGTGGGTAAATAACAAAGAGCCTCTCCCTTTCCTATATCAAAGCACGGGTATTATCACCCGATTCACCGATAGCCGGGATCCCAATCCCCGTTCACGCGAGGTATTCACCTTCCATCGACCTGAAACTCTACAGGAGTGGTTGGAACAAGATGATAGTCTCAGAACTCGGCTGAAACAGATACGGCCACTGAATCCTTCCAGACTTCCCGCAAAGGAATTAGGACTACGTGACTGTCAGGAAACGGCAATCACTAATCTGGAAGATTCTTTCTCGAAGGATAAGCCTCGTGCCCTGATACAAATGGCAACCGGTGCAGGAAAGACCTATACCGCTATTACTGCTATCTACCGAATTCTCAAGCACGCAAAGGGCAAACGCATCCTGTTTCTGGTAGATACCAAAAATCTGGGCGAGCAGGCCGAGCAGGAGATGCTCACCTATACCCCAATGGATGATAACCGCAAGTTTACAGAACTATATGCAGTGCAAAGGCTAAAGAGTGCAAATGTTCCCAGGGATGCCCAGGTCTGTATCAGCACCATTCAACGCATGTACTCCATCCTTAAAGGCGAAGAACTGGATGAAGCACTGGAAGAACGCAATCCAGCAGAACAACTCACAAAGCCAAAAGAACCTGTACCTGTAGCCTATAACCCCAGGGTGCCCATTGAGTTTTTTGACTTTATCTTCATTGATGAATGTCACCGCTCTATCTATAACCTGTGGCAACAGGTGCTGGACTACTTCGATGCCTATCTGATTGGCCTGACTGCTACCCCGGATAATCGTACCTACGGCTTCTTTAAACAGAATGTAGTCAGTGAATATACCCATGAAAAAGCCGTGGCTGATGGTGTTAATGTGGGTAATGAAATTTATATCATCGATACAAAGATTTCGAAGCAGGGTTCAGAGCTTAAGGCAAAACAACAGGTAGAACTACGCGAAAAGAAAACCCGAAAAAAACGTTGGCAGGAACAGGACGAAGACGAGGTTTATTCAGCTAAACAGTTAGATAAGGATATAGTCAACACCAGCCAGATCCGAACAGTAATTAAAACATTTCAAAACAGCTTACCTGAGATATTCCCTGACCGAAAAGAAGTACCCAAGACCCTGATCTTCGCCAAAACCGACAGCCATGCAGACGATATTATCAATACAGTACGTGAAGAGTTCGGTGAAGGTAATGCATTCTGCAAAAAGGTTACCTACAAGGCAGCAAAGGACAGGAGAGATAAAAAAGGCAATCTGATACAGGAAGGTGAAGATCCAAAATCGATTCTTTCCCAGTTCCGTAACGACTATAATCCCAGAATTGCAGTGACCGTAGACATGATCGCCACCGGTACTGATGTAAAGCCACTGGAGTGTCTGCTCTTTATGCGAGATGTAAAGAGCAAAAACTACTTTGAACAGATGAAAGGCCGTGGCACCCGTACTCTGGAACATGACGATCTGAAAAAGGTAACTCCCTCGGCTAGAAATGCCAAAACCCACTATGTGATCGTCGATGCCATTGGTGTCACCAAATCCCTCAAGACTGCCAGCCAGCCACTGATTACCAAACCATCGGTATCGCTTAAGGACCTGGCGATGGGAGTAATGCTGGGAGCTAATGACACCGATACCGTTAGCTCTCTGGCAGGGCGATTGGCACGCCTGAACAAGCAACTGGACAGCGATGATCAGACCAGAATCAAAAAGGCGGCAAAAGGTGTTGAACTGACGCATCTCATTAATGGCCTGTTTAATGCCATTGATGCCGATATGGTCGAAGCAAAAGCGCTAGAGCTGGCAGGACAACCACTGGGTACAGATCCGGGTGAAGACAAACGAAAAGAGGCACAGGCCGAGCTGGTTAAGGCAGCAACCCAGGTCTTTAATGGTGAACTGATCGAGTTAATCGACACCATCAGAAGAGAGAAGGAACAGAAGATTGATCACGATAATCTGGATCAACTGATCCGCTCAGAGTGGAGTAAGGATTCTATTGAGAATGCCAGTAAGCTGGTCAAAGAGTTTGCCGATTACCTGGAACAGAACAGGGATAAGATTAATGCTCTGGAGATCTTCTACGATCAACCATATCGTAGAAGGGAAATAACAGAAAATATGATTAGAGAAGTAATGCAAAAACTAAAGGCCGACAAACCGGCATTGGCACCTGTTAGAATCTGGAGTGCATACAGCCAACTGGATGATTACAGAGGCAAACAACCAATAAATGATCTTAATGCGTTAATGGCACTCATTCGCCGAGTCTGTAATATCGACCAAAACCTCTCCACCTATGATGCAACGGTAAACAGAAATTTCAAGAACTGGATCTTTAAACGCCATGCAGGCGCTGGTGATAAATTTAATGAAGAGCAGATGAAATGGCTGAAGATGATCCGGGATCACATTATTATCTCATTCCATATCGAACGAGATGATCTGGAGATGGCGCCATTCGACAGCCAGGGTGGACTGGGAAAAATGTATCAGTTGTTTGGTGCTGATATGGATCGTTTGATTGATGAGATGAATGAAGAGTTAGCGGCTTGAAGATAGGCATTACAGAAGATGTACCATGCTCTTGGGGATTCCCAACTCTTGAGGAGATTGTCGAGGTCAATCCCAAACTGGATAAAACTCAGTTTGAAGATGATCTGGATGTTTCATTTGTCCCTATGCCAGCTGTTGAAGCTGAGTCTGGAGAAATAGATGTTTCTGAATTAAGGAAGTTTTCAGATGTGAAAAAAGGCTATACAGCCTTCCAGGAAAATGATGTTTTGTTTGCCAAAATAACTCCCTGCACAGAAAACGGAAAAATGGCAGTTGTGCCTAGTGTTAAGAATGGCGTTGGATTTGGCTCGACAGAGTTTCATGTATTACGTTCGTATAGTGGTATTTCACCGCAGTATGTTTACTACTATGTTTCGTCGAAGCTCTTTCGTATAGAAGCAGAACACAATATGACTGGTGCTGTAGGTCAGCGACGTGTGCCTGCGCCTTGGTTAAGCGCAGTAGAAATTCCTCTGCCACCCAGCAATGAACAACACCGTATAGTCGCTAAAATCGAAGAACTCTTCTCCGAGCTTGATAAAGGTATTGAAAGTCTGAAGAGAGCGCGAGAACAACTCAAAATCTACCGTCAGGCACTACTTAAACACGCCTTTGAAGGCAAACTCACCGAACAGTGGCGCAAAGATAATACCGATAAGTCGGAAACAGCGGATCAGCTTCTGGATCGTATCAAGCGAGAGCGTGAAACCCGCTACCAGCAACAACTGGAAGAGTGGAAAACATCAGTTAAGCAGTGGGAGGCTGGTGGGAAGGAAGGGAATAAGCCTAGGAAGCCATCTGCTTTCAAAGATCTTCCACCAATTAGTGCAACCGAGCTCAATGTATTACCAGTATTACCGGAAACCTGGACATATCATCGTTTAGCAGAAATTTCACAAATCGGCTCAGGTATGTCTGTCAGCAAGAATAGAAAGCTTGATAGCCCTTTAGAAGTGCCATACCTTCGAGTCGCAAATGTGCAGCGGGGTAGCCTAGTGCTTGATGAAGTGAGGACCATGCTGATAGAAGAGGCAAAGCTAAAGGAGCATCTGTTGAAAAAATGGGATGTACTCTTTAACGAGGGTGGGGACCGGGACAAATTAGGTAGAGGCTGGGTTTGGGAATCTCAGGTTGAAAAGTGCATTACTCAAAACCATGTATTCAGGGCCTCTACCTATCTTGGTGGAGAGGCACATGCAAAATTTGTTTCCCATTGGGGTAATACTCATGGTCGGAATTATTTTGAAAAAGGTGGAAAGCAAACCACAAACCTAGCCTCGATTAATAAGACTGTCTTGAGCATGTTCCCTGTTCCGGTGCCTCCAGTAGATGAACAAGAACAGATCATTGACGTACTTGAAGAAAAGATGTCGACACTTGATTCATTTGAAAGTGATATAGATAACACACTTCAAATGTCAGAAGCCCTCCGCCAATCCATCCTGAAAAAAGCCTTCTCCGGTCAGTTGGTTGTCCAGGATTCCAATGATGAACCAGCATCAGTTCTGTTAGAACGCATAGCAAAGGAAAAACACGAAGCCATAGCCAGGGCTAAAAAGACCAGGCCAGTAAAGAAGCAAAAGTCCAACACACCAACAGCCAGGATATTGCCGTTTAAAACCCGTATCAAAGGTATTAACACCACCGATCTACATGCAGGCGTGCTGGCTATAGCCTATCAGCACTACGAGGACTCGGAGAAAGCCTCACGTTATTTCAGACATGTTAAGGGTGAAAAAATTGCTCATCTGGTCGAAGCTCATCTGGGTATCGATTTAGGTCGAAAGCCTGTTAAGGATGCTGCTGGTCCGAATGACTATCCGCACTTAATGAATAAAGTGGAACCTCGTGCAAGAAAGGCGGGCTACTTTAATGTGAAGAAAGAAGAGTATGGTCATAAGATTTACCCACTTGCAAAATTTGATGAGCTTCTGAATAAGAGTAAAAAAGCACTTGGAGATCGTCTGAACGAGATTGAAGCACTACTGGATTTAATGAAGCCTTTGAATACCCGTCAGTCTGAGATCGTCGCCACGCTCTATGCAGCCTGGAATAACCTGCTGCTGGATGGTTTACAGCCTGATGATGAAGCCATTGTTTATGAAGCACGGGAAAACTGGCACACAAAAAAACTGAATATAGAGCGAGATGATTTTTTCAGAAGACTGCAATGGATGAAGGAAAAAGGATTAGTACCTGCGGGCAAAGGTGAAAAAGTATTATCAAAACAGGGAGGTTCTGCATGAATCATCAAAAATACAGGGCGATGGTAGGGTGGATAAGCGAAGCGCATCCACCAAAACAAGCGGTACAACTGTGTGGATGCGTTATCGCTTATCCACCCTACAGCCAAAAGGAGATAAATTATGGCTGATAAAAGAAAAGGAATTAGTACAGCATCCATCACCCGGTCTTCCGCCGCGGAATACCTGACTTTTATCGCTGCCAGTGGTGAAGGCGGTGTCGAGGCTGTTTATGCTGATGAGAGTATCTGGCTAACACAGAAAATGATGGGGGTACTTTATGACGTTGAGACGCACACCATCAATTACCATCTGAAAAAGATCTTTTTAGACAGTGAGTTGACGGAAGATTCAGTTATTCGAAATTTTCGAATAACTGCCGCTGACGGCAAGAGCTACAACACAAAACACTATAATCTTGCAGCAATCATTGCTGTTGGCTACAAAGTTAATTCCGAACGTGCGGTACAGTTCCGAAAGTGGGCTACCACGGTGATTGAGGAGTTCACCATCAAGGCCTATGTGATGGATGATGAGCGCATCAAAAGTGGTGGCTCTATCCTCACAGATCAATATTTTGAGGAACAGCTTGAGCGTATTCGGGAGATTCGTCTCTCTGAGCGCAAGTTCTACCAGAAGATTACTGATATCTATACCACAGCCATTGATTACGATGTGACGGCAAAGGCAACAAAACGCTTTTTTGCAACAGTTCAAAACAAACTGCATTGGGCAATTCATGGTCAAACCGCAGCTGAGATTGTTTATGACCGTGCTGATGCTGAAAAGCAGAATATGGGACTGAACACCTGGAGAGATGCACCTGAAGGAAAAATCCAGAAGTTCGATGTTGCTGTTGCCAAGAACTATCTGACCGAGCATGAAGTAGCACAACTGAGAAGGTTGGTGTCCGCCTATCTGGATGTGGCCGAAGATATGGCGCTACGCAAAATGCCCATGACGATGCAGGATTGGGAGACCCGCCTGAATCGTTTTATTGCAGCTACTGATCGTGAAATCCTTCAGGATGCTGGCAAGGTCACCGCCGAGATCGCCAGGGCTCACGCCGAAAGTGAATTTGAGAAATACCGCATTGTTCAGGATCAACTGTTTGAGTCTGATTTTGATCGTTTGCTGAAACAACATGCAGAACTGGAAAAGAAGAAATGATCGCTGAAACCATTGTCTCCAAAGTCTGGAGTTTCTGTACCACCCTTAGAGATGATGGTGTGGGTTATGGTGATTATCTGGAGCAACTGACCTATCTCATCTTCCTGAAGATGGCGGATGAATACAGTAAGCCACCCCATAGCCGTGATGTGGGTATTCCTGAAGCGTATAACTGGAACAGTCTGCGTAGCAAAAAAGGGGCAGAGCTGGAAGGCCACTACATCACCCTGCTAAGAGAGCTTGCCAACAGGAAAGGGATGCTTGGCCAGATCTTCACCAAGTCACAGAACAAGATACAGGATCCGGCCAAACTCTCTCGCCTGGTGGAGATGGTCAACGACACGGATTGGGTGATACTGGATGCTGATACCAAGGGCACTATCTATGAAGGGTTGCTGGAAAAGAATGCAGAAGATACCAAATCAGGTGCTGGTCAGTACTTTACTCCACGCTCTCTGATCAGGGCGATGGTCACATGTATGCGCCCGGAGCCAATGCAGACCATAGCGGATCCTGCCTGTGGTACCGGTGGTTTTTTCCTGTCAGCCTATGATTTTCTGGTTGATAAGGATAACTACAAGCTTGATAAAAAACAGAGAGATTTCCTCAAACACGAAACATTCAGCGGCAATGAGATCGTCTCCAATACCCGCCGTATGTGCCTGATGAATATGTTTCTCCACAATATCGGAGAGATCGATGGTGATAGTGCTATCAGCTCAAATGATGCTTTGATCGCTCCTCCTGCCCATACTGTGGATATCGTGCTTGCCAATCCCCCGTTTGGTAAAAAGAGCAGTATGACCTTTACCAACGAAGAGGGTGAGCAGGAGAAAGATGATCTGACATACAATCGCCAGGACTTTTGGGCTACAACTTCAAACAAACAGGTTAACTTTATTCAACATATTCGCTCCATGTTGAAATCTACTGGTCGTGCTGCGGTAGTTGTTCCTGATAACGTCCTGTTTGAGGGTGGGGCAGGTGAAACCGTTAGAAAGAAGTTAATGGAAACCACAGAACTGCACACCATCTTGAGACTGCCTACAGGTATCTTCTATGCCAATGGTGTTAAGGCAAATGTTCTTTTCTTCGATAATCGTATTGGTGAAGGTCCTTGGACCAAAGATATCTGGATCTACGACTATCGAACCAACATCCACCACACTCTTAAGAAAAAACCTATGCGGTTAGAGCATTTGCAGGATTTTATTGAGTGTTATAACCCTGAGAATCGCCATAACAGAAAAGCGACGTGGTCACCTAAACGTAACCCTGAGGGACGATGGCGCAAATATAGCTACAAGGAGATCATCGCCAGGGATAAAACCAGTCTGGATATTTTCTGGCTCAAAGATAAATCTCTGGCTGATCTGGATAATCTGCCTGATCCTGAGGAGCTGGCAGAAGAGATAATTGAGAATATTGAAGCGGGTCTAAATAGCTTTAGGGAAGTGGTGTTAAAGCTTGCTGATTAAAAGAGTTGTTTCTCAACCTACACATGAACTAAATATTGTTAAGTACCCAAATTGAGTACATTTGTACCCAATTAGGGAAAATGTGGTACTACTATGACCCTGTATTTAGCTTGTGTAGTTTGACTATTAAGTGACGTTGTTAGATTGATTAATCCATAATAACCGCTAACAAATTTACAGAAACTTGCAAAATATGGAAGTTTATGTAAATTTATATCAATGAACACCTTAACTGAGCTCATTTTTAAATCTGGAAATGCAGATCGGCTGTTTTCAGCAAAGTTCCTGGAACATCTGTTGGGCGGAACGGCTGCTAGTCGTTATGGTCTCGTGAATCGTGCTCTAAAGTCAGGTGAACTCCTTCAGGTTCGAAGAGGCCTCTATCTTCTTGCTCCAGAGTATCGTCGAAATAAAATTCACCCGTTTTCCGTAGCTCAACAACTACTCCCAGGAAGCTACATTACAGCTGAGTCTGCTTTAAGTTTCCATGGCTGGATTCCTGAGAGGGTGATTAGTGTGGTGAGTTGCATTCCTAAGGGAAGGGCTGTTGTTTATGAACATGATATTTTAGGCATGTATGAATTTTCACGGATGACGGTTAACCATGGATACTTTCTGGAAATGGTATCAAGACATGTTTTAAATCAACAGGTAGCACTAATTGCTGAACCACTA
This sequence comes from Thiohalomonadaceae bacterium, assembly GCA_050301795.1. GTDB lineage: Bacteria > Pseudomonadota > Gammaproteobacteria > Thiohalomonadales > Thiohalomonadaceae > JBNKZU01. The sequence continues at coordinate 2,063 of JBNKZU010000026.1, read as the reverse complement.
CGCGCACTGCTTGATATGGTCTATTTACGAAAGATGGAGTGGCAAGGTGTCGATTTTTTATTGAATGGATTACGTATTGATGAAAATGAACTATTCGGGGTTTCAAGCTCATCGATTATCGAGCTAAAAAAAGTCTATAAAGGCAAGCGTGAGTTGTTATTTTTAGAAGGATTACAGGAGGTAATTGCATGATTGATTTAATTAGAAAAAGATTGGATGAATACCAGGTTGGTAACCCTCTGGATGAAGAAAATGCGCTTAAAGAGATCATGCAGGAAATTTTGCTATTTGCTCTTTCACGAGTAAATTTTTTTGATATTGCTGCATTTCAGGGAGGAACCAGCCTAAGAGTTATTCACCAGTTACCCAGATTTTCAGAGGATATCGATTTTATCCTAAAGACTCCTGATCCTGACTTCTCATGGTCAAAATACTGGAAGGCAATTGTTTCAACCTGTAATGAGTTTGGAATTCAGCCTGAAGCATTAGAGCCTGAGAAAATGGATAGAGCGGTTAAAGCTGCGGTTCTTAAAGATAACTCAATTGCCAGACAGTTAAACCTTGAGTTTCTAAACCATCAACCTTCAAAAAAACTGAAGATTAAACTTGAGATTGATACAAACCCACCTATGGGTTCAGGTTTTGATTACAGCTTTTTAACTTTTCCGGTTGATTATGAAATCTGCCATCAGGATCTAAGCAGCAACTTTGCATTAAAGATCCATGCCCTGTTGTGTCGTGGTTACCTGAAGGGTAGGGACTGGTATGACTTTAGTTGGTACGTTACTCAGGGTGTTAAGCCCAATATGTCCCTGTTACAGAATGCACTGGTTCAGTATGGCTCATGGCAAGGAGAGGATCTGAATGTTGATCATCAATGGTTGATTGATGAGTTGAAAAAGAAGATTGCATCTATTGACTGGGATAAAGCAGCAGATGATGTTGCTCGATTCTTAAGACCTGTTGAGCAGAGTAGTTTGTCGATATGGAGTGAGCGCTTTTTTAATAGTAAGGTGGATAAGCTGTCTGAGCTGATGTAAACCACATCAAAGGGGATAGGGAGTAACAAATATGAAAATATCGAAAGTATATCTGGATGTTTTAGAAAAGATTGACGACTGGGTTTTGGTTTCTGAATGGGCTACCCGTGTTGGTGAACTTCATCCAGACATTCTTGAGAAGGCAAATCGGGAAGCCAAGGCTCAGTCAAATGAAACGACTGGTTTAAGGGAGATAGCTGCTCGAATTGGTTCAGAGATAGCTCGTGGTACGTATGCGGATAATATTGAAATAGATACTAGTGAGCGACCACGTAGGGTGAGATATATATCAACAAAAGCTCATAATCAGAAACTTGATGAAGAAATGAGTGATGACATTGAGCCATTACGTCGCAATGACATTATCCGCCTGGCAACGGAATCCCTGAATGCCGAAGAAAAGTATCGTGTTGCAGAATTTGATGTGATTGCCAGACAGTTAAAAAGCTTTTTTGGGCTGGATTTTGAAGTGGATCATGCAACTGCTCTGCTTAATAAAGAGCAGCCGGGTAAACACCACCCGGATAATATGCAGTTAATCTTAAAGGCGCATAATTCAAAGAAGAATAATAGTAATTGGGAGCGCTTTTCTCTGGATGATCAGATTGAATATATTAAATCTGTTGTTAAAACGCAGGAGATTGTCGCTCCCCGGTTTGGTATGGAGCTGAATAGTTCTGTGCTTGAATCGTTGATTGAGCGTTTAAATAAAATATACGGATAGTAATATCGAACCCTTTACGCGGTTTCTCATCCACACCACTGCCACAAACAAAAAAAGGCCACCCTTTTCAGGGTAGCCTTTTGTGTTTGGTGGAGGCGGCGGGTCGTCGTTCACGGCCATCCTTGGCCTACACGACATTTGTGCTTGACCACCATGGACGGTGGAAATACAGATATTGCAGGAGCAAATATCTGTCCTGCACGTTATCGAACCCTTTACACGGTTTCTCATCCACACCACTGCCACAAACAAAAAAAGGCCACCCTTTTCAGGGTAGCCTTTTGTGTTTGGTGGAGGCG
>JBNKZU010000025.1:0-48824 GCA_050301795.1 Thiohalomonadaceae bacterium | reverse complement strand
TTCCACGTCTACACGGTTGACGAACACATCCTTCGGGTTTTACGCAATTTGCGTCGTCTAACTGTGCCTGAGTATCATCATGAATTTCCGATCTGTAGCGATATAATTTCCCGCATCCCCAAACCGGAACTTCTCTATGTTGTTGCGCTCTACCATGACATTGCCAAAGGTCGTGGCGGAGATCATTCACAACTCGGTGCTGTCGATGTTGTTGATTTTGCCAAGCGCCACATGCTCAGTAATTACGATACTGCGCTGGTTAAGTGGCTTGTCGAAAACCATCTGCTAATGTCAATTACAGCGCAACGCAAAGACATATCAGATCCGGATGTCATCCACGACTTTGCTAGCGCTGTCGGTACTCAAAACTATCTCGACTATCTCTATCTAATGACCACCTGTGATATTCGTGCCACCAGCCCGACGGTCTGGAACTCATGGAAGGATTCCTTACTCCTAGAGCTATACCAACAGACATCCACTGCATTAAGCCGTGGCCTGGCAACCCCTATCCATCAGAAGGAACTTATCAAGTTCACCCAAAATGATGCTGAGAAGCTTCTACACCATTACGATCGGACGACGATCAACAAGATATGGAACCATCTCGGGGATGACTATTTTGTGCGCTACACCGCCAATGAGATCTGTTGGCACACCGCAGGGATGATCAACCGGGAAAAAGGTCAACACTCACTGGTGCTTATCCGTCAGGAGAAAAAACGGGGTGGAACCGAGATCTTTATCCATACCAAGATCCAAGAGGGACTCTTCAGCAAGGTCACATCAACCCTGGATCTGTTAAATCTCAATATTGTTAATGCCAGGATCCTCTCTTCAGCGAACAATCACGCCCTCGATACCTACGTCGTTCTTGAAGAGAACGGCACACCAATAGACGACCAGTTCCGTATTGATGAGATCCATGATCGATTGATCAACCTTTTAGATGGTGGATATCAGCCACCGGAAAAGATTGGTCGTGCAGTTCCAAGACAACTGAAACATTTTCAGGTACCAGCTGAGGTCTATATCTACTCTGCACATAATAAGCCGTGGACAATCATGGAGGTGGTTGCCACCGATCAACCAGGACTGCTATCGCAGTTAGCAAAAATAATATTCTCGTGTGATGTATCGCTACTCAATGCAAAAATCGCCACACTTGGCGAGCGAGTTGAGGATATCTTTTTCATTTCGACCTTTGATGGCAATGCAGTTGATGATCCAGCAGTGGTTAAGTGCCTACGCCAGAAGATTCTCTCTCTGCTTAACGATGGTTAAATAGGCTCAACTTATCGAACCCAAGGCTATTATTGATATTTTTATATGATATATTCGCCGACTGATATTTTTTGAATGAGTAAGTTTCTATGACAATGATTACCCCCATAATTGTTTCACTATTCACAGCTTTGGTGATGCCTGTAAACGCCTATGCCTCAACAGGTGGTGAGATGCTTGATTTGACAACAAGTTGGTATGGTATTTCTGCATTAGTGATCTTTGTCATTGCTTACTCCTTGGTCATCGGTGAGGAGTTTCTCCATTTAAGAAAATCAAAACCTGTGATTGTCGCCGCTGGTCTCATCTGGGCGCTGGTCGGTATTGCATACGCCATTCAAGGTGATACCCATACTGCTGAACAGGCAGTCAGGCACAATATCCTTGAGTATGCTGAACTCTTTCTTTTCCTACTCGCGGCGATGACCTACATCAACACCATGGAGGAGCGTGAGGTATTTAATGCACTTCGAGCATGGTTGGTCTCCCGAGGATTCTCTTTTAGATCCGTTTTCTGGATCACAGGTGTTTTAGCCTTCTTTATCTCACCTATTGCCGATAACCTGACGACTGCCCTATTAATGGCGGCAGTGGTGATGGCCGTCGGTAAGGGACATAACAAGTTTATCGCTTTAGCCTGTATCAATATTGTGGTCGCTGCAAATGCTGGGGGAGCCTTCAGTCCATTTGGAGATATCACCACACTTATGGTCTGGCAGAAGGGCATTGTACATTTCACTGAGTTCTTCTCGCTGTTTATCCCATCTGTTGTGAATTGGGCTGTTCCTGCGGTGTTGATGTCGTTAGCGGTACCCAATGAGGTTCCGTCAGCAATTAATGAAAAAGTGACCATTAAAAAAGGGGGCTTTGTGGTCATTGCCCTGTTTATATTTACCATTGTGATGGCGGTTAGTGCTCACAACTTCCTGCACTTACCTCCTGTGCTCGGTATGATGACCGGGCTTGGTGTGCTGAAGATCTATGGCTATTTCCTTAAAATCTCAGCTTCACATGATGGTGTCAGAGGGCCGGAACTCGCTGGAATAGACAGCGACAATGTCATTAATAAGGACGATAAACCCAATCAATTTGATATCTTCTCTCAGGTCGCAAGAGCCGAGTGGGATACTCTGATGTTCTTCTATGGTGTTGTCCTTTGTGTTGGTGGTCTCGGTACACTCGGCTATCTTGCGCTCGTTTCTGAGGCGATGTACACCGGACTTGGCCCGACCTGGTCAAATATTATTGTCGGTATCCTCTCCGCGATTGTTGATAACATTCCAGTGATGTTTGCTGTGTTAACGATGATGCCGGATATGAATACGACCCAATGGCTGCTGGTAACCCTCACCGCTGGTGTCGGTGGATCACTGCTTTCGATAGGTTCAGCGGCAGGTGTGGCTCTGATGGGGCAAGCGCGTGGTGTCTATACATTCTTTGCCCACCTCAAGTGGTCGTGGGCGATTGCGTTAGGATATGCGCTCAGTATTTGGGTTCATTTTCTGGTCAATGGTTAATCCTAAACGAACTGTGGCATCATAACGGCCTCAATCAACAATTAATCGAGATATGGAAAAACTAATCATCACACGCCCAGACGACTGGCATGTCCACTTTCGAGATGAGGATGTGCTTGCTGATGTCGTGCCATTTCATGCGGCACGATTTGGTCGTGCGATCGTTATGCCTAACCTGAAGCCCCCAGTGATCACCACAGAGGATGCAGAGGCCTACTACCAGCGCATCAATGCCACTCTGGATCATGATTCTGGTTTTACTCCATTGATGACACTCTACCTGACCGATCGCACTACGCCGGAAGAAATTGCCAAGGCAAAGCAAAGTGGCAAGGTGTTTGCCGTCAAATTTTACCCCGCTGGCGCAACAACCAATTCTGACTCTGGAGTAACCGATATCAGGAAGGTCTACCCTGTACTGCATGAGATGGCGCGTGTTGGTATGCCGTTGTTAGTTCATGGAGAGGTGACATCACAGCACATTGACATCTTTGATCGTGAGGCCGTTTTTCTTGATACGGTATTAAAACCCATACTAGAGGCGATCCCAAATCTTAAGTTGGTCGCCGAACATATCACCACTAAAGAGATGGCTAACTTCGTTGAACACGCCGGTGATAATGTTGCTGCAACAATCACACCTCAACATCTACTCTATAATCGGAACGAGATATTTAAAGGTGGTATTCGCCCCCACTACTACTGCCTACCAGTGCTTAAACGTGAAATTCATCGTGAACGTCTGGTCGAGGTAGCGACCTCAGGCTCTCAAAAATTCTTTTTAGGTACCGATAGCGCCCCTCACGCGACCGAGGCCAAAGAGAGCAGTTGTGGTTGTGCCGGTATCTTCTCAGCTCATGCCGCAATCGAGCTTTATGCCCTCGCCTTTGAACAGGCTGGTGCATTGGATCGGCTTGAAGGCTTCGCCTCATTCCATGGCGCAGACTTTTATGGCCTGCCAAGAAATAGTGGAACCATCACACTCGTAAAAAAAGATTGGGTAATTCCTGGCAATTACAGCTTTGGTCAGAGTAGAATCACGCCCCTGCTTGCCGGGGAGACACTCTCTTGGCAACTTCTTGATCAATAATCATTTTTATAACTACTACTGAATAGTTGAATGTCGAGCATAAATATTAAATTCGGATCTCTACAGCGTCACCGTGTGGTGATTTCGCGCATCATTTGGTTAGCGATGATCGTTTACTTTTTCGGTATTGAACGAATTTCGATTCATAGCATTCCATCCGCGATTGCGCTGGGCGGAATAGCAGTAATCGTTCTGGGAATCCTGATTCGATCCATCTCCGCAGGTGCACTCCATAAAAATGCCCAGCTAAGCACGAGTGGTATCTACGCCATTGTGCGTAATCCACTCTATGTCGGCTCGATCTGTATGCTGATCGGATTGAATATCATTATTGGCAATCTTGTGATCGCAGTGGTCTCTGTCGCCCTCTTTCTTGCAACCTATATCCCAACCATTCTTAATGAAGAGGCTGGGCTACGATCTGCTTTTCCTGAGGAGACAAGAGAGTACTTTGCCTCGACACCGCGGATTATTCCAAACATCTTAAGAATCGGTGCCTTACGTGATGCAACATGGAGTGGTTCGCAGTGGTATCGCAACCATGAACACAATACGATTATTGCTGCAATTGCCCTGGTTGCGGCTTTAGAGATCTACAACCGCTACTACGCCATTCACTGATCTGCTGGAGTCTAAATTGGAAAACAGCGTTCAGAATAATCTATCCAAACGATTTCGAGGATTCCTTCCGGTTGTGGTCGATGTTGAGACCGCCGGATTTAATGCTGAAACCGATGCACTATTAGAGATCGCTGCAGTGACAGTTGAGTTTGATCTCAACGGCCAACTTAAAAGACGAGAGACCCACGCCTGCCACATCGAGCCATTTCCTGGTGCCAATCTTGAACAGAAGGCACTCGATTTCACCGGGATCGATCCCTTTAACCCATTTCGTTTAGCCAAAAAAGAGAAGGCGGCACTGGAGCAAATCTTTGCCCCGATTCGAGAGCTGGTCAAAAAACACCAATGCACACGCGCTATTCTTGTAGGCCACAACGCCTTTTTCGATTTAGGATTTATTCGTGCCGCAGTCGAGCGAACCAAGGTTAAATCACCATTTCATAGCTTCAGCAGCTTTGATACCGCAACACTCGCTGGATTGGCCTATGGTCAAACCGTCCTGGCAAAAGCAGCCTACGCGGCAGGGATAGAGTGGGATAACAGCCAGGCGCACTCAGCGATCTACGATGCTGAGAAGACGGCTGACCTCTTTTGCATGATCGTCAATAGCTGGAATGAGAAGATTGGGATACCGAATTTAGAGATTTAACGCCTTGCTCACCGGAAATTAGGAGCGCAGCGAGTAATTTTTCCGAGTGCAGCAACTTGTTAGCCATTTTCTTGCTCTGCTAGGCGTTGCTTTCTTTCTAGCTCACGCTCTTTTAAATGCGTTTCTACGCTAGCTTTAACTTTCGAGATATCTATCTTGCTCAGAAACTGTTCAAATTTTTCGATAGAGTCGATTGCTTTCGAGACTTCTGATTTAGTAGGTTCTTTTCTACCGTGCGCTGTAATATTTCGTAGCCTGCGAGTTTCATCCATCTCCTCTCTTAGAGTATCAGGGATTTCTACGCCGAATTGCTCCAGGCTACGATGAGATACCATTGCCCAGTATGGACGGCGACGAAAATCTTCTTCTAGCCCAATACTGGCACTGAAATCCATTATTTTCTTTTCGAAATAGGTCATGGCAGAAAGCAATGCACCTAGAGGGTGAACGTTTGCAAGCTTTTTAAGATTTTCAAGTTCAGCATCATCATTAGGCTCGCGCATTCTGAAAGCATGTAACTCTTTAGAGTCAACGAACTGTGATATTACTTCTTCATAATCTTGATCGTAATGGTCTTTGAGTATTTCTTTAAAAAAAGCTTGCGCAATATTCATGTAGAAAATTGCTGTTAGTTCGTTTGGTGATCCAAATCTATGTTGAAGTGCATTTCTCTCATCAATTAGAAGCTCTACTTTATTTAGATATGGAATGCTCACACCTTTATCTTCTAGCGTTTTGATGCAACCGTGAATCGTGATTGTCTCTTTAGGACCTTTGTATATAGACTCCCCTGAATCAAGCACTAAGTCTTTTAAAATAAGCTCAATTGCATTCGCCAAATGAAGAATGACCAACTTTCTATCAAGCTCTTTTGAGCCATTAAAGTGCGAGAAGGAATGCCCGAGCAATTCCATTCCGCTCTGAAATAAAGGTGATTCTATTGCCATGTATATTCCTTGCGTATGATGGCTAACGTCTTGCATAAGGGGCGCGCGGTAGCGGCGTCCCAGCGAACGAAAGTGAGCGATCTTGATGCTGTTGTTAGGCATATTTAACCAACATTCAATATTGGCTCACAGTTACCAATAAGCTTGTGCTCAAAATACATTCTTTTCTTATCGTCACTGATAAACCAAATAGCAATAAACATGATTCCATGCCATCTTCGCTCCGCACCAGGGTTTTGATTAGTATGCGGACACAAAAGTTGTTCAGTGTCTATGATTTCATGATACTCAGATAGTCGGTTTTCTGTTTTTGAACACCAATGCTCGTATAAGCGCTTGCCAAGGTTTGTTGATCGGCCTGCATAGATTGGTAGAATTCCGCATTTAGAGCATGACATATGTGTGTCATATATTAGATAGCATCCCTTTCTTTGGCCTTTTGCTCTGTCGAGAAAAGGATATTCTCTATCTTCATGTGCTCTGGCAACGTGATCCAATACCGTAGCGTCCATTATTTGATCAGGGCGAGGAACATGGCATCTCTTAAAGAATGAAAGCTCATCTTTATCGTAATAATGCAAATCGTCATAACGGATGCTCATGTTTTAGTGCCTAACATTGAGTCGATTGAAAAAATCTCTTTATTACCGTCACTTTATTAACTCTCCTCTTTCCATTTAATTCAATGACTTACTGTATGTTTTGCGGTAATAAAGCTACTATTAAACGTGAAATTATGCAAAAAATATCTTTATTACCACTACCTATTAACTTTCCCCTTTCCTGTTAAATCAATCACTTAACTCGTTTTTATGTGTAATAAACATACTATTGAGCGTAAAAATATTGTTCTTGATCCGCTCATCAATACGTTCTATATTTGTTCTCATTCAAACAACTGTTTGAGGGATTAAACATTATGAGTCAATCACCTTTTATTGAAAGCATCCGAAGAGATTTAAGGACGAGACATTATAGCTACAGAACAGAGCAAACCTATATTCACTGGATTAAACGCTTCATCTTCTTTTTTGGCAAAAAACATCCTAAGGATATGGGGGCTTGCGAGGTTGGAAAATTCCTTTCGTATCTCGCAAATGAACGAAACGTTAGTGCATCTACTCAAAACCAGGCGCTTAATGCTCTCAATTATCTCTATAAATATATTATCGAGAATCCTGTTGGTGAATTGAGCGGTGTAATACGTGCAAAAAAACCTTCTCGACTTCCAACTGTTTTAAGTAGAGCGGAGGTTCAAAAACTCCTATCGTTTGTTGACCCAAATTACTGGCTTATTGCTAATTTGATGTATGGGTCTGGCTTACGCCTTATGGAATCCTTGCGTTTACGAGTTAAGGATATTGATTTTAGTCAAAACCAGATTATCGTTCGTTCTGGTAAAGGGAATAAGGATCGCGTCACTATTTTACCCGAGCCACTTGTTGAGCATTTACATAAGCAGATCGCTATTTCCATTAGCTTTCATGAACAGGATCTTCTGGCTGGCTATACATCTGTGGCAATGCCTGATGCACTGAATAGAAAGTATCCAAATGCTGGATTAAACCCTGGTTGGAAATTTTTATTCCCTGCCCCTTCTATTAGCACTGATCCTCGTTCAGGCATAAAACGTAGACACCATGTGTATCATTCAAATGTACAAAATGCGATAAAACAAGCTATAAGAAAGGCTCAGATCCGCAAACACGCCAGCAGCCATACACTCCGCCATAGTTTTGCCACCCATTTACTGGAAACTGGATATGACATAAGAACCGTTCAGGAGCTGTTAGGGCATAATGATGTAAGAACAACCCAAATCTATACCCATGTATTAAACCGCGGTGCCAATGCTGTTACCAGTCCCCTCAATAGTTTGTATTGATCACTAATATCGAGTCATTAGCAGCAACATTAGCGAGCAGTACGTTGGCTTGTGGAAGGTTTTCGGTTTCTTCTACGTGATGGCGGTTTCCCTGCAAGCTTGTGCCCTGCTCGTGCTTCTCCAGAGCGTTGACCATCACTATGTCCTTTTTGGGGTTTGTGATGCTTCTTGTGGTGTTTTGAGGGGCTAAGCGTTGATTGTGGTAGCTCGTGCACCGGCTCAAAGCCATCCACATATCTTCGTTCTAAAATCGCTTTTGTCAGCTTCTCAATATCGGACAACTGTTTAAACTCATCGGCACTGACCAGCGATATAGCCTCTCCGGTTGAACCGGCACGACCAGTACGGCCAATACGGTGCACATAATCCTCCGGCACATTGGGCAGGTCAAAATTGATAACATGCGGCAGCATATCAATATCGATACCTCGTGCTGCGATATCGGTTGCAACCAATACCCGTACACTTCCTCTTTTGAATTCACTCAAGGCTTTGGTGCGGGCGCTCTGACTTTTGTTGCCATGGATCGCGTCAGACTTGATACCGCTTGCATTAAGCTGTTTGGCGAGTTTGTTGGCACCATGTTTAGTGCGACTGAAGACCAACACCTGCTGCCACTGATTTGTCGAAACCAATTCAATCAACAGATCTGCCTTTCGTTTTTTATCAACCGGATGGATCCACTGTTTAACCGACTTTGCAGTCTGATTACGGGGAGTTACCGAGATCTCAACCGGATTATTCACCAACCCTTTTGCCAGGGTACGAATCTCGTTTGAGAAGGTCGCTGAGAACATCAGATTCTGGCGTTTGTTCGGTAACAGCTTCAGTATCTTTTTTATGTCATGGATAAATCCCATATCCAACATACGATCTGCCTCATCCAGCACAAGGATCTCTAACTGATTAAACCGGATGGCATTCTGATTATGGAGATCAAGAAGTCGTCCCGGTGTTGCAACCAGGAGATCAACCCCTTTCCTTAGCTTCATCATCTGAGGGTTGATGTTGACCCCTCCAAACACCACTGCTGAACGCAACGGCAGGTGTCTGCCATAGGTGTGAATACTCTCAACCACCTGGGCAGCCAACTCTCGTGTCGGAGTCAGAATCAATGAACGAGCCTGATTTGCCTGAGCTGGTCTTCCTTTTGATAGCAACTCAAGCATTGGTAGCGTAAACCCTGCGGTTTTTCCGGTTCCGGTCTGAGCGGCAGCCATGACGTCATTGCCGTCGAGTATCGCGGGGATCGCTTTTGATTGAATTGGTGTTGCATCGGTATAGCCCTGCTCGCCAACTGCTTGAAGAAGCTTAGGCGAAAGACCAAGGGAGGTAAAACTCATCGAATAGTCCGTAAATTAATAAAGCGTGTTTCAGCGGGCGTGTAGCTTACAGGAGTTGTTACTAAACCGATAGTGAAGATTGGCGTTTAGCTCAGATAGTGGAACAGGAGGATTTGCTATCGCCTGCTAGAAATATCCCATGCGGTTAGTTCACTCACAGCAGTCGATTCGATCAGATATCGAATATTGTGTGCAAACGATAGTTCCTGAATGTGCTTTAAAAGCGCTTGCCTTGATTGTTTTTCAATCTCCATATTTCTCATTGTCGAGTATTTCGAAACATAGCCCCAAAGATGGAGCAGTGCGTTATCGATTAATCGCGGTTCTGGAGGTGTGCGCAGGATTGATAAGAGTTCAAGAGCAACCGACGCCATCTCTTTTGTGCCAGTTTTGGTCGCGACCCACTTACCAATATCCTGATAGGCGCTAATACTTCGAGCCATTACAGAGTATTTGTGTTGCGCCCATAGCTCTTGAGTTCTCTTCGGAAGTGGAATCCGCCCCGGTTCAAGTGCTCGATATTTATTCTTCAAAATTGCGATCTGCGTTGCAGGCGAGTCGATATAGTCGTCAGGCCATATACCCTTATTGGAGCGAAGAAGTACCGGCGTATAGTCGTTATACCCTCGAAGTCCCATCTCGGCGACTAATAGTCGATGACGCTGTTTAAGTGCCCAGCCATATCCGACCCAGCGGAGTGTTTCAGGGTGCTTGGAGTAACCCTTTTTATGATGACGGATAATAGAGACAATGCCATGCAATTCGCGATGCTCACCCAACAGGCTTTGGCGATTCAGATACCCCGGAGATAGATCCCATATTCTCATCGCAGTTCATTGCCCCGACTTATTGGCGGATTTAACGCTATTTTTCAAATAGCGCGATTGATTCAACATGTGCGGTGTGAGGAAACATATCCATGACTCCGGCTTTTACCAGTTTATAGCCGTAATCATTAACCAACATCCCTGCATCTCTTGCTAGAGTGGCAGGGTTGCAAGAGACATAAACAATACGCTTTGCACCCACCTTGGCGATATATGGGATCGCCTCCATCGCGCCATCACGAGCCGGATCAAGCAATACCTTGTCGAAGCCCTGCTTCCACCAGGTTAGCTGTTCTAATGCATTGGAGAGATCCGCCTGATGGTATTCAACATTATGAATACCGTTTTCAATCGCATTTGTCTGTGCTCGTGCGACCTGTTCATCACTCCCCTCAACTCCCACCACATGATCGCTAAATCGCGTTAGCGGTAATGTGAAGTTACCAATACCACAAAAGAGATCCAGAACTCGCTCCTCTTTTTGTGGTGCTAACCACTCGATAGCCCTGGCTATCATCTTTTGATTCATTTCATAATTGACTTGGGTGAAATCAGTCGGAGCGAAGGTATGGTTAACATTGTACTCAGGCAATGAATATTGAAGTGTGATGGACTCAGGCCATAATGGAATGACACTGTCTGGCCCTTTGGGTTGAAGATAGATTGCGTAATTATTGCTCTTGGCAAAATCGATCAGTTTTTGAGTGTCAGCATCGGAAAGTGGCTCAAGATTTCTAAAGACCAGTGCAGTTTGGGTATCATCAACGGCAACTTCAATCTGAGCAATGGTCGATCGGGCATCCAATGAATAGATCAGATCACCGATAGTGCTCAGGTTTTCTCCGACGCTTGGGGCGAGAACCTCACAGCGATCCATAACAGTAATAAATGATTTACGGCGTTCACGAAAACCAACCAATACCCGCCCTTTTGGCTCGACGTATCGGACACCAAGCCGTGCCTTTCGGCGATATCCCCAGTGATTTGCTGTTAACGGAGCAACTATCTCCTGCGGCTCAACCTTACCGATGCGTCTAAAATCCTCAAGAAGCACCTTCTCTTTTTCGATAATCTGTTGTTGAGGCTCCAGGTGTTGCATTGCACAGCCACCACAGACACCAAAAACGGAACATTTCGGGGTCACTCGATGTGGTGACGGCTGATGCACCTCTACCGCCACTCCGACATCGTAGCTCTTTCGTTGTACCGCATATTGAAAGCTGACCTCTTCACCTGGAAGCGCCTCTTCAACAAATACCGCTTTCTCGTTGACACGCGCTACACCACGACCATCGTGAGTAAGTCCAGTGATCGTCACCCGTACTAACGCTTCGGGTAGCTTGTTCTTTTTACGTTTTCGACTCATTTTTAGTTACTGCTCTATCCATAATAGTACTCACGCACCACAGAGGTTTGGAGTTTAAAAGAGAAAAGACCCAAAGCATTATCGCTCTATCGCATGAGAACGAGCGATTTCAGCGATCTATACATCGATTATGCTGGGAAAACACCGGTTGAAAGGTATCGATCTCCACGATCACAGATAATGGTCACAATGACCGCATTCTCCAGCTTTTCGGCAAGCTTAATCGCGGCCGCGACCGCACCACCAGACGAGATACCACAAAAGATCCCCTCTTTTGAGGCCAATTCGCGCGTAACGCGCTCGGCATCTGCCTGATCAATATCAATAACCTGATCCACTGCTGTCGCATCAAATATTGCAGGAAGATACTCTTTCGGCCAACGACGTATACCAGGAATACTAGAGCCTTCGGTTGGCTGTACACCGACAATCTGGATATTGCGGTTCATCTCTTTTAAGTATCGTGATGTCCCCATAATGGTGCCGGTGGTTCCCATCGCGCTCACAAAATGGGTTACCTCACCTTCAGTATCACGCCAAATCTCAGGGCCAGTGGTTTCATAATGTGCTTGAGGGTTATCACCATTTGAGAATTGATCTAACACCTTGCCTTTGCCATCAGCCTCCATCTGTTTAGCCAGATCACGCGCTCCCTCCATTCCCTGCTCTTTGGTCACCAAAACAAGTTCTGCACCATAGGCTCTCATTGAGGCTCGTCGCTCCAGGCTCATATTCTCAGGCATGATCAGAACCATCTTGTAACCCTTAATTGCTGCTGCCATTGCCAGGGCAATACCGGTGTTACCACTGGTTGCCTCTATTAGGGTATCGCCACTTGATATCTCTCCACGCTCTTCAGCATGGGCAATCATGCTCATTGCAGGGCGATCTTTAACCGATCCTGCTGGATTGTTGCCTTCGAGCTTAACGAGAATGGTGTTATTGCCCTTTTCGATTCGTTGGAGTGCCACAAGCGGTGTATTACCGATGAACGACTCAATTGTGATTGATTTCATCTTTAGCGCTACTTTATTAGTTGGATTTCGGTGATTATATCCCATGATCGCGGCAACAATACAAAAGGGGTATTGATTTTAGAGGAGTGAATCCATAAAGTAGGTCTATACAAAAAAGCAACAGGTATTCGCAAGGAATGAGAAATGGATAAGACCGACGCAAGATTTGATTCCCAAACAGCGCTTGAAAGAGCGAATGGAAATGTTCAACTAGCTCAAGATCTCTTTCGGATGCTCTCAGAGGAGCTTCCCAAATATGCCGATGAGATACGTCAACACTATCAAGAACGCGCCTATGTAAAACTGTGTGATATTGTCCACAAGCTCAATGGAGCAAGTCGCTACTGTGGCGTTCCAGGCTTAAGTCAGAAGGCCAGTACATTTGAAATCGCGATTAAACAGGGCAACGATTCTGAATATTCTCGGTTAATGAACGAGCTTTTGGATGAGATTGATTACATTATCAATAACAGGCAAGAGTACAACAGCCACTTTGACAATATGTAGTCATCTGAATGATTCATTGATTATTTATCCCGGGTGATTAAACTATTCGTGACACTGGATCACGAATTGCCACCATGCTTAATCTTCGAAGTTTATTCATTGCGCTTTTACTCTTCTCGACGCTCTCCCCTTTATATGCTTCAAATAGCGATAATCGTTTTAGCCCTCTAACCTTTCAAACCAATTCAACCTCTCCGCTACGTCATGCACCTCGTGGGGAGATTATTCAGTTTTTTAAGCCAAACACTCGTTTTACCTCATCAGAGCAGCGTGATGGATGGATCAAGGTGACGGGACATTTTCCTGATGATCATTGGGAAGCATTGCCGAAGCCTTTATGGATACACCACTATTATGCTGATCAATTTTATGCCATTAAGGAACCCAAAAAGTCGAAACGACCTCAAGGCTCTAAACGAATGATTATTGTTGATAAATCGCACTTTAATCTTCGTGTAATTGAACAACTTGGTGATAAAGAGAAGCTACTGTTTAAAACTCGCGTTGCGCTCGGGATGGATGGGTGTCAGCCACAAGAGCTTGGCGGCAACTGTTATTACACAGAATCAGGTCAGTACTCAATTCGATGGAAGGTTGAAGACGAACGAGGCATCGAATGGTGCATTCCAAAACATATGGAACAAGAGTTTATGGAAGACATTGCTCAAGGAAACCGTTGTTTTAGAGGGCCTATAGGGAACTATGCGTTGAACATCGGCGGGTCATACGCCATCCATGGCACTAGCAATCCGGCCTCAATCGGTAAACGTGTCTCCCATGGCTGTATTCGAACCACCAATCGCGATATGAAAAAGATCTACTCATTAATGGATGTCGGCGACCGTGTGATCATCACTGACTAATCGCCCTTATCAATCATTTAGCCAGTCATACCCTCTTTTCATAACCTCCTCTGCACCCATTACCGCACAAAGATTACCGGCTGCACATGAGATGTCTGGAAGGCAGATCAGATCAAACATATGCTCCGCCTTATCTAAACGATTCAACTCTGATCCTCCACACTGAAATCGTGTCGCATAGAGCCGGTTTATAAAAGAACTCGGTTCCAAATCGATCGTCTGATCACCGGGATTGTAGGCATTACAGAGCTGCTGGGATTGATCGGCAGGAACAACTGTGTCTTCATCACCGTGTACAAGAAAAACAGGAGGAGAGCTTGAAGTGATATGTTGTGGAAAGCTGTTCTGTTCCAATGCCTGTTGGTATTGTGCTGGAGTGGTCTCCATCTTATTTAGAAAGCCCTCGACAATACTAATCCGCTCTTTGAATTTTGCATAGGCGGGATCATGCTCAACTTGATCCACAAAACGCTTTAAGTCTGTTGGCGGATAGAAGATAAGCCCCTTTTCAACTCTTGACTGATTGTAAGTGAGCAACCAACTTGACAGATGCCCTCCGGCAGATTGACCAAAAAGTGTTATCTTCTCACCTTGATGAGCACCGAGAAGATAGGCATTTTGATCAACCCAATCAAACGCATCCTGAACGTCTGAGATAATCTGCTGCCATGTTGCATTTCGGCATGCCTGTGGTCCATCATGATCGCCGCTCAAACGGTAAAATGGTGTAAAGACCATGTATCCACGCTGGGTAAACATTGAGATCTCAGACTCCAGGGCTGAGAACCCCAATCGACGATATTTCCAACTCCCGCCATGGATTGCGAGCATCGGTTTCTGTCCTTGAAGATTCGGATTACGACTATAAACCCGCATCTCTAACCCGCACCCATTAACGCTTTTATACTTCAGACGTCGCATTAAAGGCTGTTGGTTCTGTTTTTTCGAGATAAGCGTGATATGGAGTCGTGAACCGTAAGGGAATGCCCAATCAGAGGCATCAAGACCACCAACCTCACTTGTTGGAGTCCATAGATTGGCATCTCCAAGTGTTGGTTGTGCAGTTGTTCCGAGTAGTTCATCACAATAGGTCTGCTTTTTTATCGGTGTAAAATTTAGCGGAATGGTACATTGTGTATCGGTAAAGTAGTTCTGGCTCAAACCTGATGACCATGGAATGTCTGACGAGACAGGCAAGCATTGACCACCAGGTTCCAACTGATAGAGTGCCGCCTGTTTAAGATCATTCAACAGTGAAAGCACAACACTACATGCTGCTGGTGATTTTAGTTGTGCCTCAATCTTTTTGTATTCACCTTTAACTAACTCTTCTTCAATCTCAGATTTATGCTCATCGATATATTTTTTGAGGTATGGAAACGATAGCAATTCTGTGAGCCGATGCTTATCGCCTTTTATCTCGGGGAGGTTAAGGTAGACACCGGAGTGTAAATAGTTATCTGAACTCTTCTCAAGAGATGAGAACATTGAACAAGCGGAGATTGATATGAGTGTTGTGATGAAAGTGAGACGTGAAAGCCAAATCCGAATCTGCATAATGAGTACTCCTTTACCTTTAATTCCACTCCTTTATGTCTAGGACACATTCATCTAAATATCAAGTATCTCCCTGTTTATGGCATAAATAGACGTCAAACCGGTTCTTCTTTGTTGCAAAAACAAGTGTTGGCTCTCTATTGTCCAGAGTTGGGGCACCTTTAGGTCGTTTGACCACTACCCTTTTAATGGCGACCTTCATCGCGGCATGAAGAAGTTCAGAGCCATCTACACCTTCGCCGATGATCTGTTGTAAAAAGTACATCTCCTTCTTGACCTTCGCCTGCTTTTGACGATGTGGAAACATCGGATCTAAATAGACAACATCAGGTGCACAATCAGGAGGAGGTTGTTGTAACCACTGAATGGCATCAACCGCCTTAAATTCGATTCGATCCAAAATCTCTGCAATCTCTCCACCGGCATAACGCGCCCGGATTAGCCCGTCCTGCAATAAGGCTGCCATAACCGGTTCGCGCTCCAGCATCAATACCTGGCACCCTAGTGATGCAAGGACATAAGCATCACGTCCAAATCCTGCTGTCGCATCAAGAATCTTCGGAACATGCCCACTTTTTAACCCCACAGCTTTGGCTATCGCCTGACCACGTCCTCCACCATATTTTCGCCGATGCTCAACCGCGCCCTCGACAAAATCGACAAAGGCAGTACCCATTGTCGGGTCGTTAATTGAAACTAGCTGTAACCGTTTACCTGTCCATTGAAGTTGGTAAGGTGTTTGCTGCTGAGGTTGATAGTCGAAACCCCATCGTCGTGATAACTCAATCGCATACGACTGATCTTCTGAAGCTAGGGAGATGATTGAAACCGGATTCATTAGAACAGAATCCAGTTAACGGCAACCACTGCCGCTATAATCGCGGCAAAATCAGCAGTGAGTGCTGATAAAAGCGCGTGACGAATTCGTTTGATCTGTATTGCCCCAAAGTATACGGCAAGCACGTAAAAGGTGGTCTCGGTTGAGCCTTGAAGTGTTGTGACTAACATTCCAACATAGCTGTCTGGCCCGATTGCCGGATCATTAATAATGGATGCCATAACCCCATAAGCACCTGAACCTGAGAGCGGTCTAAGCAGTGCCATTGGCAATGCCTCACCAGGCAGACCTAACGGTGTAGTGACGGTAGAGAGTGCGTTCACAACGATTTCAAGCGCTCCACTGCTTCGTAACATGCCAATCGCTACCAGAATCGCCACAAGGTAGGGAATAATCTTTAACGCAACATCAAAGCCATCTTTTGCGCCTTCAACAAATGCTTCATAGATCATCACTTTGCGTACAAATCCGAAAAGCAAAAATCCAAGCATTAACAGTGGCAGGATCCATGCAGAGATCACTGTTCCGTAGATCGCCATTAATGGGATCAACGCAACTATCGAAGCTAATACAGTTAACGATACCCAGAACGGATACGGATCTACCGTTGGTATCTCATTGTGAGAACGATTATCACTCAATTTGAGATCAACTGGCGCGGTGCGAATCGGAAAGAGTCGACGCATTAACATCGCAGTAGAAATTGCGACGACGGTTGAGACCATTGTTGCCATCAATGTGGTTGGCAATATCGCTGCCGGATCTGCTGATCCTGCTGAGGCACGTAGTGCAATCACACCCGTAGGAAGTAGTGTCACGCTTGAGGTATTGATGGCAAGAAACAATACCATTGAGTCGGTGGCGGTACCTGGATGACGATTCAAGGTATTCAGAGCCTGCATTGCCCGGATACCGAACGGAGTTGCAGCATTCCCCAGACCTAGCGCGTTAGCAGAGATATTCATTATCATCGCTCCCATCGCCGGGTGATCGGCGGGAATATCCGGAAAGAGCCGACGCATAAGCGGGTGAAGGATACGCGCAATGATATGCAGCATACCGCCCTCCTCCGCAACCTTCATTAGTCCTAAAAACAGCGCCATCACACCCACCAAACCGATGGCTAACTCGACCGAAGCCCCGGCAGAATCGATCATCGCTGTTGAGAGTTGTTGCATTGGCGCGTCACCCTCTCCGTTCCAATTAAACTGACGAATCGCAGCGGTGACAAAAGCGACAAAGATGATCGATAGAAAGAAGATATTCATCGCGTGATTGAATTACACTTTATTTCGAGATGAGTAGCGATCAAATACGGCCGTCATTATTTACGGTAATCCGCTTCAACCTGAAACGCCGCTTCAGCGTTTGATTTGTTGATGGTAACACTCATTTCACAGTAGGCCTCCTCTGTCGGTGAGCCTTCACCACAACTACAGCATGAGACCTCTTCAGCAAAATAGATACCGACCTTGCTATGTATGGCATTGTCGGACTCGTGTGACTCAATAACAGTGACCCCCATATCGAAATCGATTACATAATTATCGGTGTCTATTGCATCCTTTAACGGCAACACGCATTGCCCCTTTAGCTGTTCTATTTCTGTAATTAGGGTTTGGTTAAAATCTTCACTCTGCCAACTTTTGAGAGCGTTTTGCAGTTTGGTCATCGTGGATCCTGTTATCAGTTTTGATTCAGATAATTGTAACGGATTTAAGTTAATTAATTGGTGCATTATTCATTATTTACATGATTCTGATATAGTGCAACGCAATATGACTATTTCGACTATGGATGATTAAATGCGTCTCTCTCAACACGATTTCCGATCTTTAATGCTCGTCTGCTTATTATGGTCAAATACAATTATGGCGTTGCCATTCATTGATCAAGCCCCTGAACGACGC
Source organism: Thiohalomonadaceae bacterium (assembly GCA_050301795.1). GTDB lineage: Bacteria > Pseudomonadota > Gammaproteobacteria > Thiohalomonadales > Thiohalomonadaceae > JBNKZU01. The sequence continues at coordinate 30,604 of JBNKZU010000025.1, read as the reverse complement.
CGTCAACAATTTGGTCAAAACTCCGGTCACTATTTTCTGCCAATCCCATATAGTCTCCCAGGTATCGGTGAAGGCATTGGTGTTGCCGGCACAGCAATTAATGTCATTAACAATGAGACTGACATCATCGGCTTCTTGCTCAGTGGAGATATCACCGGATACGGCCTCACAGTAACCGATATCGCACTTTCACCAAGGAGCCTCTATCTTGATATCTCTGCTGAACATTTAGGCTCGGTTTCAACCCAGAACTACCAGAATCGAGGGTTTAATAGCGACCCGGATCGATACTCACTCGTTAACATCAAGGATTTTGACTTTCTGGGTCTACGTCTAACATCAACCCACTATGACAAGCGTTTAGAGTTCTATTCGGCGCTCTACTCCAACAAAGGGGTTTTAGATAGCATTCGTGATAGTAAAGGCAATCTTATCCAACAGACTGATGCTGATTTTGGTCCGAATGAGGCCATTGGCCTCGGAATTCGACTAGATCTTACCGATGACTACAGCGATCCGAGAGATGGGGTTCGTTTTGTAAGTGATATATTCTTCTCTCCAACTAGGGAGACCGGAACAGTCGATCAATACACCTTCGATAATAACCTGAGCATCTACTTTCCAATGGGAAAACAGAGTACATGGCTACTCAACTATTACACCTCTGATGCGATCGTAAAGAATCAGGGTGCAACGGATCGAACAACCGTGATGAGTGATCTTGGCCTCAATTGTGACACTATCTCACCAGGGACAGATCGTGATGATTGTGAAAGCTATGTTAATAATCAGATTGCCGCCAATCAATATGGCACTGCCAGTGGTTTAGGTGGGCGGAGCCATTTACGTTCGTTTCCTGAGGATCGGTTTAGTGCTGCCCATGTTCGATTTGTCGGTACTGAGTTTCGTTGGAACCTTACCGAAGAGTTCACGCCATTTAATTGGGTCATCATGAAAGATATACGTACTCAGATTCAAGTCGCACTTTTCTACGAGCTTGCAACAATTGCAGATGACAAAAAGAATTTGTGGGATCAGAGCCGTAGCTCTTATGGCACAGGTATACGCATGGTAACAGGCTCAGGATTGGTTATTCGTGGAGATGTTGCCTGGGGTAAAGAGGGAAATGAGGTAACGATTATTGTTGGTTATCCCTGGGAGAGCTTTTAATTGCCTTAAGTATCACAAACTTTTTGTTTGAAGCGACAAGCTCAACAATCTTAAAAAACCTTTTTAGTTTGGCATGATAACCGAGGTGTCGGTTTCCGACCACCCACAACTCACCACCACCTTTTAGAACACCTACCGATTGTTTAAACATCTGTAGTGCAATGTGATCCCCTATAGCACTCTGCTGATGAAAGGGAGGATTACACAAAATCAGATCCGCGCTTTTTGCTTCAAAACCATCCAGGCAATTACCGACATGGTAAGATGCTATCCGTTCACTTCCGAAAGCCTGAATAAAATTCATTTGTGCTGATGCAACGGCCATAAATGATTCATCAATAAAATGTAGGTTCGCCCTAGGCATTTTCTGCGCTGAAATTATTCCGACCACACCGTTTCCACAACCGAGATCGATAATATCGACAGCATCCGTTTGAGAAGGTAAATGCTGTAAAAAAAGGCGTGTCCCGATATCAAGCTTATCTCTTGAAAACACGTTCGCATGATTTAGTAGGCTAAAATCTGTCCCCTCTAGCGTATAGTTTATTGGATAAGGGTTGGATGGGCTTTCGATTGATAGATCTAACTGTGTAAATATCAAACGTGCTTTTTTAACTGCCAAGGATGTTTTTGTCGAACCGATTAGTCGTTCAATAAGTTTCCACACATTTGGTGTGAGCCCTTTAACCATTCCGGCCAGGACTATTTTTGTCTTTGCATTAATGAGTGTCCTGAGTGTAATAAGTTGATATTCGAGCATAGCTAATGATTTAGGGATCTTGATCAACACAATATCAACTGGCGACTCAGGAGCTTCAAGACTTGTTAGTAAGGTTACACTATCCTCATTGATACCATTTTCTTCTAGATTTTGCCGCGTAGCCTTATGCGATAGAAAAGAGTCTGAAACCGAAATTGGATGGTAGTGATTGAGAGCAGTAGCCAGAACTCCGAAGCTATCGTTATAGATCACAAGCCGATGATTCGAATCCAACAGTTGGTGTTGATGTAGATAGTTGAGTAGATACTCATCAGCAGCATCCCACGCCTGAAGGAGTTCACGCTTACGCCGTGGGTATCGATAAAGAGTAAACTCACCCTGAGGTAGAACTAAGTGTTGTTGCATAAGCATCTTCATATCGTCAAAGCAGATATTGTAAACCTTGCAACGATAATAGTGGTATTCAAAAAAAAAGCGGCCAATGGCCGCTTCAAACACGTGGAGTATTTCTGGAGACTTCTATAAAAACTGTATTGGCCTAGTGACCCATTGGCATTTTGCCCATATTGCTATGGTTCATCTGATTAGCCATATCCATCTTTTTGACAGGGAATGTGATTTTAATGTTTTCACCGTTTTTGAACTTAAGTGAAACATCGACCTCTTCGCCTGCTTGCAAGAATTTTTTAGGCATCATCATCATTAAATGGTAATCACCTGGTTTAAAAAGCACCGAACCATTCGCGGGAATGGTGATTTTTGGTTGCATCACCATCTTCATCATGCCACCTGATGATACGGTACGATGTAATTCAACTTTGCCAAAGGCATCTGAGGATGCGCTGATTAAATCACGAGGCTTATCACCACTGTTTTTTAACAACATAAAGCCACCGAGTGCTTTTGCATTTGGTGGTGACTCCCTTATCCATTGCTTCTCAATAGTGATATCTGACGCATTAACAATTGTGCTTATAACAAGCAGTGATCCAGCAAAAATATTTCTAAAAAAGCGCTTATTCAACATACCTATCACTCTCAACATTAAATGTATGTAATAAAAAAAGCCGGAATATGATTGTTTGGGGGAATCTATTCCGGCATAAAAGCATTTTGACCATCGTGTGATTCTATTGCTACCACAAAGATTGCACTATTCGTGCCAAAACATATATCTTTGATTAATAACGCCTTTTATAGATATGTTATTATCAGGTGCGGCATTTAACACACCTTTTTAAGTGATTTAACGTATAAATTGATTAAATTGTTTTTCTATTGAAGCTTTTGATTCATTAGATTCTCTTTATCCAAAAAATAGATTTGAAATCAATCACTTTTAGGCCAAACTTAAGATTGATGCTACGGTATTTTTTATTTGCCAGAAAACGGAGTGTTTCATGAAGATCTTATTTTTATGTACTGGTAACTCATGTCGTTCTCAAATGGCTGAAGGTTGGGCAAGACATTATGCCATCGAGGGAACCGAAATCGTCTCAGCAGGAATTGAGTCTCATGGTAAGAATCCAAAAACAGTGATTGTGATGCAGGAGGTAGGAATTGATATTAGCCACCAGAGCTCAACTGTTATCGATGACTCCATGCTGGAGAATCTGGATCTTCTGGTTACCGTTTGTAGTGATGCCAATGAAAAATGCCCTGTTATCGCGAGTAAAACAACAAAAGAGTTCTGGCCAATACAAAACCCTGCCATCGCAACAGGCACCAAAGAGGAGGTAATGGCAATCTTCCGCAGCACTCGGGATGAGATAAAAAACAGAGTCATCGAGCTTCTACAACGACTCAATATTCATAATCCGGAAATCCAATAACTGTGTCGGTTGAACTAGATATTGAATACTTTTCGCATCTGCTGACTGAAAAGGCAGAAGCACTCTATGCAGTTTCTGAAACCTCACAAGCAGCGACGCAAACAGTTGAACTTGATCAAAGCAAGGTTGGAAGAGTTTCAAGAGTGGACGCACTTCAGGCTCAGGAAATGTCAAAGGCGACGGAGGCTCGACGAATCGCTGAGTTGAATCAGATAAAAGCAGCTCAACAGCGAATCAAAAACGGTGAGTATGGTTTTTGCCTTGAGTGTGATGAGCTAATCACTAACAAGCGATTAGCGATTGATCCTGCGGCAACACTTTGTATTCAATGTGCAACTCGTGCTGAATCGAATCTTCCTTAGGCTTGTTTGATTCTATTCCAATACCCATATCTCCCTTTTCAATATTTTAAATACTGGAGTTATTAATGCAGTCTGATAATTATGACCAACTACCTGATATACAACCATCACTGAGAATAATGGCTCAGCCCAGAGACACAAATGGCGCAGGAGATATCTTTGGTGGTTGGATCATGTCTCAGGTCGATATTGCAGGAGCGGTAGAGGCAGTCAGAAGGTCGCATGGAAGAGTTGTTACCGTCGCGGTTAACTCATTTGTATTTCACCAGCCAGTTTTTGTCGGAGATTTAGTAAGCTGTTATGCCAAAGTTACAAAGGTAGGTAATACGTCCATAACGGTTGATGTTGAGCTTTTTGCAGAACGAAATCGAGACAGAAATACCTGCCATAAGGTGACTGAAGCCACATTAACCTATGTTGCAGTAGACGAAAATCGAAAACCGCGCCCTGTCCCCAAAGATTGACTTAATCAATAATATTCAACAGTATAGAAGTCGAAACAACCTTAATATCAAGGAGCATGGAATGAATGAGAATGGGTTTTATCAGGAAAAGTCACTTCCACTAATACTGGGTCATCGCGGCGTTCCACTACTACATCAGGAAAATACCATCGCAGGATTCCGGCGAGCAGTTGAGCTCGGTATCGATGGTGTTGAGTTTGATGTCTTTAAAACCGCAGATAATAAGATTGTTGTTTTTCATGATGAAGAGACAGAACGTCTAACCGGGGTTAAAGGCAATATCACTGAGATGAGCTGGGATCAGATCTCACAACTCCGCATCCAGAAAAGAATCGATATGGGTGAGCGCGTCATCACTTATAACCAGGAAGAACCGATCCCGCTTCTTGAAGAGGTGCTTGATGAGTTCGGTGGCAAACTCAAGATGAATATTGAGATGAAGGCCTACAAGCCTGAATGGAGTCGGCGACATACTGGTACCGAGGTCGCAAAAGTCATTCGTCAGTGCGGAGTAGAGAATAGCGTCGTTATCACCTCTTTCGATTTCTTCATGCTCTACACTCTTGAAAAAGAGTATAAAGGTCTTCATTCAGGATTTGCATACGATGATGGCATGGTGATTGACACCATCGGAAATTGGTTTATGAAGATCCCTGAGATTTCTTCAGAGGTTTCGAAGGCTCCTGGCAACCAGAATGATCTCACCTTCCTGAACTTTGTTCTTGAGGCCAATAGTGTTGGTCGATTAATCGGTTCAACGATTGTCGATGTTGAATATACGTTAATTGATAGCGATACAGTCGATAAATTTCATAATCGTGACATGCTAATTGGCAGCTATACCACCTTCCCACTTGACACCCGATATCTCAGATTCACAAACGAAGACCAGTTCAAAATCACGGAGCGTTTGATTAATGAAGGTGTTGATTGGATTGAGACGGATGATCCAGAGCGAACGCTTAATTACTATCATCAACGATAGATAGTGATATGGCGTGTTAATTCACGCCTGGATATTACCTTGTAATACCTTAGCAATGGTCTCTTTGAGCTTTTGCATCACTAACGGTTTTGTTTCAACCGCATTCATACCCGCCTGATGACAGCGATGATGGTCATCAGGAAAAACATGAGCCGTTAAACCAACCACTGGGATCGTAAGGCCCATTTGCCTGATTCTGCGTGTTGTTTCGATGCCATCAACCACAGGCATACTTATATCCATCAATACCAGATCAAAATCGGTCTGATTAAGCTGGTTGATGGCTTCAATACCACTATCAACATCGATGACCTCATGTCCCTCATTGACCAGAAGACTTGAGACCACCATTCTACTGATTCGGTCATCATCAACCACGAGCACTCTCATTGGAGCGAGCGTTATCTCTTCTTGTTTACTCTCAGCTTGATTTGGATTGTCAGCTATCCCCAATCTTAAGGTAATAAAGAAGTGACTACCTTCACCCAATTCACTCGACACACCAAAATTTCCATCCATTAATTCGACCAACTCTTTTACAATCGAAAGACCAAGTCCTGTCCCTCCGTATCGTCGACTAATGGTATTGTCAGCCTGATGAAAGCGATCAAATAATCGTTCCATCGATTCGGTATCAATTCCGATACCAGTATCTATGATCGAGAAATCAAACAAGACATCATTATCGCTTTTCTCAATGAGCCTCAGTTTAATATTGATCGAACCATGGGCAGTAAACTTGATTGCATTATTAATCAAATTCATAAAGATCTGCCTGATGCGTGCAGGATCACCTATCAAATATTCTGGAAGATCCGGGTCAATATCTACTTCAAATTTCAATCCTTTCTCATCTGTTTTAACCTTGGCAATCAATATCAGACTATGAATAAGTTTATTCAGGCTAAAACTGACATTATCAATCTTAAGCTTTCCTTCGCTTGCGCGAACATAATCAAGAATATCGTTTAGGATTGTTAGCAGATAACTACCGGAATAACGGATTGTATCGACATAGGTTTTTTGTTTTTCTGTTAGCTCTGTTTGACTAAGGATGTCGGCCATACCCAGGAGTCCATTCATCGGTGTTCTGATTTCATGACTCATCGTTGCGAGGAATGCTGATTTTGCCTCATTATCTGCCACTGCAGCATTCTTGTCGTGATAGAGATTACGAACACGATCCGCTAATGCCAGTGACAATAAAAACATTTCGAACAGTATTGCAGCAAAAGCAATAATTCCATCTTCTATCGCAAGTTCTTTAAGACCGATAACACCGAGCATCCCTGAACTTGTAGTCGCAATCATTAAACCCCAACCCACCAGAATATAAATAGCCTGGGGGCTTTTTTTAATCATGCCGACAACACCTGAGGTTATAACAAGTACCGCCAGTAAAAGATGATTATACCGGGCAAAAGCTAAAAGCTGATATGAATCAACGACAACTATTAACAACGGGAACAACAGAAGATAACCAATGAACACCTTAAACAATAGCGTTAAAGATTTTGAATACTTTGGAACATCCATAAACTTGTAGATGAACAGTGAACCAAATAGTGCTCCCATATACATACCAGGGATATTAAACAGGAGATAGCGTTGAATAATGGGGAAGGTATCACCGATCATCCCCAGAGCTGTCAATAAGTAAAGTAAATGTCCGACTGCATGACCAACATATAGATAGTAGAAGTTTGATCTCAAGCCATAACCAAGAAATATGTTGTAAAAAATCAGCGCTAACATTGCGCCAGTAGCACCCCATATCGCCGTCATATGGAAATAGGACTCTTTTTCTGCTTCATGCTTTGTCTTTATGAAGATTAAGCCCGGATGTGCAATTGGCGTTTCAACGCGCAATACAACAACTCTTGTTGAGTTGGCCGGGAGATCAAACATAAGATGATGTCCAACGACATAGTCATAATCACTCGTTTTGGCGAGTTCAATCAAATTTACGTTCTCAGAATGGATCGGTGTGTTGTCATCGAATAGAGTAAAGCTGACCTCGACAACCGAGGTGTTTCCAACATGAACAACCCACTCCGTATCACTCCCTGAGTTGCTAATCTCCTTAACCCACCAATAAGTTTTTGAGGCAATTGAAAAATCCTGGGAGTGGTGCCCATTCGATGCAAGGATAACTGATTTTTCTAACGCAAGTGCCGGGGTGAGTTTGTTTTCAGGATCCCCAATAAGGACAGGAGTCTCAAGAACTGACGCCATCAAACAGTTACTCCATAATAATTGAGCAACCATGATTAGCGTTAGCGCTAATTCCCTTCTTGTGATTGAATACAATACCATCTGCAGTCCCTAATTTCGTCCTCGAATTTTTACCTATTCAAATAACATGCAAAATCAAATAATAACGATTGTTCTTTCCTTTGGGTAGTAGACAGAATCAACGAACCCTTATCATTAAAAAGTACCACACCATAAATAAGGCAATCAGCGGAATAACAGCACTAACAAATGCAGGAATATCGTAAACGATTCCAATACGTTTGAAGATATTATTAAACATGTAAAATCCAATACCGATAAGCACCCCACTCATAATCCGCTGACCGATACTCACTGAACGCAGCGAACCAAACACAAACGGAATTGAAAGCATCAACATACCTGCCGCACCAATGGGTGCCAGCAGTCGGCTCCATAATGAAAGCGCGTAGGGCTTTGAGTCGAGGTCATTCGCATCGAGATAGCCGATATAATCATAGAGCTCAAGCATTGACAGATGTTGCGGTTTCACCACAACCAGTCCTAACACCTCCGGGTTTAAATCTGATCGCCACTCCATCGAGTTGAGTCGAGTGGTGTTAACCCCAATAGGAGTGAACTCTGTTTGACTGACGTTTTCGAGTTGCCAGAAACGACCGTTGTAGCTTGCCTTTTCAGCAGTGGTCAGTGAAGAGACCTCACCATTTGGATTTAGCTTATAGAGCTTAAGATGGCTGATATCACCCTGATGTAGTAGCTTTTCGACCTGAATGAAGAGATCACCCTCCTTCACCCACAATCCATCTTTAGCAGAGATCGACATCGTCTTTCCCATCGCTCTGGCACGATCCTCCTTTGCCTCTTGTTCAAGAGAGGGGGCATAGATCTCACCAATCGCAGTAATGATTACCACAAATATCGCCCCGACTTTTAATACTGATAGCGTAATTCGGATAACTGAAATTCCTGCCGCACGCATCACAATCAGCTCACTACTATTTGCAAGTGAACCCAATCCCAGCATCGCGCCTAACAGTGCGATCATCGGGAACAACTCGTAGGTTTGGCGAGGCATAATCTTGATGCAGTAAATAGCTATATCAAGGTAGTTGTATTGGTTTCGTCCGGCATAGCCAACCTCACCAACAAAGCTCGTAAAGAAAAACAGTGCAAGCAATACCGTCATTACCAACAATCCGTTTGTTGCAACTGCTGTACCGATATATCGATCCAGGGTTCTCATGTCGATGCCCTCTGGTACTTCCATACCATAAAGGCATTGTTCTGTTTAAGGATTAAGAGCACGGCCACACCAACCACAAGCAGATGCACCCACCATAACCCGATCATCGGTGATAACTCACTCTTTTCGATCGCAGCACGAGACACTGTGAGGAGATTATTGTAGATAAGATATACCAGAATACCGGCGAACACCTTGCCGTAACGTCCTTGTCTTGGTGAACTTTTACTCAGCGGTATAGCCAATAGTGTCAATGCCATAACAATCAACGGAAGTGAGATACGCCACTGCAACTCAGCAATATCTTCATTATTCTCCATTTTGATTAAGTGAGAGGTCGCCACACCATTGTCTCGTAGCTTTGAGGCAATAACCTCTTTATCTTCAATCTGTATCCCATATTCTTCAAACTGCGTCAGATTATATTTTTCCTGCCCGGGAACCCCTTGATATCGATAGCCATTCTTTAAGACCAGATACCGTTTTTCACCATCAGGACTTAATCGCTCCTCAGCTCCTGTTGCGGTGATCAGATCCATTCCTTTGCTGGATCTGTTGTAGGAGAAGATGGTTCGTATCTTTCGATTATCATCGCTTTTCTCACCCATATAGATAAGCTGTCCATCATCTGACAACTTATGAAATATCCCTGGCTCAATGGAGGCGATATCGTTCTCTGCCACCGCCTCATCAATAAGTTGTTGAGCGGTACGTTCAGCCCATGGAGAAATGAACATAATCAATACCAACACAAACATCGCAACCGCACCCGAAACCATACCCAGCGCTCGAATCATGGTACTGGTTCCAATTCCACATGCCAGCATTGCAGTGGTTTCACTATCGTTATTTAACCGCCCTAATCCCAATAACACACCAAGAAAGAGTGAGAGCGGCAAAATTAAAACAAGATTGCCGATCGACCGTAACCCGAAGATGGTAAAGAGTGATTTGGCAGGCATATCGCCCTCTGCCGCCTGTGCGAGGATCTGAATAAAGGAGCCACTTAGAAAGATTAAAAACAGTAATATCGCCACACCAAGAAAGGTGGTCATCACTTCACGTGCGATATAACGCTCTATTATCAAATTTCATGCTCACATGTTGGTAGAATTGGGTTGTAGCCGGTATTATTGAACCCACCACATAAATTATGCACAAGTTTACGTGATTGTGCCCATTTGCAAAACCAGTTAGAGGATCCGTATGCAACTACTTGTCAAAAGCAGTGGACTAAAGAATCAAATCGGTGATTGCCTGATTGTCGCGATCTATCAGGATCAAAAGCTCTCAAAAGCCGCCACAGTGATTGATGAAGCTACCGGCGGGGCAATATCACAACTCATCAGTATGGGTGACATTCAAGGGGATATTGGTCAAACCTTATGGTCAACTCAAACACAAGGGATAAAGGCAAAACGACTATTACTCGTCGGTGCTGGCAAGGAAAACAACTGTAGTGTTCAAGCCTTTCAAACAATTTTGAATAGCGCAGCAACCGAGATTAGTAATCGTTCAATATCGACGGTGGTTTCTGGATTAAACATGATTGAGGTAAAGGAGCGTGACATTGCCTGGAAAACACGACAGGAGGTGATCGCTTTTGGTCAGAGTCTCTACCAATTCTCATTACAGAAAAAGCGCTCATCAAAAACGAGACTGCAAAAGCTGATCTTCCATAACTGTGATCGAAAAACTGCGAATATCATCAAAAGTACCATGAATGATGGCGATGCGATTAGTCAGGGAATCAATCTCAGTCGCGACCTGTCCAATCTTCCCGGTAACATTTGCACACCTTCGTATCTGGCTGATGAAGCCAAAATGTTGGCAAAGCAATATTCCACCATTAAAACCACCGTTCTGTCAGAAAAACAGATGGAACGACTCGGCATGGGGGCATTGCTCTCGGTCTCGCGTGGTTCGCGGCAGGAGGCAAAGCTGATTATCATGGAGTATCAAGGGATCAAACCCAACAAAACCACAGCAAAACAGAAACCCGTGGTGCTTGTTGGCAAAGGTTTAACCTTTGATGCCGGCGGTATATCGATCAAACCCTCAGCACAGATGGATGAGATGAAGTATGACATGTGTGGTGGCGCATCCGTTTTCGGTACCATTAAGGCCATAGCCGAGATGAAGCTACCCATTAATGTTGTGGGTGTGGTACCAAGCTCAGAAAACCTCCCGGATGGCGCAGCGAATAAACCTGGAGATATTGTCACCTCAATGTCTGGTCAAACCATTGAGATCCTCAACACTGATGCTGAAGGCCGCCTGATCCTCTGTGACGCCCTGACCTATGTAAAGAGGTTTAACCCCGATGTTGTCATCGACATTGCCACTCTAACCGGTGCTTGTGTCATTGCTCTTGGTAGTCAGGCTTCCGGTGTTTTAGGTAATAACGATAACCTGATCAATGAGCTCTTAGATGCCGGGCAAAACACCGGGGATCGCGCATGGCAATTGCCAATATGGGATGAATATGATCAGCAACTAAAGAGTAATTTTGCAGATATGGCAAATATCGGTGGTCGTGAAGCCGGAACCATCACCGCCGGATGCTTCCTAGCGCGATATACTAAAAACTATAAATGGGCTCATATCGATATTGCGGGAACAGCATGGACAGGTGGTGCTAATAAAGGGGCAACGGGTCGGCCGGTGCCATTATTGACGCAATTCCTGCTCAACCGATGTCATCGAGGTTAAAGTGACACAGGTCGATTTTTATATTCTCGAACAATCAGAGCGGCTCAACTTTCTCTGTCGTTTAATTGAGAAGATCTACTCCAAGGGTCATAAAATCTATATCCACACTGAAGAGCAAACGCTCGCAGAACAACTGGATAAAGGTCTCTGGACATTCCGCCCCGACAGCTTTATTCCTCACGCGATTGCAAACGACAACAATAGCGATGAAAAGGTGTTGATCGGAGTTAATCAAGAACCGAGTCATCACCATGATGTCATGATTAATCTGGGAAAAGAGGTACCCCTCCACTTCAGCAGATTTGAGCGTGTTGCCGAGATTATTTCAGCGAATGAACAGGAGCGTCAGTATGGTCGTCAGCGCTACAGTTTTTACCGTGATCGCGGCTATACTCTGAACAGCCACAAGATATAGATGAGCCATCATGAGTAATCCCACAGATAAAACACAACGTGAACGTCGCCTGATAGAAGAGCTGGACAGCGTCAGGGAGATGCTGGACGAATCCCAACAACTTATTCGTCAGGGTTATTCATCGAAGAAGATCATCCCGGTACTACGGAACCCGATTAAAGACCCGGAGCAATTAATACTTGAGGAAGAGGAGGATGAGGAGATCCATAAACAGGAAGACCTCTTCTCAAAAAACACTCATGCAACAGAAAATGTGTATCAACAGCTTCAAGCTGAAATCGAAGCAGCAACAGAGGCGCTGATTGATCGCAAGATGCGAGCCTTTAGAGAGTTACTGCGTCAAGAGACTCGTAAGGTGATCATTGAACACCTCAAGAACATCGATTCATTAAAAGAGTAACCCCTTTCTAATACACGCAGTGAAAATGTCGATCTAAAGAGGCACTTATGTCACACAACCAAAACATCGACTGGGACTCAACCATTGCCGCAATATGGCGAAGTCAGCGTCATGCGCTAAAACCGATTACCGATGTTGATCTTATCGATCTCAACACACTCATTGGTATTGATGAACAGAAGCGCGATATCTGTCATAACACTGAACGCTTTTTAGATCACAAACCGGCAAATCACACCCTTCTATGGGGAGCTAGAGGCATGGGAAAATCATCGCTGGTTAAAGGGGTGCTCAACCAATACCATGCGCGAGGCCTTCGAGTGATTGAAATACCAAAAGAGGAGCTTGTAAACCTCATTGAGATCACTGATGAGATTCGCAACATTGATAAACGGTTTATCATCTTCTGTGATGACCTCAGTTTTGATGAGGGCGACTCCGGTTACCGCGCACTAAAAAGCACTCTTGAAGGGACATTTGAAAAGCAACCACAAAATATACTGATCTATGCCACCTCAAACAGACGTCACTTTGTATCAGAAAAGATGGAAGACAACCTTGCACGTCAAATGATTGATGGTGAGATCCACGAATCTGATGTTACTGAGGATAAGTTATCCCTTGCGGATCGGTTTGGACTTGCCCTCTCCTTCTACCCTGTTTCACAAGAGGTTTATCTGCAAATGGTTGATCACTATTTTCGGGATCAATCTTTTGAGCCAAAAGAGATCTATGAGCAGGCCATTCAGTTTGCGACGAAAAGAGGGATCCGAAGTGGGCGGGTAGCAAAACAGTTCTACCAGTCATATACGAATATTTAACCCGCCCCTATCCTATTACGCCATATTGAATCAGATAGCGGGTATCCGAATTCAAATAGGTTTAAAGAATCACCTTACCCAGTGCACTAAAGCACGACAGAGGCAAAATCAGCCAATCTTGAACGCTCACCTCGCAACAATGTGATGTGACCGCTGTGTTCCCATCCCTGAAAACGATCCACAACAAAGGTCAGGCCAGAGTTGGTTTCGGTTAGATAGGGGGTATCAATTTGAGCAATATTACCGAGGCAGATCACCTTTGTTCCAGGTCCGGCTCGTGTAACCAGGGTCTTCATCTGCTTTGATGTCAGGTTTTGTGCTTCATCGATAATGATATATTTACTTAAGAAAGTACGGCCACGCATGAAGTTGAGTGAACGGATCTTAACTCGTTTATGTAATAGATCCTGCGTCGCTTGTCGCTCCCATTCACTATCATGTTCTGATGAGGTCAACACCTCAAGATTATCCATCAGTGCTCCCATCCATGGCGTCATCTTCTCTTCTTCAGTGCCGGGTAGAAAACCGATATCCTCTCCGACCGGAATCGTAACCCTTGTCATAATGATTTCACTGTAGAGATTCTGATCCAGGGTCAACGACAACCCCGCTGCCAGGGCTAAGAGTGTTTTACCTGTTCCGGCTTGACCAACCAAAGTAACAAAGTCGATCTCAGGATCCATCAACAAGTTTAACGCAAAATTCTGCTCACGGTTACGCGCCGTGATCCCCCACACACTGTTATGGGGTGTTGTATAATCCTTAACGACTTCAATCGTGGCATCGTCATCTTCTACTTTACGCACCACCGCCTCAAAATGATCATCGGTCGTGCTATAGACAAATTCGTTACTGTACCAGCCACTGGTATCGGGACCGGTCAGTTTATAAAAGGTCTTCCCCTCCTCCTGCCATGACTCCATCGATTTTTGGTGGTTATTCCAGAAATCCTCTTCTAGCTCTGTCATTCCCCGATAGAGCAGATCAACATCATCCAGTACCTGGTCGTTGCGGTAATCTTCAGAATAGATACCGATAATCGCAGCTTTAATACGCATATTGGTATCTTTAGAAACCAGCACCACCTCACGCGTTGGATGCTGCTGTTTTAAAGCTAGTACGGTGCCGAGTATTGAGTTGTCGGATTTACTTCCCGGCATCGATTTAGGAAGCAGGGCTTCAAGCGCCTCGGTTTGAAAGAAGAGCCTGCCGGTTGGTCTTCCGTTGCCATTACTATTGCCATTGCCGTTACCATTTCCATTAAAGGTCGAATCCTCAAGCGGAACCCCCTCCTTGATATTGTCGCTATGGATGTTTGCCATGAGTTCATCCATAAAACGACTCGACTGACGGGCATTACGAGCGACTTCTGAGTGTCCCTTTTTGTTGTTATCCAACTCTTCGAGAACCACCATCGGCAAAAAGATATCGTGCTCCTGAAAGCGGAATAGAGCTGTTGGATCGTGCATTAAAACATTGGTATCTAAAATAAACAGACGTTTTTCACTCATATCATCTCTCGATTAATTGCATTAAAGGGCTTCTACAGCCTCAAGAACCTCTTCAACGTGCCCATTGACCTTCACCTTACGCCACTCTTTAACAAGTTTGCCATGTTTATCAAAGAGGAAGGTGCTGCGTTCAATTCCCAACACCTTGCGCCCATACATATTTTTCTCTTTTATTACGTCAAAGGCATGACAAAGTGCCTCTTCTTTATCGGATAACAGCTCGAAAGGGAATAATTGCCTGCCCTTAAAGTTTTCATGCGACTTTACCCCATCCCGTGATACGCCAAGAACAACCGTATTTAACTCAGTGAAGCGATCATGGTGATCACGAAAGTTCTGACCCTCGGTAGTACAGCCAGGGGTGCTATCTTTAGGATAGAAATAGAGAACCACATTTTTACCTTTGAATTGTAAAAGTGAGATCTCCTGCGCTCCTGTTGCAGCAAGCGTTATGTCAGGTGCGTTATCGCCGATTACTATCGTCATGATTTTCTCCTGATACGCGTTCAATATTTGTTGATGTTAAGCCTTAATCGACTCCAGTGTGGCATCAACATTCATCTCATCACAGAAATCAAAGAACTCGTGTTTTAGTTTTGACATTGAAACAGTGGATGGAATGTTTACCGTCATCTCAACTGAAAACATCGGTGTTCCTGTATGCGGGGCGTGATAACAATCGGTCTCAAGATTCTGGATGTTAATATTACGCTTCGAAAAGAAGCCAGAAAGCTGATTAACAATTCCAGGGTGGTCTATCGCAACAACACTCACCATATATGGAACCGTGGCCTCATTTATAGGCTGGGTTGCGGTGCGTTTGGTCATAATTGTCAGAGCACTGCGTTGTTGAAGCTCAGGGAGTTGTTGTTCCAAGGCGGTGATGGCTTGCTCACTCCCCTCTACCAGCATCAGGATTGCAAATTCGCCACCAAGCACCGTCATGCGACTATCCAGGATGTTTCCCTGAGATTCATGAATGGGATGTGTGATTTGATCCACAATGCCGGGTCGATCTGGACCTAGCGCCGAAATAACCAAAAAGGTTCTATCTGATTGATGCATTATTCCCCCGAGTGATACTGCTTATCATCCTGTGTTCCTATAAGAATAATATGGTGTATAGGATAATAACCCAAGCCATTTTTACGATGAATGGATCTCATCACGACTATGATGATGGTTTTAAGTTACATCTTCAAAATAGTCGTGACAATCATGAATCCGCGCTTGTTTTAAAGCACGCTGCGAAGTACCATTTATGGCTATTTTTTTCACCCACTGGAGAGTGAAATGTTTCAAGGTAGTATGGTTGCTCTGGTTACCCCGATGCATGAAGATGGATCGGTTGATAATCAAAGTTTAGAGCGTCTGGTCTCATTTCATATTGAGAACGGCACCGATGGCTTTGTGGTCGTAGGAACCACTGGTGAATCAGCAACCCTAAACGAGAAGGAACACTGCAAGGTAATCAGTGATCTTGTTTCTATGGTCAATGGTAAAATTCCGGTCATTGCTGGTACTGGTGCAAATTCCACTGCTGAAGCGATAGATCTAACCCAATGCGCAATGAAGGCAGGTGCAGATGCCTGTTTGCTCGTTACACCGTACTACAACAAGCCGACTCAAGAGGGGCTTTATCAGCACTTTAAAACCATTGCTGATGCCGTTGCAATCCCGCAGATTCTTTATAATGTCCCTGGCCGAACCGCTGTGGACATGCTCAACCAAACGGTTGATCGTCTTGCTGGAATCTCCAACATTATCGGTATTAAGGACGCCACAGGTAATATGGAGCGTGGTCAGGAGTTAATCGAGATGTGTGGTGATCGTATCGATATCTACAGTGGGGATGACGGCACCACGCTTGAACTCATCCGTTTAGGCGGTAAAGGTTGTATCTCTGTCACTGCAAATGTTGCCCCAAAAGCGATGCATGAGATGTGTCAGGCTGCTCTAAATGGTGATTTTGAGACAGCAAATCGTATTAACGAAACCCTGATGCCGCTACACAAAGGCCTGTTTTTGGAATCCAGCCCGATCCCGGTAAAATGGGCGGTAAATCAGATGGGTCTGATTCCTGCCGGGATTCGCCTGCCCCTGACATGGTTCTCTCAAGAGCATCATGAAACATTACGTGAGGCGATGAAGCGCGCATCCGTGCTCTAAACCTTAACAATTTGAACACTACTATTGAGTGACTATGCACTATTTGATTCGTATTGCCTTTTTAGCGCTGATGGGATTAACACTATCAGCTTGTAGCACCGCCCATAAAACTGGTGATCTTGATGGTGAAAGTGCCGATCTCGCCATTCCACCCACTCTTGATCTACCCATATCTACCGGAATTATGGATCTACCAGCGATTAAAGAGGGGATGCGAGCGAACGCCAGTGACTGCGTTCTACCAACCACTCTCCCTACTGGAACCCTTAATTATAACCATGACGGCGGCGAGCGCTGGCTCTCGACATCCATTCCTGGCGATGTACTCTGGGGCTATATTGAAGAGTTCTGGGACAAACGCGATTTTGACCTACGCTACAATGAACCACATCTGGGCATCATTGAGACCTATTGGAAAACCAGTGAAGATGATCGCTTTGCGAAACCGGTTCAAAACAAGTTTCGTTTACGGATGGAATCTCCAAAATCAGGCCAAACTGAACTCTATCTCACCCACTACGGTGTGATCGCTAATGGCAACAATGAGTGGAAATCACGTGGACAGGATATCGACATGGAGGTGGAGTATCTTCAACGTCTGGCACTTTTCCTCGGACACAGTATAGAGCCCACCTCAACCAAGAAGGATAACAGCTCAAAATACCGCATCGTTGGCACTAAACTGATCGTTCCACAAAACTTCGAACGCAGTTGGCGTATCGTAGGCACGGCACTTGACCGTATGGGCGCAGTAATCTCTGATCGTGACCGCACCAAAGGTACGCTGTTTATCACTCATATTGAAGCCATTGATGATGGCGATGATTCCGGTTGGTTTAGCCGACTCTTCGGCGCAGCTGAGCCGAAGGTGAAACAAAACCTCGAATTCCAGGTGAACGTCAAAACCAGTGATGAGATCACCGAAGTCTCTATTGATGGAGATATCGACAATAAGGATAAAAACACCCTGTTAGAGGCCATTCGAGATCAACTGTAGATGAGATTTGCCATCCTCGGTAGTGGTAGCGGTGGTAATGCCGCTGTCATTCAATGGCAAAATACCACTTTGCTACTCGATTGTGGGTTTACGATAAAAGAGTGTGTTCACCGCCTTTCGGCGCTTGAGGTTGATCCTGAAACGATTAATGCCATCATCGTCACCCATGAGCATGGGGATCACTATAGCGGGGTTGGTCCACTCTCACGCCGGTTTAACATTCCGGTCTTTATGACACATGGCAGTCACCATCCTCATCGTTGTGGCGAGATACCCGATCTCAATCTAATCAACTCACACCGTCCGTTTACGATCGGTGATATTGAGATCATGCCTTTCCCTGTACCTCATGATGCCAAAGAGCCATGTCAGTATGTTTTTTCCACCACTCAGCATCGTCTTGGTTTTCTCACCGACACCGGAAGTCTGACCCCACATATTGAGCATTCACTACAACAGTGCGATGCACTGGTTATCGAGTTTAATCACGATAGTGAGATGCTACGCAACGGTCCCTACCCACCACAGCTTCAGGCTCGGGTCGGCGGGTATAGAGGCCACCTGAGTAACCAACAGTCTGATGAAATAGTTTCGCGACTAATCCATCCGGATCTGTCCCACCTGGTGGCGGCGCATTTAAGCGAGCGAAACAATCAATATGATCTGGTGATGGCTATCCTCAAACGGCATACTCAACAATACGATTGCACCGTAACCATCGCGTCTCAGCATGAGACATCCTCATGGATTGAAATAGCATCGAACGAAAGCTTAAGTGAATGATTACCAAGATTCTTGTCACACTATGCATTGTGGTCATCGGCTGGCTCTTTATCCAAAAACAACGCCGTAGCGATGTTTCATCCTCAATCTCAAAAACTCAACAGCAGCACCATTCAAAAAGAGTTGCCAAAGTCGCCTATATCTTTATCGCTGTGGTTATGCTGCTCTCTGCCCTGCTTTTCTATTTCGAGTACCAGCGCTCCCAACGCATCATGACGATAAGTGTAGTCAATACCCTCACGGGTGATCGAACAAGTTACCAAAGTCGACGTGGTGATATTGAAGGGCATCGGTTTATTACCACGGATGGTGTTGATATCACCATTGCAGATAATGAGCGCCTTGAGATTCAGGGAAGTAACTAACTCACGATAAAACTAGATGGAATTTCCTGCGAATCGGTTATAATTGCCCGCTCTTTTTAAACCGTGAATCCGGAGACCATGAATGATGGAAAAGAAGACCGAACTCTACAGAGGCAAAGCGAAGTCGGTATATACCACTGATGATCCTGAGCGGCTCATCCTCCATTTTCGTAATGACACCTCAGCCTTTGATGGTGAAAAAATCGAACAACTCGATCGCAAGGGCATGGTCAACAACAAATTCAATCACTTCATCATGCAGAAGCTTGAATCGGCCGGCATTCCTACCCAGATTGATCGACTCAACAAAGATGATGAAGCTATTGTCAAGAAACTCGACATGATTCCGGTTGAGTGTGTGGTACGAAATATTGCCACTGGCTCAATCGTCCGTCGCCTCGGTGTTGAGGATGGTATTGATCTCAATCCTCCTACCTTCGAATTCTTCCTTAAGAATGATGCGCTGCATGATCCGATGATCAATGAGTTTCACATTCGAACCTTCGGATGGGCAGAAGATCATGAGATCGAAACCATGAAGCAACTGACATTCAAGGTAAATGAGATTTTAACCAAACTCTTCGCTGATGCTGGAATGCTGTTGGTAGATTACAAGCTGGAGTTTGGGCGCTTTAAAGGTCAGATTGTGCTTGGTGATGAGTTCACGCCTGATGGCTGTCGTCTGTGGGACGCGGATACCAGAAACAAACTCGATAAAGACCGTTTCCGTCAAGGACTCGGTGGCGTGGTTGAGGCCTATGAAGAGGTTGCTCATCGTCTAGGTGTAGACCTGAACGCATAGCTCTGATACAACATACCCTATAAAAATCTTAAAGAACGGGGGATGTAATGATTCAGCATAGCGAAGATCTTATCTACAAGGACGAGGCACGAAGCCTTCAGGGACTATTTACACTCCGCGTCAAACGCTCACCAGATAACACGGCGTATACCGAATATAACCGTGAGACACAATCCTGGGAGAGCGTAACCTGGTCACAGATGCAGGATCAGATCGCGCGCTGGCAATCGGTACTTCAAACCTTTGATCTTGAGCCAGGAGATCGCGTTGCACTGAGCCTGAAAAATGGCATTGACTGGATCACCTTCGAGCAAGCATCACTTGGGCTTGGGCTTGTTGTCATTCCACTCTACACAGATGATCGTGCAGATAATATCGCCTACATCCTTGAAGATGGTGGCGTAAAGTGTCTACTACTACAAGATATTAACCGTTGGCACCGTATTTCAGAGGCCATTGAGAATAACCAATACCTCAAAAATGTCCTGCTGATTGATGGCGACCAAACTGAAACTGCCGGAGATGATATTATCGTCTCCCCGATCAATTGCCTGCTCTCGCCTGAGATACCTGAACTTGTCACCTTCGATAGTGATCCAAGTCATTTAGCAACTATTGTATACACCTCAGGTACTACCGGCAGACCTAAAGGGGTCATGCTCAGCCACTCCAATATTCTTTCGATTATTCACAGTAGCCTGACCATGATCTCGGTGACACCATCGGATCTCTTTCTCTCATTTCTGCCGCTATCTCACATGCTTGAGCGTGCAGCAGGATACTACCTGCCGATGATGGCAGGTGCAGGTATTGCATTCTCACGTTCAATTCCATTGCTGGCCGATGATCTTGCCGCTAATCAGCCGACGATAATGATTGTGGTACCGAGAATCTTTGAGCGGATCTATAGCAAGATATCAACTCAACTCGATAAAGGGCCTTTCATTAAGAAGTGGATGTTCCACTCAGCGGTAAATATCGGGTGGCACCGCTTTGGTTACCAACAGGGAAGAAAACATTGGCATCCAAAGCTTCTTTGGTATCCGCTTCTACACAAGCTGGTCGGCGCCAAAATTATGGACAAACTCGGTGGACGACTGCGTTTGGCCATAAGTGGCGGTGCAGCCCTCCCCCCAGAGATTGCACGTGTATTTATCGGACTTGGTGTTGAGATTCTTCAAGGGTATGGCCTAACTGAGACTAGCCCGGTCATCAGTGTCAATGTTCCTGAGGATAACGACCCGTTCAGCGTCGGCATCCCATTACGTGGTATTGATGTCCGAATTGGTCGAAATAACGAACTTGAGTGCCACAGCGCTGGCGTAATGCTGGGCTACTGGAATAACCACAAAGCAACCGCAGAGATGATTGATCGTAACGGCTGGTTAAAAACCGGGGATCAGGCACGAATTGATAGTAACGGCCATATCTATATTACAGGTCGGATTAAGGACATTCTTGTGCTCTCGAATGGTGAGAAGATTCCACCTGGAGATATGGAGATGGCTATCTGTAATGATCCCCTGTTTGAGCAGTCACTAGTTGTTGGCGAAGGTGAATCATTCCTCGCAGCGATTATTGTATTAAACGCTGATCTCTGGCCGGGATTTGCCCAGGACTGTGGTGTTGATCCGCTTAGCACAGATAGTCTGCTTCATAAAAAGGTCATTGGTGCGGTTCTTTCCAGGCTTCGCGAGCTTCTCCACGATTTTCCTGGTTATGCCAAGATCCGGCGCATTCATCTTACACTTGAGCCATGGACCGTTGATAACGGCATGTCAACCCCGACCATGAAGATTAAACGTAACAAGGTTATTGAACACTACGCGGATAAAATCGAGGCGTTCTATAACGAAAGTTAACCCGATGAGGGGAACTATTATTTCAACACCACGATCGTATTCTCACACTTTTGGTGTAATCCACTAAATCATGAAACTGAATAAAGGTGTCGTGTCTCTCTCGATTATGCTGTTCATGCTTGGCGTGATGCATATCCAGGGGTGTTCAAAACAAAGCCCACTTCTGCAACAAGTGATGGAGCGCGGTGAGCTTGTTGTGATTACCCGCAACAGCGGCACAACCTACTATGAAGGGCCGAGTGGTCCGACCGGAATGTCTTATGATTTAGCAAAAGGTTTTGCTGATGAGTTAGGTGTTCAGCTAAAGATAGTCGTCGCCCCGACTCTCGTCGATATATTCAGTATGCTTAAAGAGGGGGAAGGCGATCTCGCTGCAGCAGGGTTAACGATCACACCTGAGCGTGAAAAGTTTTTAATGTTTACCCCACCCTACCAATCGGTCACCCAACAGGTAATCTATAAACTGGGCGAAGGTCGACCTCGCTCAATTGAGGAGCTTGACGGTAATATCGAAGTTGTAAATAAGAGCAGCCATGCCACTCTGCTTAAAAAATTACAGAAAAAATACCCATCACTCTCATGGAGTGAAAATAAGGATCTGGAGAGCGAAGAGTTACTCACGTTGGTTTGGGAAAAGGTCATCGACTATACCGTGATCGACTCCAACGAATTTAAAATCAATCAACGCTTCTACCCGGAATTGAGAGTTGCCTTTGATCTTTCAGATCCTGAACCTTTGGCATGGGCATTTAAAAAGAGCCCAGATAAAAGTCTATTTAACGCCGCGACAAGCTACTTTAACCGGATTAAAGAAAACGGAACGCTTGAGCAATTGATGGATAGACACTATGGCCATGTCCAGTCCTTTGACTATGTTGGTACGCGCACCTATATGCAACACTATCTTGAGAGGCTGCCAAAATATCAACATCTGTTTGAGTACACCGCACAAGAGTACGATCTTGACTGGCGATTAATTGCAGCCATGTCTTATCAGGAGTCACACTGGAATCCAAAAGCTGTATCACCTACAGGGGTTCGCGGGATCATGATGCTCACAAAAGATACTGCTGAATATATCGGGGTAAAAAAACGAACCGATGCAGCACAATCGATTCGAGGAGGAACGATTTACTTTAAAAAGTTGTTCGACAAATTTGATGATATCCCAATGCCGGATAGAATCTGGTTTGCGGTAGCGGCTTATAATATCGGCTATCTTCATATTATTGATGCCATCAAACTCACCGAGATGCGTGGTGGTGATAGTAAAAGCTGGAAAGATCTACGTGAAAACCTACCACTATTGCGTAAACGTAAATGGTATAAAAAGCTCAAACGTGGTTATGCCAGAGGGAATGAGGCGGTTCGATATACCGAGAACATTCGTAGTTACTACGATATCCTGGTATGGATCCTTGAGAAAAACAAACCGGAAGAGATCCCTCCTCCTGCCGCTCTTGAAATTACAACACCGACCTTATAACAAGGTCTCCACTATGGAATACTGAATCAGTACCTCCTGTTTTTCATGAAAAATTCAGATATATCCTTTATAATCCTCAGGTTATTTCTACCATGCCCCCATAATTGTCGTTTTTATATGGCAAGTTTATAGATATTAAGTAGGAATCTAGCTGAACTGATTCGGATCCAAGCACCACGGCTTCTTAAGTCGAAATTGAGTGGGCACCTATCCATAGAATCCGTCAGTTTCTAAATAATAGATATAATTATTTTATTCGCGCAAATAGTGGTTGTGAGATATTTATGACTATCCTATATTGCCAATTGATCTGAAAGTATTTCTGGAGGAGTTTTCAGCATGGCTCATATTGAATGGCCTGAAGAGCTCAACACCGATATTCATATAATTGATGAGCAACACAAACGTATTGTTAATTATATTAATGAACTCGACGATGCCAAGTTGACGGGTGATAAGGCAAAGGTGGGGGACGTTATTGACGAACTGGTAGACTATACGGTCTCACATTTCGCATTTGAAGAGAGCTTAATGGAAGAGGCAGACTACCCGTTTCTGTCACCACACAAAAAGGTACATGAGCTCTTTATTCGCAGGGTAAACAAGTTTGTCGAAAGACATAAAAATGATGAAGATATCGGACATGAATTGCATACCATGCTCTCTAAATGGCTGGTGAATCATATTCGTAATGAAGATGCTGACTATGCTGACATTGTCGGCCGTAGCATGGATTTAATTCATCAGGAAGGAAGCTGGCTATCGCGCAGCTTAAAGAAATTCTTCAAATAGGAGATCGACATGGATGTCGTGGCACTATCATCCACTCTTGCGTTTTTTTCTAAAAAAATCCCGAATCATTTCACTACACTCTTGAGCCATAATTCCTGATTCAACCTCAACCCGATGATTTAACGCATCCGACTGTAAGAGGTTAAACACTGAACCACAAGATCCGGTTCTGGGATCAGCAGTTGCAAATACAACCCGATCAACCCTTGCGTGGACAATTGCGCCAGCACACATGGGACATGGCTCCAACGTGACATATAGCGTCGTATTGGATAACCGATAATTCCTTTGGTACTGTGCAGCAGCACGTAGTGCCACCATCTCAGCATGTGCTGTAGGGTCATTTGTCGATATCGGCTGGTTCCATCCCTCAGCAATAATCTGATGGTTTGAAACAATCACTGCGCCAACCGGAACCTCTCCTCGTTCTTCGGCATATTGAGCGAGCCGGTAGGCGTGTTGCATCCATTGACTATCCTCCTCAATCCTATCCATTGCTGTTTTTTTCCATTTGAGCAATTTCGCGATCACGCATTCCTAAAAGATAGAGAATTGCATCAAGATCGAGCGTGGCAATAGAGTGTTGTGCCTGCTCTTTAACAACCGGTTTTGCATGAAAAGCAATACCAAGCCCGGCAATGGAGAGCATTGGCAGATCATTGGCACCATCACCAACGGCGATCACCTGTTCCAATGAAAGCTGCTCCTGCGCTGCCAATTCACGCAATAATCTTGCTTTCATCTTCCCATCAATAATTTCGCCCTTAACCTTACCGGTTAAACGTCCATCCTTAAAATCTAGTTGATTGGCATAGA
Source organism: Thiohalomonadaceae bacterium (assembly GCA_050301795.1). Classification (GTDB taxonomy): domain Bacteria; phylum Pseudomonadota; class Gammaproteobacteria; order Thiohalomonadales; family Thiohalomonadaceae; genus JBNKZU01. The sequence continues at coordinate 5,661 of JBNKZU010000025.1, read as the reverse complement.
CGTAATCGATACCAAGCCGATCTTTCAGATAATTGGCAAAATAGGTAAAACCACCTGATAGGATCGCCACCTTAAACCCAAAGCGCTTTAAATTTGAGATTAATCGCTCTGCTCCCGCAGTGATTGGGAGTTGTTCTGCGATCTGCTGTAGCGTTGACTCCTCAAGCCCTTCTAGGAGCGCCATACGCTGTTTAAAGCTTTCACTAAAATCGATCTCACCTCGCATTGCAGATTCAGTAATTGCAGCCACCTGCTCACCGACTCCTGCAACCTTTGCCAATTCATCGATCACCTCTACCTGGATTAAGGTTGAATCCATATCGAAACAGACCAGCTTTCGATTGCGCCGATAGAGATTATCTTCCTGAACGGCAATATCTAAAGCCATCTCCTGTGAGATCTGTAAAAACGAAGCATGCATCCTTGCGGTATCGGCAACCTCACCACTAAGCGATAACTGCACTGATGAGGCATGACGCTTATTGATATTAGAGAGTGATTTACGACCGGATAGACGACTAATCTGATCAATATTACATCCAAGATCACTCACCACCTCAGAGACTATCGACAGATGTTTTGCACTGATATCCCGACCAAGCAAGGTCACAATATGGCGTGGCCGTCCCTGAGCAGAGACCCAATGTTCATACTCTTCAATGCTGACGGGAGTAAATCGAACATTGAGATGAAGCTCGTGCCCTTTAAATAACAACTCTTTAAATACAGGACAACCGGCAGAATCAGGCGGCACCTCTATCAACATTCCAAGGGTCAGGAAATCGTGTATCACTGACTGACCGATATCCAGTACCGCAACATCATACTGACCAAGTATCGCTGTTAGCTGTGCAGTAATACCGGGACGATCTTGTCCAGAGACATTAACCAAAATGATTTCGCGTGATGAACTTTTCATAATATCTTTCTTAAAAACGCAAAAGGTGGCAATTGCCACCTTAGAATAAAATGCCAGAATCTAAAGAAATTAGTGTGTTAATTCTTTACGATCATAGCGTCATTATATGACTCGACAGCTTTACTCCCACTCAATCGTGCCTGGTGGTTTACCTGTAATATCATAGACTACGCGAGAGATCCCATTGGTCTCGTTAACAATACGACGACAGACATGATCTAGAAATTCATACGGCAGATGTGCCCATCGAGCCGTCATAAAATCGATGGTCTCAACTGCACGTAGTGACACCACATATTGATAACGGCGTCCATCACCAGTCACGCCAACCGATTTAACCGGCAGGAAGACCGTAAATGCTTGCGATGTTTTTTGATAAAGGTCGTGCTTATGTAGCTCTTCGATAAAGATATGATCTGCCAGGCGTAAGATATCTGCATACTCTTTTTTAACCTCACCAAGGATTCGCACCCCAAGACCTGGGCCTGGAAATGGATGACGATAGACCATGTCATACGGTAATCCTAATTCAACACCTAGTCTGCGAACTTCGTCCTTAAATAACTCTCTGAGTGGTTCACAGAGCTTCAGATTCATCTTCTCCGGCAAGCCACCAACATTATGGTGGGATTTAATAAGATGTGCCTTTCCGGTTTTAGCACCCGCCGACTCAATCACATCGGGGTAGATCGTACCTTGCGCTAGCCACTTGGCATTTGAGAGTTTGTTGGCCTCCTCTTCAAACACCTCGATAAACAGATTACCGATAATCTTGCGTTTTTGTTCCGGATCATCAACACCTTTAAGCGCATTTAAGAAACGCTCTTCTGCATCAACACGGATCACCTTGACCCCCATGTGCTCTGCAAAGGTAGACATTACCTGATCGCCTTCCATATAACGCAACAATCCATTATCGACAAACACACAAGTGAGCTTATTACCGATCGCCTTATGCAGTAGCGCAGCAACTACGGATGAATCGACACCACCTGATAATCCTAGAATCACCTCATCACCACCCACCTGCTCACGAATTGTGGCAATTGAGTCGTCGATTATGTTTCCAGGTGTCCATAATGCTGAGCATCCACATATCTCATGCACAAAGCGCTCAAGAATGCGTTTGCCCTGATTGGTATGTGTGACCTCTGGATGGAACTGAACACCATAAAAGCCGCGAAGCTCATCAGCAATGCCTGCAATCGGCGCTGATTCGGTTGAAGCCATCAATTTAAAGCCATCTGGCATTTCAACAACACGGTCACCGTGACTCATCCAAACATCCAGCAACCCGTATCCCTCTTCGCTGGTGTGATCCTCGATATCTTTCAGTAGTGAGGTGTGACCATGGGCGCGCACCTGTGCATAGCCATATTCATGGTGATCCGCATTTTCAACCTTACCACCGAGCTGTGAAGCCATGGTCTGCATCCCATAACAGATACCCAACACCGGAACACCTTTTTCAAATACTACATGTGGTGCTGAAGGTGCTTCTGAGGCGGTGGTACTTTCGGGGCCACCAGATAGAATAATGCCGTTAGGGTCAAAGGCATTGATCTCCTCCACGGTCATATCGTAAGGATGTAACTCACAATAGACACCGGCCTCACGGACTCGACGTGCAATCAACTGAGTATATTGTGATCCAAAATCGAGGATCAGAATGCGTTGTGAATGGATGTCAGTGGACATGGCACTCTCTGTATTCGGTTGGAAAAAGGGGATTATACGCTATCGTACTGATAGAGAAAAAAGAAATCAGCACCACTATCGATGATAAGGACTATCGAATAGGCATCTACTCAATCGCATCATGTGCAATGCTATCAAGAAGATTGTTAATGATTTCCGTTATCTCAAGACTATCACCCCGTAACGACGGTTTTTGATAGGAGACGTAGACCTGATCCGGCGTTTTATTGAGTACATAGACTGAAATAGTAAACGGACAGACAACAAGGTTGCGCGGATCGACCTGAACCATCTGGTGCGAGACCGTTGCACTACAAAACTCGACCGATTCAGCTTTAATATAGACTTGATGTTCAATACCGAGATCTGCACCGGTACGATTAAGCATCTCACCCACATGCAGAGTTCCGCTTACGCGCAAACCCTTATCAGTGATGGCTTGTTCGATATACTCTTTTGTTGTTTCAAAATCGTTTGCTGATTGATAGGTCACCACATCATCATCAGCAACGGCAAGTTGTGAACACAAAACAATCATGGCTCCGAACCATCGAGCCAGAACGTATACCTTTTTATCTCTATTCATAGATAAGCTCATGTGTGACCTCAGCAAAGCTATTAAACATGGCTGTTACACCGCAATAGCGTGTTTGTGAAAGCTCAATGGCTCGTTCGATCTTCTCCTTCGGAACATCTCCCGAGACAATATATTTAAGATGAAAGTGGGTAAAGGTGATCGGATGTTCATCGGTCTCTTGTGCAACAACCTCAACCCTGAATGCATCTGGTAGTGTTTGCATCTTTTTAAGAATGGAGATCACATCCATTGCCGTACATCCGGCAATACCATCAAGCAATAGCTCCTTCGGCCGAAAACCTCTACCCTCTCCGCCGACCTTTGGTGGCGCATCAAGTGCGACTTCTTGCCCCTGTTCATTCCTTCCAGTAAATGACATTTGTCGGTTCCATATCACTTCTGCTTTCATCTACGATTCCTGTTAATCATCATTTCAGGTTTACGCCCTATTCTAGGGCTAAAGCGCGTTTAAAACTATCGCAACTGATTTTTAAACATTAACGATCTCTAATATTAAGCCAGAGTTAATAATTCACTTACTTTTATTAAGTTTATTTTCATTGAATCTTACTAACCTGATTTGTAACAAATGAAACAATTCTCGGAACAACATATATGAGTCAAACACAATCAGAACAAACACAAATCAAGGTGTGGGATCTGTTTGTACGTCTGTCGCACTGGATTGTGGCGCTATCGTTTGCCATCGCCTATATCGTTGAAGACCACTGGCTCGATCTTCATGTTTTGGCTGGATACACCATCGCAGGATTAGTCGTGTTACGCATCATTTGGGGGTTTATCGGCACACGATATGCTCGCTTTAGTGATTTTGTAAAATCTCGCCAACTCATTATTCAATATATTTTTGAGATTATTCGTAACCGTCCAACCCACTATATCGGGCACAACCCAGCGGGTGGCGCAATGGTTGTCGCTCTTCTGGTCGCGCTGCTTTTAACCGCAATCAGCGGTATGACTCTTTACGGTGCCAGTGAATACTTAGGACCTTTTTCACAACTCCTGTTCAACTTTCCCGATAGCTGGGTCGATCCACTTGAAGAGCTGCATGAATTTTTCGCTAACGCCACACTACTTTTGGTTTTACTACATCTTGCCGGTGTTGCTGTTGCTTCACTACAGCATCGTGAAAATTTACCCCGATCCATGATCACCGGCATTAAACAGTTACCCCCAATAGAAACACCCAAGGAGACGAGTTAAATGAAACCGTTTTTTACATCACTTTTTGCCATGCTGCTGATGACCACTGTCATCGATGCAAAGGCAACCAGTGCCTCTGATCAGCTTTTAGAACAGTATCGCCAGCTTGGCGCAACCGAATTCAGCGCCGAGCGAGGTTCACAACTGTGGATTCAAGAGATGACACACATAAAAAGTAACGGTCAGTCACGTTCATGTACATCGTGCCACTCAAAATCACATACCAATAATGGTGCTCATGTAAGAACGAAAAAGGTGATCGAGCCAATGGCGCGCTCGGTCAACCCTGAGCGTTATACCGATATTAAAAAGATAAAAAAATGGTTTAAACGTAATTGTAAGTGGACCGTTGGTCGTGAGTGTAGCGCTCAGGAAAAAGGCGATCTACTGACCTATCTGTTACAGCAATAATCGAGTTAAGGTATTAATTGATGAACAAAAACAACCTGTTTACCCTTTTAGCCGTCATCATGACGCTACTGACCTCATCAGCGATAGCAAAAGATGATGATAGTAGTGGTGGCTTTTTCTGGCGAAATCGTATCGATATTCAACCGGTCAACAATGAGCTCTATAAAGAGGAGTGTGGTAGCTGCCACTTTGCCTACCAACCTGGATTACTACCTCAACGCAGTTGGAAAATGTTGATGACTAAGGAGGGGCTTGAAAACCATTTTAAGGAAAATGCTGAGCTTGCAGAATCCGATAGAACAGCGATTCTTGACTACCTGACCGCAAATGCGGCGGATAATCGCACTCAGGGTCGTAGTTACAGCTTTATTAACTCGATTAAAACCTCGGAAACGCCTCTGCGAATCACAGAAACACGCTACTTCAAACGCAAACACCATGAAATTTCACCACGAACTGTACTACAAAATAAACTAATAGGCAGTTATAGTGCCTGTGGTAAATGTCACACAAAAGCTGAGCGCGGATCATTTAATGAGAACGAGATTAAAATCCCCGGATATGGGCGCTGGGACGATTAACAAACTATTCATTACTATTGTGTTTACTATCTCCATGCTGCTTAGTATGGAGGTGGTCGCAGACGACTACGATAAGGCCTATGAACTGGTTGAAGAGGGTGAAATCTACCCACTAGAGAAGATTATTGTCGAGATGCGAAAAGAGCACAAAGCCCGTATTCTTGAGATAGAACTTGAGCGCGAAAAAGGGCTTCTGATTTACGAGATTGAGGCAATACTAAAAGATGGCACTGTGATAGAGATCATCTACG
>JBNKZU010000024.1:0-29685 GCA_050301795.1 Thiohalomonadaceae bacterium | reverse complement strand
CATCGTTTACGGCGTGGACTACCAGGGTATCTAATCCTGTTTGCTACCCACGCTTTCGCACCTCAGTGTCAGTATTGGTCCAGGAAGTCGCCTTCGCCACTGATGTTCCTCCAGATATCTACGCATTTCACCGCTACACCTGGAATTCCACTTCCCTCTACCATACTCTAGTCTGCCAGTATCGAATGCAATTCCCAGGTTGAGCCCGGGGCTTTCACATCCGACTTAACAAACCACCTACGTGCGCTTTACGCCCAGTAATTCCGATTAACGCTTGCACCCTCCGTATTACCGCGGCTGCTGGCACGGAGTTAGCCGGTGCTTCTTCTAAAGGTAACGTCAAGACTAAGTAGTATTAATACTTAGCTTTTCCTCCCAATTGAAAGTGCTTTACAACCCGCAGGCCTTCTTCACACACGCGGCATTGCTGGATCAGGCTTGCGCCCATTGTCCAATATTCCTCACTGCTGCCTCCCGTAGGAGTCTGGGCCGTGTCTCAGTCCCAGTGTGGCTGATCATTCTCTCAAACCAGCTATAGATCGTCGCCTTGGTAGGCCATTACCCCACCAACAAGCTAATCTAATATAGGCTCATCCAATAGCGTGAGGCCCGAAGGTCCCCCACTTTCACCCGTAGGTCGTATGCGGTATTAGCTACCGTTTCCGGTAGTTGTCCCCCACTACTGGGCAGATTCCTATACATTACTCACCCGTCCGCCACTCGTCAGCGCTAGCAAGCTAGCCTGTTACCGTTCGACTTGCATGTGTTAAGCATGCCGCCAGCGTTCAATCTGAGCCAGGATCAAACTCTTCAGTTTAATCTAAGCTTTTTCGATGCCCGAAAGCATCTAATCTTTACTGACAGTTATTCTAAAATTACTCAAAGTATTTCGAGTGTTTAGACACTTATCATTGTTTCTTGATACACAAGACATCAACGAAGTGCCCACACAAATTACCAAACCAAATTGTTAAAGAGCGCTCCAGGTTATCCCCGGAAAAGAGGCCGAAATTTTACAGCCATCTCATAATTAGTCAAGAACTTTTTCTTAACTATTTCCTTTTAATTTAGCGACCTGTCGTTGTTAAAACAGGTGCTTTGTATCCATTCAAAAATTCGTTTATTTCCGTAATCGCTTATGTGTCTCCCTCCAAGCGAGCCGCGCATTCTACAGACTAATTTCTAATGCGCAAGCTTTATTTTTACATTCCTGAAAATTCCTTATTTCGCTATCACCCTCTTCGTGAGGGGAGGGCTTTCTACAGTATCGACCCAATCAATTTGCTAATGATTCAGATGACGTTTTATCACTACTGTTTAACTCGAAAGCAAGCTTGCATTTTAAGTTAAACCGTGACTGTAGAGCCGTCTTGCTCAGGCCTCTTGCCCCAAGCGAGCCGCGCATTCTACAGACTAATTTTATTCTTGCAAGTCCAATTTAAGGATTTTCTTAAATTAATTTTATCCGCGTAAATTTCCGTTTTCCGACTTGATAGATATGCTCACTATTCACTGCAATTTGCAGTCGTTGATCTTCCACCTTTTCTCCGTCGATCTTCACTGCTCCTTGTTTGATCATTCGCATGGCCTCTGAGGTACTCTGTACCATTTGTGCTTCGCGCAGAAGGTTGGCTATCGCCATGGATGGCTCTTCGGATTGTATTTCAAGTTCCGGCATCTCATCGGGCATTGATCCTTTTTGGAAACGGGCAATAAAGGAGTCTTTCGCCTTTTGGGCAGAGCTGGCATCATGGAAGCGTTCGATAATCTCCATCGCCAATATGAACTTGATATCCCGGGGGTTAGCTCCTGCCTCAACCTCTTTCTGGAACTGTTCGATCTCGCTCATCGGCCTAAAACTAAGCAATTCGAAGTAACGCCACATCAATTCGTCTGAGATGGACATGATCTTGCCAAACATATCATCAGGAGTATCGGTGATGCCGATATAGTTCCCAAGTGACTTTGACATCTTCTGAACACCATCAAGCCCTTCGAGTATCGGCATGGTCAAAACAATCTGAGGTGTTTGGCCGTAGGCCTCTTGGAGTTGTCGCCCAACCAGCAGATTAAATTTCTGATCGGTACCTCCGATCTCAACATCTGCTCGCATTGCCACTGAGTCATACCCCTGTATTAGAGGATAGAGAAATTCATGTATGGCGATCGACTGACCAGAGGTATATCGTTTATTAAAATCATCACGCTCCAGCATTCGAGCTACGGTATGTTTTGCTGCAAGCTGGATAATCTCTGCTGAACTCATGGCATTCATCCAGCTTGAGTTGAACATGACTTGAGTTTTTTCAGGATCAAGAATCTTAAAGATCTGATGCTGATAGGTCTCAGAGTTCTTTTTAACATCGTCTCGGGTTAACGGAGGCCTGGTTGCACTCTTTCCAGTAGGGTCGCCGATCATTGCAGTGTAATCGCCAATTAAAAACAGGATTTCGTGCCCTAACTCCTGAAATTGGCGTAGCTTATTGATCAGTACTGTGTGTCCCAAATGGAGATCAGGTGCAGTCGGATCGAATCCAGCCTTAATTCTCAGAGGTCTTCCCTCTTTTAACTTTTTTATCAAATCCTCTTCTATAAGGATCTCTTCACTACCTCGTTTGATGATCGATAGTGACTCATCGATGGCGCTCATCGCGTCTCTCCAGCTTTCGAATTGGTTACAGAAAGGTTAACATGCTGTGGTTTTTGTTAAATCGGACAACGCTTATAACAGATTTTTAGGATCAGGGCGAAGGTTCCTATAAATTATAAAGCTTTTTTGGGGTTAAATTCTTTGATGGTTCAGGATTACAGCAGCAATCCACGCAGAAAATCGATTGGGATGTACCATCTTTCGATTTCGGCTTTGCTTTTCCTCGCCACAATTCTGATTGTCTATCTCTTCTCCCAACCAGAAAGAGCCCAAGCGAATGTTCCTCAGTTTCCTCAAAACACTGTTGATGTATTGCCGCTGAATCTACCAAATAAAGTGGTGCCTGATACCTCGGTTAAGAACGATGTTAATTCATTAAAAGCCAAACACTATCAAAGCTATACCATCAAGTCAGGTGATACGCTGCACCACTATTTTCAGATGCTGTCGCTCTCACCATCAACTCTGGCTGAGATACTCAAGGCGGATAAACAAGAGGGCGGTCATCTTAATAACATTCTACCGGGACAGATCTTAAATTTTCTGATTACGGATAAACAACTTGAAGAGATGGTCTACATTTCGTCCAGTTCACAAAAGATCTATTACACCTCCAGTGGCAGTAGCTTTAGTGTTGATATTCATGATCAGGAGATTGAATCACGTATCGATCATATACAGGCCAGTATTGAGGATTCACTCTTTAGTGCAGGAATCAAGGCAGGAATGAGTGAAAAACTGATTATGGAGCTAGTCTCCATCTTCGGTTGGGATATCGATTTTGCGCTTGATATCAGGAAAGGGGATCGCTTCAATCTTATCTATGAGCGTCTCTATCTCGATGGTAAATATATCAAGGACGGGAATATCCTCGCTGCAACATTTACAAATCAAAACAGAAACCACACTGCGATTATGTTCAGAGATGATGATGGTCGTCGTCACTACTACACACCAGAGGGTCGAAGCCTTAAAAAAGCATTTCTGCGCAGCCCTATCGATTTTCGGCGGATATCATCAACATTCCAGAAGGAACGATATCACCCAGTATACGGCAAAAAGAAGCCACATAAGGGCGTGGATTATGCCGCAAAGACTGGCACTTCAATTAAGGCCGCTGGTGATGGCACTGTTATATTCAAGGGGCGTAAAGGCGGATACGGCAGGACAGTTATTATTCAGCATGGCCATAACTATCAAACACTATATGCCCACATGTCACGTTACCATTCAAGGGTAAAGCAGGGAACCAAGGTAAAACAGGGACAGATTATTGGGTATGTTGGTCGTTCAGGTGTTGCGACTGGCCCGCACCTTCATTATGAGTTTCGAGTCAACGGACATCATAAAAATCCTTTAAGTGTCAAACTTCCTGACAGCTCACCGATTGACCGCCGTTATCGACACGCTTTTAACCAACAGGCTCAGCAGTTACTTGGGTTGCTTGAACTCTCACTCGACGCAAAGCTGGCATTAAACTTGTGAAAAACCTCTATATCGGACTCATGTCGGGAACAAGCATTGATGGCGTTGATGCTGCCTTGATCAATTTTTCAGACAACCAACATGAAATCATTGCAACCTCATACACGCCCTTTCCCATTGGGATCAGGGAGGCAATCCAATCCTTGTGCTCGCCCGGGGATAATGAGATCGAGAGAATGGGAAAGGTTGATAATCTTCTTGGCGTCTTCTATGCCAATTGCATTGAACGGCTTCTACAACAGGCTTCCATTAAACATGATCAAGTGATTGCTATCGGTTCACATGGTCAGACGATTCGTCATCGTCCCGATTCACAATATCCGTTTACACATCAAATTGGAGATCCAAACCAGATCGCTTATCTCACTGGAATCACAACAGTTGCAGATTTCAGAAGGCGAGACATGGCTGCCGGAGGTCAGGGAGCACCCTTGGCACCACTATTCCATCAGCAATTATTTCAAAAAGATAATGAACCTGTTGTAGTGGTTAATCTTGGGGGGATCGCAAATATAACCGTGATATCAGAATCATTCGAAACATTCGGATTTGATACCGGACCTGCAAATAACCTTCTCGATCTTTGGGCTGAAACAAATATCAATACACCCTATGACAAGGATGGCCAATGGGCACGAAGTGGCACCGTCATAAAACCGTTACTGGAAAGAATGCTCCAAGAAAACTATTTTAAACGTGAGGCACCTAAAAGTACCGGGCGGGAGCTCTTCAACAAGGCATGGCTTTCTCAACACCTTTCACATTTTGAAACACATAAACCTGAAGATATTCAGGCAACCCTAGCCGAACTGACTGCAGTTACTGTTGCTGATGCCATTAATAGCTCATCACCTGAATGTGAAACCATCATTCTATGTGGTGGTGGTGCATACAATACCTATTTGGTTGAGAGAATCAGAGCAAATACAACATGTAAGAACATACGCTCTACCAGCCATTATGGAATTGACCCTGATTGGATTGAGGCTGCTGCCTTTGCATGGCTTGCCAAACGAACTCTCGAAGGAAGGTATGGAAACTTACCTAGCGTAACTGGTGCTGAGACAACCGTCGTTCTTGGTGGGATCTACCCCGGAAGAAACTGGCCAGACAATATTTTCAGCACTTAGCGTTCACTCATTGGAACATAATCCCGAATCGGATGACCAGAATAGATCTGTGTTGGTCTAAAGATACGATTGTCGTAAAGCTGTTCGCGCCAATGTGCCAGCCATCCTGCTGCTCTTGATATTGCAAATATCGGGGTGAACTGATCGGTAGGTATCCCCATCTCTGAATAGAGAATTCCGGAGTAGTAATCAACATTCGCGTAGATGCCACGCTCTCCTAAACGTAGGTTTGCTTGCTCTTCAAGCTCCAATGCAGTTTCAAACAAGCGACTATGTGCTCCACTCTTTCCATTTGCCAACTTCTCCATATGACGCTGCAATATGGTTGCCCGTGGGTCTTTGACACTATATTCACGATGCCCAAAGCCCCATATCTTTGCCTTTTTTGCTAACTGATTATCCAGCCATGGCTTAACATTCGAAGGAGAACCAATCTCCTCCAGCATTTCAACAACCTTCTCATTGGCACCACCATGCAGAGGTCCTGAGAGCGTTCCTATTGCGGCAGAGATCACGCCATAAGGACTTGCCAGGGTTGATCCAGATACCAACACTGAGAACGTCGAGGCATTAATCGTATGCTCTGCATGAAGCACAAGACACATATCAAAGAGTCTCGCCATTTCAGGGTCGGGCTCTTCGCCATGAAGCATGTAGAGGAAATTCTCAGCAACCGAGAGATCTCGACGTGGCTCAATCGGATCATAACCGCGACGGATGTGATACCACATCGCAACAATTACCGGGATTCTTGCAATAATCCTCACGGTCATATTGCGAACGTAATCAATATCATTACATCGATCCGAACCGGTTAGGCACGCCTTATCCGGATAAAAAAGTCCCAAACTCGAAACAGCCGTTTGCAGCATCTCCATCGGATGCCCTGTTGGAGGGAAGTGTTTCATCATCTCACGAACATTAAACTTCACTCGACGATATTTACCCATGCGCTCTTTAAAGCGTTCAAGTTCATCCTCAGATGGCAATTCACCCTTTAATAACAGTAATACGGTCTCTTCAAAATTACTGTGTTCGGCAAGCTGCTCAATCGGATAACCTCGATACGCCAAGATGCCTTTTTGACCATCAATATCAGAGATATTCGATCGTGTTGCAGGCACGCCTTCTAATCCGGGCAGATACTCTTCTTCGCTCATATCACGCTCTTGTTCGGTTCAATTAAGTAAAGATATATATATGTAATATATATTCGTTTTTCAACTTATTGATAAATCCAATAATTTGGCTTTATCATTTTTATATTATGGTTCGCTGATGCTTAAACAAAAAAGCCGCCCATAAAGTGGCGGCTTCTTCGATAAACAGATGACGTTTATGCTGGCGAGAATGATGAACCACAACCACAGGTTGTTGTTGCATTTGGATTTCGAATGACAAATTGGGCGCCTTGTAAATCCTCTTTATAATCGATCTCAGCACCTGCCATATATTGGAAGCTCATGGGATCGATCAGCAGCGTCACACCGTTATTCACAACAGAGGTGTCGCCTTCGTTCTCATTTTCATCAAAGGTAAAACCATATTGAAATCCAGAGCAGCCACCACCTGTAACATAGACGCGCAGCTTGAGATTGGCATTACCCTCTTCTTCAATTAACGATTTAACCTTATTTGCAGCGCTATCAGTAAAGTTTAAAGGCGCTTCAGAATCACTCATTTTACTACTCCGAAATTATTAACCTAGGCAAAAGTATTACTTTCTTGAGACAAATAATCAAGAATTACGCTTTTGCTTCAATAATTTTTGAATCATTCGTGCTAGCTGGCTTACTAGCCTTTGTCTCAACGACCGGCTCAGTTCGGTGAACCAAGTTACCATTCACCTCTGAACCACGCTTCATCTCTATGAAGCTATAGAACACATTTCCTTTTATGCGGGCTTTTTCTGCAAGTTCAACATGGACTGTGGCATAAACATCACCGATGACCTGTCCATTCACCACAATATTGGGGACTCTGACCTCGCCCTCTATGGTACCGCGTTCGCTTAAACTCAGAACCGAACCAGAGCCGTCTTGTGCAATAACATTACCCCTGACAATACCGTCAACATGAAGGCCTCCATCAAAAATGATGTCACCCTTTATTTCAGTGTTTTGGCCTATTAATGTGTCGATCTTGCCGACACGTGTATTTTTAGAATCTTTTTTGGAAAACATCTTATTTTAGCTCCTCAACTACCCAATCGTACTCTTTAGCCACCTTTTTTTTTCGTTTTCCCTGTTGGTTAAGAGAGACAGTCACTTTACTCGGGACAAAGTTCTCCGGCAAGGTAAACTCACCATCAATTGTCTGAAAGTATCTAAATCGAAACAGCATTGGCTTCTCATTAGGATCAAGCCCAAGCTCTTTACCTTGAAACTCCTTCTCTTTACCGTCCATCGTTCCAGAAATAGTGAGTTCGACCCCACCATAAACCAGGCTTCTTAACTTTAGCACCTGAGTTAAGACTAGCTTAAAAGCGTAACTATCCAAAGAGGCTTGTCTCGAAAGTGTGAACTGCTGGATATTCAAACCTTTTATCACCTCGTTTGGGGCAACGATCCCACGGTAAAAGGTTAGTTCACTCTTAAGCTCAACCAGCTCCTCATTGAGCTCAGCAATTGTTTTCTCCAGTGCCTTATTCGCTTCACTCTCAACCTGTCCTCCTCGCTGCAAAATAGCATTGTGCTCCTGCAATTTTCGAATCTCTTCATTGAGCTGATACTCTTTTTGTTGCCAGAATCCGCGCTCTTTATTGACTTGATCCAGATCAAAGCCGGCACTATGAACACCGGCAAGGAAGAGTCGATATCCGATTAAAATGAGGACAATCACCAATCCGGTTGTCAGCAGATACTTCAACCGTGGACGATGATGCTTGATAATTAAATTGGTCATGGCATTACTGGTACCAGATCCAACCCACAAGTCTCATTAAAGCCAAACATAATATTCATATTTTGAACGGCTTGGCCTGCGGCGCCTTTCACCAGATTATCAATCACCGACAGGATAACGACAGTATCCTCATCTTGTGGCCGGTGAACAGCAATCCGACAGACATTGCCGCCACGGACGCTCCTGGTCTCTGGATGTGAGCCTGACGGCAACACATCGACAAACGGCTCAGCGCTATAACGACTTTCAAATAGTTGCTGTAGATCAACATCCCGAGCCTGAACTTTTGCGTAGAGCGTGGCATGTATGCCACGGATCATCGGCAGGAGGTGCGGCACAAAGGTCAAACCAACCTCACTACCCGCAATCCAGCCTAACCCCTGCTTTATCTCTGGTAAATGGCGATGGCCAGCAGTAGCATAGGCCTTGAAACTACTATCAACCTCACTAAACAACGTACCAACATTTGCTCCCCTACCCGCGCCACTGACACCTGATTTCGAATCGGCAATCAGATCGCCACTCACAAGGCCTTGCTCCAGAAGCGGCATAAAGCCAAGCGTCACAGCGGTTGGATAACAGCCCGGATTTGCAACCAACGAGGCCGCAGCAATCTCTTCCCGATTTAGTTCTGGAAGACCGTAGACCGCTTTTTGCACCCACTCTGGACTCAGATGTTCCATTCCATACCATTTTTCCCAGAGCGCAATATCCTTAATCCTATAGTCGGCTGCGAGGTCGATCACCTTCACGCCAGCTTCCAACAGTTCAGGCGCCAGAGTCATTGCAATACCGTTTGGTGTTGCAAAAAAGACAAGATCGCACTGCTTTAGATGATCGGTATCGGGCACAGAAAACTTAAGGTCAACATAACCACGTAGATTTGGGTACATCTCAGCTACAGACATTCCCTCTTCTGAACGAGAGGTGATCACCTCCAGAGAGACCTCAGGATGTAGTGCTAATAGCCGCAGCAGTTCAACTCCGGTATAACCCGTACCGCCGACAATACCAACCTTAATCATGGAACCAGCCCTTCATTGAGACATGAAAACAAAGCATAATAATCGCTGAGCCTCGAAACCTAAAGTCCACAGTGCAGTAATTAAGTAGAAATATCACTATGAAACAGACAAAACATCAGTTTATCAGTGCTGCACAAAGCTTCCTCTCCCTACATCGATGGCGATCTCGTATCGTCTTTTGGGGCGGAGCTATCACTGTAGGTATCGTTTCAGCACTGTTTGCGATTGGAAGTGATCATGCCAATGACCTGTTTCAGCGTATCAATTCAGAATCCCCCTACCTTCCGTTAGCCCTAACGCCACTTGGATTGGTGGTTATCGCATGGATCACTCAACGATTTGTTCCAGGGGCTCAGGGAAGTGGTATTCCACAGGCTATCGCCTCTCTGAATATCTCGAAAGAGACCGAAACCTTAAGAAAACAGGTGCTCTCCATCCCTGTTGCGATTGCCAAGGTTTTTCTGACACTCCTCGGAATGATGTGTGGCGCATCAATCGGCCGTGAAGGTCCTACCGTACATATAGGTGCTGCGATTATGTACTCTGTCGGTCATTGGGCACATTTTCCGAGGCACTTTCTTGACCACGGATTAATCCTCGCCGGAGGTGCTGCCGGTATCGCTGCTGCTTTTAATACACCCTTAGCTGGAATTGTTTTTGCCATTGAGGAGATGGCGCGCAGTTTTGAAGAGCGAACCAGTGGCACAATGTTAACCGCAGTGATTCTTGCCGGAATCACTGCGCTTGTTTTTCTTGGCAACTACAACTACTTCGGCACAACGAGCGCGACCCTGGTTGATGCAAAACACTGGTATATCATTCCAGTTTGTGGCGTTTTAGGTGGTGCCTTGGGTGGGCTTTTTGCAAAGGCGCTTGTCAGCGGATCTCGGGCGATCAGCCCGATCCTGAAGCGACATCCAATCCTCATTCCAGCGATTTGCGGTTTGATGGTTGCGATTGCAGGCATATTCTCAGGAGGTACGGTCTATGGTACTGGATATGCCGAAGCTAAAATGGTCATTACCGCAAGCGGTGAGCTCGATTCGAGTTATCCTTTCCTGAAGATGTTTGCGACCTTAGCTTCATACTTTAGCGGTATTCCTGGAGGAATCTTCGCGCCATCTCTTGCCACTGGCGCTGGCTTCGGTTCACTGTTTGCACAATGGTTTAGCGAGCCGAATGCACAGACGATTATCCTTCTGGCGATGGTGGCCTATTTCACTGGCGTTGTTCAAACCCCGATCACTGCATTTGTCATTGTGATGGAGATGACCAATAGCCATGCCATGCTTTTGCCATTAATGGCTTCGGCATTCATTGCCTACGGCACGTCGAAGCTATTTAATCAGGAGCCAATCTACAGAGCTCTGGCAATGGCGATTATTGAGCAATATCGACCCAATGACCCATCGGGTGAGAAGGTGAACTCATCCCCAGATGTCAGGTCAGAAGATATGCGAGATAGCAATATCGCCTCAAATAAACATAAGCAGATATGATAAAGTTCGATCCCTGATTGAGATAGGCACACACTTTTACTATGAAAAAACCTGAAATTGTAGCAACGGCATTTATTGTTGGTCTCATCGCGGTTATTGGATTCATCTGGTTCACACCTAGCGGACTCCAGGCTGCACCAAATGTTTCCATGACAACACTGCAACAACAGCAGATTGATTTACAGCAGCTAAATGGCAAACCAACGCTGGTCGTCTTCTGGTCGACGACCTGCCCCGGATGCATTAAAGAGATGCCTCACCTAATTGAACTCTATGATCAATTACACCATCAAGGGCTTGAGATTATCGGCGTTGCGATGGCATACGATACACCTGAGATGGTAAAAAAACTGGTTGCCCTTCGGAAGATCCCCTACACCATCACCTATGATAATGGCGGTGATATTGCCAGCGCATTCGGTGGTGTAAAGTTGACCCCGACAACCTTTCTCATCAATCCTGACGGAAATATTGTTCGCCAAAAGATCGGCGATCTCGATTTTGCAAAACTTCGTCATGAAATTGAATCGATGTTAAAGGGGTAATCCTGTGTTGTGGGTTAAGGCTTTTCATATCATATTCTTTACCAGTTGGTTTGCCGGTCTTTTCTATCTTCCCCGGCTTTTCGTTTATCACGCGATGACCGATAGTCCTGAAGCCTCGGAAACATTTAAGACTATGGAGCGCAAGCTCTATAACTTTATTACTCCATTTATGTGGATCACCATCGCGTTAGGGGCATGGATGTTGTACGACTACGCTTGGGCTGCCTACAAACACATGGGCTGGCTCCATCTTAAGCTGGTTCTTGTGTCGCTATTAATTGCCTATCACTTCTATTGTGGCAAACTGGTTAAAACCTTTCGGGATGATCAAAACCGTAGGGGTCATGTCTTTTACCGATTTTTTAACGAGATGCCTGTGCTGTGTCTCTTTTCAATCGTAATACTTGCAATTCTCAAACCTTTTTAAACAGGGAATCACCATGGATCATCGAGAAATATTGGTACAACACTACCGCTGGTTACGCCAGTATGGCTACAACGATTCCCATAGCGGTAATGCCTCTGTACGAGAGGACGACACCATCTGGATCACTCCTAGTGGTGCATGTGCAGACACCTTGAAACCACATGAATTGATTGAGTGTAATATCGATGGAACCATCGGACACCGGGCTTCACTTGATGCTCCGTTACATATCAAAATCTATCAACAGAATCCTCAAACAACCAGTGTCATTCACAGTCACGGCCCATACTCCATCGCAATGACGATGGATGGAAATGATTTTGTTCCGATCGATTTTGAAGGCCACTACTATTTTAAAGATATTCCGGTTCTTACAATTCCTTATGAGCGCTATGTAAGTGATGCGCCCGATTTGGTTTCAAAAACCATAAAGGATCGTCCTGTTGCTATTGTTCGTGGTCATGGCGTATACGCTCAGGCTGGAAATATTAATCTTGCCTATAAATGGACCTGCTCACTGGAACTCTCAGCCAAGATCGCCTTGCTTTCCAAACAGGCAAATACTGTCGAGTAGCGAATGAGATCGAGAACGGCTCCACCGGTTGTACTTGTTATATCAGGAAATGATCCGACAGGTGGCGCTGGGATTGCCGCTGATATTGAGGCGATTGCAAGTATTGGTTGTCAGCCAGCGCCTGTTATTTCTGCTTTAACCGTACAAAACAGTCACAATGTCATTGAAGTCTACCCTGTCGAAAAACAGCTTATTCTTGATCAGGCAATGACCATTATCGAAGAGAGTGATATTAAGGTTCTGAAAACTGGATTACTTGGATCCGTAGGTGCTATAGAAGCCGTACATACGATCATGACCACACATCCAGAGATTACACTTATTGTCGATCCGATTTTAAGTGCTGGCGGTGGAAAGGCCTTGTCAGACAGGGAGATGATTAAAGCGATAACCAATTTACTGCTGCCATTAACGACGGTGCTAACACCAAATAGTGTTGAAGCGAGAAAGCTATCCGATCAGGATTCTCTTGATGAGGCCGCAAATCATCTTCTAAATAAAGGGTGTCACTCACTCCTCATTACAGGAGCACATGAAAAAAGTGACTGTGTGAACAACTGTTTTTATCAACAAGGTCAGGAGTCTGTCTGTCTCAGTTGGGAGCGATTGCCTTATAGTTATCATGGCTCTGGCTGCACACTCGCCTCTGCGATTGCCGCATTTATTGCACAGGGTCTGTCTCCACTTAAGGCGGTCACTGAAGCGCAGCAGTTCACGTGGGAGAGTCTTAACCACGGTTATAAAACTGGCACCGGACAACACCAGCCGAACCGCCTTTTCTGGACAACTAACAAACGGTCATAAAATGCACCCTAAGATCAAACAAGGTCTCTATGCCATTACGGATAGCCATCTTATTACTGATAGTCGTTTACACTCCACCGTAGAAGCCGTGCTCAACGGCGGTGCGGTAATGGTTCAGTATCGTGATAAATCAGCGGATCAATCCAAACGGATCCAACAGGCCACTAAACTGCGCGATCTTTGTCATCGATATCATGTCCCGTTGATCATCAATGATGATATCGAGCTAACTAAACGGATTAACGCGGATGGGGTACACCTTGGAAAAGACGATGCCGATATCCAATATGCACGAAAAGAGCTTGGCGATGGATCGATTATCGGAATCTCATGTTATAACCAGCTTGAGATAGCCGTTGATGCTCAAGCGCATGGTGCTGATTATGTGGCCTTTGGCGCTTTCTTTCACTCCCGTATCAAAGAGAACGCTGTTAAGGCTGAGATCTCTCTAATAGAAACGGCAAAACAACAATTAAAGATCCCTATAGTTGCTATTGGTGGCATCACCGTCGACAATGGCCTTTCATTAATCGAAGCTGGCGCAGATCAACTAGCGGTTATTAGCGCGTTGTTTGATAACGGCAAACCTCAGCAGTCAGCACAACAGTTTTCAGAACTATTTAATCATTAATACGCAGGAAATAAAGAATGAGTAATTCACACGATCTGTTTAATGCGGCTCAACAACATATTCCGGGGGGAGTCAATTCACCAGTTCGCGCATTTAAAGGCGTTGGAGGCGATCCCGTTTTCTTCAAAAAGGGTGAAGGCGCCTATCTCTGGTCGGAAGATGGCAAAAAATATATTGATTATGTCGCCTCATGGGGGCCAATGATTGCCGGACACGCCAACCCACAGGTTATTGAAGCAGTACAGAAGAGCATCGTAAATGGTCTCTCCTTTGGCGCACCCACCACCATTGAAACAACCATGGCCGACAAGCTGTGTGAACTGGTACCTTCAATGGATATGGTGCGCATGGTCAGCTCTGGAACCGAAGCCACCATGAGCGCTATCCGTCTCGCACGTGGTTATACCGGACGCGATAAGATTGTAAAGTTTGAAGGCTGTTATCACGGCCACTCAGATTCACTGCTGGTTAAGGCTGGCTCCGGCATGCTCACATTTGGTGAACCATCATCACCTGGTGTTCCGGCATCACTGGCAGAGCACACCGTGACCCTGACCTACAACGATATTGAACAGGTTAGAACGACCTTTGATGAAATTGGTGATCAAATTGCCTGTATTATTGTTGAACCTGTCGCAGGAAACATGAACTGCATTCCTCCTGTTCCCGGTTTTCTGGAGACACTGCGCGAAGTGTGTGACCAGAGCGGAGCCGTGCTTATCTTTGATGAGGTCATGACCGGATTCCGTGTCGCACTTGGTGGAGTTCAGGCACATTATGGCGTTAAACCGGATATGACAACCCTTGGCAAGGTAGTTGGTGGCGGTATGCCTGTTGGTGCGTTTGGTGGAAAACGTGAAATTATGGAAAAGCTATCACCTTTAGGCCCAGTCTATCAGGCAGGAACACTTTCAGGTAATCCGGTGGCGATGGCGGCTGGACTCGCGACACTAGCCATTGCTGAACAGGATGGCTTCTACGATAACCTTTCTCAAAAGGTAGAAAAGCTGGTTTCAGGTATCACAGATAGAGCCAGAACCCATGGAATTCCGATGAGCGAAAACCATGTTGGCGGTATGTTTGGCCTCTTCTTCACAGAAGAGGAGAAGATCACAGGGTACAACCAGGTAGTTGAGAAGTGTGATGCCGAACGATTCAAAAAATTCTTCCACGGCATGTTGAACGAAGGCATCTATCTGGCACCATCAGCGTTTGAGGCAGGTTTTGTCTCATCGATGCACACGGACGGCGATATTGATCAGACCATCAAGGCTGCCGACAGGGTACTGCTGACTCTATAACCATTGTATAACGTCATGCCCCTCAAAATGAAAAAGGCTCGGTTTTAAAACCGAGCCTTTTTTACTGACTTATCCAGTACGTGAATAAACTTTTTTACTTACAGTACAGACCTGCGGGTTGTGTACCATAATAGTTCGAAAATGACCGTGTTGTTCCAGCAGGACATGTCGTGTATTTCCCTCTGACTGGACAATTGAAATCAACCGCGGCCTTGGTAATCGTTGTTTGCTGAAGCGAGTACTGATCACTCAAATCCAGACGTGTTTCACCAACATCTTCGTCACCCACCACAACCCTGAAGACCCACTTGTTCGCGGTAGTATCAATAGCCTTACTAATCAAGGTACCGGCCTGCTTGGTTCCGCTGACATTCAATGTGAGAGTCAGTTGGTAATCGTTGATATAGGTCCAGGTACCAATCAGCTTGGCATTTTTGAACATTGGATCATTCGCATTGTACTTCGCTGTGCTCTCGTGATAGGTCAGACAGGCGATCAGATCACCCTTTCTTGAGGTGTTTGTGCCTTGGAAGAGCAAGCTGACATAGTCATCAGCCATTGTGGGATCATCACGAACCGAAGTGATCCAGTGGCCTCCAATGGTTGTTGTTCCGTTTATTTTGTCGGTTTCAGGCGTGATCTTTGGACGATTCGCCAATGCGGTGAATGTTGTTGTCAGATTTGCACCTGTTGTAACTGCGGTAGTTACCTCATCAACATCGGTTGTATCTTTTTCAAAATTAGCCGCAAGAGTAGCATCATAGGTTCCACTAGCAGGATCTATCTGCTGCTTCAAACCATCAATATCAGCAGCTGCATTATCCTTGGTAACGGCTGTATTGGTAACGACCTGCGCTACACGCATACCACCATACAGGCTATTCTCAACAGCTGTTGCATCTGATGCGCCACCAGCCACCGATGTTTCGACACCCTTAAATGCAGCATCAACGGTCGTTACGACACTTTGTAGCGCTGTACCCAGATTCTTACCAGTTCCACTATTCAGATCTGCTACAGGAATGGTAGTGCCTGTTTTAGCTTCATAGGCACTTTTTGTGTCTGTCATGGTTTCTGTAACAATGTTAGCTGCTTCTGTCTGTAATGTTGCTGATATATCAGAACTACTCGCCAGTTTTGCAGCCATCTTCTGATAGGCAATTTCTGCTACATCCGGTTTGTCTTCTTTGGCAACGCTGCTACCGCCCTTTGCTTCAACCTCATTTCTTACAGATTCGCTGACTGTCTCAGCAAATTTATGAAGTTGCACTGCGACCTTTGCCAATTTTACCTTTTTACTTAATTCAGTGCTATCGCCACCTGCTGCTGCTGTTGCGGCACTATCCAGATACATAAAGTCCTGATTAAGATCATCCGCAGTGACGCCCAATGTCGTCGCAAATGCATCCACTTGGGTTGAAGTCATATTGGTTGTCAGTGTAGTAATTGGTGTTACATAGAAAACTGGCAATGAACCATCAGAGAGTGTTGTCACCTTCGCGGTCATTGTGCCCTTAAACGGAAGTCCGGTACTGATATCGGTACCACCCTCCATTCTGACAGTGTAGGTCGTATTCGATTTAAAATTTCCTGACAAACAGAATGTCTCATCATTATCTGTACAGTAGGTTTTGTTGTTCTGATCACCAAAATCCCCATCCTCGTCAGTCAGGGCAAAGGATTCGCCAAGACTAATATCCAGTTTTTTATTCCCATTCGTATCAACATAAACAGCCGCACCGGCAACATAGCCATCAATAATCGACCCGCTGAGCTTCACACCCGTTGAGACTCCGCCAGAATTTCCGCCACTATCCTGAGAATCCGGGCTACAACCAGCAACTAGAAAACCAAGTGCAATCACTGAAATGGTTTTAAATATCGAATACTTTGTCATTTTTCCTCTCCACAAAACTTTTTATTTCTTAACTATAGCTACAAAAAAGGGTTAAAACGTGATCCCGGTTCCAATACTGAAAGCAAACAATCTCGGGATATCACTACCATCAACGGTGATGGTCTCTTGTCCTACAGTTAGATTTATATAGGTATGACGAAAGAGATTGAGCCCTAACGTCACATCGGTTAATTGAGTACCTACCAGATTCTTTCGATATGCGACGCTTGTACCAATATAGTTGGAAGCATATGCGAGAGAGGTTGTCATATATTGGTATTCATTCCCAACCGGATCCAGAATCGGCCCGGTATCATAAGAGGCTGAAATAATGAAGTTTCCACCAGAGGTATAGAATGACCCATCAACCTTGGTATGAGCATTCATAGTATGAGTCTCTTCAAGAGTGATGCGATGCGCGTTCGCAATCGCGATAAAGCAACTATTTTGGGCATCGACAGTTAGTGATGGTGATGCACAATCCTGACCGAGCACTTTATAGGCAAACTCTGGTTCGTTGATATTGTACATCGTGGCGCCAATACGGAAGTTCTCGGCCACAAAATAGGCACCAGCATCAAGAGATACACCTGATGTGGTCTCCATACCTTGGTCGAACTCATCAGACACTGTCTGGCCTACATCGTTCGTTCCTGTGATTGGCACAATGACTTTATTAAGACCCATTGAGATCATTTTTGCCTTTCCACCCACATAAACCTTCCCGGGGCCGAACTCCATCAGCTCGCGGCTATAACCGATACCAAGCGTGGTTTGTACTGCACCCTTGATATAGAGCGCCGTACTTGTCTCCATTGAGGTTGTGATCGGGTTAAACTGTAGCGGCGAATCAAGAACCCGCATCTGAGCCTCTGCATTGAGGTTAGCTTCAATGGCAATCACACCCTGTAGAGTGTCACTTTTCATTACAAGTGGAAATACTGGCATATTTGCATCAAACGAAAAGTTAAAGTAGCCATCTGTCCCCATATCGACTAATACTGCATCAAAATCTGTTTTTAATGCATCTGCCTCAGCAGGAGTGGAGATAGTATCCATTCTGGTAGTAAGGTCATCCAGTTGCTCAATCATCGAGTCGACAGGGCCATACTCGATCCTGCCACCAACAGAGAGAATACCCATTTGGAAACCATCGTCATCCTGAACAAGGATCGCCGCTGGTCCAGCCGGGTTATTCACCCCATTTGCAAGACCGGTCAGATGTAAGGGATTTCCTACACCTGATGAGTAGTATGCAGGAGATGCGAAAACTGAAGCCGAGATAAGTGGTAGCGATGCGATTGTTAGTGATATTAATCGACCAAGGTTTAATGTTGTCATGTGCCCCCCTATGACAATGAAAATGCTGTTTTTATTCATGAAGTAACATAGCAGAGTTTAGCGTAAATGAGGACTATTTCGATAAGAAATGATTGGCGATTCACATTTTAAATAGAGTTTTCCTACTTTTGACTTATCAAATCAGCGACTTGCTTTAGATTTTCAATAGGATTCATGCTCTCTAACAAGGATTGCTTATCTACTAAGGGAATAGGTAATAACTCGGCAAGTCGGCCCAAAACCCATACTGCATCATCATATCTTTTTTCCATCTTTATATATGGGTGTCCTAACCCGTCAATTATCTGCTGCAACAATCCGACTAAAGCCTGATGACTTTGTGGCACAGTGACCGCATTGGGAGAATCGAGGTATTCAACCTCTGCAACCATTATTCGATTCGGTTTTATCGTAGAGTTGATAACCCGAAAGCGACGCTCTCCTTGCAAGGAGATCCCAAGCAAACCATCATCGCGAAGATACCAGTACTTAACATAAGCACTAGTTCCAACCTGATATATCTCTGGTGTTTCGCCGACCTCGCTACCATTTTTTATCAGACAAACACCAAATGGACGCTGATCCCGAATCACCTCTCTCACCATATCAAGATAACGCGTTTCAAAGATCTTCAGCTCCATGACCCCATCAGGAAAGAGTATCGAGTGCAATGGAAACAACGGTAAGATCTCTGGCATCAACTACTCCTCAGCACACCACCTCTTTGTCAGATCGTGTTTGAGCCCAATCTGATCAAGTATTCTGGCAACGATGAAATCAACAAGATCACTTATCGATTCTGGCTTTTGGTAAAACGCCGGTGCCGCAGGCAGAATAGTAACGCCAATCCGTGAGAGCTTGAGCATATGTTCAAGGTGGATTGGCGAAAATGGTGCCTCCCGAGGAACCAAAACCAGCTTACGCTGCTCTTTAATCATCACATCCGCAGCTCGTTCCATCAGGTTATTACTGCTACCGATCGAGATTGCACTAAGTGTACTCATTGAGCAGGGGCAGACCACCATCGCGTCAACCGGGTTAGAGCCACTGGCAATGGGAGAGAACCACTCCTCTCGTCCCAGAAGGTGCAACTGGCCTTTACCTTGAGCATATCGCTCATTAAACATCGATTCGATAGCGCTACTATCTGCCGGCAGGATTAGATCCGTTTCGGTTGAGATCACCACTCTGGCTGGTCGTGAGATTAGCAAAAAGACCTCAATCTCTTTTTGCAGGAGTTGCTCCAGTAGACGAAGACCGTAAATAACTCCTGATGCACCGGTGATGGCGAGAGTAACCCTTTTAGGAGATTCCCTATCTGACATCATTTTTCCTCTGTTGCAGACGATTGATCAGCTTTTGATGAATTGCATCAAAACCGCCATTACTCATGATGAGGATATGATCTCCGGTTGCAACCTCGGTGACAAGCGTATCAATAATCGCCTCAACACTGTGAAACAGGGTTGCACCTATTCCATTGGAGAGCTCCTCAATATCCCAGTTTAATCCTTCAGGTTCATAGATATAACAGCTATCTGCATCCGTAAATGCCAAAACCAACTGGTTGTGATGAACGCCCATTCTCATCGTATTTGAGCGCGGCTCAATGACAACAAAGATTCGATTCTGACCGACATCACGGCGCAGCCCGGAGATTGTGGTCTTGATAGCTGTAGGGTGGTGTGCAAAATCATCGTAAACGGTGATCCCATCGATAACTCCCCTTACCTCCATACGACGTTTTACCCCCGCAAAGGCAGAGAGCGCTTTAACACACTGCTCAGGATTGATGCCGGCATGATGTGCCGCTGCGACAGCGGCCATTCCATTTGAAATATTGTGATCCCCTGTCAGCGTCCAGTTCACGGTGCCAATATATTCTGATCTCAAATAGAGTTCATAACTGCGACCCGCTTCATCCAGCCTTTTTGCATGCCATCCTTCCAGACTATGTAGATAGAGCTGTGGTGTCCAGCATCCCATCTCGATCACCTCGGCAAGTGCTCTATCCCCCTGAGGCAGGATAATCTGCCCTCTGCCCGGTACAGTTCTAATGAAGTGGTGAAACTGCCGTTGGATTGCCGCAAGATCCGGGAAGATATCGGCATGGTCATACTCAAGGTTATTCAATATTGCCGTTTGTGGTCGATAGTGAACAAACTTGCTACGTTTATCAAAAAAGGCGGTGTCATACTCATCCGCTTCAACCACAAAAAAAGGTGATTCACCAAGTCGGGATGAGAGTCCGAAATTGACTGGAATGCCACCGATCAAGAAACCTGGATTCATACCGGCATCTTCAAGGATCCATGCAACCATTGAAGAGGTGGTGGTTTTACCATGGGTTCCTGCAACAGCGATCACCCAGCGATCATTCAGCAGGTTTTCTGAGAGCCATTGGGCGCCAGAGCAATATGAGAGCCTGCGATTTAACACAAACTCCACCGCAGGATTACCCCGGGAGAGAGCATTCCCGATAATCACCACATCGACATCTGCGGGGATTGCCTCGGGTTCATACCCTTCATTAAGCGTGATCCCCTGCTCCTGAAGTTGGGTGCTCATCGGTGGATAGACATTCATGTCCTGACCGCTAACACGATGTCCTAACGAACGTGCAAGCAGGGCGACACCCCCCATAAATGTTCCACAGATCCCGAGGATATGTATATTCAACAATCGCTCCTAGGCAAAAACACTACTGCTGATGATAGCAATGATGAGATAAAACACGGCATAGGCAAAACCAAGCCCCTTGTTGCCATCAAGTGCACCGGTAAAGATATGTGCGGCTACCAGTGCATTCCACCCGATAATCACCAACGATAAAAGACCAATCAGCAGCCCTTCACTATATCCACTTAAATAGAGCAATGTCAGTGGTACTGAAAACAGCGCCAAAAGGATCTCAACACCGGCTAACGCTGTTAATGTCTGAACCCAACGACTATCAAACCGATGAGTGATCAACATAATATGAACAAAAACAACGGTAATGATTGTACTTGTCGTAGCAGAGAATAGTGTTTTTCCAATGGGTGAACTCAGGCTGATGAGTAGCATTCCCATCAGCCAGTGTATCGCCACAACTAGATAGCAGAGCTGTTTTGAATAGGGAACCTCTGCCGGCTCATGACGCAGCACAAGTATTCCCCAGAAAAGTTTAAAAAGTGACTGCATTGCAGATCAAAACCTCATAAAAGCACTCATAGCCCCATACTATAACCTTAAGTGTTTGCAGAGGCATCAAAACAACCTATGGAGCCGCTGCGCCATGAAAAACTTAATATTCACTATTATTGTTTCGAGACTATTGTCGAGTTTCGTTATAATGTCGCTCCTTTTTATCAAGATGTAATAAGAGTCGTATGATTTTCGTGAATGACAAAAGTTTAAGAGCCCGGGTAAAACTGTTTGGAAATCTATTAGGTAATGTCCTTGAACAACAAGCAGGCACCGAGGTTCTAAAGGCTGTTGAGCACTTACGCAAAGGCTTTATCAGCCTGCGTAAGAAAGAGAGCCTGTTTAAGCGTGCGCGCTTAAAAAAGTATATTGAACGCATTGATGATCAAACACTCAACCATGTCATTCGAGCATTCACACTCTATTTTAATCTGGTCAATATCGCCGAAGAATCATTTCAACACCGGGAGCGTCGTCGTCAGGTTCGACAAGGGGGACCGTTATGGCGAGGATCGTTTGATAAAACCATTCGCGATTTCCATGACCACGGTGTCACCATTGAGCAGATCTCAGAACTATTTAGCCATACCACATACATGCCGGTGTTTACGGCGCACCCAACAGAATCAAAACGCCGAACCCTGCTTGAAAACCTTAGGCGTGTTTTTCTGATTAGTGAACAACTAAACGATACCCGGCTTGGAAAAGAGGATCGTGATCGAATTAAACGCAAGATTGAGTCCGAGATTCAGATCCTGTGGCACACCGATGAAGTCCGTGCCGAAAAACCAGTTGTCCGGGACGAGATTAAAAACGGTCTCTTCTATTTCCGTGAGACGCTATTTCAAGCGGTGCCAGAAATCCATCGTAATCTGAGCAAGGCCATCAAAAGAACCTATGGTCAGAAGATCGCTCTTCCACCGATGCTAAAGTTTGGCTCCTGGATTGGTGGCGACCGTGATGGCAATCCATTTGTAACCCCTGAAACCACCGTGATGGCGGTTAGACTTCAACATCGTGAAGCCCTGCGTGAATATATCAATCGTGTTACTCGAATGAGCCATATCCTGACCCATTCGTCGTTGCTATGCAGCACCAGCGAAGCCTTCTTAAGCAGCCTTGAAAGAGATGAAGCCGCTTATCCTGACGCATTTGTCGGAAAACCAAACCGTTTTAAAACAGAACCTTATCGTAGAAAACTCTATTTTATGCGATATCGCCTTACCAATAATCTTGAGGCGGTTGATGCACGACTCAGGGGCGAGGAGTCACAAAACCTTGAGGGCTACCGAAACGAGCAGGAGTTTTTAACCGATCTACGCCTAATTCGCGAATCCCTTATCAGTCAGGGTGATGAAAGCATAGCTGGTGGCGATCTGCTCGATCTTATCCGTCTGGTAGAGACCTTCGGTTTTTATCTTGTCAAACTCGATATCCGTCAGGAGTCGGCTCGACATACCGAAACGGTGATTGAGCTTCTGAATCATCAACCAACACCCGTTGAATACGAATCGATGACTGAAGAGCAGCGAATGACGCTACTAGCCGATCTCATCTCTCGTGAAACAAAGTTGGTTATTGATCGCACAAAACTTAGCGCGCAGACACTCCAAACCCTTGAGGTTTTTGCTGTAATGGTCAGGATGCGCCATGAGATCAGCCCCGAGGTTTTTGGAAACTATGTTATCTCAATGACTCATAACGCCAGCCATATCATGGAGGTGATGTTGCTTGCTCGAACGATGGGATTATTGGAGCGTATTAGTGATAACTGGATCTGCAATATTCAGATTAGCCCTCTTTTTGAGACTATCGAAGACCTCAGCCACATCGAAACGGTGATGGGCGCACTACTCAATAACGCCACCTATAAAACACTGCTCAAGAGTTCGGGCAACCTTCAAGAGGTGATGCTCGGATACTCCGACTCATGTAAGGATGGCGGCATTCTCGCATCAAGCTGGAATCTCTATCAGGCTCAGAAGAAGATCACGGCATTAACCCAAAATCATGGAATCGACCTGCGTCTTTTTCATGGTCGCGGCGGTACCATTGGTCGAGGCGGTGGTCCTACACATGAGGCGATCCTCTCACAGCCTCCTGGAACCGTTCATGGGCAGATCAAATTCACTGAACAAGGTGAGGTTTTATCCAATAAATATGGCAATAAAGAGACTGCTGTTTATGAGCTGACAATGGGGCTAAGCGGCCTGTTAAAAGCAAGCCGTAACCTGATTATGACACCAGAGAAGGAGCAGTCTGAATACACCGAGATTATGAATGAGTTAGCGACCATTGGAGAGAAGGCGTATCGCTCACTCACCGATAATACTCCGGGATTCCTCGACTATTTCTATGAGGCGACTCCGGTATCAGAGATCGGAATGATGAATATCGGATCACGCCCCTCCCATCGGAATAAAGGGGATCGATCAAAAACATCGGTTCGCGCCATTGGTTGGGTTTTTGGCTGGGCGCAATCCCGCCATACCATCCCTGCCTGGTATGGGATTGGCTCAGCGCTGCAACAGTGGTTGGAGACACACCATAATAACAGCGACAAACTTCAAGAGATGTATCAGTACTGGCCATTTTTCAAATCACTCCTGAGTAATACTCAGATGTCTCTGGTTAAGGCCGATATGGAGATAGCACAGGAGTACGCATCACTCGCTGAGGATCCGGGCAGCGCAAAACAGATCTACTCAATGATTAATGACGAATATAAACGAACTGTATCTGGAGTGACCGACGTTGCTCAAATCTCTCAATTGCTTGAGGATTCCCCAACACTGGCGTTATCACTCTCGCGTCGTGATCCCTATCTTGATCCGCTGAATCATATCCAGTTCACGCTATTAAAACGGTATCGAAATGATAATCGAGAGAATAGCCCTTGGCTGAAACCACTATTACGATCCATTGGTGCTATTGCCACCGGAATGAGAAACACCGGATAACCCAATTTACAGACCAAAAAAAATCCCGGTATTACCGGGATTCTTTCTTCAAGCAGTGCTTTTGCTTATGCTGCTTGAACAGGAATAGAGTTACTACAGTGAGTTACCTGATTATTGCCGTCAAAATAGACCAAGGTCGGTTTGTAGGTGGCCAACTCCTGCTGGCTAAGACCGACATAGGCACAAATGATAATAATATCATCAGGGTTGGCTTTATGAGCTGCGGCACCATTAACTGAGATCACACCCGAACCCTCTTCAGCGCGAATCGCATAGGTGGTAAAACGCTCACCATTGGTGACGTTATAAATCTCAATCTGCTCATACTCACGAATACCTGATAGCTCAAGAAATTTACCATCGATCGCGCAAGACCCCTCATACTCTAACTCCGAATGAGTTACTCGAGCACGATGGAGTTTAGCTTTTAGCATCGTTGTCATCATATTCAATATTAAGCCAGTTTTTGTGCCGCCGAAAAACGCGACATTATGCCCATATCACTTACCGATGGCAAATCGGTGGAATCTACTATTTTGAGTCAAATATCTTGAAGTTCAAGAGTGATATTGTCAATTAATCTTGCACGCCCGATGGTTGCTGCGGCAAGAATCACCAAAGAATGGTCGTCTAGTGAGGCTGGTTCGAGGTCATTTTGACGGCAGATCGCAAAATAATCTGGAATAAATCCCCCATCAGAGAGTGTAGATTTGGCTTTCGACTCTAAAGCAAGATAGCCTCGCTCGCCGAGCAGAATGCTCTGTCTGGTATCTAGCAGTGTTTGATACAGCAAAACCGCCCGATTTTTCTCATCATCAGTGAGGTAGCCGTTACGGGAACTCATCGCAAGACCACTCTCCTCACGTACCGTATCCATACCGATGATCTGCACCGAAATATTAAGATCGTCAACCATACGGCGAATAATCGCGAGTTGTTGATAATCCTTTTGCCCAAAAATCGCATAGTCGGCAGGAACAATATTAAAGAGCTTACACACAACCGTGCAGACACCACGAAAATGACCAGGTCGGGAGGCACCACACCAGCGATTCGAGATATCGGGTACATCTACAGTGGTTACGGAATCTCTTCCTGCTGGATAGATCGTCTGTTCAGAGGGTAAAAACAGCAGATCACACCCCTCTTGCTCTAGGGCATTTTTATCCTGTTCAGGGGTTGAGGGATAACGACTAAGGTCTTCATTATCACCAAACTGGAGCGGGTTAACAAAGATACTTGAAACCACGTGATCGGCCAGTTCCATACCTCGTCGGATAAGGCTTAAGTGTCCTTGGTGCAGATTCCCCATCGTCGGTACAAAGGCCACCTTTTCACCTGCACCCTGCCAAGCTCTAACCTGATTTCTTACCTCTTCGATACTATCGCTAATAATCATGAAACAACTCAGAAACAATGCTCTTGTGCCGGAAAGCGTCCCGATTTGACCTCATCAATATAGGCCTCTATCGCCGCGTGAATACTCTCCTCACCGTGAAGAAAATTCTTCACAAATTTCGGAGGTCTACCTGAGGTGATCCCCAGCATGTCATAGACTACCAGCACCTGTGCATCACAACCCGCACCAGCGCCGATACCTATCACAGGAATATCCACCATTGCAGTAATCTCTGCCGCTAATTGTGCTGGAATACACTCAAACAGCAGCATATCGGCACCGGCATTAGCCATCATTAACGACTCCTCAATGAGTTGCTTCGCCGCCGCTTCGTCTTTGCCCTGAACCTTGTAGCCACCAACCTTGTGCACGGATTGAGGCAGCAAACCAAGATGGGCACAGACAGGAATGCCGTTATCAGCCATCGCGGTGACAATCTCAGCCTGTTTGGAGGTGACCTCCAACTTAACCATATGAGCTCCGCCTTCACGCATCAGACGTGCACCGTTCTCAAGCGCTTTTTCAACGGTGGGGTAGCTCATAAAAGGCATATCCCCCATCACAAAGGCATTGGAGCAGCCTCTAGAAACCAGACGGGTGTGATAAACCATATCATCCATATCGACTGCAACAGTGCTCTGTTGGCCCTGCACAACCATACCCAGGGAGTCGCCAACCAGCACAACCTCTATGCCAGCTTCATCCATAATCTTTGCGAAGCTATAATCATAAGCGGTGAGACAGGTAAACTTCTGCTGCTCTGCCTTCATCTTATTTAGTGTTGTTAGTGTCACTCTCGCCATAGCCGCTCTTCCATCAAGGTTGTTTAAGACGTTTTAAACCACTCATATTATGTGCAAGTGGCAATTCAACAAGTGAGGTACCATCTGGAAATCGAAGATGAGGAGCGATCTCCATTAAAGGTACCAGTACAAAATTTCGTTGTGTCATCTGATAGTGCGGCACAACAAGCCGTTGGCTTGATATGACCGCGTCCCCATAGAGCAATATATCAAGGTCGAGTGTTCTTGCAACCCATCGTTGTGAAGATCGTTGTCGATGGTGAGCCAATTCAATCTGTTGGAGCTCATCAAGGAACTTTTCAGCAGGTAGTCGGGTTTTAAGCGCCGCAACCGCATTAATGTAGTCAGGCTGCCCCGGTTCACCTAACGGTTCGCTAAGATAAAGCGAGGATTGAGCGACAAGTTCCGTATGTTTGATGGTGCAAAGATGGTTAAAGGCAGATGTTATCTGTTGTTTCGGGTCATCCAGATTGCTACCAAGGCTAATATAGACACAAGTCAAGGCTATTCCTGCTTCGGTTTGCTCGGCCTACGACGATAACGCTTCTTGGTACCACGGGATTTTTTACTGTATTTAGGCTTTGGCAACGCAGCGATCATCTCAGCGCGTTGTTCCTGTGGAGCCGTCTGAATCTTTGTCCACCAATCCCCAATCTCCTGCAGCAGTTCTCCACTTTGGATCCGCAATAACAAAAAATCATACGCCGCTCGAAAACGTGGGTTTGAAAGGAGCTGTTCAATATTTCTTGGTCGACGTTGTTGCAATCGATCCTGCATAACCCATATTTCACGGGCTTGGAGTGTGAATCGCTTCGGTGCAGCTGTGATCTGCTGCTGTTTTGATAACACCTCATCACCGCAAACCTGTATTGCCTGGATGTGAGAGTTAAAATGATCCCGCTGTTTTTTCATCATTGAGGTCAAAGGCTCCCACAGCATCACCGCCAACATAAATGCCGGGTTGATACCTTTGCCTTCGGCAAGACGATCATCCGTGTTTTTAAGTGCATTGATCACCAGCATGTGCGGAAAGCCATACTCCTCTTCGGCAAGAATACGATCTGTTTGAGGATAGAGGTACTCAAACAGATGATAATGACGTAATAGTTCAAAGGCCTCGTGGCCATATCCGGCAAGAAGGATCTTGTTCACTTCATCATAGAGACGCGCCGAGGAAACCGATGAAATCAGATGCTTCGATTCGTGAATGGCTTTTTCAACCTCCGGATCAATCTTGAAGCCGAGCTTTGCGGCAAAACGTACTGCACGTAACATCCGAACCGGATCTTCATGGAAACGCTGAGCCGGATCACCAATCATCCGCAGACGCCCTGCCATTAAATCCGCTAAGCCACCGGTATAATCGATAACTGAATAGTCGCGAATATTGTAGTAGATCGCATTAACGGTTAAATCACGACGCCAGGCATCCTCTTCTAAGGTGCCGTAAACATTATCCCGAACCAGAAATCCATTTTTTGTTACACCATCGTTTGATTCGTCATGGTGTTCTCCACGGAATGTTGCCACCTCGATAATCTCTCGCCCAAAATGCACATGAGCCAAACGGAACCGACGACCGATTAAACGGCAATTTCGAAACAGGCGTTTTACATCTTCTGGGTGGGCATCGGTTGCAATATCAAAGTCTTTTGGTTCACGACCCAAAAGCAGGTCACGCACTCCACCACCGACCAGACATGCTGTATAGCCCGCCTTATCAAGGCGATAGAGCACCTTCAACGCATTTTCGCTGATATCTTTACGGGAAATATTGTGTTGATTACGCTCAAATACCGTTTGAGGTTGTGGCTGTTCTACTTCTTTAACGGCTTTCGAGGGCATCAGATTTGATTTAAGCCATGAAAACATGGCCGCAATCATACACGATGAGGTCTCAATCTGCCTCTAGTTTTGGAAATGTCGTTTGAAAGACTCGGTATCAGAAATGGAAAGAGATTAAAACACCAACTGAGTCCTGATGGCTTTGAGGTTGACTCACATAACTCTGATAACCAAATGAGTTGGTAACAGCGGTACCATCACTATAGTAGAGCGGCTTTTTGGGAGATGGATCGAAACGGTAACTATCGTAAAAGAGATGCACCCCCAAATGCTTACCTAACTGAAAGATGATCGAAGCATAAAGTGATGGTTGCGGCTCAGGGTTCAGTTGTGGATTGATATAGCCATCACTCGACCAACCGACGATCTCATCGACCACTAGCGGATATTTAATCCCAAAACGAATCTCGCTTGAGGAGATCGAATTTCTTAAAAAACCAAACTTCATGTATGGAACTTTGTAAACCTCAGGATAGCCTGAAATCGTAATCCCGCTAATCTGTGCATCCTGAATATCGCGCAGCCACTCTTCATAACCCAGTGATGTTGAGAAATACCAGTCGCTTTGATCGGTCTCGGTATGTATGCCATCGGTTAACAAAACAGCGACACCTAATTGAGTTGACCAACCCGCATATATTGAATCGCTAAAGACCGGAATCGGTGCACTACTTCCACCGGTAGTCTCTCCATCGTATTGAACGTCAGCTGCATAAAATCGCATGATAAACGAGGTAATAACATCATCGGTATTGACACCCTCTTTGCCGCCTATCTCTAAAAAGATGCGAGGTCCAGTCTCTTCAACAACCTCACGCCCGGTGTCCTCATTTTCATGCCAAGTGTAGTACTCCGTTCCCAAACTCAAATGCCAATCAGCGGCACCCACGTTGAAAGGCGCAAGCCCTATTAAAAATAAACTATGTAGTAAAAAACGACGCATTATCTTCATTCTTTATTATTGATAATTATGACCATATAGAATTTCAGGACACAGGACAACCATAAGCCTGTGAAACCTTTCACAGTTAAAGTATTCAGCGTGCAATAAATGAGAAAGAGGGTTACTAATACCCCAAACTATAGACAGGTTTTTACTAGGGTCTGTTGATCTTTCATATTCACCACTGTTGCAGCGCCAAAAAGCGTCAATCAAGGCACGAAGAGCGATATTTGGTTGCTCCAAATGAGCGATAAGTAACGCAGAGTGACGCTTTTTGAGGCGCAACCCAAAGGGACGGGACGATTTTTCCGCCCAATGGCGTTATCAGTCGTTTAT
>JBNKZU010000023.1:0-9362 GCA_050301795.1 Thiohalomonadaceae bacterium | reverse complement strand
TCGTCAGAAGAACGTCTCAATTTTGCCATTAGCATTTCAATATCAAATATCATGCTAATCAAGTTCATATAACCCAAGCCATTATAATGTTCAGGTAAATCATGAGTATCGTGAGAATAAAGGACAGTAGTATTACCATCTAACAATTCTCGGTGTTGTAAAGTTGATGCCACCCTGATATCTGTGTCGTCTTTTTTTACCCCACCAAATTTGTTCACTTTTTCAAGTAAAGAACTAAAAATGTCCTTATATATTCCGTTAAGCTCAGAATCTGTATCTCTAAGTTTTTTCTTGAATTTATCTACTATTTCTTCTTGTTCTTCGGTTTCTGATATTTTTCTGTAAATGCGAGAGGTTTGAGATGAAAGGGTTTTATCATTGTCCTTATTAGTCACGCTTCGTTTTGCACTAATATATTCAAATACCAGTACGTCGTTAAGATTTATATTTTCCTTCTCTATATCAGTGAAAATCGTATGGTCGTCGAAATATAAGCTTCGTTTTTTTATAGAACCAAAGTAATCATGTAGATGATCTTTAAGAAATAATGAAGCATCCTCATCGTATTTATCACTGACTTGTTGATATCTTGCTTTCATATCAACTAAGCTGTCGTAATTAATATCAAATCTAAAGTTCAAGACAATATTCTTATCATCTGGATCTAAGCTCATTATTAATGGGCTAACTTGTGATAAGTCATCATCCTCGTTGTATTCGATATAAAGAGTAAGCTCTATTCCTAAAGGTTTGTAATCAACCTCATCTACTATCTGACTTGTGCCTTTGATAATCTCTGTTAATTGTTTTTTTAGGTCTACATTTAAATCATCAGCCGAGAATCTCATCTTATCTGAAGAGTTAAGAAATTTATCAAGAAGAGTAAGTATTGATGTCTTACCTGTGTTATTTTTTCCAATTACTAATGAGAGAGTCTCTTCTAGATCAATGGAAAAATCTTTAAGTAAGCGAAAATTCTTAATTTTGATACTTTTAATTTCCATCTTTATTCCTTGGATAAAAATTATTAGTTAGTAATTTTGGTTATGTTCAACAAGAAGACATACCACATTTGATTCACATGTTTTTAATACGTAGTTATCCCATGTTTTAAAAGAACCCTTGGTAAAACATCATCCAGGTTCTTAATATCATCGTCATTCAATTCAATTAAATTCAGCCCATAATCTGAATAGATCTTTTTCTTCTGTTCTTTACGCTTAACGTATTTAGGATCGCTTTCCATTCCCCAGAACTCGATATAAACCTTTGCGTTTGGCAGGTAGAAATCACAATAGACCTCTTCCTCTATCGGTAGTCGTCTTTCGTAGGCATGGACTATTTCTGCTGTGTATAACCAGTTATCAATAAGCATTTCAGCTCTTGAGCGAACGTAATGCCCATCTGCGGTTCTGAGTTGAGGCAGGTTTTTTTCACGGAAGTTTGTTTTGGTCTTTGGGCTGCTTGTATCGGTAGATGGAGTAGAATGTTTGCTTTCTGTTTGCTCTGTGGGGTTTTCGCCAGAATTTTCACCCTTCAGTTCTTTAATGGTTGTTACAAGCGATTTGTTGCTAATAATTGCCTTAGGCCAAAGAACATACGGAACACCTGATTTATTACTCTCTCGCTGTTCACCACCTACCCTGATCCCATGTGGAGTGACCAGCCAGCCTTTGAGATGTTTCTTTATCCAGCCTAGTTCTGAGAGGATCTGGTTAATCCGTCGTGATGCAATATTGAACTCTTCACCGAGTGTTGTAGCGCTATGTTTATCTTCTTGAGTGGCACCATTAAAAGAGATGTCATCAGGCCACGAAATATACTTTCCGAACTTTTTACTGTTCTGGTATTTGCCGCCTTTGTGTTCACCTAAAGCAGTTAATACCCATACATCTTTATCACGGAAGATATAACCATTATCAGACAACATACCAAATAGGTGTTTCGTTGGTATGTTTAAACGTTGCGCCAGTTTACTGGTCGATATCCTTGTTTGAGAATCCATTTTCCACCCTGTCGACATTGTCATTCAAAAGAATAAAAGGTAACTACCAAATCTGTTAGATTTCGATGGGTTTAAATCCCAATTCCTTTAATTTTTCATTTGCACGTTTAATAACCTTTTTGTTTTCAGTTATTCGTTCATTGGCCTCATCTATTCCCTTACTATCTCGTGGCCATTTGTTATTTAACTCTGTTATTAGCTTCTTATCTTCGCTAATGTCTTTTTTACAGTTAGCTATCATCTGTCTAAGATAATCTGCTTTTTCATTAATTGTATCGCTCATTTTATCATTCCTGATTATATGAATTATTAAAACATTGGTATCAAACTAGGGTGAGTCTGATTAAGAGGTCATTACGAGGAAAAATAGTAACGTGGCAATCCATAAGTGATTGAATCTATTCAGATGGATTGCTTCACATTGTTCGCAATAACGAGTATTTCTCACTTAATCAGATGCTCCCTAAGATAAACATGAATTTGATTGGTTTGTTTGATGATTAACCTTTATCCAATACTGCATTCTTCCTCTTCCCTATCCTTCGCATTTATTGATTCCTGGCTGGTATTTGCACCAACCTTCCAATGAGGTTTAACTTAACTCTGCTTATGTGATGGTGTCAATATTGGGAGGATTGTTTGAGATGCACATGGTGGTTATCAGGTTCCCGAAGTCAGTTTAAACCCTCGCAAGCATCGCCGGAACAATTCTTTTATGTACTGGAACGACCAGTGCCATATAGAGTTTTCCTAACGTATTGTGAACATGGACAACTGTCGTTACCGAGATACTATCTTGATCTTTAAATACTGAAACTTTTGCTTCTAAATGGTTGTCGTTATCGGTGAGGATGATCTCTTGCTCATTGATTGATAACAAAGAGAAAATCCCAACTCTATCCCCTACTTTGTACTCATTTGCTGCTTTTGTTTGATTGATTTGCCCCAGATGGCCTAAATCTTTTAATCCGAATAGTGAAACAACCCTGTTTCTCAATGCCATGAGACTGTTTACCCATTTAGGTGTTTTAGAGACAACATCCAGATAGATTTGAAGTGCACTTCTTTCGTGATCTGGATTAGAGATTTGATAGGCATCGTAGAAATCAGCACCATTTAATTGTTTTGCGATATCACTATTTGATGGAACGCTGATTGTTGAAACATGGTTTTTCATTTGTAACTCCATTTATCAATAACAGGTGCCAGAGAGCATTAGATTTTTACTATTACACATCATCATGTGTAATAACATTATTTATTCAGTCCTATCTAAAGCATTATCAAAAAGTCTCTTACCATGAATTACTGCAACAATGGTTATATTAGTGCTGTGTATTTCGTAGATTAAACGGTAGCTGTAAACAAACTTTTCTCGAATATTTTGATTTTCCAGCTCAGGGACAATTCGGCCTGTTAGAGGATATTTCTTTAAGCTTTCAGCAGTTGAGATTATGTTAGATGCGACTGCTTTTGCATAGAATTCGGAGTCGCGGGAGATATATTCTGTGATTGATTCCAGGTCTTCGACGGCTTCTTTAGACCAGTTTATTGAGTAGTCCATTTGCTGAATTTCCTTTCAACTTCTTCCTGACTTAAAGTTCCCTCTTCTTCAGCTCTTTCTCTACCTTTCTTAATCTTTT
Source organism: Thiohalomonadaceae bacterium (assembly GCA_050301795.1). Lineage (GTDB taxonomy): Bacteria > Pseudomonadota > Gammaproteobacteria > Thiohalomonadales > Thiohalomonadaceae > JBNKZU01. Next base: position 5,714 of record JBNKZU010000023.1, on the reverse strand, counting down.
CAACAACATAAAGGTGATATTGCACATCTTCTAATGAACAGTCATCAGGTAGTCTGGATAGTAGAGACTCTACCTCTTTTTTTGCTGTGTTCATTGGTCACCTCATATCCAAATGTATAAATCAATCCTAGCAGTATATTCAGCTTGATGCTAATCATCCTTCTTAAAGTAACAGTCGTGGATGTGAGGCTTTTGTTAGTAAGGATAGTTGTCCAACAAAAAACAGCAGTTAATTTACCCAGTTCTCTATTTTTAGATTTGAAACACGCTCAAACTCTTTGGTGTTGTTTGTAACCAGTGTCTTGCCAATTGAGCGGACATGGGCAGCGATCCACAGGTCATTATTCCCTATCATTTTTCCCTTTTGAGTCAGATCAGTCCGAATATCTGTATAGTGCTCTGCAACATCACTATTCATTCCGATGACAGGTATTAATTGAATCAGCTCGTTTAAAACACTTTTTGCTTTTTCCTGGTTTTGACTTCTATTAGCACCATAGAGCATTTCGCCGTAGGTGATAAGTGACATGCCTACCTGACCAACCTTAAGTGTTGAGAATTTCTCTTCAACTTCGGGTGGTTTTTGCTTGGCGATATAGATACAGATATTGGTATCAAGAATAAAATCCATTTAAAACTCTTCCCTCTCCTGTGGTTCGTCTTGGTTCCTCCCATCTTCCATAAAGTCATCGGGAAGCTGAGTTAAACATTCAAAAGCCGACTTTAATGACTTTTTAATGGGCATCAGGACAACTTTGTCACCATCTCGATAGATCTCAACCTCAGACTCTTCGAACCTGAAATCTTTTGGCAAACGGACAGCTTGGCTATTACCTGATTTGAATATTTTTGCATGCATGGCGATACACTCTTATGACGTATACACATTAAGTATATACTCAAATAAACGGAGATCAATTATTAATCAGGTTTTTCTATGACAGTCTCGCCTTGAGATGATTAATTATCCGTTGAATAGGTCATTAAAAAAGACTATGAATTTTAAATGATACAAATGATTGCAATCATTCGTCAGGTATTTATTGGTTCTACCTGTAAACCTCATTATGAGTACCAATGGACAAAGGGATGATTGTTTTATCTTCAATAAGAAGTTCCAGTGATATCCGGTAACTAATGTTGATTGACACTGAATGGACACCTTTAAGCTTCCCGGTTAATGGGTGTAGGCGTAGTGATGGGTGATGTGGATTTAGTTCCAGTAACTGAAGTGTTTTTTGGTACTGACCTTTGATGTCTGGATGTCTTTTGATGAATTTGGAAGCTTTTTTGATGTAACTTTCCGTGTAGATGATTTGATAGCTCATTCCTTGCTAATCCGCTCCATGTGTTCTTCTATGCTTTCTGCGACATATTTCCCTTGGGCAATTTCCTCGCGTGACTCGTAGATGGCTGCTTCCAGCTCTTTTTCACGCAGATGCTGGTAGTGCTCCATTCTCATCACCACAAACTGCTCTTTACCACGCACGGTAATGACTGCCTCATCTTCGTTTTGAAGGTGTGCATCAATAGTAGATATGCCCTGTGTCTTCAGTTCATTTGCTGTAATCGAGTTCATGATCGCCCACTAAATAGTGCTATTAATCGCGCTGTTAAGTGTATTAAATATCTTCGTTATGTCAATGTTTGAGACTTTTTGAAAGAAGTGGCAACGCTACTTCGCTAATACGTGACCTAAAAGCTTAATCGATCCGCTCTACCCGCACCTTCAACACGGATCGCGCATCTGCCTCAAGTACGGTTAAGCGATACCCCTCTTCGTCAACGCTATCCCCGACCTTCGGAATGTTGCGTAATCGACTCACTATCAGACCACCGATGGTATGCGCCTCTTCGATCGGGAATTGTGCATAGAGTATGTCGTTGATCTCCGAGATCGGCATTCTGCCACTCATTAGGTGGCAATCTTCACTTTCGTGAATGATATAGACCCGTTTTCTGGGGTTGTACTCATCAAAATCGTATCCGACATCGATCTCACCAACCACCTCTTCAAAGACATCCTCCATCGTCAAGATTCCAATGGCTGAGCCAAATTCGTCAACGACGATCGCCATATGGTCGTCTCTGGCTCTTAACATCGGCAAGGCGCGATCTATGGTCTGTTTGGGTGAGAGAAAGAGTACTGTGCTCATATAGTCCTGAACCGGCTTTTCCAGTATCTGCGGATCCATTAAATCCCATGAGCTTAAGGTCAGGATTCCGGTGATATTTGTAATATTCCCCTGATAGACCGGAAGACGGTTAAAGCCATACTTCATCACCAACCGTACTGCCTCATTCATTGATCGAGTTTCGTTAAAGCCGATAACATCTGCCAGCGGTATCATCGCCTCTCCGACGGTGGTATCGGCAAACCGGATAATTCTACGGATCCGCTTGCGGTCTATCGTGCTGGGATCGGCTGCCGTTTCAGAGACGTCAAGCAGCACCCGTAACTCCTCTCGCGTAATAAACATATTCTGTGGTGTAACTCCGTTGCCTACAAGACGGGTCATTAACCGTGCAATACGGCTAAAGATGAAGATCACCGGATAGAAGAGATAGGAGAAGAAACGGAGTGTATAGATCAAACGACTCGCCAGCGTGTCTGCTTTCTGCTGAAAAATACTCTTCGGAACCACCTCGCCAAATATAAGCAGTATCGGCGTAAGTACAATAACCGAGATGAGATCTCCCGCTTTGCCAAACAGATCGATAAAGATGAGTGCACCGATGGTAGATATCGTAACCGTTGCTACATTGGTTCCAACCAGTGTTGTTCCAAGGATAACGTCTGGTTTACGGAATAGCTTTAAGACCAGTGCTGCTCCGCGATCTCCCATCTTTGCCTGGTGACGCAACTTGAGTTTGTCGGAATTCACCATCGCAATCTCAGAGCCGGAGAAGAACCCTTTTAACAATAAAAAGAAGACGATTAATACGATTTCAACTAACCAATCCATTATTGATCCTCCTTCTGTCCAGTTGTTTCAGGAGGGGTTGCTTCCATTTCCTGCTCGGGGATAACTTCACTCTGTTGCTCCGTCTGCGACGTGAGGATCGAAGAGATCTTCTGAACCTTAAGCTTGCTTATTCTAAGCCCCTTACGCCCTTTGACCGTGAAACGATAGCCTTCACAGTCGATCTCATCTCCGGGATTGGGCAGACGGTCAAACTGGCGAAAGACATAACCACCAATGGTCGACATGACCGAATCCTCAATATCAAAGTTTGTTAGGTTATAGAAATCGGCTAACCGCATATCTCCGGGGATTTCATAACAGTTATCGTCATCAGCCTTGTAGTACTCATGCCCAACCATCTTTCCTGATATCTCTCCAAAGATGAAGGTGAGTACATCCTTCATCGTAACCACTCCCAACACCTCGCCAAATTCACCAAGAATGATGGCGATACGGGTGTTGTGCGCCTGAAAATAATCAACCATCTCATCGACCTTCTTGGTCGGCGGCACAAAATGGGCGGGTTTGAGGATCATATCGAGTGTGACGGTTGAAAGATCAGTCCCACTTCGAATCAACTTCAGGATATCTTCGGAGTGGACAAAACCGATGACGTTATCCCAGTGCCCCTCATAGATTGGGATCCGGGGGTGCATATACTCCCGAAACTTCTCAATCAGCTCCGGGACTGGCAGTGATGCATCGAGAAAAATTATACGAGGCCCTGGCGTCATAATCCTTGAGATATCGGTTTCAGAAGCCTCAAGCAGGTTATCGATTAGAACCCGCTCAGTGGCATCAATAATCCCTGTCTCTTCGCCCTCTTCGAGTAGTATCCGAAGCTCGTCTGGCTGAAGAATGTTTTTACGATCTATGGTATCGCCAACAACCATTGTGGTGATTCTATCGGCAATCACTCTAATGGCTTCTCGCAGCGGGGTAATGATGAACATCCACTTCGGGATAATCTTGGCGCTGATCTGGGTGCTAAAACGAATGGGATAACTCACCGCAATGGTTTTCGGCGTAACCTCTCCAATTAGCAGCAACAGCGGAACCATAATAACGATATTGATCCAACCGATATCACTCTGCCCGAATAGCAGGAGCAGTATTCCTGTCATGTTCACAGCCGATGCGATATTGACCAGTTCGTTACCACAAAGGATAGAGATAATGAGGCGACGAGGCTCATCAAGCATCTCATGAATGACCTCTGATCGGCGATGGCGTGCTTGTCGTAGTTTTTGAAGATCGATTCGGCTGAGTGAAAAGAGCGCTGTTTCAGAACCGGAGAAGATGGCAGAGGATGAGAGCAGCACAAACTGAAAAGCGATACGCACAAATAACTCCATGTCATCTGCTGTAAAGGAGAGTGATTCAAAGAATAGTTTTAACTCATCCATACATAGCGCTCTTGATTAAAAAAACTGATGGTTCACTATCCTGCCAATAAGCTTACAGAACAATAACTTGCATCACAAAGTTACGGTAAACCATCATACAGAAGATCAAGCCGATAATCTAATGAATCGTGACAGCATCTTTAAAGGCGTGATCCATGTGATGCGATATAACAATCGATTAATCCTGTTGTTCTCATCAATAACACACCGTAGAATGTGCCGCTCTATTCGATATCTTAATAATAATTATTATTCATTGCCTGACCAGCGTTGAAAAAATACGGCACTATTTTGCCGTAATGAAGGATTGTATAAAAAATGAGAAGAAAGAAGATCGCCCTTATTGGCGGCGGACAGATTGGTAGCACCATTGCGCTACTGGTGACACAGATGCAGTTAGGGGATGTGATTATCCTCGACCTTCCGGACAAACTAGACCCCGTAAAAGGGAAATCACTCGATATCTCGGCTTTAAGACCACATAGCGGTTTTGATGTAGATATCACTCCTACAAGTGACTATTCAGACATCGTTGATTCAGATGTCGTCGTTGTGACGGCTGGATTACCTCGTCGTCCGAACATGACCCGTGAAGACCTTCTTGAGGTCAATCAAAAGATCATTAAAGATGTGGCTGAGCAGGTGGCAAAACACGCTCCTGAAGCTTATGTCGTCGTGACCACGAATCCGGTCGATACCATGACCTGCGCCTTTTATAAATACTCCGGTTTTCCTAAAAATCAGGTGGTCGGCCTCTCGGGAGCGCTCGATACCAGTCGCTTCCAGAACTTTATCTCCATGGAAACCGGGCTTTCGGTTAAAGATGTTTCGTGCATGGTGATGGGCGGTCATGGCCCGACCATGATTCCGTTAGTCCGTACCGCGAATGTTGGCGGGATTCCGATCACATCTCTACTTAGCCCTGAGAAGATTGAAGAGATCGTTGAACGAACCCGCAATGCCGGAACCGAGATTGTGCAATATCTTGGAAGCGGTAGCGCCTACTATAGCTCGGCTGCGGCGATTGTGGAGATGGTGGAGTCGATTATTCTTGATAAACATCGTGTTATCGCCTCTTCGGTGTTGTGTGAAGGCGAATATGGCATTGATGGATACTTTATTGGCGTACCTTGTGTGCTCGGTTCGAATGGAGTTGAACGAATCATCGAGATTGAGCTAACCAAGCATGAGCGTGAGATGCTCGATAAAACCTTTGCTGCGGTAAAAGAGAGCGTTGAGATTTCTAAATTGATGTAGTCCCATGACTCTGGAGTCGGACACGCTATGGCGAGTCCGAACCCCTCTTGCCTGTTATAAAGTAGTTATTCTCTACGCCAGGTTG
>JBNKZU010000022.1:0-31912 GCA_050301795.1 Thiohalomonadaceae bacterium | reverse complement strand
GTCCTTAAACTTAGGGTGATCCCGCATTCCACTGTTTTTTATGTCGCTATGACATGCACGACAACTGTGGTTTTTAATCGCCAGGTCTTTCAGTGGCTCTCCCTTATGTTCTTTATGACACTGTTGACAAGAGGTTATGGAGATATGCTTTTTAGGATCATCTTCGAATTGATTATGCGCTAATAACGGCTTGTTATTCAGTGTATGGCATTTAGTACATTTTTGAGTCGCTTGCTTTGGATCAACCAGTGTAAATGAAGCGCTAATCAATCCTAAGAGTGAATCAGGGTGTTGGGTATGGCAGGAGGAGCACTCATCTTTTAGTGCCGCATGTTGTGAACTTAATTCTCCTGGTGAGATACGGTTCAGGAATTGATCGCCCGCCATAGCAACTACAATAATCCCAATTGTTAACAGCGCCATCCAGTAAGAAAAGCGCTGTCTTAACGCAAGTCTCCCTAATACTGGACTGCACGCTGTTCGAGGTCGGCTACATTTTCCATCAGGTTTTGGACCGTCGTTACATTGTGGGTTTCGTGTACAGTAGTAACGATCATTCTGTTTAACCGGATTGCACTCATGTGTTGTCTGGCAGTTACCATGATGATCAGGGCCATGAGAACAGGCGCCGCTCTGATTGCTTCGTCCGCAAACCCAGGTGCGTGTCGGTCTTTCATAGTGACTCTTGTCGTGATGTGTATCCTGAATTGACATGGTTATCGTTTCACCTATAGGTACGCATAGACGATGATGATGTGTAAAACAATCAATAACAATAGACTAAGCGTAAGAGGGACGTGGACAAATAACCATATCTTCATTAAACGCTGGTTAATGTATTGATAATCGAGCTCAATCTTTTGATGCGTGAGGGTAACAATCTGTTCAAACAGTTCTAGCTCCTGTGGATTAAGATATCTTTTCATGGTTGTAAACCGACCATCCCAACGCTGCATGGTTTGATGGACATCAGAAAAATAACTATAGGGGATAGAGGTGCTTGAAATGAACTTTAATAAGCGTCTGCGATAAAAGTCTGCAATCGTGGTTGAGCGCTCCTGCTCAATGGATTGTTGCACGAGATCATCGATCTGTTTTTTGATCTGCCAACGTAGCGCAGGGATCCGCTCAAAGATGATGGTCTCATCATGCAAAGACAGTTGTGGTGGTATAACACGATATAGAATCAAACCGATAACACCACTTAATACAACAACCATAAAAGTGATTGCCATCCATCGTTCCATTTGTCCATTAGGCCAGAGTGAGGAAGTATGGATATAAAACACGATAGCAACAAATAACCCTGTATAAATATGGAGTTGCATCCAGAATCTATTGTCGCCTAAAGGTAAGAACGGTACTCGTTTGCGTAGATTATAAAGTGACAGTAATACAATCAGTGTACCAAGTAACCATCCACTATATTCAGAGCTGAATTTGAGTTGGAGCTGAAGTTTTTGGTTGATAACGATCACAGATAAAGTGGCCGAAATAACCAATAAAACACCAACAACTCGTTTAAGAGTGATAAAGCTATACATTTATATAAACCACCCTCGAATCTCGCTAAAATGAGACAGATCTACTCGTCGTAGCGCTTCATGCGGACACGCATGTTCACAAGCAGGAGTAACTCGTTGATCACGGCACAGATCGCATTTTGTCGCCTTCATTATTGGCGCATGAGTCATTTCATCAATTAACAGATGACCGTTTTCATCTCTTATGGTCACCATTCGAATATTGTTGTATGGACAGCTTTGAGCACATGTAGCACAGCCGATACAGCAGCTATCATTAATAATAACCTGACCCTGATGTGGATCACGCTGAATTGCCCCGGTTGGACATCCGATCATGCACACAGGATCAACACAGTGCATGCAAGCGTTCGTAATGAGGTATTGCTCTATTCTCGTACCATGACGAATAAATCTTGGATTATTGCTATGAGCTAACGCACATGCTCGTACACACTCGTCACACCCGACACATAGTTCAGTATCGATCGCCATTGCTGAGGTCGCGTTGATAAAACGATTTTCGACAATTAGCTCAAGCACATTCGAATCAACACCACGTTTCTTGTTTTCATTTCGCTCACGACCATGGGTCAATAGCAGTCTGTGCGTAGGGGAGTGCAGGTTCTTTGGTAGACCTGGCAGTATTAACTCTTTGACGATTTTTGTTGGAATCTTCAATACATCGACATAGCCCAAGGCTCTTAATGAGTAGTGATAACAATTCTCTCTGGTGAAACCCTCTTTTTTAGTCTTCGTGGAGGCAATAATCTCTTCGAGGCCAAAACAGTCGCCACGCCGCAAATAGGAGAGTGTCTTATGACCATGATTAACTTTTTGGCTTACCCGACCAAAGCCAGATCCAATCAAAAAGAGATAATCAAGATAGTCTCCTTCAGTAACGATAAGTGGCTCATCCTGAATTGGATTGCTGTGTTCATTTGACTGACCACGAGTGAAGCCGATATTCCAGTCGAACTCACCATAGGTATCAAAAATAATATGTGATGTCAGTAGTTTGAGTTTTTGATCGTCCAAATGTTGAAGTATCGGTGACTCTTTGAGTTGAACCTCAAGACTACGTTCACGATAGAGTTGGTCAATCGTCTCTCGAAATGCTTTGTCATATCGACGAATGTCACGTAATCCTTGCCAGCGGATCTCTATCAGTTTTGTTGAGACATCTGCAAAGACAGTTGCTGTTCTTGGCGACCGGGTTAATGCCGCAATCTCACCAAAAAGAATGCCACTCTCAAGTTGTACCGTGTGATAATTGTCAAGTACTTGATCAACATTGGCGATTGCCATTCGATAACTCTTATCGCTACCTTCGCCGACAGGTACAATCATCGGGGCACTAGCCTTAATCTTGCGAACCTCAGGGGGTTTATTCGTGTTAAAGAGTTGCGCGAATAGCGCCTTAATGCCTTTAGGTTGATATTTTTTGATACCTAAAATGTCATCCTGAATAAGGTCAGGAAAAAAATTGACACGAACACTTCCGCTAATAATGACATAGGCTGAGCTACCATAATCACCATGTCTCATGATGATATCGCCACGTTTGGCATCAATAATTCGAATATCGTTTCTGACGATCTCTCTAAGAGAGGTGTTTTTAGGGAATGCACTGGCGTCAATCGTATTAAATGGAGGAGACGAGAGAACGAGATCGATCGATGCGTCATTCATCATCGGATCAAAAGGTTGATCCCAGCGTTGAGGTCTCGACATAATCGCTACCTCCATAATGCTCCTCCCTTTAAAGTATGATTAATGATCATTAGCGTGCCGGGAACCCCTTGTTTTCACTTGGGATCAGAGAATCTAATATTTCCCAATCTTTACCATCATGATTTGAGGTGAACTGTTCAATTAAAGGCGATATCTTTGTGGCGATCTGTATTAAAGCCTCACCTTGGTTAATCGTTAATTCGGCGGTATTGAAAATATCTATTAGTTTAAATATTTCTTTACTTTGAAGCTGCTTTGCAATCGTGGTTACACGTTGTTTTATCTCATAAGCACGTTCAATAATTGCTTTTGAATACTTATCTTCTTTAGTCGCCTTGCTTAAGGCGTGAAGCACGAGCTCCATTTCAACAAGCTGACCAGTTATATATAGAATTCGCTTTCTGTTCTGATCAGATTCGATATTCTCTTTACCACTGTCTGAGCGATGAAAATTATGACGATTGCGTCCTTGAGACCACGTTACCAGTTCAAATTCACTACCGGCTTTATGTTTACTGTTATTGACCAGTGTCTCGTGAGGCACAAGATGGCACTGCAAACAGTTCTTTGCCAAGGCATAGATGTTTTCAGGCTTTATCATTCCTGCTGCTAGTGACTGTTTGGTGCGTTCAATTTTATGTTCAGCCGTTTCTGCATCCCGTTTAACATCTTTACCGCCATAGTCGCTATGAATATCCATCCAATCTTTTGCTGCTCCGTGACAAGACTCACAGCTAACGCCTGAGATCGCTTTTATCTTTCCGTTCACAAGCTGTTGAGTGAAATGACATTTTCCACATAGTTTAGATGTGGTTGGGTTACGAACCTTCATATCTTTTGCGATCTCTCGTCCTTTAGAGCGGCGAGCTGTTTCATGGAAGGTTTTAAAATGGCGGGTTTTCTTCCAAATAAACACCTCATCTTCATGACACTCGGCACACTCTTCAGTACCCATCACCTTTTCAGGAAGGGGAAGAGCCTGTAACGAAAGAGGAACAAACAGTGAAAGTAGCACGATTAATCGAGAGAGCATCTTATAGATCCAACTCCAGATCGCTTCTTGGTTTTCCGACACACATTAAACAGCTTCCCTCTTCAATATTCGCTCCTGGAGGAGTGTCATAATCGACTTTGCCAGAACGTATGGCGACACTACATGTACCGCAATTGCCAGAACGACAACCCGAACTTGTTTCTATGCCATTTGCCTCTGCAAACTCAAGAAGGTTGGCATGTTCACCTTTCCATTCAAGGGTTTTATCTGATAGGTGAAAATTGACTTTCAGGCTCTTTTCTTCTTTAGGCGCCTCTTTTGTGGTGCCAATTTTAATTGATGCCGGACCGAAGGTTTCAAAGTGAATATCATCCTCAGGAACACCCCAGTTAAAGAGATCGTTGGTGATCGATTGCATCATGGGTGCAGGCCCGCAGATATAATAGCCATAGTTACTAGAGGGGAGTAGCCGTTTAAAAAGATCCACTGAGATGCGTTCTGCATGGTGATAATCAATATTCAACTGATCGCTTGCCTCAGGATTGCTATAACAGAGATGAAGGTGAACATTGTCATTACGATTAGCAATCTCGTGGAGATGCTCTGCCATGATCTGCTCATTGCGATTTCTCACGCCGTAGAAGAACCACGTCTCCAATTTGCTGCCGCTTTCAACAATCGCATTGAGCATACTTAAAACCGGTGTAATACCGATGCCTCCACCTATAAGCACAACAGGTTGTTCGCGCTTTAAGTTTAGATAGAAGTGTCCAGCCGGAGCTGAAACATCAAGAAAATCACCTTCGTTAATATGATTATGGAAGTGGTTTGAAATCTGACCCGGCGGCACATCCTTTCCTCTTGGTGCCGGAATCGCTTTTATTGAAATACGGTAATGATCACTTTTAGGGCTGTCAGAAAGAGAGTAACAACGAATTATTGGCTTGTCGTGATCTGGTAATTTGACGTGGAAGGTCAAATACTGTCCGGGTAAATAACCAGGAAGGGGATTGTGGTCGTGTGGCTTGAGGTAAAATGAGACAACCGAGCCGCCTTCATTAACCTTTTTATCAACCTCAAATTTTCGTGTGCCATTCCATGCGTTGGTTGGATGCTCCTCTTCCTTAATGATCTGCTGCATCTGCTCTATACGAACACTCCACTGTCGCTGCTCATTTTTAAGCTGACTGATAATCAGGCAGTTACGCAAGTGGAGTTGCCAGACAAAGATCATTGCCCAACTCGTTGCGATACCAATAAGTAGATAGCCTAGTAGATGTATGGCATGTTCAGTATCAAAAGCGAGCCAGTATTGACTGCTCAATGCTGATGGATTGATCAGCAAGTATCCTGAAGACCACGCAATAAATATGGCCCAAGGTAGTATTCTTGTTAGCAAATCGCATCCCCTTCGCGAATGGCTTAGGTGTTTAAGTCTGTTCAGATGACCCACATCAAATCAGTTGATGTGCTACCCATTATTTTTTGTTATGCGGGATGGTCAGCTATCACAGGGAAGGTTCCCCCTAAAGATGATTATTACAGAAACCATTTCTTAATGACCAACTTTTTTTACCTTAATGTGAGCTGATTCAGCAATTTAATTCAAAAGTAGTAGCATGGATGAGAAGTGTGAATTCAGCATTAATTGTGCGTGTTTTGATGGAACCAATAGAGATTATTGAAATAAATATATTGAAAAAGTGTAGATATGAGGTGTAATCGTTACTATTAATCGAATAATAGCCTGTAGAGTATTATGAGATTTAATAATAGTGTGTCCTGAACGCTTGGTATGGATCGTCATGATCTCTAAATAAAGTGAATCGGATAAATAATTCGGAGTGTAAAGAATGAGATCTGCTGAGCTATTTGTACGCTGTCTTGAGAATGAAGGGGTCGAGTATATCTTCGGCATTCCTGGCGAAGAGAACCTTGATGTCATGGATGCTCTGCTTGATAGTGATATCCGGTTTATTACAACACGTCATGAGCAGGGTGCTGCCTTTATGGCAGATGTTTATGGTCGCTTGACCGGAAAACCGGGAGTTTGTTTAAGCACTTTGGGTCCTGGGGCAACCAATCTGGTGACAGGTGTTGCTGACGCAAACATGGATCGCGCACCGATTATTGCAATTGCCGGTCAGGGTTCAACTCACCGTTTGCATAAAGAGAGTCATCAGATCCTCGATCTAATCAATATGTTTGAGCCAATCTCTAAATATGCAGCACAGATACGCGAACCGGATATTGTTCCTGAAATTGTACGCAAGGCCTTCAAGGTCGCCAGTTCAGAAAAACCAGGGTGTAGTTTTATTGATTACCCTGAGAATATCGCCAAAAAAGAGATTGAAGGAAAAAAGCCGTTAAAGGTACAAAAAGCAAAACCTCCGGTGCCGCCGCAAGACAAGATTGAATACGCCTCTAAAATCATCTCTGAGGCAAGCCACCCAATCATTATGGTTGGCAATGGTGCCATTCGTGCTGGCGCGACAGATGCGGTGCGTGATTTTGCTCAAAACCTCAATATTCCGGTAGCAAATACCTTTATGGCGAAGGGTGTTATGCCCTGTTCAAATTCACTTTCACTTGGAACGATCGGTCTGGCTGCAAAAGACTACATTAGCTGTGGTTTTTCAAGAGCCGATGTTGTGATCTGTATTGGTTATGATCTTGTTGAGTATCATCCCCATCTTTGGAATCCAGATGACCACGCCAAGATTATTCATATAGATATGCTTCCTGCGGAGGTTGATGAGCACTATATGTTAGAAGTTGGTGTCGTCGGAGATATCCGCTCTGGTTTGGAACACATCTCAAAATTGGCAACGCCAAAAGCTGAAAACTGGGCTTACCGATTACATGAAACCGTGATGGAGGAGTTGGGAGCAACCTGTGGAGATAATAGTTTTCCGGTAAAACCTCAGCGCATCCTGTGTGACGTTCGTGTGGCGCTTGATGATTTCGATATTCTTATCTCTGATGTTGGTGCACACAAGATGTGGATTGCCCGCATGTATCAAGCCAAGGAGCCTAACACCTGTATTATCTCAAACGGTTTTGCATCAATGGGAATTGGCGTGCCAGGTGCAATAGCAGCAAAACTCGCCCATCCTGAACGTGTTGCCATGACGATTACCGGTGATGCCGGATTTTTAATGAATTCCCAAGAGATCGAAACCGCCATGCGTATCGGAACGCCTATCATTATTATGATTTGGAATGATTCACGATATGGATTGATTAAGTGGCATCAGGATAAGCGATTCGGTCGCACCAGTAGCATCGATTTTAATAATCCAGATTTTGTGAAATATGCCGAAAGTTTTGGCGCTAAAGGTTACAGAATTCAATCTCCAGATGAGATTATCCCCACAATCAGACAGGCGATTGAAGATAATACAGTGGTGGTGATTGATTGCCCTGTCGATTACAGCGAAAACATGAAACTTACCGAGAAGCTTGGCGGGCTTGTTTGTAATATATAACCATAGTTGAACTTGTTTAGAACTGTAGATGATGGTTGAATGCGTACCCTTTGATATCAGTTAGAATTCAACCGTGTTTAAACACCTCGTTCAGATTGTTATTGGCCTTACTCTTTTAACCACCTCAGCGCTTTGTGCTCAGGAGAGTCGTGAGGTCGAAATTACACTGCCAAGCGGCGCTGAGACCTCTTTCGAGATCTTTGGGGATAGTCGTACAAGATTGCTGTGGATCCCATCCGAGTTTAGTTCAATCAACCAAAATGAGCGCGACCTAATCAAAGCTGTTGCAAGCGAAGGCTTTGAGGTTTGGTTGGTCAACCTTCACGAAACGTACTTCATTGCACCTGGACGATATAGCTATAGCAAGATCCCGGTCACTGATATCAAGGATTTGATTCATCAATTCGATTCAGAGCAGAGTGAAAACTATATTCTCTCTACAGGGCGTGGCTCACGGTTGATGCTGGAGGGTACACGCTTATGGCAACTTGAATACCCAAATCGAAAACCCCTCTCGGGAATGATTATGTTTCATCCTAACCTTGTCGATGGCATTACAGGGGCAGGGGAGCCACTCAATTATCATCCAATCGCCTCAAATACAGATCTACCCATCTATATCTTTCAGCCGGAACTCTCCTCCAAGTTTTGGTATTTAAAGGAGCTTCGTCAAAATCTTGAGGCCGGTGGTAGCTCGGTATATATCCATCCGTTACAGGGTGTCAGTGATGGCTTTCAGGTTAGAGATGATGCCAGTGATGATGAAAAGGCATCCCGTGTGTTGCTGCCACGACAGATTCGTCAGGCAACTCGATTGCTCACCGCTGTGAACCAGATACCTCGTCAGCCAGCGGCTGATATGTCAGTTCAGGTGGATAATCAGAAGATACAACCCTTCGCGGGTCTGCAATCAATGCACGCAAAAGCGCCACCATTAGTTTTAAACAGCATCAAACATGGACTCATCGATCTGGAACAATTGCGTGGCAATGTGGTAGTGGTCAATTTCTGGGCGACCTGGTGTCCCCCATGTGTCAAAGAGATCCCTTCATTGGGACGTCTCAATAGTCACTATGCAAATCAACCGTTTAAAGTCATTAGTGTTGATATTGGCGAGCCTCAATCGAGAATAGAGACCTTTTTGAAGAAGGTGCCTGCCTTCTATCCTGTGATGATGGATGAGGCGGGAGAGAGCATCAGGTCGTGGAGAGTCTCCGCTTTTCCCACAACCTATGTTATCGATCATAGGGGGCAGATTCGTTACGGCTATTATGGTGGCTTGGAGTGGGATAGCCCTGAGGTTATCGCAATCATTGACCCGTTGATCGATAACGCATCGAATGATTAAGCCAAATCTAAAACCAGGCGATTGCATCAGCTTAATGATGATCAGGCAACCGTACCTCATCGATTCAAAATTACCCGGTAATACCTATTGAAATCGCAACAACCTAAAAAAACACTGCTCTCATGGAGTAGTGGCAAAGATAGCGCATGGGCTTTGTATCAGCTCCAACAGGATCCTGCTTATGAGGTGACAGGACTTTTTACGACTGTAAACAGTGAATTTTCCAGAGTTGCTATGCATGGAATTAGAACAACACTGCTTAAAGCGCAGGCAGATGCGGTCGCGCTTCCTGTCACCATTATTGAGATCCCTTGGCCATGCAGTAATGAAGCCTATGCTGAGGTAATGCAGCGTTTTGTGCGCCAATGTGAACAGGAATCGATAGAGGTATTTGCATTTGGTGATCTCTATCTTGAGGATATTCGTGACTATCGAATCAAGAATCTTGCAAATAGTCCGATCAAACCACATTTCCCTTTATGGAAGATTCCAACGGCTCAATTAGCGGCGCAGATGATTGAGCAGGGCTTAAAGGCTTACATCAGTTGCGTCGATACTGACGTATTGGATCAGAGCTTTGCAGGCTTAACTTTTTCAGAAGCGCTACCACTGCTCCCAAAGGGTGTTGACCCATGTGCTGAAAATGGCGAGTTTCACACCTTTGTTGTTGATGGCCCGATGTTTAAACATGCGATAGATGTTGAGATTGGTGAGGTCGTCGAGCGTGACAGATTTATCTATGCAGATATTAAACCCCAAAAGTGCTAATTAACGATGCCCCTGACTATTGACCTCCACACCCACTCAACAGCCTCAGATGGTTCATTAAGCCCAACCGAACTGGTGCAGCATGCATCAGCGGCAGGGATTAATGTGCTGGCATTAACCGATCATGATGATACCGAAGGTGTTGCTGAGGCTCAAAAGGAGGCGGTTAATCACGGAATCACACTTATTCCAGGTGTTGAGATGTCCGTCACCTGGCGAGGACGTTCCATTCATTTGGTGGGATTGAATATCGATCCTGAATATCAGCCGCTACAGGATCTACTTGCTAAAACACGAGCATTTCGTAACTGGCGGGCAGAAGAGATCGACAGGCGGCTCTCAAAAAAAGGGATACATGGCGCTTATGATTGGGTGAAAAAACGAGCAAAAGGTAAGATTCTCAGTCGTACCCATTTTGCCCAGTTCCTGGTAGAACAAGGTAAGGCTAAATCTGTAAGTGATGTTTTCAATCACTATCTAAAGACAAATAAACCGGGTTATGTCCCTGGGCAGTGGGCAAGCCTTGATAATGCACTTAGCGTTCTAATTGGATCGGGAGGGAAGGTCGTCATAGCTCATCCGGCACGTTATAAGCTTACAATGACAAAACTCAATGAGCTTATTGATCAATTCAGAGCCGCAGGTGGGCATGGTCTTGAGGTCATCTCTGGAAGTCACAGTCGAGACGATAGCTTTCGAATGGCATCTGTGGCAAAAAAAAGAGGATTACTCGCATCAGTCGGTTCAGATTTTCATGATCCCGAGCGTCCGTGGATAGCTTTAGGTAAACTACCGCAGTTGCCAGATGGGTGTCGTCCGATTTGGCATGACTGGGATCTTCCCGAATAGTAGATAAATGAGATAAAAATGAGTCAGTTCTTTCAAATCCATCCAGACAATCCACAGCAACGATTGATCTACCAAGTGGTTGATGTTGTTAAACAGGGTGGCGTGATTGTCTATCCAACCGATTCAGGGTATGCCCTCGGATGTCATTTGGGGGATAAGACAGCACTGGAGCGTATTCGGGCAATCAGACGTCTGAATGAGAAACATAATTTTACACTGGTTTGTCGTGATCTCTCCGAGATCTCAACCTATGCCAAGGTCGATAATACGGTTTATCGTCTCCTAAAAGCTGTCACGCCAGGCCCTTACACCTTTATTCTTGATGCAACCCGCGAAGTTCCGCGCCGACTTCAGCACCCTAAACGAAAAACGATTGGTATTCGGGTTCCCGATAATGCGATTGCCCATGCGTTACTCGATTCGTTAGGCGAGCCATTAATGAGCACGACACTGATTATGCCCGGTGAAACCGTGCCGGAATGCGATCCGTATGAGATGCGACAATCGTTAGAGCACCATGTTGATGTCATCATCGATGGTGGTTACGGTAGTTTTGAGCCTTCAACCGTGGTTGACTTCATTGATGGTGTCCCCCATGTGCTTCGTGTGGGCTTGGGTGATCCATCGCCATTTCAATAACAGGAATACATCACATCAATGCTTGAATTAACACTGTTACAAAAGATTGCTGTATGGGCAATTCCGGTACTGTTTGCAATTACCTTACATGAGGTTGCTCACGGGTGGATGGCTTTAAAACTCGGCGATCCAACGGCACGTATGTTGGGGCGATTATCCGTGAATCCGGTTAAACATATCGATCCTGTCGGAACGCTGCTCATTCCTGGCATCTTACTCACCTTTGGAGGGTTTCTCTTTGGATGGGCAAAGCCAGTGCCGATCACATGGGAAAATCTACGATCTCCAAAACGGGATATGGCGCTGGTCGCATTGGCTGGACCACTATCTAATCTTTTGATGGCCATCTTTTGGGTGCTATTGCTTCGTTTCTCACTCGTTCTGGATATTGGTAATAACTATCTAGCCTATATCAGTATTGCCGGGATGATGATTAATACCGTTTTAATGCTACTGAATATGTTGCCACTTCCCCCGCTGGATGGTGGTCGCGTTGCCGTTGGATTGCTTCCAGGACCCTGGGCATGGCAACTATCCCGCATCGAGCCTTACGGGTTTATTATTCTGGTTGCGCTGTTAGCCACAGGGTTATTGGGCAAGATCCTCGGACCATTAGTGTCGCTATTTATATCTACCTTTGTCTGGATGTCAGGTTTGAGCGTACAGCAGTTCCAGTATCTCTATTACACACTCAATTAATCTCGATCTGCGCGGCACAGGTGATACAATAAGCCCCGATTTCGAATTCACCTCCTCAAAAATAAAAAGTAGACAGGTATTTACAACATTGGACACCATCAAAACGCATAATCTGCGTGTACTCTCCGGCATGCGCCCTACAGGTAAACTCCATCTTGGCCACTATCATGGCGTACTTAAAAACTGGCTCAAGTTACAGCATGAGCACGAGTGCTTCTTTTTTGTTGCTGACTGGCATGCCTTAACCACGGAGTATGAAAACACCCAAATCATTCAAGAGAGCATTCTTGATATGGTGATCGATTGGCTTGCCGCTGGTGTTAATCCAAATTCAGCCCGACTCTTTCTACAATCATTAGTCCCGGAACATGCAGAGCTTCATACTCTGCTTTCAATGATTACGCCGATAAGCTGGCTTGAGCGAGTTCCAACCTATAAAGATCAGCAAGAGAAGCTCAAAGAGAAGGATCTGGCAACCTATGGCTTTCTTGGATACCCACTGCTTCAGGCAGCGGATATTCTGATGTATAGAGCCTCAACCGTACCCGTTGGTGAAGATCAGGTGGTGCATGTTGAGCTAACGCGTGAGATTGCCCGCCGTTTCAATTATCTCTATGGTCGGGAGCCTGACTTCAAGGAGAAGGCAGAACTTGCGGCGAAAAAGATGGGTAAAAAGAGTGCAAAGCTCTATCGTAGTCTGCGTGATGCCTATCAGGAGCGAGGTGATCATGAAGCGCTGGAAACCGCAAGAGCACTCTTGGAGACTCAGGGAAATATCACAATTAGTGATAAAGAGCGTCTATTTGGATACCTTGAAGGCGGCGGCAAGATTATCTTGGCAGAGCCACAACCACTTCTGACACCCGCTTCAAAAATGCCAGGACTGGATGGGCAGAAGATGTCCAAATCCTATGGTAATACCATCTCATTGCGAGAAGACCCAATAGAGGTTGAACAGAAGTTATTAAAGATGCCTACGGATACCAATCGAGTGCGCCGCAACGATCCAGGTAATCCGGATCTCTGTCCGGTGTGGCAGTTACATCAGGTCTACTCCAGTGATGAAACCAAAGCATGGGTACGTGAAGGGTGTACTACAGCAGGTATCGGCTGTATTGATTGCAAAAAGCCGGTGGTTGAATCGGTGCACGATGAATTAACGCCAATTCATCAACGCGCTCAAGAGTATATCAACTCGCCGGAACTGGTTCGAAATATTATTATCGAAGGCAGCGAAGCCGCACGAGATGTTGCTCGTGATACGATGAGCGAAGTACGAAAGGTTATGGGATTAAGATTTTAATGACTGACGCCACTGAACAGACAAAAGAACAGAAGCATCACCTTCCAACTGCTCCGCAGCAGGAGATGCCCTTTGCTCTTGTTCAGGGTGAGGCAGTTACAGAGATGCCAAAGGATCTCTTTATTCCACCTCAGGCTCTGGAGGTCTTTTTAGAAGCATTTGAGGGGCCGCTGGATCTACTTTTGTATCTGATTAAACGTCAGAATCTGGATATTCTCGAAATTCCTATTGTCGAAATCACAGAGCAATATATGGAATATGTCGAGCTGATGAAGAATATGCAGCTTGAGCTGGCAGGCGACTATCTGGTGATGGCTGCACTTTTGGCAGAGATAAAATCTCGGATGTTGCTGCCTAGGGTTGTCACAGAAACAGACGAAGAGGATCCACGAGCGGAACTGGTTCGTCGATTGCAAGAGTATGAACGCTTCAAACAGGCCTCTGAAGAGATTGATGAGCTTCCACGAGAAGGGCGTGATACCTATACTGCGACCATCGAAACCGCTGAAAAACAAGGTGAGCGTCCACAACCCACCGTTGAGCTTAAAGAGCTATTGATTGCGATGAGTGAGGTGATGAATCGCGCTGAGATGTTTGCAAGTCATCATATTCAGCGCGAGCCGCTATCCATTCGGGAGCGGATGTCGAGTGTATTGCAGATGCTTAGCGCTGAAAGCTTTACCGATTTCAACTCACTATTTAAAGTGGAAGAGGGGAAGCGAGGTGTCGTGGTTACGTTTATGGCGATATTGGAATTAATTAAACAGTCGATGATTGAACTGGTGCAAACCAAGCCTTTTGCACCAATCCATGTGAAGTTATCGGTTTCAGTGAATGAAGAGTAGGACAGATGGCGGAAATTACTGAAGAACTCATGACAAATGTTGTTGAAGCAGCGCTTTTTGCCGCAGATAAACCCTTAAATCTGGATAACCTGCAAGCACTATTTCAAGAACAAGAGCGACCTGAAAAAGCGAAACTTCGAGCAATTCTTGAGCAGCTACAACAGCAATGCGAAGGACGGGGTGTTGAATTGATCGAGGTTGCAAGTGGGTTCCGCTATCAAACCCGAAGAGATGTCACGCCGTGGGTCTCCCGTTTGTGGGAGGAGCGTCCACCAAGATACTCCAGGGCAATGCTCGAAACACTGGCCTTAGTCGCTTATCGTCAGCCGATAACACGTGCTGAGATCGAAGATATTCGCGGTGTTGCCGTAAGCAGTAACATCATGAAGACACTGCTGGAACGTAACTGGGTTCGGGTGATTGGTCACCGTGATGTCCCTGGTCGCCCTGGTCTTTATGCCACAACCAAAGAGTTTCTCGACTATTTCAATCTAAAAACACTGGATGATCTCCCTGCATTAGCCGATATCAAGGATATCGATAAGCTCAATGCCGAGTTGGATCTACGCTTCCCAGGTGAAGTTGAAGCTCCTACCTTATCAGATGTTGAAATCAATATTGATGCCGGAGAGCAGCAGGAACTCGCTGCTGAAATTGAGCTGGATGCTGAAGAGCAGGCTTTTTCTGAGATCGAATCTGATGATCAACCTGATGAGGTGTCCGATCTCGAAGCCACCTCAACTCCTGATACGATTCACTAATAATGAGCGACGAGAAATTACAGAAGGTACTGGCCAGAGCTGGAATAGGTTCACGCCGTGAGATGGAGCGTTGGATAGAGGCTGGTCGCGTTAGGGTTAATGACGGTATTGCTACCCTGGGTGATCGTGTCGCAGCCGATGATCACATTACAGTTGATGGTCTTGCCATCAGCAGTCGTCAAAAAACCGTTAGCCGTCGTCGAGTGCTTATCTACAACAAACCCGCAGGAGAGGTAACCACCCGCCATGACCCAGAGGGTCGTAAAACAGTCTTTGATCGCCTTCCAAAGCTTAAGATTGGCCGCTGGATAACCATTGGACGCCTGGATATCAGCACATTAGGCGTGCTTCTTTTCACAAATGATGGCGAACTGGCTAACCGTTTAATGCACCCTTCATCCGAGGTTGATCGTGAATATGCGGTTCGAGTGTTAGGTCAGGTTGATGAGGCGGTAATTAAAAACTTGTTGCATGGTGTCGAATTAGACGATGGCATCGCAAAGTTTAATACCATCGAATCAACGGGTGGTGATGGCGCAAACCAATGGTTCCATGTGACCTTAAAAGAGGGAAAAAACCGTGAGGTAAGACGATTATGGGAATCGCAGGGGTTAACCGTCAGTCGATTGATTCGCGTTCGCTATGGACCTATGTGGTTACCACGTGATCTAAAGCCGGGTAAATGGGATGAGCTAAATGAGATCTCAGTCAATAGTCTATGTGAAGCGGTTGGTCTTAAGAATGAACCGATTGAAGAGACCCCTGATAAAACAAGACGCAGTTCTAAAGGTGTCTATCGAACCAATCAAAAACAAGACAAACCAAAACTAGCACTCAAAAGAAGCCGAAAATAACCGGATAAAACAAAAGTATTTAGTTGACTTGCTTGTCAGACCCTATAGAATCAGGAACGCTAGAAAGTTAAAGTTATAAAAATTCAATTGCTCCATTTCGATGTTGTACCAACGTATACATCCTGTAGTCAATAATTGATTGTAACACTTCCTGCACCACCGTCTTGAGCGATCAAGGCTAAATCTATTATTTGAAAATATAGGATACAAACAATGTCTGAAACAGTTACTGGTACCGTTAAATGGTTCAATGAATCGAAAGGTTTTGGTTTTATTCAACAAGAGAATGGCCCTGATGTGTTCGCACATTTCAGTGCAATTCAAGGCTCAGGATTCAAAACTCTGGCAGAAGGTCAAAAGGTGGAATTCACCGTGACTAATGGTCAGAAAGGTCCACAAGCTGAGAACATCGTTCCTCTCTAAGCGCTTGTAGATAGAGTAGCTACTCGCTGCTCGACCTAAAAGACAAAAAAAGGCAAACCATTTGGTTTGCCTTTTTTATTGTGTCAATGTTCATGAGGTTGTGGTGGTAATAGCTCCTCACCACGAATCATTTTGTCAATCGTTTCATTAGGGCTGGTTTCACCCGTTATAAACACTTGAACACCGTGTCGCTCAAGCCGATCCTTAAACCCCTTGCCACAGCTTGCACTAATGAGCAGATCTAAATCGAAGATAGGGTGATCTTGACCTTGATAGTTATGTAGTGCCATCTCTTTGGGAAGATCAAGACGCGCAAGCTCAATAATATTACCGTTCTCCTCAACCTCATAAATTAGAAAGCGACGCGTTTTGCCGGCATGTCCGGTGATGGTTTTAAAATTCTGGCTGGTAAACCCGATTTTCATAGATATCCTGTTAAGCAATGAATAAAGTTATGCTTGTTGTTTATAGCCTTTCGCGTCACTATTCAACGACAAAATAAAAATATAGCTTAATTAGTCGCAAATAAAGGGGGAACTATGAAGCTAGAAACATTGGCGATTCACGCTGGATTTGAACCTGATCCAGTCACTAAATCTGTCGCAACACCGATCTACCAAACCACTTCATACGCTTTTGATGACACCCAACATGGTGCAGATCTGTTTGACCTGAAAGTGCCAGGAAACATCTACACGCGGATCATGAATCCAACAACAGATGTGCTTGAAAAACGTGTTGCAGCGATGGAGGGTGGCATTGGCGCTTTAGGTCTTGCTTCGGGTATGTCTGCTATCACCTACTCAATCTTCACCATCTGTGGAGCAGGGGACAATATCGTCACCACATCACAGCTCTATGGTGGCACCTATAATCTTTTTGCACATACACTTCCTCAGCTCGGAATAAAAGTACGCTTTGCTGCCGCAGAGGATTTTGAAACTCTGGAATCATTAATTGATGATCGCACCAAAGCGATATTCTGTGAGTCGATTGGAAACCCTGCCGGCAATGTTACCGACATTGGAAAAATGGCGGATCTTGCACATGCTCATGGCATTCCATTGATCGTTGACAACACAGTTCCAACACCGTATCTGTGTCGTCCTTTTGAACATGGTGCAGATATTGTTGTCCACGCGCTAACCAAATATATGGGTGGCCATGGAACTTCAATCGCTGGTGTTTTGGTTGACTCAGGTAACTTCCCGTGGGCCGAACATAAAGAGAAGTTCAAACAGCTCAACGAGCCTGATGTCTCATATCATGGTGTGGTCTATACCGAAGCTTTAGGATCTGCTGCATATATCGCTCGTGCACGTGTGGTTCCGTTAAGAAACATGGGCGCAGCCATCTCACCTTTTAATAGCTTTTTAGTGATGCAAGGTATCGAAACCTTGCCGGTGCGCATGGATCGCCATTGTGAAAACGCCCTTGCGGTGGCTAAACATCTTGAGTCCCATCCTCAAGTTGAATGGGTTAGATATGCCGGATTAGAGAATTCAAAAGATTATCCTTTGGTTCAAAAATATATGGGTGGTCGAGCCTCAAGTATTCTTTCGTTTGGTATTAAAGGCGGCCGTGAATCAGGAGCCAAGTTTATCGACGCTCTAAAAATGGCGGTACGACTTGTGAATATCGGAGATGCAAAAACCCTGGCCTGTCATCCAGCAACGACAACACACCGCCAATTATCGGCTGAAGAGATGATCACGGCTGGTGTATCTGAGGATATGGTTCGTCTATCCATTGGTATTGAACATATCGATGATATTCTTGCTGATATTGATCAGGCATTAGCGGCAGCAAAGTAAACTATTCAAGGCACAGGGATGTGAATAACACCGATGTCGATTGTTACGATCTATCAACAACTAGCCTCTCATTACGGCAAGCAGCAGTGGTGGCCAGCAGACACCCCATTCGAGGTAATGATCGGTGCTGTACTTACTCAAAACACGAGTTGGAACAGTGTAGAAAAAGCGATCAATAACCTAAAGGATGCAAAGATACTATCGCCTAATGGCATTGCTCAGTCGGATCATCAAAAGCTTGGTGAGTTAATCCGTCCTTCAGGTTACTTTAACCAGAAAGCAGAGAGACTACATCGTCTGGTTAAGTGGTATTTTGAACATGGCGAGATGGATGGGATACAACAACGATCAACAATAGAGTTGCGCGAATCATTGTTATCTTTAAACGGAATTGGTCCTGAGACTGCTGATGATATCCTGCTCTATGCCTTTGAGCGTCCGGTGTTTGTGATTGATGCTTACACCCGACGCATCTTCTCAAGATACGGCCTTATAAATGGTAAAGAAAAATATGAGCAGTTGCGTATACTTTGTGAAGACACATTTGCAGCACACGATCATAGGGTATCACTATTTAATGAGTTTCATGCACTCATCGTAAGCCATGCCAAGATGTTCTGTAAGACAAAACCGGTATGTAGCGGCTGTCCGTTAATCGATGGGTGTCAATACGGCAAGAACACGTATGAATCAAAAACAGATTGAAAGCTATCTTAAGCAAGCACTATTGTTGAGTGAAAACGGAATTCAACATGGTGGAGGGCCATTTGGTGCGATTGTGGTTAAGACTCATGAAGGGGTCGTTGGCGAAGGGTTTAATCGAGTGGTAGCCGATAACGATCCAACCGCACATGCAGAGATGGTTGCTATCCGTGAGGCATGTAAAAATCTGAAAACCTTTAACCTCAGGGGTTGTATCCTGTTTGTTAATTGTATGCCGTGTCCGATGTGTCTGTCTGCTGCCTATTGGGCTCAAATTGAATCCATTTACTATGCTGCTACAAGTGAAGATGCAAGTCGCATTGGCTTTAAGGATTCTCACATCTATGCAGAGCTCGAATTGCCGATAGTGCAACGTCAGCTATCGATTAACCCTGTTGAATCCCTGCGAGAGCAAGCTGTTGCTCAACTGCAACAGTGGTATAACCATCCGGATCGAAAAGATTATTAAGATGATAAAAGAGACCCTGCATACTGCACTGTTTGACCTTGATAGCCGTTTAGGAAAATGGACAAACCTCATCGGTATGGCTGTGATTATCCTGAGTGTCATTATCTCCATGATCGGGACTCTGGATCAGCTTAATGAAAACACCAAACATATAATTGACCAAATCGAGTTATGGGTAACACTTATCTTTGCTTCTGAGTATCTGTTAAGAGTGTTTGTAGCGCGAAAATCGATGGCCTATATCTTCAGCTTTTATGGCATTATCGATCTCATGGCATGGTTGCCACTTCTGTTCTCGGCGGATCCTGTTTTTGCGTTAAGACTTTTACGGATCCTGCGTCTATTAAAGTTATTGCGCTATTTAAAGGCGATCCATCTTTTCCTGACATCACTCCGAGATGTTGTTGATGTGATTGCGATTGTGTTAACCACCATTGCGATGATCGCACTCATCGGTGGGAATGTGATCTACTATCTTGAACCTGAACACTTCGAAAACTCGTTTATCGGTACCTGGTGGGGTTTTGTGACGATGACGACGGTGGGTTATGGCGACATGGTGCCACATAGCGCAGGGGGAAAGGTGGTTGCTACGGTGATGATGTTAATAGGTATCGCAATCTTTGCGCTACTGACAGGCACCATTTCTGTAAAAATCAATAATCTTCTTGGTAAAGAAAAGTCTTGTGTTAGCTGTAATCGCACGATTGCCATTAGCGATGATTATTGTCAGCACTGTGGTGTAGAGCAGGGAGATGTCGGGATCATCACCTGTAGCCACTGCGGTCGTGAAAACCGACGTGCTATCAAGTTTTGCCCATCTTGTGGAACCCCAGTTAAAGCGCAGAGCAATAAAGGTATCGTTGAAGAATAAGCGATCATTTATCGCCTATTGAGCATCAAACTTTTGTCCTGTCACCGACTTGCTATCCGAGCTTAACAGATAGAGGTAGGTGCTGGTGATCGCTTCGGGTTTCGGTAGCGTATTGGGGTCTTCTCCCGGATATGCTTTTGATCTCATAGCGGTTCGTGTCGCTTTAGGGTTGATCGTATT
Organism: Thiohalomonadaceae bacterium; assembly: GCA_050301795.1. Classification (GTDB taxonomy): domain Bacteria; phylum Pseudomonadota; class Gammaproteobacteria; order Thiohalomonadales; family Thiohalomonadaceae; genus JBNKZU01. The sequence continues at coordinate 11,645 of JBNKZU010000022.1, read as the reverse complement.
CATTCGAATATTGGTGTTTTCAGCCAACTCATCGGCCCAGATCTCCATCAACGATTCATTACCCGCTTTTGAAACCGCATAGGCACCCCAATAAGCTCGACCTTTTCGACCAACACTTGATGAGGTGAAGATAACTGAGGCGTCATCCGATTTCTTTAGTAACTCAAAGAGTGCCTGAGTCATGATAAATGGTGCGTTCAAGTTAACCTGCATCAGTTTGTACCACTGTTCAATATCATACTGTGCAAGAGGTGTCAGAGTTCCGAGGAGAGAGGCGTTATGGAGTAATCCGTCAAGCCTTCCAAACTCTGATTCGATCGTGGTCGCCAGATCTTGATAATCCTTGTGGCTTGCACCCTCAAGATTCATCGGGTAGATCGCTGGCTGTGGAGCGCCGCTCTCTTCAATAATGTCGTAGATCGCCTCCAATTTTTTCACCGTACGGCCAAGGAGTATGACAGTTGCGCCATGTTTGGCCGCATCCTTTGCTACGGCGGCACCAATACCATCACCAGCACCGGTAATGAGAATAACTCTACCCTCAAGTAGTCCTTGTGACGGAGTATATGATTCTATCTTTTCGCCCATGATGCTCTCTTCGGTTGGGATGATTGAATTGCTCTATTTTCGGTGATAATTGGTTTAGATTCCACTTCGAAGATGAAATGTTTTTATAGATAAACCAAAAAGGGTCACCCGAAGGTGACCCTGATTGTGCTGAAGCATCAGCCTGCCGGTTGGAATCCAGAGGGATCCTGCTTCGCCAGGTACTCATAGGTTTGCCAACGCAAATCGAGTGACTCCTGAGCGAGTAACATCAAACGCTCTGCTTCTTCAGGATGGTTCTGCTGTAACAGTTTGTAACGCATCTCGTTGTAGGCATAGTCCTTTAAAGAGATCCGTGGACGTGGCGAATCAAGAATAAATGGACGTTTTCCTTCGGCACGAAGTAACGGATTGTATCGTATCAATGGCCAGTAGCCAGACATAACCGCACGGTTCTGTTGGTCAAGACCTTTACGCATATCGATACCGTGGGCAATACATGGGCTATAGGCAAGAATAATAGAAGGGCCGTTATACTCTTCTGCTTCACGCATCGCCAACAGGGTCTGTTGCGGATTTGCACCCATTGCCACACGGGCAACGTAGACATTTCCGTATGAGATTGCCTGTAATGCGAGGTCTTTCTTGCCAATCGCCTTACCACCGGCAGCAAACTTCGCAGTAGCTGCGGTTGGTGTCGATTTGGAAGCCTGACCACCAGTATTGGAGTAGACCTCGGTATCAAGTACCAGAACATTAATATTCCGTCCGGAGGCCAACGCGTGGTCGAGACCGGCGGAGCCGATGTCATAAGCCCAACCATCACCACCGACTAGCCAGACACTTCGGCGAATTAGATGGTCAACAACGGTAAGCAGCCCCTTTGCTTTTGGATCGTCAATCTCCTGTAAACGCTTTTTCAGATCTCTAACGCGTTCACGTTGCGCACGCATCTCGGATCCGACCTGCTGGGTGGTATCAAGCAATGAGTCGATATATTCCTGATCAAACCACGGGGTTAGCTCCTGTAGTAACTGTTTAGCCATCGCTAGATGGTGATCGGCCGCAACACGCATACCAAGACCAAACTCAGCGTTATCTTCAAACAGAGAGTTCGACCAGGCAGGACCAAGACCATCCTTACTGCTTGTCCAAGGGGTTGCCGGAAGGTTGCCACCATAGATTGAGGAGCAGCCGGTCGCATTTGCGGTTAGCATTCGAGGCCCAAATAGTTGGCTAAGCAGCTTAACATAGGGTGTCTCACCACACCCGGCACAGGCACCGGAGAACTCAAACAACGGTTCAAGATACTGTGCACCCCGTACTGACGAGAAGTCGATATTTGAGCGGCTGTTGACCGGAATCGTCTCAAAGAACTTAATATTCTTCTTCTGATCCTCAAGGTAGGGCGCTTTTTTATCCATATTGATGGCCTTGCGGGTTCGATCTTCAAGATCAACCGCAGGACAAGCCTCAACACAGAGTCCACAACCGGTACAGTCCTCAACATAGAATTGCAGGGTGTAGCGTGTTTCCGGGAATCCTCTGGCGCTTACTGGCGCTGAAGCAAATTTTTCCGGTGCATCCTTCAACAGGCTCTCATGATAAAAACGGGCGCGGATAACCGAATGTGGACAGACAAAACTGCAGTTACCACACTGAATACAGAGATCCGGCTCCCATTTAGGAACATACTCGGAGATATTACGTTTCTCCCACTGCGATGATCCGCAAGGGTAGGTTCCATCCACAGGGATCTTGCTTACCGCCAAGAGATCACCATGACCAGCCAGCATCGGCGCGATAACCTCCTGCACAAATTGAGGTGCCTCTGCCGAGACGACAGGGCGTAGTGGATGTGTGTTGGAGATCTTGTTCGGTATCTTGACCTGATAGAGATGATCAAGTGCCGCATCAACCGCTTTAAAGTTCTGCTGAACAACCTCAATCCCTTTTTTGATATAGGTCTTCTCAATTGCTTGTTTGATCTTCTCAATCGCTTCATCACGAGGCAGAACGCCTGAGAGTGCAAAGAAACAGGTCTGCATAATGGTGTTTATGCGTCGACCCATTCCGGCATTACGCGCCACGGTGGTTGCGTCAATGACATAGAAATCGATCTTCTTCTTGATGATCGTCTCCTGAACCGGCTTTGGAAGCTCATCCCAGATCTCATCTGGTCCGACCGGGCTGTTGAGCAGGAACACCGCTTTTTCAGCAGCGTTATGCAGCATCTCTACAAAGCTGATGAAATTATATTTGTGGCAGGCAATAAAGTTGGCCGATTGGATTAGATAGGGTGCACGAATTGGTTCTGGGCCAAAACGCAGATGAGAGGTGGTTTGTGACCCTGCCTTTTTCGAGTCATAAACAAAATACCCCTGACAGAAAAGATCGGTGTTCTCACCAATAATCTTGATACTGTTTTTATTCGCACTGACAGTTCCATCGGAGCCAAGACCATAGAACATTGCGCGGGTTACACTCTTTTGTTCAATATCAAAGCTTGGATCATACTCAAGGCTGGTGAAGGTCACATCGTCGTTAATACCGATGGTGAAGTGATTCTTCGGCTTGTCCTTGTCCATCTCATCAACAATCGCCTTAACCATCGCCGGAGTGAACTCTTTGGACGAAAGGCCGTAACGCCCACCGATAATCTTCGGAAGCTGCTCGATCTCGCCATTGGAGAAGGCTTCAGTAATAGCCGTAACCACATCGAGGTAAAGCGGTTCACCATTTGAACCCGGCTCTTTAGTACGGTCGAGTACAACCACCTTTTTACAGGTTTTTGGCAGTGCAGCGAGCAGATGTTTATTACTGAACGGACGGTACAGGCGTACTGTAATCACGCCACACTTTTGTCCTTGCTGGTTTAATACCTTAAGTGTCTCTTCAACGGTTTGAGCGCCGGAACCCATCATCACGATGACCTTTTCAGCATCTTCAGCGCCAAAATAATCAAAGAGGTGGTATTGACGCCCGGTCAGCTTTGCCAGTTGATCCATCGTCTCCTGAACAATATCGGGAACCTTATTGTAAAACTGATTGACGCTTTCGCGCCCCTGGAAATAGACGTCTGGATTTTGAGCTGTTCCACGAATAAAAGGATTATCAGGATTCAAGGCACGGCGACGGTGGGCATATACCATTTCATCATCGATCATTGCCCGAATCTGATCATCCGGGATGAGTGAGATCTTATTCACTTCATGTGAGGTTCTAAAGCCATCGAAGAAGTTAATAAATGGGATGCGTGCCTTCAATGTTGAAGAATGGGTGATTAATGCCGAATCGTGCGCTTCCTGAACCGACGTTGAAGCAAGCATCGCAAAGCCGGTCATACGAGCAGCCATCACATCCTGGTGATCGCCAAAGATTGACAATGCTTGTGCCGCAATCGATCGCGCCGCCACGTGAAAAACACTGGAGGTGAGTTCGCCTGCGATTTTGTACATATTCGGCAGCATTAACAGCAGCCCCTGAGATGCGGTAAAGGTCGTTGTCATTGCACCGGTTTGCAGTGCGCCATGCGCGGTTCCGGCCGCGCCGCCTTCACTCTGCATTTCGATAACATCGGGCACTTGTCCCCAGATGTTTTTCAAACCTTGAGTTGCCCACAGATCCGAAAGCTCAGACATATCGGAGGAGGGGGTGATAGGGTAGATCGAGCAGATTTCACTCACGCGGTAGGCGATATGGGCAACGGCGTGACCACCATCAACGGTGACCTGTTTTGGCGTATTATTTTGGGTCATCTTCTTCTCACTCATTTGACGGAATCTCCGTCAGCCACCATCTCGATAGCGTGGCATGGGCATTGTTCATAGCAGGTTGCGCAGCCGGTACAGCGGCTATAGTCATAGCGATACCGTTTGCCGGGGCCAAGCTTGATAATGGCATCCTCAGGGCATGAGCCGTAACAGCCATCACACTCAAAGCAGTTACCACATGAGAGGCACCGTTTAGCCTCATATAGTGCATCCTTTTCTTTAATCCCCTTGAGGATCTCCTCAAATCCACCCAGTCGTTGCGCCAGCGGAAGATGCTCCTGCTTAACTTGCGGAGCAAGTGTTCTATACCAAAGGTGAAGTTTTTCATGACCAACGATCTGATGTTTCGGACGTGAAATAAAGTGTTCACCACGTAACCAGGCATCGATATGTTTTGCTGCTTTTTTACCATGTCCAGTCGCAATGGTGACAGAGCGCTCTGAAGGAACCATATCACCACCGGCAAAGATCCCCTCTGATCCAGTCATCATGTTGTCATCGACAACCACTGTGCCATCTTTTCTAAATTCAATTCCCGGAAGACGGCCTAAAAAGCCAGTATCGGTCTCTTGCCCGACAGCCATAATTAGTGAGTCGGCTTCGAGTTTTTCAAACTTTCCGGTCGGTTGTGGACGGCCATCCTTATCCAACTCCATCACCTCAACCTCAATACCGTCTGCATCCATCTCCTTAATGGTACGCAACCAGTTGATTTTTACTCCCTCTTCAAGCGCCTCATCGGCCTCAAAGTCATGAGCAGCCATATTGGCTCGGTCACGACGATAGATGATTACTGCCTCTTCAACCCCCATGCGCTTTGCAACACGAGCAGCATCCATTGCGGTGTTTCCACCACCGTAGATTGCAACCTTACGGCCGAGCTGTAGTTTTTCACCCTTTTCGACACTACGCAGGAAACTAACAGCATCCATCATGCCACGAGCGTCGCGGCTAGGAATATCAACACGTTTACTTAAATGGGCTCCGATTGCGACAAACACCGCATCAAAGTTACCAGCAACCTTTTCACCGAGGACATCATCAACACGATGGTTGCATACGATCTTTACCCCCATATCCTCGACACGTTTAATCTCATTGCGTAGCTCTTCACGTGGCATACGATAGGCGGGAATACCAAAATGGATCATGCCGCCAGCGACAGGGCCAGCTTCATAGATCTCAACCTGATGGCCGAGACGAGTCAGGTGATAGGCCGCTGACAGACCACTGGGGCCGCCACCGACAATGAGTACGCGACCGCCACCAGGACGAGGAGTGTATTTAGGTTTCCAGCCCTTTTCTAATGCCAGATCACCAAGAAAACGCTCAACAGCATGAATGCTAACCTCAGCATCGGTATAGGTACGATTGCAAGCGGTTTCGCATGGATGGTAGCAGACACGACCATGGATCGCTGGGAACGGATTATTTTTAATTAGTAGCTGCCACGCCTCTTCATATTTGCCCTCCTGGGCGAGAGCTAACCAGCCCTGAATATCTTCACCAGCAGGGCAGGCGTTGTTACAAGGTGGCAAAAAGTCCATATAAACCGGGCGACGTGAACGTAAAGCCCCGGTTCCCATCCCGAAGTGATCCGGGTCGAGGCTCTTTGTCATATCCTTCAAACTCATACTTAATTCTCTCTAATCAATCTGAGTGTCAATGACTCAGTTTAAAATCGTGCGCATTGTACAACACTAACGCAGAAACCTATACACTTCATTAATAAAAATTATAATTAAACGAATGGTGGTTTATGCGTCAATTACTTATTCAAATACTAAGTATTAATTTGTACAAGCGTTGTAGATATGGTCAATAAATTGAAATTAAACCGCAACCAGAAATATTGGTCGCAAATTGATGTTTGGCCTACTTTAACAGTTGAGAATGACTCGTATATTCAAATCGTTTTAATGTGATGTATATTATTAAGAGTACTTTATATCTTATTGTAATTATTGATTTAAATTATATGGCACCACTTCGTATTAGCAGATTAAATACCGCCTGCGCCATTTTTTGATAACCCTTTGCATTTGGATGAACCTTGTCTGAAAGCATCGACTCATCACTGATTAGGTCAGGCAAAATCTTGCCCTCATAAGGGAGTTTGAACTCAGTGGCAATCTGCTGATATCGTTCATCACTCTCGTGTAAAAAGAGCGAAAATTGGGGAACACCAATCAGAACCACCTCAATATTGCGCTGTTGAGCCTCCCGTATCATCGCCCGAACATTATCAGCCATAGCCCCCATCGATTGTCGTCTCAGGATGTCATTTCCTCCGTGGCACAGAATCAGTAGTTTGGGTCTGTATTTGTCTAACAAGTCAGGAAGTCGAGCTAAACCTTTGCTGGATACCTCACCGGGAATACCCTCGTTGATGACTCGAATGCCAGTCAACTGCTCAAGCACTGCCGGGTAGCTTTGCTCTCTTGTCGTACCCGTTCCCCAGGTGAGACTGTCCCCAAAGGCGAGAATGGTGTGATCAGGGAGTAGGGGAGTTAATTGCGGGGCACTCTTCCCGCAGCCAGATAGAGCAACGATGGTTAATAACAGTAGATATTTGGCACAGATAAATGATCGCATTGTTTATAGAGGCTAGATCAAAAAGCGAACTATGCCAATATGTGGTTAAAAAGATTGATGAATATTAAAAGGTGAAAGAGATCATGAACATATTTCAAACAGTAAACTGATACGTTTTCTCTTTGGAAGGACAATGAGGACAATGTGACAATGGGGTCTTGACAATACATTGGGAGCAGGTTGGGCAGCATTTTGGGGTGAGTTATGCGACAGTGAGTCGAGCAGTGAAATATCTTGAAGATGTAAATTGTAAGGCCTGACCCATAATACTTCTCTCAATGATCCCGATGTGCTGCAATAAGGGGTGATTAGAAAAGCAGGGAAGCGCAATGGAGGAAAACCGAAACATACACATCAGGCAGATAACGATAAATCGTGGCCTGTCCCTGAGTACCCTAAAGTGGATACGGAGATGAATTAATCAAGAGAGATCTGTTACTTTAAACACTCATCCAGATTGGTGATGTTCAATCCATTCTTTCCTGGGTAGGGCATGTCAACTTGTGCAATAAGGTGTTGCTGGTCAGGTTTCAAGAATTTCACTGATTTGATAAATCCATCCGTAATCTTTGGCGCTGTTGATAATTTGATCTCAAAGACAAGCTTCTCCATTCCCTTAATCAATACCAAATCTACCTCGTTACCCGTTGAATCACGGTAGAAGTAGGGTGTGTGTCTTGGGTATTGTCTAATCAGGTTTTCAATCACCAACCCTTCAAACGATGACCCCGCGACTGGGTGACCTAAAAGATCATTTAGTGTTTCAATCTTTAACAGCGCGTGTAACAGACCGGTATCACGAATAAAGATCTTCGGTGATTTCACCAGTCGTTTTTTTTCATTGGTGTGATAGGGCTGTAGTACACGTACCAGAAAGGTTTGTTCAAGAATATCCAGATAGTGTTTGACGGTGTGACCAGAAACACCCAATGAGGCTCCCAGATTGGACAGGTTAGCTACCTGCCCATGTGAATGAGCCAGCATTACCCAGAATCTTTTTAAGGTGGTGGAAGGAATTCTGAAACCTAAAAGTGGTAGATCTCTTTCGAGGAAGGACTGGATGTAATCGACCCTCCAGTCGAATGAAAGCGTTTCATCCTCTGCAAGGATTGATCGCGGATATCCTCCCTGAACCCAATATTTGAATAGATCTGAATGTTCCCTGATCTCGTTTCTGGAAAAGGGTGCGATCTCCATATAAGAGATCCGGCCAGCCAGAGTTTCACCACTTTGTTTGATTAATTCTCTAGAGGCTGAGCCAAGGATCAAGAATTGGCCATTGCGTTCATGTTTATCTATGACACCGCGTAATACCCGGAATATTTCGGGTAAGAATTGAATCTCATCAAGGCATATCAGAACATCGGGGTTGAGCTGGAAAAACAGCTCAGGATCGTGTTCAAGCTTGGTGCGATCAGAATCCAGTTCCAGATCAAGGTAGATAGCACCCGGATACTTTGTGACTACCTCTTTTGCTATGGTCGACTTTCCAACCTGACGTGGGCCGAGTAGGGCTACAGCCGGGTTGTGCTCCAGATTTCTGATAATGTCGTCAAAATAGTCGCGCTTAATTTTTTGCATTTATGTATATTATGTTCATATTTGCAAAATATCAATCTACCTTTAACTTTAAGTTTAAGTGCGTGGGATTGCTAGGTGTGCCCTAAAGAAAAAGGTCATTACATGATTTGGGGCAACGCTGGTATTTTTAGTTATTTATTCTACAGTTTTATCACTTCAGGAGCCTGGTCATATTGCATAGGCTGACTGCTACTACAAATACGGCAAAGAATAATAGAGAGCACCACGTTTCTTGAATCCAAGACCAGCGTATAATAATCCGAATTAACTCTCTTCCTGCGGCGGTCTGCTTAACTTCTCAATTGGTGGTACTGAATCCACTGATTTCTTCTCATGGACACCCATTTCGGTAAACTTGCGGGCGCTTGGAATGACTCTGGTTTCAAACGATCCTACGGCTTTGTTAAAGTGGCCAACGCTACTGTCGAGGCTTTTGCCAAGTCTGGTCAGGTGTTCTGCAAAGGCGCCAAGTCGGCCATACAACTCTTCACCCACCTCACGGATCTTCTCGGCATTCTGAGCCAATACCTGTTGCCGCCAGCCATAACCGACGGCGCGGAGCAGGGCGATAAAGCTGGTGGGTGTTGCCAGAATGACCTTTGAGGCCAGTGCATCTTCCAGCAATTTATTATCGCGATCCAGCGCACTGCTTAGGAACTGTTCACCGGGAATGAAAAGCACCACAAAATCGGGCGACTTCGGGAACTGGTTCCAGTAGGCCTTGGAGGCTAACTCTTTTACTCGGGTGCGAACATTCTTTACATGGCGGTCAAGAAAGTGTTGTTGCTGATTCTGAACGTCGGTTTCAACGGCGCTAAGGTAGGCATCGAGCGGGGTTTTGGCATCGACGATGATCTCACGCTCATCAGGCATACGGATAATCATATCGGGTCGGAAGGCCTTGCCCTCGTCATCACGCACTTGGGTTTGTTCAATAAAATCACAGTGCTCGACCATACCAGCCAGCTCAGCAAGGCGCTTGAGTGACATCTCGCCCCATTGACCACGCACCTCTGGGCGACGTAGTGCCTGCACCAGATTACGGGTTTCGGCCTGGAGGTTTTTGTGGGATTCGGCGATCTGTTCCAGATGTTTGGTGAGTGAGCCGTAGGCATTTTGGCGTTCACGTTCCATGTCGCGGATCTGCATATCGGTACGTTCCATGACCTCTTTAATTGGCTTGATCAGGTTTTCTACCGCCTGCTCACGCTGTTTAAGCTCTCCGGCTGCTGCTATCTGGTGCTGTTTGAGCTTCTCCTGGGCCAGTTTCAGAAACTCATTGTTGTTCTGTTTCAGTGCGTCATCTGCCATCGATTTGAATAGTGAGCCAAACTGCCCCTGAGCATCCTGTAGAAGTTGTTTTGAGGTGTTAACCTCTCTTTTTGCAGTCTCAATGGCGGCCTGTAACTGAATGTTTTGCTCTCGCAGTCGATTTATACTCTGCTGTTGCCACAGATAGACCACCAGTGCAGTAATAACTGCAACGGCTAAAACGGTGGTAACCAGTATCCAGATCGGAATCTCAACCATTAGCCGACCCTTGATTGTTGATGGTGATTATCGATCCAGTTCAGGATCTCAAGCGGAGAGTTGATCATCACATCCGCCTGCCAATCGTTTGGGTTTTGATCAGACTCGATATATCCGAACAGTGCGGTGGCAGTATACATTCCGGCTCGTTTTCCTGCTTCGATATCACGGGCAGCATCTCCGATATACAGACAATTGGAGCTATCAACACCTGCCTCGTTAGCGGCATGAAACATCGGTGCCGGATCGGGTTTGCGCTCTTTTAAAGTGTCGCCACTGACAATGGTGGCAGCAAGATTATAGAGATTGAGCGCTTTCATTAACGGATTTGTGAGAAATGTCGGTTTATTAGTCACTACTCCCCAGGTGATGTTGCGCTGTGTCAGTTCGGTCAGTAGTGGCAGGATTCCTTCAAAGGGACGAGAGCGATCAGCGATGTGTTCAAGGTAATACCCCAATAGTCGCTCCCGATGAAGGCTATATTCAGGGTGATCCTCATCGATATTAAAACCAAGCTTTAGCAGTGCCGGACTACCATGAGATACCACTGGACGTATGGTTTCATAATCCAGTGATGCCATACCTGCTTTTTTCAGAGTATGGTTAAGCGCATCCGCAAGATCTGGTGCCGTGTCAACCAGGGTTCCATCAAGATCAAACAGAACTGTCTTTATCGGGTGAGTAATAGTGTCACTCCTGAGCGGGTTGGCAGTGGATCATGTAGTTCACATCGATATCTCTGCCAAGGCTGTACTTTTGGCTGAAAGGGCTATAACTCATGCCTGTTAGCTCTTTCATCTCCAGTCCTGCATGACGACACCACGATTCCAGCTCAGAAGGGCGGATAAATTTGCTGTAGTCGTGAGTACCTTTGGGCAACATCTTGAGGAGGTACTCGGCACCTACGATTGCAAACAGGTATGATTTTGGATTGCGGTTCAGTGTTGAAAAAAAGACGTGACCATCCGGTTTTACCAATTTAAAACATGCGGCAATCACAGAGGAGGGATCGGGAACATGTTCCAACATCTCCATACAGGTCACCACATCAAAGCTGTGAGGCATCTCTTGTGCCAAGGCTTCAGCTGTTATCTTTCGATAATCGACATCCACTCCACTTTCAAGCTGATGTAGTTTTGCAACCTCTAATGGTGCTTCTCCCATGTCGATCCCTGTGACGATGGCTCCGCGTAACGCCATGGATTCAGCAAGGATCCCCCCGCCACAACCAACATCAACAACCCTTTTCCCATCGATGTTTGAGCGCTCATCTATGTAGTTTAATCGCAATGGATTGATATCGTGGAGCGGTTTGAATTCGCTATGAGGATCCCACCAGCGAGAGGCGAGTGCCTCGAATTTTCCAACTTCACTATGATCTACATTTTGGGTTGCTTCTGTCATCTCAATTTCCGGTTTGTGGAGGTGCCGTTTCGCCTTGCCACCCCTGATTGTGCGTGTTAACGGTTTTCAGCCAGCTTCTGCTGCCAGCGTTGTGCTCGTGCAAGAATGTCTGCTTCATCAAGTGTGGTCAACTCCCGATTGTTTAAGAGTTGTTTTCCTGCGACCCACACATCACTTACCTGAGAGCGGCTGCTGGAGTAAACAATCTGTGAAACC